>DATHES010000050.1:0-8320 GCA_035318465.1 Polyangiaceae bacterium
AGGACGAGCGCGCGCTCTTCATCGTCGAGGTGAGCGACGCTGACGATGACGGCCGGGGTGCGACCGGCGGTGGGCGCCATCCAGGCCCCAATGTCGAGGGTTGCGCCTTCGCGCCAGCTCGAAAAGGTCGGCGAGGCGAGCAGCGTGTTGAGCGCTGCGGAAAGATCGCGGCGGGCGCGCTTCGGTAAAAAGGCGTCGAGCTCGAGCGCGCCGATGCGCGTGATGGGCGGAAGTGCGAGATCGCCGAGCAACGAGCCGAGATCGGCCGGCCCGCCGGCCGCGAGGCGTCGCTCGGCCAGCACAGAGAGAAGGACGTGCTCGCGACTGCGCGCGGGATCGGGATCGAGACCGAGGAGACGAAGCACGAGCGAGACGGCGGCGCTCAAGGCAGAACGCGCCGATTCCGGATCGTGTTTCCAGCGATCGGAGCGGCGCTCGAGCGAGGATAAGACGTGCAGCAGCTCTCCCGCCGAGGCGCCCGGCGTCACGACGCGAACGTCGGTCGACTGGGAAAAGGCGGCGAGATCGGCTTCGCCGATCGACCAAGCCGAAAGACCGCGCCGGCGCTCGTCGGCGAGCTCGGCGGCCACGACCTCGGCCGGTCGGTCATCGGTCGCGGGGACGGCGGCGGCGGTCCAAGGCAGAAGCTCGGCGGGGGCGAACGTCGGAAAAGAGAGAAGGAGATTCGGCAGATCCCCTTTGACGTCGATGACGAGGACGGGCACCGCGGCGCGAAGCGCTTCTTCGACCAGGACCATCAAGAGGCCCGTTTTGCCGCTGCCCGTCATGCCGAGCACGACGCCGTGCGTGACGAGGTGATGTGCCGGCAGCCGGCAAGGCGACGCCTTCGATCCGTTGAGCGGACGCCAGCCGCCGAGATGGAAGGAAGGACGAGCCATGGCACATCACCTCGTAACCAACATCGTCCTACTCGCGCACGAAAGGCTCGCTGTCAGGAAAGCCCACGGCGGGCGGTCCCTTGGCAGGGCCGCCGTTCACGCTCGGTTTGGCCGCTGCTGCTGGGGCGAGAGGCTGCGGAGCCGGCAAGGGTGCTGCCGGCGACGCGTCGTCGATTTGCTTGCGCCGGGCGGATCGGCCCGCCGTGTAGATGGAGGGCGCGACGTCATCGGCGTTCTCCGCGTCCCAGTGGAAGAAACCCACCGCGCGACGCGCGTGGTCGTAGGCGGAGACGAAGAGGGTGAAGGCGCGCTGGCGATTCTCGGCGGCTTCGGCAGCGACGGCCGGTGTCTGCTCCCGCTGCCCGACGCCCGTGAGGATGCTGTCGGCGAGCATCTCCGCTTGAACGAGCTCCTTCAACTGGATCGCGGTCTTGCCGGAGATAGTCGCCCAGCCCTCCCGCATCAGCGCGGCCAGCGCGAAGAGATCGAACGCCAATTGACGGTAGCCTTTGACGCCCTTCAACTCCTTGAGCCGTTCGCCATCGATGAGCCTGCGCTGGGCCAGCGCATGAGCATCGGCAAAAAGGACGTCGCGCAGGTCCGTCGCGGTCTCGGAGATCGCCTCCAGCGATTCCGTCGGTTGTGAAGCCGCCAAGTAGAGCGCGTGCGCGTGCCCGAGGGCCAACGTGTACGCTTCCATCTTGTCGAAGCGCGCAATGTCGAATTGTGGCAATTCCGTCACGACCCGCGGGCGCAGGGACTTGAAAAAGGGCAACACGCCCATCACGGTCGTGATCGCGCTCGGAATATCGATATTGATGATGATGTAGTCGGCGGGCGGAACCTTTCGAATCTCATCGAGGAGCTGCTCGTATGCATGTCGAAAGCGCGGCACGTCCACCGCATCAGGTGTGAGCTGATCCATCGGCACTTCTCCTTATGTTTTGGCGACGCGCATCGATGCCGCGCCGTGCGAATCGGCGCACTCTATTCGAATTGCGAACGGCGCAAATAAAATACGAAACGCATCATTGCAAATAAATGATGAATGGCTGTTCGCATCGGGACCTTCCCTGTCGAGAACCTCCCTGAGGGACCGAAATGCCGCAGTTTCGACACGACTGGCAGTGCGAACGAAATTCGACGTGGCTGATTTTGATTCGTTCCCACGCGAAGCAGCGCGACGTGCGGTGACGTGGCGAGGCCCCGCCAGAGCCCGATTGGGAATGCGCGTTCCGTCCGGAGGCTTCACCGTGAAGACCGCGGGATTGTGTTGCTATCGCCGAGCCTTCGCCTGAAGGCCCGCGCGATGCGCGCGTTCGTCCCGATGGCTCACGTGAAGCAAAAACGATTGCAGAAGCCGTCGCGGGGCTTCGTACGGAGGGTCGCGGCACTGGGCGTCTTTGCCGCAGCCTTCGCGTGAAGGAAAAACGATTGTCGGGGAATCGATCGGGCTTCGCGTGAAGCAGAAACGATAGCGAGGGAATCGATCGGGCTTCGCGGGAAGCAGAAACGATTGCGAGGGAATCGTGGAGGCTTCAGGGGAAGGCGATCTGAGGGGTTAAGGGCGGGATAGACCGGGACATAAGGGTACAGACCGGCAGCATAGGTAACGTTGCCCGGCAGCGATGCAGCCCGGACGATAGGTGATTCAGTCCCGGTCATCGGTCAGGGTCGACCTGATCGGTAACTTGGACCGGCACATGGGCGATCATCGCGGGCCCGGAGTACCTTGCGAACTCAGTTCATGGTGGCGGGCCGGGCAAGAGGGTTGTCGTCCCTGAGCACTCGACGGCGACGAGCGGAATCGCAGAGGAGCACCCGGGCCCGGTTTGAGCGCCTCGTTCCGCGTTCATGGTGAATGTCAGCGCGTTGCCCGAGCGCTGCCCCGTACCGTAATTCCAAGGGCTGGTAGAATCGACGTAGCCCCGATAGAGCGTATGCGTCGCGTCAGTTGCCGTGAAGATCTGCTGGGGCACCGTCTTGTTGTAGTAGCGAAGAATCCCGTGCGAGTTCGTCGCCAGCCCGTTTTCTCGATCGGGATCGGTGGGATTGGTCAAGACGTAGTCCAGCCAAAAGCCGACGTCCTGCTCCACCGTCAGGACCTGCTTGCAGGGATCGCTTGGGTCTCTTTCCTTCACTGTGCACGTGACGCCACCGGTAGCGTCCAGCACAACGATGTCGTCGGGTGGCACGACCGCATCGGTCGCGCCGTCGGAAGCTGATGCGTCAGGCGGCCCCGCGTCGCTCGAAACGTCCATCGGGGCACCCCCCGCGTCGGGGACCACGACGGGAGGCGGCCCCGGCAGAAGGGTCGTCGTTCCCGAGCATTGGACAGCGATGAGCGGAACCACTCCGCATCCTCCGCTACCGTAACGATAGCCGTCCATCGTGAAGGTGAGAGTCGTTCCGGAGCGATACCCAATGCCGAAGTTGTTGCTGTCCGCGTCTCCGTCGGTGTAGCCGCGGTAGAGCGTATGCGCAGCGTCCTGCGCCACAAAGATCGCAAGCTGGCTAAAATTGTAGAGCCGAATGATGCCGCTCGAATTCGTCGTGATCGCGCCTTCGGGATCGTTGTTATGCGTCGTCAGCCAAAACTTCACGTCTTCTTCAACGGTGACGTCGTCCGTACAAGGGTCCTCCAGTTTGGGAGGCACGACGCTTCGTTTCACCGTGCAGGTCACCCCACGCGAACCGTCGGCTTCGGCATCCGCCTGCGGCGCCTTCGCGACGCCGACGAAGGCGAGGCTGAAGTGAGCGACACGCGCGGTCGCGCGCCCTTGTTCGATCGTCGTTTCGAGCCGTTCGAAGCGACTGTCGTCGCCCTCCGTGGACCAGAACACAGACTCACCGAGCATCCCGGTCGGAAAGGAGACGGAAATAGGATTGGCGAAATGAAGTCCCTCTGGCGTAAAGCGGTAGACGAGTCCATGGACAGCGTAGCCATCGGCAGATCGCCCAGCGATCGTGACCGAAATCGTGAGCTGATGATCGACGGCTCCTTGCGGCACGTCGATGACGAGCCCAGCCGTCTCGAACTTTCCTCCCGACGGTCCAAGGTCCACCGTTTCCTCGCTGGGTGAACTGCCGCTATCGCACCCGATACCCGCCAGCATGGCGAGGACGATCAGCGTTCGAAGCAACAACGATACGGCCAAAGAAAAAGGACGAGCCGCGGCTCGAGAGCGCGTTAAGGGCATCTTTCAAGACTAGCCCCTATACTGCCAGCAGCACCACTGACTGGCTTCGCCGCCTGCGGCAACGGCGCCACGACCTTGGCGCTCGGGTACACTTCGCTCCATGTCCCTTACCAGGCAGCACGCTGCGAGAACCGCGTGAAAACCGTCGGCGCAGAGGAATCGGGGCGGCCGATCCCGGTCGAGCAGGATCGCGTCGTCGCTTGGGCGCAGCAACTGCGCCATGGTCGTGCTCTTCGCCGGGTGCTCGAGCGGTTCGACGAGGCGCAGATCCCTGCCCTTCCCGTCAAAGGCATCATCAGTGCCCACACGCTCTATTCCGATGTCGCGGACAGGCTACTGACAGACGTCGACTTGAAGATCCGTCGTCGTGATTTCGATCGGGTGCTTGCACTCGGGAAACGCGAAGGCTGGCGTGTTGTCCAGCGCATGCGCGCTTACGCGAATGTCGTTTTCGTGGTCGAGGGGGTCTGTGTCGATATCGAGGGGTATCCGAGTGT
The DNA here is from genome assembly GCA_035318465.1 of Polyangiaceae bacterium. Classification (GTDB taxonomy): domain Bacteria; phylum Myxococcota_A; class Polyangia; order Polyangiales; family Polyangiaceae; genus DASWDH01. Next base: position 4,597 of record DATHES010000050.1, read on the forward strand.
TCCCGGGCTCTCCAGGCTGACGGTCGATGCGATGATCGATCGGGCAGCGCCTAGCGACGTGCTCGGCTTTCCGCACCTCTTGCCGAGTTTCGATGACCATGCGGTGCTTCTGCTGCTCAACGTTTTCAAGGACAAGCTCGTGCACGCTTTCGCATGGGCGGTGAAGGACGTCGAGCGCTTGCCATCGCACCAAGATTTCGATCCGCTGCGATTGGTCGAGCACCTCCGGAAAGCAGGAGCCACCACCATCGGATGGGTGGTCGCCGACTGGATGGTGCGAGAGCGGCAAATCCTGGGTTGGCGCACCGTCCGCGATGCGATCGGCCCCCGCCCGCCGCGGACGCCCTATGTCGCGCTGCTCCAGTGGCTTCGCGAAATGCAGCCCCGCGGCACACTGGCACTTCGCATCTTGGCGCGGGCGGGAGCGGACCACCGGATCGACCAGGCCGGCGCCTTGCTGCGCATGGTGTGGTGGCAGACCGAGGCTTGGGCGTCGCGATGGGGGGAGGCGCCCTTTCGACGCCAAGATCCGGCGCATCTACGGGGGACCATCGCGAGCGAATCCCAGCGTCCGGGCTTGCCAAAAGACGGTATATAGTCGCGCGGTCTTTCGTGTGCGCCGCGCGCGGTCATGAGCCCAACCTCCGAAATCCGCGTTGCACGCATCATCGCTCGCCTCAACATCGGAGGCCCGGCGATTCACGTGTGTAGCCTCACTTCGAGACTCCCGGCGCCGTTCGTTTCACGACTGTTCGTCGGCGACGTTGCCCCGGGCGAGGATGAGATGTCGGACGTGGTGCGCCGGGAAAGTGTTCAGCCGATTCGTGTGCCTGGTCTCGGCCGAGCAATCCGCCCAACGGACGCCCTGGCCTTATGGAACCTTATCCGCGAGCTCCGAGAATTCCGTCCACACATCGTTCACACGCACACGGCGAAGGCTGGCACCTTGGGGCGCCTTGCCGCGCGAGCACTGGGCGTCCCTATCGTCGTCCACACCTTTCACGGTCACGTGCTCGATGGATATTTCAGTCCACTCATGACCCGCACGTTCCTGACGATCGAACGGGCGCTCGGCCGTGTAACGGATGCCATCATCACCCTCTCGCCCCGCCAGCATAACGACATCGCGACGAGGTACCGGGTGGCTCCTTCGGACAAAGTTCACGTGGTGCCGCTGGGTTTCGATTTTTCGAAGTTCGACGATCTGTCCGCGCTGCGGGGCGAGCTACGGCGCGAACTCGGGCTCAACCAGGACATTCCGCTCATTGCCTCCATCGGACGCCTTACCGCCATCAAGGATCACGATCTGCTGCTCGAGTCGTTTCGCCTGGCACGTGAGGACGCCCACCTGCTGATTGTCGGTGGAGGCGAAGAGGAAGCCCGCCTACGCCAACGCACGACACAACTGGGGCTCGACGGGCGCGTTCATTTCCTGGGCTTTCGATCGGACCTGGATCGCATTCTGGCGGACACCGACGCCGTCGCACTTACCTCGCGCAACGAGGGAACACCCGTGGCCCTCATCGAGGCCCTCGCCGCAGGTCGCACGCCCGTCAGCACCGCGGTCGGCGGTGTCGAGGATGTCCTCGAAGGCGGAAGGTGGGGCGAGCTCGTGCGCTCACGGCGCCCCGCCGATTTCGGCCGGGCCATCGACGCAGCGCTCGAGGAAGGGCGCTGCCTTTCTGAAGCGGAGGTCATCGCGCGGAAGGCCTACGCCCGCCGGCGGTTTGGCGTTTTTCGTCTGATCGAGGACCACGTTGCGTTATATAGGAGTCTCCTCGAAAAGAAGCGGATTTCCTGAACGCTTCTCGGGGTAGGCGCAACATGTCCATAGACGGAGGCAGGATGCACTGGCTTATCACCGGGGGCGCGGGATTCATCGGATCACATCTCGCGGAGGCGCTGATCGAAAAAGGCAACCGGGTCACCGCCATTGATGACCTGTCCACGGGATCGGCGAGAAACCTGGCCGCAATTCGCACCCATTCCAAGTTCCGGTTGGTGGTCGACACCGTTTCCAACGTGCCGGTCCTCACCGAGCTCGTCGACAACGCCGACATCGTGGTTCACTTGGCCGCGGCGGTCGGCGTGAAGCTCATTGTCGAGAGCCCCGTGCGCACCATCGAAGTCAACGTCCACGGAACCGAAGTCGTGCTCAATGCGGCCGCCAAAAAAGGGCGGCGCGTCATCGTCGCCAGCACCTCCGAGGTCTACGGCAAGAGTCAGCAGATCCCGTTTCGCGAGGATCAAGACCTGGTACTCGGGCCATCGACCAAGGGGCGCTGGAGCTACGCAGCCAGCAAGCTCATCGACGAATTCTTGGCGCTCGCCTATTGGAAGGAGCGCAAGCTGCCGACGACGGTCGTCCGCTTCTTTAACACGGTCGGCCCCCGCCAGACGGGCCGGTACGGCATGGTCATCCCGACCTTCGTGCGCCAAGCGCTCTCAGGGCAGCCCATCACGGTGTTCGGCAGCGGCGAGCAGTCGCGCTGCTTCTGCCACGTCACCGATATCGTTCGCGGCGTGCAGGCCCTGGCGGCCGAGGACAAATCCGTGGGCGAGGTGTTCAACCTCGGCGGCACCGAGGAGATTCCCATCTCGGGGTTGGCCGAAAGGGTCAAGAAGCTCGCCAACGCCGATTCGCCCATTCGTCGCATTTCGTACGACGAAGCCTACGAGCAGGGCTTCGAAGACATGATGCGACGCGTGCCGGACATCACCAAGGCAAAACGGTTGATCGGATTCGAGCCGACGCGCAAGTTGGATGAGATCATCGGAGATGTGATCGCCTTCGAACGTCAACACGAATCCTAGGGACCATGGACCACACGGTCTGGATTCTGACCATCCTTCTCGTCACGGTGGCTCTCGGCTTTACCGCGACGTACATGACGCGGGCCGTCGCGCGCAGTGTCGGCTTCGTCGCCAAGCCTCGAGCCGAACGCTGGCACCGGCGCCCGACTGCGCTCGCGGGCGGCGTCGGTATCTTCCTCGCGTTCGTACCGGCCATGGCCTACTTCCGGGAGTGGCCACTTCTGATTGGCGCCGGAGCGATGTTTCTCATCGGACTCGTCGACGACATTTTCCAGCTGAAGCCGTACGCGAAATTGGCCGGGCAACTCCTGGTCGCCGGCATGACCGTCGCGCTCGGGCCCACGCTTCCTTGGACGCCGTTCCCCATCGTCAACCAAGCCATCTCCCTTTTTTGGATTATCGGGATCACCAACGCCGTCAACCTGCTCGACAACATGGACGGCCTCTCGGCCGGCGTTGCGACCGTCGTGGCCCTCTTTCTATCCATTTTTGCTCTTCAGCAGGGCCAATTGGCACTGGCGGGAACGAGCGCCGCTTTGGCGGGTGCATTGCTCGGATTCCTCGCCTTCAACTGGAACCCCGCATCCATCTTCATGGGCGACTGCGGATCCCTCTTTCTTGGCTATTCGCTGGCCATTCTTGCGCTTCACCAGACGTATGGCCGATCGCGATCCATTTTGATCATCATCACAGCGCCCGTGCTGGTGATGCTCGTCCCCATTTTCGACACCACCTTCGTCACCCTGACGCGCATTCTGCGCGGGCGCCCCGTCTCTCAAGGTGGCCGCGACCATACGTCGCACCGCCTGGTTACCCTCGGGCTCTCGGAGCGTGTCGCCGTGACCACGCTCATGGCGGTCAGCGCTCTTGGTGGCGGCATTGCCCTGTCCGCTCGTGTCGGCTTCCGCGC
>DATHES010000051.1:0-3913 GCA_035318465.1 Polyangiaceae bacterium
TTGGCGTCCGCTCATGCGCGGCATGACGACGTCGGTGACGAGCAGATGGATCTTGGCGGTGTACTTTTCGCAGATGAGAAACGCCTCCCCCCCGTTCTGTGCCTCGAGGACGTTGTACCCGTAGCGGCGCAGGATGGTGCGGGCGATGGCGCGCACCTGGTCTTCGTCCTCCACGAGCAGGATCGTCTCCACGCCGCGCAAGGTGACGGGCGCGGGCGGCACCATGGCGAGCTCGACCGGTCCGTCCCGGCGCGGGAAATAGATCTTGAACGTGGTTCCCTTGCCGGGCTCGCTGTAGACCCAGATGTGCCCCCCGCTCTGCTGCACGATGCCGAACACCGTGGACAGGCCGAGCCCGGTGCCCCTCCCTTTTTCCTTGGTGGTGAAGAAAGGCTCGAAGATGCGATGGCGCGTTTCGGCCTCCATGCCGATACCGGTATCGGTAATGGCGAGCATGACGTAGTCGCCTGGCGTCACGCCCAGGTGGAGCGCCGTATAAGCGGGCGTGAGCTGGCAATTGCCGGATTCGATGGTGACTTTGCCCCCCTGCGGCATGGCGTCGCGCGCATTCACCACCAGGTTCATGATGATCTGCTCGATCTGACCGGGATCGGCGTGGATCTTCCCGAGCATGTGGGAAAGGAGCAGCGAAAGCTCGATGTCCTCGCCCATCAACCGCCGCAACATCTTATCCAGGCCGAGCACGATCTGGTTCATGTCGAGGATGCGCGGCTCGAGCAGCTGCTGTCGGCTGAAAGCGAGTAGTTGGCGCGTGAGCGCGCCGGCGCGCTCCCCTGCTTTACGCACTTCCTCCAGCTCCACGATGATGGGATCGCCCGGCTTGAGTCCTTCCAAGATGAGGCTCGTGCCGCTCAAGATGACGGACAAGAGGTTGTTGAAGTCGTGGGCAATGCCGCCGGCGAGACTGCCCACCGCTTCCATCTTCTGCGCTTGCCGGAGCTGCTCCTCCAAGCGCTTGCGGCTGCTCACGTCCATGGCCATGACGAGAGCGCCTTCGTATTGACCGCTGCCGTCGAGGATCGGCGTCGTGTCGAGGAGCGCCCACGTCACATTGCCGTCCTTGCGATCGAGCTTGATGTCGCTCTGACCGGCCGCGGCGCGCGCCTCGTGCTGCTGCAGCGCTTTGACGGTGGCTTCGTCACGAACGAAGTCGAAGATCGACACGCCGATCATGGCCGTCGCTTCGGTGCCGAGCATGGACGCCATGCGCGGGTTCATGAACGTCGTCTTGGAATCGGCGTCGACGATCCACACGCCCTCGTTGGTGGTCTCGATGATGCGGCGGTAGCGGCGTTCGCTCTCCCGCAGCGCCTCTTCCGCTTCGCGCCGTGCCGCGCGTTCGCGCGCCTCGCGCAGCTCGCGCTCGACGACATGGACGAGCCGCGCCAGACGCCCCTTGACGAGGAAGTCGTGGGCGCCCATCTTGAGCGCCTCGACGGCGTTTTCTTCGCCGATGGTGCCGGAGATGATGACGAAGGGGATGTCTTGCCCCGATTCTTTCAGCACAGTGAGTGCTTTGAGGGCATTGAAGGCAGGCATCGAGTAGTCGGAAAGGATGATGTCCCACCCGCGCCGGTCGAGCGCTTGGCGCATGCCGTCGGCGGCATGGACGATCTCGTAGTCCGATTCGAATCCGCCGCGCTTCAGCGTATGCAGCAGGAGCTCGGCGTCCGATGGGGAGTCCTCCAGAAGCAGGACGGACAAGGGCGTGGGCATCAGCGGCCACCCCTCGCTCGCACCGAGCTCGAGCGAAGCGGAACATCGGTCGACGACCGCAGGGAGCGCGGCGTACCACCCAATTGGGGCAGTCGTCCCTTCGCGCGTGCTGCGTCAATGCCTTTCCCCCGACCGCCCCTCCACTCCCTCATCCCTGAGCTCCCCTTGTCCACAGCGCGTCATTCACGCCGCAGCGCGGGCGTTCCCTTGATCGCCCGAGCACGAACCAGGCGACAGAAAACATAAACTTTGCTCGGCGTCCACGCACATCGACGCTACCGCGCGATGCGCGCCGAGAATGAAGAATCGCGCCTTACTTGAACGCAAAGAGCATGAGAAAGCAAAATGCGAACGAGCGTTCGTTTTCCTGTTGAATCATCACTTACCGTATGGTTGAGTCAGGCCCATGATGATGGCTTATCTCCAGAGAGTTGGCTTTCGGGCTAAAAGCGCAACGGCGGTGCTTGGTTTGGTGTTGCCGCTGGTCGTTGCTGCTTGCAGTAGCGATACCGACAGTGGACTGGGTGCGGCCAAGGGCGGTGCAGGGGGGAGCACCGGCGGGACCGGCGGTAGCACCGGTGGCTCGGGCGGCAGCACCGGAGGTTCCGGAGGAAACACCGCAGGTTCCGGCGGCAGTACGGGCGGCTCTGCTGGATCGGGCGGCGGTGGCACCGGAGGTAACACCGGGGGAACCAGCGGAGCTGCTGGCTCGGGTGGAACGAGCGGGTCGGGAGGTTCCGCCGGCAAAGCGGATGGCGGCGCCACCGGAGGAACGGCTGGCACCGCGGGTACTGCCGGCACCGGAGGGACGGCTGGCGCAGCGGGTAGTGGCGGTGCAGCGGGTGGCGCGCCCGACGGCGGTGGAACGGGCGGTACGGCAGGAGCGGGCGGCGGCGCTGCCGATGGCGGCGGTGCCGACGGCGGCGGTGTCGTCGTGGTCCCTCCCGGCGATCCCATCGTCGTTCCGGACATGACCTGGAAGGCCGTGCCGACGGCGGGCGCGATCTGTCGCGACAAGACCGCCACCGGCTTCGCGGTCAACCTCAACATGGCCTCCGACAAGCTCATCATCTACATGGCCGGCGGCGGCGCCTGCTTCAACGCGTTTACGTGCGGTGCAAACCCGCGCACCTGGGCGGCGACGGACCCCAACGCCGCCATGGCTGGTTCGACGTTCGTGATCAACCGCGCGGCGGCCAACAATCCCTTCAAGGATTGGAACATGGCGTACATCCCCTATTGCACCGGCGACGTGCACACGGGGACGAACATGACCGGCTTCAACGGTGACGCGCACATGGGGTATTCGAACTACCTCAAGTATCTCGGCAAGCTGGTGGCCACATTCAAGGGCAAGCCGCTCACGCAGATCGTGCTCAGCGGATCGAGCGCCGGCGGGTTCGGCGTGGCGTGGAACTGGATGACGACGCAGGACGCCTTCGGCGTGCCGGTCACGGCGCTCGACGATTCGGGTCCCCCTTACGGACCTTCTTGGCTCAGCGCCTGCCATCAACAGCGCACCGCAACGCTCTGGGGTTGGGCGGGGTCCGTGCATCCGACGTGCACCGCGTGCGATCTCACCGCTGGCAACGTCGTCATCCCGCTTTTGGAAGCCTCGATGAAGCGCCAGACGACACGATTCGGCTTCACCAGCTACGACGAGGACGGCGTGATCAAGACGTTCCTCGCCTACGGATTGAACAACTGCGCCAACTGGGACTCCCTGCTGCCCCCGCCGTTCCCCGCCGGGCAATATCCAATGGCTCTCGCCGACTTGCGATCGCGCTGGATGGGTAACCCCCTGGCCGCGATGTATGTCGTCAGCGGCACTTCCCACACCGTCCTCGGCTCCGATTTGTCGGCGTTCAAGACCGGCACCAACATCACCATGCTCGAGTGGGTGACCAAGCTCGTCAACAACGACACGGGCTGGACGAACATCAACCCCTGAGTGCATTCTGTCGGATCATGGCCGCGGCGGTTTTGGGGCGCGCCGCGCCACCGGTCGTCCGTCGAATGCTTGCCCTTGGCGAGGAGACATCATGAAGAGCTGGTTGTGCTGCATCGGTTGGGTTGCGGTCGCGGTCATGACGAGCGCCGCCTGCGGTGATTCGGACCCCCCCACCGGAACAGGCGGCGCGGGGGGCACCGGTGGCACGGGAGGCTCCGGCGGTTC
>DATHES010000052.1:0-17468 GCA_035318465.1 Polyangiaceae bacterium
CGTTCCAGCGAGTGCCAGCGGCGGTGCGGTCGACGGCGTTTTTTGCGTCGGCGGCGTGAACTTGGGGATCGGCGGCAGCGAGCGTCCGAGGCCGGGCGGTGGCGTCGGGGGCGGCGGCAGAAGACTGCGCGGCGCCTGCGACCCATCACCGTGCGGCGGGATGGATGACAAGAACGGATTGGCTCCGCCGGGTGTACCGTTGGCGCCACCGTCGCCGTACGTCCCCATGGGGGGCGGCGTCGGCGTGCCCGCGGGCATCGGCACCACCGGCATGCCGGGTGACGGCGAGGACGATCCTCGCAAAGAGGGCGGCGGACCGAGTGGTGCGCGCGATGGCGGAAGGGGCAACGCGCCCGCGGAGCCGGGTCGTGCGAACGGTGCGGGAGCACCTGACCCATGGCCCCTCGTGGGCGGCGGTGGAAGCGTCGAAGCAGGCGTCGCGTGCGCCGGTGCCCAGTGTGAACTGGACGGTGGAGGGACGGACGTGCCGGGCGTCACCAGAGGCAGCGCCGAGATCGGCGGTGCCGACGTGCTCACCGACGGTGGCGGCGGCGGCACGGGGGAGAAAGGAGACGACGGCGCCCCACGTGACGAGAAGGGCGGGGGCGGAACGGAGCGCGCTTGAGGAGGAGGCGGCACGGAACCAGGCCTTCGCCCAGGAGGAGGCGGAACGCTGCGCCCGGGCGACGGCGCCGAGGTTCCGGGGTTTGCTGACGGAGGTGCGCCCGCAACGTTGCGAGGGCGCGTATCGGACTCGAAGATATCGTCTGCTAGCACGACCGAAGGAAGGGATGCGCCGCTGTTCGTCGACGCGGCGCGGGTCGGCGTGGCGCCCGGATCGGACGGAGAACCGTCCATCCAGTCCGCGAACTCGCTCGACTCACGGCCTTGATTGGCTGCATCCATAAAGCATCTCTCCTTGAGCTAATGAAGGTGCATCTCGGGCAGACGCACCCCTTCTCCTATATTTCCACCCCGAGGGGGCTTTGCCCAGCGATAGTTCGGATTCGTGGGCACGATGCCCCGAGTCGACCCCGCTTTTCATGAACAAATACGAGGAGAGTGGACAGTGGGTGGACGCGCCACGCAGGTAGCGCTCTGCCGAGACTGTCTGTGAAGATAAAGAAGCGCGCCCTACTTCTCGCAGATCTCACTACTAGCACTTTTGCCCCTCCTTTGACACGTGACCCGCGACGAAAAGGTGACCACTTTCATCGCGCCGCAATCGAATGGTCGCGCTAGAACGTCGCGCATGACCGTCACTTCCGTCGCCGTACCGACGCCGATCAACGAACCTACATTGTCGTACGCACCGGGTACGTCGGAGCGGGCCCTCCTCAAGCAAACGCTCGGCCGGATGAGTGCGGAGACCATCGACATCCCCATCGTGATCGACGGTAAAGAGATCGCGACGGGGGCTCTGCGTGAGGTCCGGTCGCCTCACAAGCATGCCCTGCTCTTGGCGCGTTGCCACGAAGGCGGCACCAAGGAAACGGAGCAGGCCATCGCCGCGGCGCTCGGCGCATGGCCCGAGTGGTCGCGCCTGCCTTTTGCGGCGCGGGCCGCGATTTTCCTGAAAGCGGCGGAGTTGCTCGCGACGCGTTACCGTCCGACCCTCAACGCAGCAACGATGCTGGGGCAGAGCAAGACGGCGCACCAGGCCGAGATCGACTCGGCGTGTGAGCTCATCGATTTCTTGCGCTTCAACGTCGCATTCGCCCAGCGCATCCACGAAGAGCAGCCAGCGAGCGCGGTGGGCGTGTGGAACCAGGCGGACCCGCGGCCGCTCGAAGGATTCGTGTTCGCGGTGACGCCGTTCAACTTCACGGCCATCGCCGGCAACCTGCCGACCGCGCCCGCGCTGATGGGCAACACCGTCGTTTGGAAGGCGTCCCACGCGGCGGCGCTCTCGGCGCACTACATCATGCGTCTGCTCATCGAGGCGGGGCTCCCTCCGGGCGTCATCAACCTCGTCCACGGCGCGCCGCAGCCGATTGCCGACGCGGTAATGTCGCATCGCGATCTCGCCGGCGTGCATTTTACCGGTTCCACGGAAGTGTTCTCCAGGATGTGGAAGCACGTGGGGGACCGGCTCCTCAGCTACCGTAACTTTCCGCGGCTGGTGGGGGAGACGGGAGGAAAGGACTTCGTGTTCGCGCATCCGTCGGCCGACGTCGATGCGCTGGCGGTCGCGCTGGTGCGCGGCGCCTTCGAGTACCAGGGGCAGAAGTGCTCGGCGGCGTCGCGGGCGTACATCCCGGCGTCGCTCTACCCGCGGGTCAAAGAGCGGGTGGTCGCCTTGATTGCGGATATCCGCATGGGGGACGTCGCCGATTTCCGCACCTTCATGGGAGCCGTCATCGATCGCCGCGCGTTCGAGCGCATCGGACGGTACATCGAGCAGGCGCGTTCCGACGCGGCGTGCACCATCGTCGCGGGGGGCGGCGTTTCCGGGGAAGAGGGCTTCTTCGTGCAGCCGACGTTCATCGAGACGAGTGACCCGAAGCACCGCTTGATGTGCGAGGAGATCTTCGGTCCGGTGTTGACGGCGTGGGTCTACTCCGACGGCGAGTACGAGCGCGCCCTCGAGCTCTGCGACACTGCATCGCCGTACGCGCTCACCGGCGCCTTCTTCGCGCGCGATCGCGCGGCGATCGTGCACGCTTCGGCGAAGCTCCGTCATACCGCCGGCAACTTCTACATCAACGACAAACCGACCGGCGCCGTCGTGGGACAACAACCGTTTGGAGGGGCGCGAGCGTCGGGCACCAACGACAAAGCGGGCAGCTCCCTCAACCTGCTTCGCTGGACGTCACCGCGCATCATCAAGGAGAGCTTCGCTCCTCCGACGGCGGTTCCGTATCCCTCGATGGCCGCGGAATAAGGTCGGTCATGGCCGACGAAGGTGTATCGATCGGGGTGGATTTGGGAGGGACGAAGATCGAGGCCGTCGTCTTCGACCGGCGAGCGTGCACCGTGGTGCGGCGCGAGCGCGTGGAAACGCACCGCGAGCGGGGGTACGACGCGATCGTGGAGGCCACCGCCGGTCTCATCGTCGATCTCGCCCGCAGCGAAGGACTCGACGTCGCCAAGGCGCCCATCGGCGTGGGGATGCCCGGGTCGGTCGTGCGCCGCTCGGGGCTCGTCAAAAACTCGAACACCATCTGTCTCAACGGGCGTCCCTTTCGCGACGATCTCGCGGGCCGGGTGGGGCGTCCGATCGCCTTCGCCAACGATGCCAACTGCTTCGCGCTGGCCGAGGCGCGCCTCGGCGCGGGGCGACCCTTCGTCGACGGCGTGGTGTTCGGCGTCATCATGGGGTCGGGGGTGGGAGGCGGCATCGTGGTGGGCGGCAAGGTCTGGCCCGGCCTTCAGAACATCGCCGGCGAATGGGGACATCATGCCGTCGGATCGCGGCAGAGTGAGCTCGGATCGCGCCCCCTCTGTTATTGCGGGCAAACGGGGTGTCTCGAGCTCTACCTCGGGGGGCCGTTCATCGAAGAGGAGTACAAGCGGCGCACCCAACGGCGTCGCGATCTCGCCACCATCGCCGCACGCTGTCCCGCTGACGCCGATGCGGTGGCCGTGCTGGATGAAGCGATGGACGCCTTCGGTCGGGGTCTCGCCAACGTGATCGATATCCTCGACCCGACGGCAGTCGTGCTAGGTGGAGGCGTGTCGAACCTGGATCTGTTCTATACGGAAGGGGTGGCGCGCGTGAAGAAGTACGTCTTCAACGACGAGCTCGAGACACCGATTCTCCGCCACGAAATGGGAGACTCGGCGGGCGTGCTCGGGGCGGCATTGCTCGATGGCAACTGAGCAGAGTCCGAGCGCAGGCGAGGCGCGGCATCGCGAGTACAACTTCGACGGTATCGTCGGGCCGACGCACAACTACGGCGGGCTGAGCCACGGCAACGTGGCCAGCATGACGCACGAGGGCAAGGTCGCGAACCCGCGCATGGCGGCGCTCGAAGGGCTGCAGAAGATGCGCTTCGTGCACTCGCTCGGCGTGGGCCAAGGCGTGCTTCCGCCGCATGACCGGCCGAGCTTGGGCACGCTGCGCAAGCTCGGCTTCGTGGGCCGCGACGAAGAGATCCTCGCGGCCGCCGCGGAGCACTCGGAGCACCTGGTGCGGCTCGTGTCGAGCGCGGCACCGATGTGGTGCGCCAACGCGGCGACGATCGCGCCGTCGTGCGACACCGCCGATGGCAAGCTGCATGTCACGCCGGCCAATCTGCACGAGCTCTTTCACCGCGCCATCGAGGCCGAGGTCACCGGCCGTGTCCTCAAGGGGCTCTTTGCCGACGGCCGGCGGTTCGTCGTGCATGAGCCGCTTCCTGGCGCTGGACACTTCGCCGACGAAGGAGCCGCCAACCACATGCGGTTCTCCGCGCCCGCGGAGGCCGCTGTGCACTTGTTCGCCTGGGGGCGAGTGAGCTTCGGCGAGGCCGCGACGGTGCGGCGTTTTCCGGCGCGACAAACGCGCGAAGCGTCGGAAGCGCTGGCCCGGCGGCACCTCTTGGCGTCGAACCGCGTCGTCTTGGCGCAGCAGCACCCACGCGGGATCGATGCCGGCGCGTTCCACACCGACGTGCTTGCCGTCAGCTGCGATGCTTTTCTGATGATGCACGAGATCGCGTTTCTCGACGGCCCGGCGGTGACCCAGCGGTTGCGGGCGCTGCTCGGAGGCGCGCTGTCCGTCGAGGTCGCCACCGAAGACGAGTTGCCGCTTCCCGACGCGGTCGCATCGTACGCTTTCAATTCCGCACTGGTGGCGCTCGACCACGGGTCGATCATGATCCTCGCCCCGGAGGAGACGCGCGAGAATCCGCGGGCGCGGGCATTTCTCGAACGGGTGCTCGAATCGAACAATCCCGTCAAGCGCGTGGAGTACTTCAACTTGCGTCAATCGATGCACAACGGCGGAGGACCGGCGTGCCTGCGCCTTCGCGTGCAGCTCTCCGAGTCGGAAGTGGCGGCGCTCGGTGCGCGGATGATCTTCTCCGCCGTCCTCGATGACGAGCTCGTCGCCTGGGTCAAGCGTCACTACCGCGACCGGCTCGTGCCGGGCGATCTGCGGGACCCGAAGCTCGCGCGCGAAAGTTTCACTGCGCTCGACGAGTTGACGGGCATTCTGCAGCTGGGATCGATCTACGATTTTCAGAGGAGCTGAGCTTGGCACCGCGCGGCGCCGGCGAGCCGAAAAGGGCCCGAGCCGGCCGAAAAGCGGGCGGTCGCGAGCGGTGCATGCGGGCCTGGTGGACAGGTGCCCACCTTCACGCACGCGCGAAGCGCTCGTGAAGGCAACATTTCTGCGATGGACGTTTTTGGATGCGTTTTGCCGGACGTGCATGCACCTCACCGGCGCCAAGACCTCGGACAAAGGTCTGGCGTAAGGAGGCATGCGTGACAGAGTGGTTGTTAGGAAATGGAACCTTCGACCCAACCGAGCCAGAGTCCGCCCGCGCATCCACTTCGCAGAGCTAGCACGCAGGCGCGCACGCGGTGGCTTCTCGTCGGAGCCGTTCTGGTCGCGACGCTCGCCGCAGGGTGGTCGGTCAAGCGTGCCATGGTTCCCGCGGCCCGCGTCGAGACCATCGGCTACACCGATCTCGTGACGCGCAGTGGCGCCGGCGAAGTCGCCAAGGCGGAGGTCGACGGCGATCGGATCGTCCTTCAGTTGAAGAACGGCGGGGCCGCGATGGCCGTCATTGCCAACGCGCACTCGCAGCATGCCATCGTGACGATGCTGGCCGATCGCGGCGTCGACGTCGTGTTTCAACCTCGCGACGGCACGGCCGAGCGTGCGCTCGGCGCGTTGCTGCCACTCTTCGTCCTTCTGTCGTTCATGACCGGCGCTGCGATCGTGTACCGCCGGCGAAGGCTTTCGCACGTGCGTCACGTGCAAGCGGTCGACCCTTCGACGGCGGTCTCCTTTGCCGATGTCGCCGGGGTCGACGAGGCCAAACAGGGACTGGAAGAGACCATCGAGTTTCTCCGTGATCCGGTGCGATTCGGGCGTCTCGGCGGCCGAGCACCACGTGGCATCCTCCTCTCCGGACCTCCGGGCACGGGCAAGACCTTGCTCGCGCGTGCCGCGGCCAACGAAGCGCGCGTTCCCTTTCTTTCCGCGGGCGGCGCGAGTTTCCAGGAGATGTTCGCCGGTGTCGGTGCGTCGCGCGTGCGCACGCTCTTCGCCGAGGCTCGGCGGATCGCGCCGTGCGTCGTTTTCATCGACGAGATCGACGCGCTCGGCAAGCGCCGTGGCCGCTCCGACGACTCGGCCTCGGCCGACGCCGATCAGATGTTGAACCAGCTGCTCATCGAGATGGACGGGTTCGATCAAAACGTCGGCATCGTGGTGCTCGCGTCGACCAACCGCCCCGACGTGCTCGACTCCGCCCTCCTTCGTCCCGGCCGTTTCGATCGCCAGATCCCCATTGCTCACCCGGATGCCCGCGGGCGGGAGCAGATCCTCCGCATCCATGCGCGCAAAATCACCCTTTCGCCGCGCGTCGATCTGACGAGCATCGCCCGCGTGACGGCCGGGTACACCGGCGCCGACCTGGCCCGCCTGCTCAACGAAGCTGCCATCTTGGCGACGCGCGATGGATCCGATGCCGTCAGCGACGCGCACATCGAGGGCGCGCGCGATCGCGTCACCATGGGCGACGAGCGCCGCACGCTGGTCATGGAGGAAGGCGAGCGCTACGCGACCGCCGTCCACGAGGCGGGGCACGTCGCGGTCGGCTTGGCCTGCCTGCACGGCGATCCCATTCACAAAGTGTCGATTTTGCCGCGCGGCCGCGCACTCGGCGTGACCCAGTCCATTCCCGAGCGTGACCGCTTGATGTACCGCCGCGAGGATCTCGAGGACCGCATGGCCATGCTCCTCGGCGGACGCGCTGCCGAGACGGTCATCCTCAACACCATGACGGCCGGCGCATCCGACGACATCGAGCGCGCCGTCGGATTGGCCCGGCGAATGGTCGCCGAGATGGGCATGAGCGCCCTCGGGCCCGTTCACTCGGGCGACGATCCCGCGCAAAGGAGCCCGGCGACCCTCGATCGCATCGAGCGAGCGACGAGTCGACTCGTGCGCCGTCAGCTTCGGCGCGCGTGCGACATCGTGCGCGAGCGCCGCGCCGGGATCGAACGGCTCGTCGCCGAACTGCTCGAGCGCGACACGCTCGGCGCCGCCGAAATCCGCGCCTGCTTCGAGCCGGCCGCGGAGAAGACGCCGCCCCCCAGCGAGGCCAGCGCCGGCTGATACTCGGACGAGCCGGCGTTATGCGTCGTGCTGGTCGGCGGCGTTCTGATCTTTGGCCGGCGTTTCGCGTTTGCGGCCGCCGAGGTCGGTGCGCCAGTCGTCGATGATCTTGCGCCCCACCCTCGGCCAGCGGAGCTCGGCGAGGCGCGCCAAGAGTTGACGCGTGTGGTCGCCCGAGCAGCGCGGATCGCGAAAGCATTGCCGAGCAGCTTCGAGATCGGTCGTAGCGTCTTCGCGGCGCCCCTCGCTGAAGGCGAGCCAGCTCTTGGAGAGCAGAAGGTGCTGCCGTGTCTCCGCCTCGGCGAGCCCCACGCTCTCGCAGGCGCGAATCAAGTCGGCCGCGACGGGCTTATTGGCGGCAAGCGCGACTTGAGCGAGGACGAGCGATGCTTCGACGTGGCCGCGGGGCTCGCCCATCTCCGCGTAGAGCGAGGAGGCCGAGAGGGCATGATCGCGCGAGCGCCGGAGGTCGGCCGTGTCGAGGGCGATCATCGCCAAGAGTCGCTCGCAAGCCGCTTCACCGCGCGGGTTTCGGAGCTCTTTCATCATGGCGAGCGCGCTCGTGGCGCGCGTCTCGGCGAGGCTCATGGAGTCGCTGCGATGGGCGAGGTGACCGAGCGCGATCTCGCACTCCGCCAGACCGAGCCGGTAGCCGACCTTGGCAAGCTCGATGGCGGCCTGGTCGAGCAAGTTGCGCGCGCGCGAGAGACGCCCTTGGGCGAGGTAGGTGAGCGCGAGGAGGAGCAAGCACCGGCCATGACCGATGAGCGGATCAGGAAGGTCGCCGAAGTGGATGGCGGCGCGCTCGAGCCAGGTGCCGGCCGAGCCGTGATCACCTTGCTGATGATCGATCTCCCCGAGGACGAGCTCGCACTCGGCGATCCCCGCCTCGTCGGCGAGGAGGTCGAATTTGCCGAGCGCTTCCACGACGTGGTCTCGCCCCACCGAGACCGATTGGGCCGCCATGATATGCCCGAGCAGCCGCAAGCAGTGGGCTTCGTTCCGCAAGTCGCCCATGGCGGCGAAGGTTCGCCGTGCCGTCTCGGCCAGGTCGAGCGCTTCGGCGAATCTTCCCACGTGGCGCAGCGCTTCCGCGCGCCACCTGGCGTAGGCGGCCTTGGCCGGCCCCGCCACGAGCCCCTCGAGACGGCTCAGGTCGTTGAGCGTCGCG
Organism: Polyangiaceae bacterium; assembly: GCA_035318465.1. Taxonomy (GTDB): domain Bacteria; phylum Myxococcota_A; class Polyangia; order Polyangiales; family Polyangiaceae; genus DASWDH01. The sequence goes on from DATHES010000052.1 coordinate 8,445, forward strand.
CCGACGTCGCGACCGCGGCGCCAATTGCTCTCCACGAATTCGAGCACGTGCTCGGCGACCGCGGCCTCGTCCCCGGCGCGCAGAAGATTCGTGATGCGATGGCTGACCACGCGGCGCGTGCCGGCGGCGGGGTGCAGCGCGAGGGCGTCGGCGGCGCTGCGAAAGACGCGTTTGGCGTCGGGCCGGTCGAGCTGGCACGAGAGCAGATGCTCGTGCAGGAGCGCGTGCGGCCAGCGCAGATGCCCGGGTCCGGCCGGGATGAGGATCTGGGCGTGGTGAATGGCTTCGATGGCGGTGGCCACGGGGAAGCCGAGCGACTCGAGCAGCGCTCGAAGGCACACGACGGGAATGTCGCCACCGAGTGCCGCCGCCGCGTGCGCGGCTTGGCGCAGATGGGGCGGGATGGCCAAAATGCGCTCGTCCCAAAGCTCGGCCGTCGACCCCGCCTGCTCCCCGAGGAACTGGGACGGCACGTAGTAGACGCCGTTGAACATGCGAAGATGGTCGTTGAGCGCCCATGCATGCAGAAGCTGCAAGGCGAAAAGAGGGTTGCCGCGGCTGCGCGTGGTGGCTCGCTCGACCGCCGCTGGCTCCAGCGGGAGCGACGACAAGAGCAGCTGCTCGGTATCGGCGGGACTGAGGGGACGCAGCTCGATCACTTTGCCCCCGTAGAGATGGCGCAGCGTTTCGAGGCGACTGAGGGCTTCGGAATCGACGGCGACCGCTTCGCTGCGCGCCGTCGCCAAAAGGAGCACCCGCACGTTGGGAAGCGCCTCATGCAGCTTGGCCAACACCTCGAACGTGCGCTCCGAACCGAGGTGCAGGTCGTCGAGCCAAAGCAAGATGGGACGACTCCGCCCGATCCGCTCCAGGATCTTGAGGATGGTCTGGTAACGAACCGCGGGGGAGTCGAAAAAGAAGCGTTTGCCCGTCGGTCCGAGTGGCACCGTCTCCCCGGGCGGGGTCGGCCGAAGCCACTCTGCGGTGGCCGCGACGAGCGCCTTGCCATCGTCGTCGTTGTCGGCGATCTCCCAGCAATTGAGCAGCGTCTTCTCGACCAGGTTGCGATCGGCGCCTTCCAGACCGAAATGCGAATTGACCGCGCCGACAACACCGTCGAGCGGCGCCGGGATGCGGCGATAGCGCGCGCGCAGGGGGACCATGAGCGCGCGTTCGTGTACCTGTTCGCACAGCCACTCGGCGAGCCGGCTTTTGCCGACACCCGCTTCCCCATAAAGAAGAATGAGCTTCTGCCCCTTGAAGTCGGGGTTTGCCATGTCGAGGGCGATGGCTTCGAGATCGGCGCGTTCTTCATTGCGCGCTACGAGCGGACTCGGTCGAAGGCCGAGCAGCCCGACCGCCGTTGCCGAGTCCGACGCTTCTTCCACCGCGTTCGCTTCCTCGGCGTGGATTGAGCTCGTCAGGCGCTCGGTATCCCGGGCGCGCACCTCTTCGATGGAGGTGATTTCTTCGAGCGAGGTTTCCGGCGTGTCCGGTTGAGGGTCGAACCTGAAATGCCACGTCTCGGTGGCTACCTGCGGCGCCAGGCGCGCCCAGGCGCGGCGCGCGTCGCCGGCGTACTCGAATCGCTGCCAGGGGCGCTTGGCGAGGAGCGTCTGCACGAAGGCCTTGATCTCGGGCGGCGCATTGGCGGGCGGCACGAAGTCGGGCAAGGGCGTGTTTTTGTGCCCTTCGAGGATCTCTTCGATGGTCCCCGTGTACGGCTCGCGACCCGAGAGCAGGTGATAGAGGATGCTTCCGATCGCATAGAGATCGGTCGGAGGACCGTAGTGCGGCGCAGCGCGGCGGATCTGTTCGGGGGCCATCCACCCCGGTGTGCCGGCTCCCGCGCGCACCACCCGCGGCGCGCCTTTCCCTTGGTTGAGGCGATGGTCCACGGGATCGCGCACCAGCGACGCCAGCCCGAGGTCCAGGATGTAGACGTTCGGCACGCTGCTCGAACCGTCGAAATCGAGCATGAGATTGGTCGGCTTGAGGTCACCGTGGATGACGCCGCGGGCATGCGCGTGCGCCAGACCGGCCAGGATCTGATCGACCATCGAATGCAGGACGGTGTACGGCCACGGCCACGGAATGGCGCGCGCCTCGAGCCAGGAGAGGAGCGAACGCCCGGGCGCCACGCTCATGACCAAGAAAGGCGAAGAATCGGACAGAATTCCGAAATCCCGCGCCTTCACGATCACGGGGTGGTCGAGCGAGGCCATGCAGCGTGCCTCCTGCTGAAACCACCAGCGTTCTTCCGGGTCGATGTCCTGATCGTTGCGGTGCAGGCGCTTGAGAGCGACTTGCTCGTCGCCGCAGGTATCCCGGCAGAGGTACACGATCCCCATACCGCCCCTCCCAAGCTCCCGCCGCACCTCGTAGCGTCCGGCCAGTAACGTGCCGGGCGCAATGGGTAGTAGGGCTTCGGTCATGGGGCGCGAGTGTAGCGCTGCCTAGGTTTCTGCAAACGTTCTTTGCCGAAAGTCCGCTTTTTGTCGGTCGGGACGGTTCCTGTCGGGTCGCCCCCGGAGGACGAACAACGTCGCACCTCAGCCGGCCGGTGGCCCCCGGAACGCCTCCCAGAAGCCCGTCGAGCCCCGATCCTATTGACCAATTCGTCGTTTCGACGCTGGCAGCGGGGCTGGTGTCTCGCTATCGCCTTGCTAGTCTTGACGCGCCGATCCATGGCGGACCCTCAAAAGACTCCCGAACGACAGGGGGACCTGGCCACGGTCCCTAGGCTGAAGAAAGCCCCTCGGTACATGGTCGTTTTTCATAACGATGATTACACAACCAAGGACTTCGTCGTTCACGTTCTCATGAAGTTTTTCAAGCTTTCCATCACCGAGGCAACGCACATCATGTTGAGCGTGCATCATAAAGGCTTCGGGGTGGCGGGAGTCTTCACGCGCGACATTGCCGAGACCAAGGCCTTGCAGGTCTGTGAATATGCGAAAAAACACATGATGCCTCTCAAAGTGACAGCCGAGCCAGAGTGACGCCCATGCGAGTCAGCCCCGAAGTCGAGATCGCGTTCGGCCTCGCCGCCAGCGAGGCGGAGCGGCGGCGGCACGAATTCATGAGCATCGAGCATCTGCTGTTCGCGCTGCTCTTCGACAACGACTGCGCTCGGGTCATCCGGCACTCCGGCGGCGATGTCGACGCCATGCGACGAAAACTCGACCATTTCCTCGATCACGAGGTCCCCCACGTCAATGACGGCATCGACGTCGCTCCGAGTCCCACGGTCGGCTTTCAGCGGGTCGTCCAGCGCGCGGCCATCCACGTTCGTTCCGCCGGCAAGGACGAGGTGAAAGGGCGCAATATCCTGGTCGCCATCTTCGCCGAAGCCGACTCGGTTGCCGCCCACACGCTGCAAGAAGCGGGCGTCACCCGCTTCGACGTCGTCAACTACATTTCCCACGGCGTGAGCAAAGCCGGAGAGAAGGCCGGCGAGGCGGGCGAAGGGGGGCGTCGTACTTCCATCGGCGGTGAAGAAGAGGAAGGGGAGGGGACGGCAAAAGACCCGCTCGCCGCATACTGCGTCGATCTCGGGCAGAAGGCGGCCGAAGGTTACATCGATCCGCTGATCGGTCGCGAGAACGAGGTCGAACGCGCCATCCAGATCCTCGCGCGTCGCCGCAAGAACAACCCGCTCTTCATCGGGGACGCCGGCGTCGGCAAGACGGCGATCGTGGAGGGCATCGCCCTTCGCATCCACGAAAAGAAGGTGCCCGAGGCGCTGACCTCGGCGCGCATCTTCGCGCTCGACATGGGGTCGCTCCTCGCCGGCACCAAGTTTCGCGGTGATTTCGAAGAGCGCTTCAAAGGCGTCGTCAATGCCCTGGAAAAACGCGAGGGGAGCATCCTTTTCATCGACGAGCTGCACACGGTGATGGGCGCGGGGTCTGCCTCGGGAGGAACCCTCGACGCCTCGAACCTGCTGAAACCTGCGCTCTCGTCCGGCAAGATCCGTTGCATCGGCGCGACCACCTTCCAGGAGTACCGCTCGCACATGGAGCGCGACCGCGCGCTCGCGCGTCGGTTCCAAAAGATCGAAGTGGGGGAACCGAGCGTGGCCGAGACGGCTCTCATCTTGAAAGGCCTGCTCCCGCGCTACGAGGAGTTCCACGGCGTCACGTACACCGCCGGGGCCATCGAAGCCGCCGCGACGCTCGCCGATCGCTACCTGCGCGACAAGAAGCTGCCCGACAAAGCCATCGATCTGCTCGATGAAGCCGGTGCCGCCGCCAAGCTCACCAAGGGCAAAGGCGCCAAGATCGACGTGCCCGAGATCGAAATGATCGTCGCCAAAATGGCGCAGATCCCGCCGCGCCAGGTGTCGTCGTCGGACAAGCTGCAGCTGCGCGATCTCGAGACGACACTCGGCGACGTCGTGTTCGGACAGAAGAGCGCCATCCAGCAGATTGCGAGCGCCATCAAGCTTTCGCGCGCGGGCCTCAGGTCCCCCACCAAGCCCATCGGCTCGTTCCTTTTCACCGGGCCGACCGGCGTCGGCAAAACCGAGCTTGCCAAGCAGCTGGCCAAGGCGCTCGGCATCGAGTTCATGCGCTTCGACATGAGCGAATACGGTGAGCGCCACACGGTTTCGCGCCTCATCGGCGCGCCGCCCGGGTACGTCGGTTTCGATCGCGGCGGTCTGCTCACCGACGCCGTCTCCAAGACGCCTCACGCCGTGCTGCTGCTCGACGAAATCGAAAAGGCGCACCCCGACGTCTTCAACGTGCTCTTGCAGGTGATGGACCACGGCACCTTGACCGACAACAACGGCAAACCGGCCGATTTCCGGCACGTCATTTTGATCATGACCAGCAACGTCGGCGCGCGCGATCTCGCCGCCACGCGGCTCGGCTTCGGCGAGCGCGGCAAAGTGGGGGAGGACGACAAGGCCTTCAAGAACCTATTCAGCCCCGAGTTCCGCAATCGTCTCGACGCGCGCGTCCAGTTCGCGCCGCTCGATCCTGCGGTCATGAAGAGCATCGTCGCCAAGTTCATCAAAGAGCTCGAAGCGCAGCTCGCCGAGCGCCACGTCACCATTCGCCTCCTGGACGGCGCGGTCGAATACCTCGCCCAGAAAGGGTACGACCCCGACTTCGGCGCGCGCCCCCTCGACCGCCTCGTCGACGACGAGGTCAAGCGTCCCCTCGGGGACGAGCTACTCTTCGGCAAGCTGCAAAACGGCGGCACCGTCGAACTCGACGCCGTGGACGGCAAATTGACGTTCCTCCTGACGGCCGCCGAGCCGGCGGACGATGAACCGACGAACCCCGCGGCATCGAAGGCGGCGGACGTCACGGTGGTAGAAACGGCCGAGCTTGGCGAGTCGAACGACGAGAAGCACCGCCTCAATTGATCAATTGACTTTCGAGTGCCCGGACGGCAGTCTCCGCGCCCAATTGCGGTGCCCCCACCGCAGGTCGCCCAGGTAGCTCAGTCGGTAGAGCAGGGGATTGAAAATCCCCGTGTCGGCGGTTCGATTCCGTCCCTGGGCACTGGATTTGGCGGGATTTCGGCGCTCAGAAGTTTCTTCTCCTTTTCCGATCAGGCTCGCTTTCGTTCGCGCTGCAGCTCCTGTCCAAGGTCGTAGTTGGTCTGCAGGTTCATCCAGAACTCGGGTGATGTATCGAGCGCTCGTGAAAGCATGATCGCCGTTGCCGGCGTGATCGCGCGGCGACCGCGAACGATGAGGTTGATCTGCTGAACAGCCACACCCATCCGGTCGGCGAGTGCGGTCTGCGTCAGACCCATCGGCGTAAGAAACTCCTCTTCGAGCACTTCGCCGGGGGTGTGGGAAGTCGGTTCTTCGGTAGCATGCTGCTCATCCCTTTCAGGGGTGGTAGTCAATAGTGCGAACTTTCGACGCCAGTTTTCCGTCGAACTGGAAGATGACTCGATATTGATCGTTGATCCGAATGCTCCAGAACGCGGCCAACTTGCCTTTGAGCTTCTCCAGCCGGTTGCCAGGCGGTGCCTGTAGGCCTCCTACGCGAACAAGGAAGTCAGTCCGGTCTTCTCGTCCGGAGGCGCGGCATTTTCGCCACATCAGGTCCGGTAAGGAGCGAAATGACGCGAAATGGGCGACGTAGGACATCGTCGCGAGCTCCTGCTTCTGATGAGCTGCACTCCGCCGGCACCTTAACGGATCGCAAAGCACCGGCACCTTTCACATGGCACAGTGGCACACTCCGAGGCAGGTGCGTCCGAGATAACGTGCCACGTTCGACCGGCGGCGCGTTCGAAGTCGTCGCTCTCGCGTGCCGGACGAGCCGTGTGGATCTCGGACAATTCGTCCGGGCACCGCGGGAGTCGTGATGCGCCGCGACGGGGGATCGTGGATGCAAAACGCCGGGACGATCGGCGAAGTTCACACTCGAGGACGCGCTGTTAATCGCGAATCGACGAAGCACCAAGCAATACGTCGCCTTGGCATGAGCTGTGCTCATCGCTGCGTAGGGGAAGGCCAGCAAGGACCGCGCGTCGCGCGGTGACTCCAAATCGCAACAGATCGGACCTTTCGTGTTGGCTTTCCCACACACGGGAGAAAACCAAAATGCGTACCTCGATATCCATGGTCTTTGTCACTGCTGCCCTCTCGCTCTTGTCCACGAGCGGCGACCTCGGAGCCCAATGCCATCCGCCGGCCGCAAATTGTTCGAACGCGCCGGCGTGGCAAATGGGCGCCAAATACAAGGCCGGCGACCGTATTCTCAGCGTGCGCGGCAACCTCTGGGAGTGCAAGCAGGGCGCGAACAAGCACCTCTGCGATGACGCGGGCTACCAGCCCGACGTGGACGCCGCTGCTTCCAACGCATGGCAGCTCATCGAGTCGTGCTTCTCTGTTGAATTCCCCGAAGTCTCGACCACGGATGTCTTCGTCTCGTCGGCGCAATGCAACGGCTCCGTCACGTTGTCGGCAGTCGTGGCCAATGACAGCCCATTCGGCGGCCCGACGATCAACGTGGCCTTTTATCATTCCGCTTCCCAGACGCTGATCGGCGTCACGCAGCTCGATCTGGTGGGAGGCGATGGCGGACCAGCCCTCATGCAAGTCGACATGGTCTGGAACAATCCGCTGCCCGGATCGCCACTCATCACGGTCGTCGCCGACGACGATGGCACGGGACAGGGCGTCCTTTTCGAGATCAACGAAACGGACAATGCCCTCGCCACTGCGCTAGCGACCTGCCCCGCTCCTTGAGTAAGCACGTCGCCGTCCACGAACGCCCACGGCGCGCGGCCGGCGACGTCTTGGTCGCGGCGGGCGTCACCTTTGTCGCCCGCCGAACTTAGACCCCGCCGCGGTTTGCCCCCCAAGAGTCACGTGTTAGCTTTGGTGTTGCGCGCCTGGAGGGCAGTAATGTGAATCTCAGCTCACAGCACTCCTTGATCGTGGCCTTCGTCCCGGCGCTGCTGTTGGTCCCGCTCGCATGCGGCTCGTCCGGCGCCGCATCTCCTGACGGCTCGGCGGGCGTCCGCGGGAACGAAGGAGGGACCGCCGATGGTGGAGGGGGCACCGACGGCGGAGAGGCCACCGACGGCGGAGAGGCCACCGACCGCGGAGCGGGCTGTGACGCGTGTGATGCCGGCCCGCGAGCAATATTCTTCTTGCTGGAGCCGCTTCTGGTCCACGACTTCAGACCCGGAGACGATCTGACGCGTGCCCGTCGCGACACCGCCATCGTCGCCGCGAGCGCGGACGGTTCGACCTTCGTCGGCATCTCGCGATTCGTGCTCGATGGCCCTACTCCCGAGCCCCAGCAAAAGAAGATCGGAAGGGCCGCCTTTCGCTGGACGGAGGGGACTGGTGTGGTCAGCCTCGGCTACCCGTCGTCCCTACCGCTGGCCGATCCACGCGAGGGCGGCTGCGAGGCTGAAGCGGTGAGCTCCGACGCGGCCGTCGTGTTCGGATCGTGCGTCAACGCGTCGGGCGTGATGTTCTATCGCTGGACCCCGGTCGCGGGCTTCGAGTTGCTGCCGATACCCAACGAGTGGGCAGGCGTGCATCTGCGTGCGATCACACCGGACGGCACGGTGCTGGTCGGCGATGCTTGGTCGTTGCCGCACGCGCCCGCGTTCAGGTGGAGCCCACCAACCGGATTGGTCGCACTCGATCACGCCCCAGGAGCGGTGGAAAACCAGGCGGCGAGCGTGACCGCGGCAGGTGACGTCGTCTTTGGATCTTCCTTGGATTCGAATTCGAGTAGCGACGCCTTTCGCTGGACGCCCCAGACGGGGACAGTGACGCTGCCCCGGCTTCCGGGTGCTGTCAGCTGTGGTGTCATCACGACGACGCCACCGCGCGACGGGTCGATCATCGCCGGGAATTGCTTTCGAGAGGGCGGCAACTGGGACGCGTACCGATGGACCGAATCGGCCGGGACCGCCGCCTTGGGCGCGCCCGACGGATATACGAGCATCCAAGCCTGGGGTATGAGCCGCGACGGATCCGTCGTCACGGGCTTCGCACTGGGAGCTGGCCCCGATGCTGCGTTCCGCTGGACCGAGGCCTCGGGTAGCGTGGTCATCGCTCCGGCCAGGGTCGTCACACACATGTCCGATGACGGTTCGGTCATCGTGGGTAGCGCCGTCACCAGCGCTTTCGAGGAGCGCGTTTTTCGCTGGACGGAGGCCGCGGGCGCGGTCGATCTCCTCCCCCTCGCTTCCGACACCTACAGCGGCGTCACATCACTGAGCAGCGACGGCGCGACGATAGTCGGGGTCAGCTATGAGGCGATGACAGCGGGGAATCCGCCGCGCGCCGTGATGTGGGACGCTGACGGCAAGGCTCACTTGATCGCCGACCTGCTGCAAGCAGCAGGTGCGGACCTGCGCGGAACGATCCTGACGGAGGTGGAGTCCCGCGACGGGCGCTTGTTCTGGGGCCAAGGCATCATCCCATCCGGCGAACGCAGGGCGTGGGTCGCACGCCTGCCGCAATGAAGACGAAGACCGCGCGGTGACGCGCAACGAACACCCCCTGCGAAGTCCGCGCGAAAGCGC
>DATHES010000053.1:0-7425 GCA_035318465.1 Polyangiaceae bacterium
CCGCCGTGCCGCTTCCCGTCGCGCCGACGTCGGCGCCGGAGAGCGGATCGACGAGAAACGTCAAGCCGGTCACCGCGTCGCAGAGGGTGCAGAGGTGACCCGCCGAGCAAACTGCGCTGTTATTGGCGAGCTTGGTTTTGCAGAACGTGTTGCCGGGCGATCCGGGACAACATTCCCCCGGCGTGCAGGCCGAGCCGCAGCACACGTCGGCGCCGTTGATCGAGCACTGCGTATTGTCGGCTTGCCCGGTGCAACTTCCCGCCGAGGCGATACAGAGGCCGGGCCCGGTGTTGCAAACGGGCGTCGCCGGATTGGCTGCCAGGCACTGCCCGTCGGTCGTGCATTTGGCGCAGAAGTTCGGTTGCGCGATGCCGCACAAGGGTCCGTTCAGGTTGCTCGCGCAATCGCCGTTGACGCGGCAATCGCCGGGGGAGCAGGCGCCGCTCAGACACAGGTACGCGCCAGCGTAGGCCGTCACGCAGTTGGCGTCGTCCCCGCCGGGGCCGTCGGTGCACGCCGCGCAGACTTGCGATTTGCAGAGGCCGTTGCTGCCGCCGTTCGAGCACGGCGTGTTGTCCGGTGTACAAAGTGAACCGCCGTCACCATCACCACCATCAGTCGCGGCGTCGGCGCCGGTTTCGGTAGCATCGTTGCTGGCGTCGAGCGTGGCGTCGAGGGCCGGCCCGCTGTCGCTTCCGTCGGCATCCTCGCCGCCATCGGTGCCCGCCGCGCCGCCACCGCCCTCGTCCGCGCTGACATCGTTCATGCCGCCGTCCGTGCCCGCCTGGCCACCAGTGCCCGTCGTGCCGGCGCTGCCAGCGGCTCCGCCTCTGCCCGCGGCGCCGCCGTTGGCTTCGGTAGTGATGTCGCGCGGGCCGCCATCGGCACCGCCCGATCCTGCGCTGCCACCGGTGCCACTGCCGCCAGCAGCGCCCGCGTTGCCGCCGGTGCCACTGCCGCCGCCGGTACCACCGCTGCCGCCGGTGCTCATGCCGCCCGTACCACCGCTGCCGCCCGTGCCGCTATTGCCGCCCGAGCCCGCTTTCGCCTCGGACGAGGCATCCTTGCTGCCAGCGTCCGCTCCCGATCTTCCGGAAGCGCCGCCCGCCTCGCCACTGGAACTGTCGTCACCGCCACAGCTCACCGTGGCTGCCATGCAGCCCGCAAGAAAAGCCGTTACGAGGATCGGCCCCGAGCAATAAGCTCCATGTCGCATGGTCATCGTCCCTTTCCGGGGGCAGCTTTGCGAAGAACGAACCCGCCCCTTCTTCGGGCTGCCAAGGAACACGATATCAACGCCTTCGCGTGGCGAATACGCGATTGTGGCTGACGTCGACGAGCATCGACCCGCACCGCGACGCCAATGTAAGCGGACATCCGCCAAACACACGCACCGGCAGCACGCGCTTCGATCCCATCCCACCAGGGCGCCGGAAAAGCGCCGTCGCCCGCCTATTTCAGCTGATCCGATGTCTTGCCGAGCAAGCGGCGCGCGACGATGAGCAGCTGAATTTGCTGCGTACCCTCGAAGATGTCGAGGATCTTGGAGTCGCGTGCCCACTTCTCGAGCAGCTCGTTTTGCCCATAGCCGGCCGCGGCGCAGAGCTCCACGCAGCGGAGGGTGACCTCGTTGCCGACGCGGCCAGCCTTGGCTTTGGCCATCGACGCTTCTTTGGAGTTGGGCATGCCGTTGTCGGCCATCCACGCCGCCTTGAGCGTGAGAAGGCGCGCCGCCTCGAGCTCGGCTTCGAGTCGATAGAGCTCGGCTTCGGCTGCCTTGGCGTGAAAGAACGAGCGCTTGTAGTCGGCCGCGATCCCCTCTTCGGCGAGGAGCTCGCGCGTCCTTTCGATGGCGGCGCGGGCAACACCGACGGCCATCGCCGCCACCAGGGGCCGCGTGTTGTCGAATGTCTGCATGACGCCGGCGAAGCCGCGCTGCACGTTGATCTCGGGGCTGCCGAGCAGGTTCTCTTTGGGAACGCGGCAATTGGTGAAGCGGACGGTGGCGGTATCCGATGCGCGGATGCCGAGCTTGTGGTCGAGACGAACGAGCTCCATCCCCGGCGTGCCCTTTTCGACGACGAAGGACTTGATGGCCGCGCGGCCGACGGTCTTGTCGAGCGTTGCCCACACCACGATGGAATCGGCGCGTTGGCCGGCGGTGATGAAGATCTTCTCGCCGTCGATGACGTAGTGATCGCCGTCGAGCCGCGCGGTGGTGTGGATGTTGGCCGAGTCGGAGCCTGCTTCTGGCTCGGTGATGGCCATGGCCACCCATTGCCCTTTGAAGCGCTGCAGCTGCTCTTCGTTGGCGACGGCGGCGATGGCGGCATTGCCGAGCCCCTGGCGTGGAATGGTGAGGGCGAGCCCCACGTCGCCCCAGCAAAGCTCGGTGAAGCCGAGCACGGTGGCCATGCTGCCGCCGTTGCGCACCTTCTTGCTGTCGCCGTCGGCTTTCACCGTGCGCAGATTGCGGGCGCCGGCGCCGCCCGTGGCGCCGCCGTCGGTGAGCCCGTCCATCACCGAGGCCAGCATGTCGAGCTCGACGGGGTACGTGTGCTCGGCAAGATCGTACTTGCGCGAGATGGGACGAAAGACATGCATCGCGACTTGGTGAGCCTGATCGATGAATGCATCCAACCGGCGGGGGATCTCGAGATTGACGGCCATCGTTCTTCCTCGTTGCGTCTGTCGTTGAGTCTTGGGTGCCCGGGTGCGGCTAGGCGAGCACGCCGCCTTCCATGATTCCGACGCCCGCCAGATCGCGGTACCAGCGTTCGACGGGGTGCTCGGTGATGTACCCGTGGCCGCCGAGGAGCTGCACGCCGTTGGTGCCGATCTCCACTGCCTTGTGGGCCGTGAGCACGCGCGCCAGATAAGCCTCGCGGTGGAAAGGGAGACCTTGCTCGGCGCGGCTCGCCGCACGCAGGGTCAAGAGGCGCATCCCTTCCAGCTCGATGGCGATGTTGGCAATGGTGAACGCCACCGCTTGACGATTGCTGATCGCTTCGCCGAAGGCGATGCGGTCGTTGCAATATTCGATGACGTAGTCGAGAACGGCCTGGGCGGTGCCGACGGCGAGTCCGCACCAAGCGATACGCGAAAGGTCCACCATCTCTTCGTACATCGCTGCCGACGGTTCTTCGCCGAGGAGCGCTCCCCCGTCGACGCGGACGTCGTCGAGATCGATGCGACCAAGCGAGGCGCCGCGCACGCCCATCCCGGGATCGACCCGGGTGCTAAGACCAGGTGCTCCCCGCTCGACCAGAAAGACCGCCGGCCCGCGACCGTCGACTTCGGCGCTGACCAGCAAGAGCTCGGCCCGCTCGGCCAGGGGCACCATCGTCTTGGCGCCTTTGAGCACGAAGTCCGGCCCATCGGGCCGTGCGCGGGTGCGCAGCGCAAGCGGATCGCCGAGGGCGTGCGGCTCCATCCATGCGATCGCGGCAACCGCGGGACGCTCCTCGAGGAAGGCGGGCAGGTACTTCGCTTGCTGCTCGGCCGTACCCCAGCGCACCAGGGTGTTGACGACCCCCACCGACGAAAGGCCCGCCACCGCCAGCCCCATGTCTCCGTAGCTGAGCGCTTCGGCGACCAGCACGCTGGTGACAGGCGCACGCTCATGGCCGACGCCGCCGAGCGATTCCGGAATCGCGTACTGCAGCAGACCGAGCTCGTTGATCCGCGCCAGGATCTCGTCGGGCGTTTTGGCGGACGCCGACGCCGCGTTTCCGGCGGGGCGGAGGTACTCCTTGGCCACTCGCGCCGCGCTGTCCTGGATCATGTCCTGCTCTTCGGTGAAGCTGAGATCGAAGAGCTCGCGCGTCGGCGCGGCAGGCAAGTGCTCGGCCTTGGCGAGCTTGGTCAGCGATTTGAACCGTTTGGTGGCGGCATCGCCGAGGACGACGCCGTTCTTGACGGCGCGGTACGCCATCGCCTGCGCTGGCCCGCGCAGCCCGAAACGATCGATGAATTCCGACCCCGCCAATCGGTTCAAAACGGACAACGCCCGTCCCACTGCGCTCATCTCCTGTGTTCTCCTTCGATGGTTGCGGCCGCGACCGAGTGTTTGGCCGTTCTCTTGCGGGGTTTGAAAAGGCTGTTTTTGGCGATACGGAAAAGCTCGGCCAGGTAGCGCGCCTCGCCGGCGCTGCCGTCCTTGGCGCGCCCTTCGGAAAGCACGCGCGGCAGAACTTCGAGGTTGGCGACGGTGGTCGCCACCAGCATGATGACGTGCATCACGTAGCTTTCAGGATCGACGTCTTCGTAGAGGATGCCGCTCTCCTGCCCTTGGCGGATGTACTCGGCGACGAGAAGAAGCCACGGACGGAGCCCCTCCACGAGGAGCGCGCGCATGTCGTCGGGTCGGTCGAGCATCTCGCGCAGGATGAGGCGCGCCCGGTCGGGATCGGTGTGGTAGAAGCGGACGAGCTCGCCGGTCAGCGCTTCGAATCGTCCCGAACCGCTCGTCACCGCCTCCAGCAAACGCGGCAAGGTCTGACGCCAGTGTTCGATGAGCTGACCGAGGACCGCGCGCCGGAGTTCCTCTTTGGACGGGTAGTAGTAGAGTAAGGTTTGCTTAGTGATACCGACTTCGTCGGCAACCGCTTGCAGCGGGGTGCCGTTGAAGCCGTCGCGCGCAAAGAGACGCATCGCCGCGTCGCGAATCTGCGCCGAGGTATCCATTGACAGACTCTCTACCACTTGGTAGAGAACAAGGCAAGAGGAGTTGGCCTCTAATGGCCCTTCTGGGGCCGTACTTTTCACAACTTCGGCCTTTACCTCGACCAAATGGTAGGCACTTTTCATATCCGGAGGAACCCATGAATACCTGCAAGAGCAGCGGCTTGCGGCGCGCAGGCATCTGGCTGGCAGTGGCGGCGATCGCGACAGCCTGTGGTCAGAGCGATTCGGAGACACAAGCCGGAGCGGGCGGCGCGGGCGGTGCGACGGGAGGGGACGGCGGCTCAGGCGGATCAACGGGAGGTTCCGGTGGTTCGACGGGCGGTGCCGGAGGTACGGGTGGAGCCACGGGCGGTGCCGGAGGTACGGGCGGAGCCACGGGTGGTGCCGGAGGTACAGGCGGAGCCACGGGCGGTGCCGGAGGTACGGGCGGAGCAACGGGCGGTTCCGCAGGAACGGGCGGTTCGACCGGAGGAACAGCGGGCGCCGACGGCGGTGCGACCGGAGGAACGGCGGGCGCCGACGGCGGGTCGACCGGAGGAACGGCGGGCACCGGTGGTGCAGCGGGCTCGACCGGAGGTTCGGCGGGTGCGGGTGGAACCTCGGACGGCGGTTGTCCGAGCTACGCCAACTTCACGCTCGCCATTCACATCACCATGGACGTGAAGTGGGACGGCGCACTCGCCACCAACCCGGGGACCGGCAAGGTCCATCTCTGGAACAGGGCCAAGCTGGCCGCCAACGGGACGCAGCTCACCGGTCAGGCGAATTCGTGCGGAACCACGCTTCCGGACATCATCTTGAACGCCGTGGGAGTCATCGCCGCGGGCGGAGAAAAAGTCTCCATCGAAATTCCCTTTGCTGCTTGGGACGCGCCGTCGATTCCGGTCTTCGAACAGAAGGGGACCTTCGGCGGCTGGAACCCGGGAAGCGCCGTCGACATGGAATCCACGATCGCCCTCGTCGGCATGATGATGAACGACCCGCTCAACGCCGCCTGGCCAGCGACCTACAACACCATCATGGGCGTCGATGCCGAGGGTGACGGCAAGCTCGGCATCACGGGGGTTCCCAAGAACGGCAACGGATACGTCTTTCCGCCGACATCGCTCGGCGTGTTCGGATCCGCTCCGGCGGCCGACCGTGTCTACATCGCCTCGAGGAACGTGCTCTCCTTGAAGGGGATGACGACGACTTGCAACGACCAGGTCGGGACCGTCAACGTCAAGTTCTTCGACAACCACGTCATCGGTTGCCACAACACGATGAACGCCGAGTGCGACATGAATCAAGTCAAGTTCATCGACGACTCGCGCACCGTTTACGTGCCGACGGGGGCGACCTTCGTCGCCAAGAGAGTGCCGGACGCGGCGACGTGCGCCGAAGTCCGGGCCGCTCTGCCCTGATCGCGCGGCACTTGCACGGCGACATGAAAAGGTCCTCCTTCGCCACAGCAGCATGCATCGTCGCGGCGAGCGCCATCTCGGGCTCGCCGCGCGAGGCTCGCGCCGCCGGTTTCGCGGCGGCGCGCTTCGGGGGTGAGCACGGCACCGTCGTCACCACCAATCCGACGGCGCTCTACTACAATCCCGCGGGCATCGGGTTCAGCCAGGGCACGAACATCTTCGCCGATGGCACGCTCGCCCTGCGGAGCGCCACCTGGGAGCACGCGGTCTCGCCCAACGACCCCGTGGACCCGATGGGAGCGGAAGGCCAGGCAAGTGGGAAGGCCAGGCTCTTCAACGTCTTCGGCGGCCCCATGCTGGGGGCGACGACCAAGCTCGGAAACCTCGCCTTCGGTGCGTCTCTTTCCGTGCCGTTCGGCGGGCGCGCCTCCTGGGACAAGAACGACCAGTTTGCCAACAACACGCAATTCCCATTGGCCGTCGATGGCGTTCAGCGCTGGCATGGGATCGAGGGCGCGCTCACCTTCATCTACCTGACGGCGGGCGCCGCCTATCGCATCGGACCGCTCTCCATCGGCGCGTCCGGCAACCTGGTGCTCTCGTCGGTCAAGAGCCTCCAGGCCAAAGGCTTTGCATTCGTGGGTAAACCCGAGCCGAACAACGAAGGACGCGCCGACGTCGACGTGAGCGGCACGCACGGTAGCTTCGCCGTCGGAGCGATGCTGGAAGCGATCCCCGACCGACTGTGGGTGGGCGCCTCGTACCAGGCTCAACCCGGACTCGGCCCGCAGGTGCTGAAGGGCACGCTGACCAACACGTACCTCGGCTCGAGCGCGCCGTTTCCCGTGAAATTCAACCAGGCGCTGCCTGACATCATCCGCCTGGGCGCGCGTTTTCGACCGAACCCTACGATGGAACTCCGCGTCTTCGGCGATTTCACACGCTGGAGCGTCATGAAAACGCAGTGCGTGGTCCTCGATCAAAAGGACTATCAATGCGTCGTGAACCCCGACGGCTCCGACGCTTCAGGCAACGGCGCGGTCTTGCAGAATCTGCGGCGGCGTTGGAACGACACGGTCGGGATACGCGCTGGGATCAGTCAATGGCTCAAACCGACCATCGAGCTTTTCGGCGGCCTCGGCTTCGAGACTGCGGCGGCACCCGATGAGACGCTCGACCCGGCCATCGGCGACGCGAACAACATTTCGGCCGCGCTCGGTGCGCGCTTTGGCATTCTCCCGTCGCTCTTCGTCGCCGGCTCGTACACCCACATCCAGTATTTGAGTCGCGACAATACGGGCAAGAGCGAGCTCACCCAATCCGTTAAGCCGACGGC
>DATHES010000054.1:0-32963 GCA_035318465.1 Polyangiaceae bacterium
CCTTTTTTCGTCTCGCCGTGCGCGCGCCGATGGCGAGCTGCGGCTGGTCGCGCTACGTTCGCCTCGATGCCGGTCGAAAATGCCACCGTGAGCGTGAAAGGGCGCGTCCTTTACCTCACATCGGATCCCGAGCTGCTCAAGCGCCAGCTGGCCGGCGAAAATCTGAAGTACGACGCGTCCCGGCCCCTCATCGACAACATCTCCACCGACGAGCTCACGCCCGGTTGGGTTTGCTACTACTACGACGAGACGCTGGCGCGGTATTGTCTCGTCGGTTTGCGCGGAGGTGTCGTCGAGAAAGACGCCATCCGCGACGGCAAGTTCGAAGTCATCGTCAGCGGTGCTTCCAAGGGATGCGGCTCCTCGCGCGAGACGGCGCCTTACTCGGAGCTCGCGGCCGGAGTGCGCATCGTCATCGCCAAGAACATCGAGAAGATCTACGGCCAGAACGCGCAGAACATCGGCCTCCTCTTGTCCACGGACTTTTCGCTCATCGAGCGCATCGAGCGCGGCGAGCCGATCCCGATGGAAGAGTTCACCCGCGGTCTCGATCCGATCAGCGCGGCCATCGTGTCACACGGTGGGCTCTTTGCGTATAACCGCGAGAGGATGGCGGGGCGCGTCGCGGTGCCGCGCATCACGACGGCGGCGCGACCCATGACCATGGTCGAAAAGATCATCGCCCGGCACGCGGTCATCGATGCCAGCGAGGAAAAGCTCGGTGTTCCCGCGGTGGCGCCGGGCGAAGGTCTGTTCGTCCGGGCCGACGTGCGCTTTTCCCACGAGTACGTCACCCCCATGGCCGATGCCCTCTTTCGCAGCGGTTTCGGGGAGAACGCCGTCATCGCCGAGCCGAAGAGCGTCTTCGCCTTTCGCGATCACCTCACGTTCCTCGACTTGGTCATGCCCAAGGCGCACGTCGACATGGGCCTGCGCGAGCAGGCTGCCTCGCTGGCGACGGTGCAGGAGCGTTTCACCAAGAAACAAGGCATCCGTCTCTACGGCGAGGTCGCTCGCGAGGGTCGATCCGGCGGCTCGGAAGGCATCTGCCACAACATCATCGTCGAGGACGTCGCTTTGCCGGGGCAGGTCGTCGTCGGATCCGACTCGCACACGTGCATGGCGGGCGCCCTCGGTTGCTTTGCCTTCGGCGTGGGTTCGACCGATCTAGCCAACGCCTGGTTTACCCGTGACGTCCGGCTCAAGGTGCCGGAATCGGTCCGCTTCGTCCTCACCGGGCGTCTGCAGACCGGCGTCTGCGCCAAAGACGTGATGCTCTATCTCCTCGCCCAGCCCTTCTGGCGGAGCGGTCGCGGCATCGGCAAAGTCCTCGAATTTGCAGGATCCGGTACGGCGGGGCTCGCGCTCGATGAGCGAGCGGTCCTCACCAACATGGCCGTCGAGGCGGGCGGCTTCACCGGCATCATCGAGGCCGACGAGGAGGTCGTCTCCTACCTCGTGGCGAAGCGCGGTCTCGACGCCGCCCTGGTCCGCAAGCTCATCGTGAAGAGTGATCCCGACGCATCGTACGCCGATACGTTCGAGATCGACCTTTCCGAGATCGAGCCCATGGTGGCGCTCCCCGGTGACCCGCGCAACGGCATCCCGCTGCGCGAACTCGACGCCAAGAACGGCGGCGACGTGCGCATCGACATCGCCTACGGCGGTTCGTGCACCGGCGGCAAAAAAGCGGACATGGACATGTACGCCGCCGTTCTCGGCGCGGCGCTCGCGCGCGGGCAGCACGTGGCCGACGGCGTGAAGCTCTACGTGCAGTTCGGCTCGCAGGACATCCGTCGTTACGCGGAAGAAAAGGGGTACATCGAAACCTTCCAGAAAGCGGGCGCTCTGCTCATCGAGCCTTCGTGCGGGGCGTGTATTCGCGCGGGGCCCGGCGTTTCTTTCACGCCCGAGGAAGTGACCGTCTCCGCCATCAACCGCAACTTTCCCGGGCGAAGCGGGCCGGGCAAGGTGTACCTGGCGAGCCCCTTGGTCGTCGCGGCCTCCGCCATCGCAGGCAAGATCGTTCACCCCGCCGATCTCGAAGCGCCCGCTCGGGACTAGGCGCACCGTCCTTGGATGCTTGCCGGTCAACAACGCCCGTGGCAATAAGCGGGGCCTCGGATGACTTTCGCGACCCAGGTCGGCCCCGATACGTTCGTTACCTTAGCCTACGTGCTCTATGGCGAGGACGGCGACGTGCTCGATAGCACCGACGAAGACGAGCCTTTGTCGTACCTGCATGGGTACGGGCAAATCATCGCCGGGCTCGAACGGCGAATCGAAGGAATGGTCCAAGGAGACGCGCGCTCGATCATCGTGCCCCCCTCCGAGGGGTACGGCGAATACCATCGCGAGGCGGTCCTCGAGGTCGAACGCACCGACTTTCCCGATCCCGGCAGCATCGTCGTGGGGGACGAATACGTCGCTGAGTCCGACGATGGCGAGATGCTCCCCATGACCGTCTTGGAGGTGAACGACGACAATTGCATCGTCGACACCAACCACCCCCTCGCTGGCGAGACACTGCGTTACGAAGTCACGGTGCTCGACGTCCGGCCCGCGACCGACAGTGAGATCCGCGCCGCAGAGGAAACACTCTTACCGGAGCTTGGGCTCGTGAACATCGGGCGCAAGCCCAAAGGGTGCAGCCAGCCCTCCTGAGGACTACATAGTAGTTTTCGTGGTTGGATGACGGAAGGAAGGAATCGATGACGACTCAGAAGACGCCGTGGGACCTCGACGTTCGCGTTCGCGAGCGCAACATCCGCAAAGGGGTGCTCGACGAGAAAGACGTGGAGAAGCACCTGAGGGAGCTGCCCGATTCGGCGGCCAACGCCGAGAGCGTCACGACGCCCCAACCCGCCGTGGGCGGCGGGACGAGCGCTCCGCCGCCACCTCCCCCCAGC
Organism: Polyangiaceae bacterium; assembly: GCA_035318465.1. GTDB lineage: Bacteria > Myxococcota_A > Polyangia > Polyangiales > Polyangiaceae > DASWDH01. The sequence goes on from DATHES010000054.1 coordinate 2,910, forward strand.
AGCGGCACACCGACGACCGGCAGTTAACCCGAACATCTAGCAGGGGACCAGGTGAGTGAGCCCAAGAAGCCAGCAGGACGCGCGGCGGGCAAGCCGGATCGGGACGAGGCCGATACGCTCCCCGCCATCGATTTTTCCACTTTCGTTTTGTCGCTGAGTCATTCGGCGCTGGTCCATCTCGGCGACGCGCCGTCCCCCGATGGTCCAGGAGCAGAGCGCAACATTCCGCTCGCGCGCCAGACCATCGATCTGCTCGGCATCCTGCAGGAGAAGACGCGAAACAACCTGAGCGGCGAGGAGGAGCGCCTTCTCGACCAAGCCCTCTACGATCTACGCCTGCGGTTCATCGAAATTTCCAAGGGGTCGTGAAAGTCGGGCTGGCGGTCGCTGTCGGTGCGCTGGTCGCGGCGACCGGGTGCCGCCGGCTCTTCTCAGGGGAAGATCGCTCGAAAGAGAATGGACTGCCGCCGGGCGCGGTGCTCGTCGCTCCGCCTCCGGTCACGCCGCCGGCCGCACCGCCGGCACCTCTGCCGGTGCCTGCCGTGCCCCTCGTGCCGATCTCCTTCGCCGGGCTCGCCAAAGCTGCCGACCAGGGTGTCGTCACCATCATCAGTCGGATCGAAGAGACGCGGCCGGGTGGACGGCGCCGCATCGTCGGGCAAGGGCTCGGCACCGGATTCGTTTACGACAAGGCGGGCCTCGTTCTCACCAACAACCACGTGGTCGAGGACGGAACGGAGATCTCGGTGAAGTTCGCCGACCAGCGCGAAGTTCCGGCCAAGATCGTCGGTCGCGACAAGCCGGCCGACGTCGCCGTTTTGCGGGTGGAGGATCACGCCTTGAGCCCGCTTCGGCTGGGCGATTCCGACGCCGTCGAGGTCGGCGACTGGGTGGTGGCCATCGGCAATCCGTTCGGCCTTTCCCACACCGTTTCTGCGGGGATCCTCTCGGCCAAGGGCCGCACGCACGAGGACGTGAAGGGGCTCGACGAGTTCGGCTACTTCAATTTCTTGCAGACCGACGCCGCCATCAACCAGGGCAATTCCGGAGGCCCTCTTCTCAATTTGCACGGCGAAGTCGTGGGCATCAACTCCGCCATCCGCGCCAACGCCAACAACATCGGGTTTGCCATCCCGATCAACATGGTCAAGGAGCTTTTGCCGAGCCTTCTTCGCGAGGGCAAGGTCAGCCGCAGCGGGCTCGGCATCATCGTCGATCCGGTGAACGAGTCGGAAATGACACGCCTCGGGCGCCCCGATCGCCGGGGCGCGTTCATCAAGATGATCGTCCCCGGGGGAGGCGCTGACCGCGCGGGTCTCGCGCCGGGCGATGTCATTCTCGTGTTCGATGGCAAAGCGGTGGTCGATCCCAACCAGCTGCGTTGGTTGGCGAGCTTGGCGGGGGTCGGCCGGTCGGTCCCCGTGCGCGTACAGCGCGGCAGCAAGGTCTTCGACGTCAAGGTCACCCTCGGACCGCTCCCCAGCCTCGAAGACTCCGACGACAGCGTCTACCGCTCGCCCGGGCGCTAGAGCACCGAACGGCTTCGCCGTCGGTGCTCTAGCTCGTCTCCCTGCGTGGGCTTCGCCCCCGCCCCGCCGGGGCAAGCCCGGAACGGGGACCACCGTGCCTCCGGCACGGCGGGCGTTCGGCAGTCGGCGCGGAACCAGCCGTGCCGTCGGTGCTCTAGGTTCGAAGGAGCTCGCATCCGGAGATTCGACCGCATGGCCACCTGCATCGCGTTCGGACAGGACTTCGCGTAAGCTCGTGTGGCCGAGATGACTTCCGTCCGTTCCGGCTCCGACCCGCTCCTGCTACCGGAGCCACCCCCGCTCCAGGGCCCGGGCCAAGGCACCGCGTCGACCTCTCCGGATGGTGGCGCGGCTAAGTCTGCTAGCGCCAACGTGAATACTCCTGTCGGCAGTGCGTCCAACCTGGAGGCCCGGCGTGCCGAGGCAGAGGAAGACCGTGTACTCATCGAAGCAGCGCAGAATGGCGATAGCAGAGCGTTCCGCAAGCTGGTCGAGCGACATCAGCGGCGCGCCTTTGCCATTGCTTTCGCGATGGTGCGCGACGAAAACGACGCCAAGGATCTCGTCCAAGAGGCGTTCGTGCGCGTCTATCGCGGACTCGACCGGTTCGAGGGTGGATCGCGATTCTTTACGTGGTTTTATCGCATCCTCACCAATCTCGCGATCGACCTCATGCGCAAGCCCGGGCGTCGCGAGCTCGAGCACGACGACGGTCGGACGGCGCTCGACGCCGCTGACGAAGCCGATTTCCCCTTCATTTCACGCATCGACGGCGGCGAGCCGCTCGAAATCGTTCATCGCCGCGAGCTCGCCGAGCGACTCGGGGCGGCCCTCGAAGCGCTCCCTCCCTATCACCGAGGGGTGGTTCTGATGCGCGAAGTCGAAGGCATGTCGTACGAGGAAATGGCCGTTGCCATGAATGTCTCCAAGGGGACCATCATGAGCCGCCTTTTCCACGCCCGACAGAAGCTCCAACGTGCGCTCGGCGACTACTACCGGAGCGAGGGTGGCGGACCGAGCGGCGCTTCGAAGAAGGGCGGGAGGGAAGAGCGATGAGCTCGCGCGATGCTCCGTCCGGCGCCGTTCCGGGAGGACGCCCGCCGCAGGGCGCTCCGCCGTCCGACCTCGAGCTCATGCTCTGGGTCGATGGGGAGCTCGACGCCGAGCGGGCCAGCGAGCTCGCCGATCTCGCCCGTCACGATCCGCGTCTGCGCGCCATCGTAAACGCCTTGCGCCAAGGGTCGCAAGCCATCGCGGAAGATTCACTGCTGCATGCCGAGCTCGCTGAAGCCGACGCCATCGCCGACAACGTGATGGAAGCCATCGAAGCCGCCGCCTCGCGTCATCTCATCGCGCCGGTCAAGCGCGCGCCCGCCTGGCGAGCCCCTGCCATTGCCGCAGTCGGCATTGCGCTCGCAGCAGCTGCCGCCTGGACCCTCATTTTCCCGAGCGAGCTGACACCGGTATCGAAGCGAGACCCCTCCACGATTTCGTCGGGGGCGCCAACAGCCGCGGGCGAAGGGGAGGAGAGGGGCGTTTGGATCGATGTGGTCGATTTTGGCGCGCGCCCGGGCACGATCTTCTATGTACCATCGGAGGACGAGAGCATCCTTCCCGTGGTGTGGCTGACGGAGGATGACACACCTTCGAGCGGAGACAGCCCATGAGAAAGTGTCGGAGATGGAACCTCATGCGAACCTCGGCGCCCGCGGCCCTCGCGGTGCTGGCGGGATTGGCATCCATCGCGCCGCGGCCCGCCGTCGCCGCGTCATGGGGGAGCTCGAAACGCGCGGTCACCGATCAGCCGGCCGCGCCGGTCCCCGCCGCCGTCGACGCGGAGGTCACGCTCATCCACGCCTCCAACAACGTCGATGCCGGTATCGACCCGCGCATCGGCAAGCTTCCCAACATCGGCAGCTACAAGAGCTACCAACTCTTGTCGCAGTCGAACATGACCATCAAGAAGGCGCCGACGACCACGACGCTCCCCAACGGTCGCATCCTCCAGATCAGCCTCAAAGATACGAAAGACAAGCAGTACATCATCGACACGAGCATCAACCAGCCGGGCGGCACCGCATTCTTGCCGCTGCTCGAGGTGCGCGCGTCGGTAGGTGTCCCCGTCTTCATCGCCGGGCAGAGCTACCAGGGCGGGATGCTCATCATCGCCATCAAGATCCTGCCGAAGTGACGGCGCGCAGTCGATCAGGCGCCGTCATCCGGCCCTCGAACTTCAATATCGCCCACTTTCCGTGCCGGAGGCGGCGCGGGGGGTGAGCCGTGCCGGAGGCACGGCAGGGGAGGGGCCCCATTCCGGACTTGCTCCGGTGCGGAGGGGGCGGAGCCCCCACTGAGCGTCGGGGCTAAGGAAGTCAGCTCGAAGAGCTGGGCTTCCTTAGCCCGCGAGGGGGAGCTCGAGGAAGAAGGTCGTTCCACGGCGCGGCGCGCTTTCGACCGCGATGGCGCCGCCGTGCAAAAGGACGATGTTGCGCACGATGGATAGGCCGAGCCCGGTGCCACGCCCCTCGGTCTTGGTGGTGAAAAAGGGATCGAAGATGTGCTTCAGGTTCTCGGACTCGATGCCGTGGCCCGTGTCGGCGACGGTGATCTTGACCGAGTGGCGCCCCGGATCGACGACCGTGGTCACCGACAACGCTCCCCCGTGCGCCTCCATGGCGTGGCACGCATTGGTAAAAAGATTGACGAAGACCTGCGTCAGCTGATCGCGCACCCCGAGGACGGGGCGTTCCTCGGCCGCGAAGGCCCGGCTCACGCGCACCCCGCCTTGCGTAAAGAGGTGCTCGCAAAAGACCAGCGCTTGATCGACGATGGCGTGCACGGCGACGGGAGCCGGAGGTTCGATGGAGGGCCGCGCGTAGGCCATGAGGTCCCGCGAGAAGCGTAGGATGCGCGCCGCCGCTTCCCCGATCCGACGCAAGCGCTCCACGTCGTTGGGGTCGCTCCGCTCGCGCTCGGCCTTGGCGCGCAGGTAGTCGGAATAACCGACGATGGAGGTGAGCGGGTTATTGAGCTCGTGCACGACGCCCGCCGCGATCTGCCCCAGGCTGGCGAGCTTTTCGGACTGGATGATCTGTCCTTTGAGCTCCAGCGATTCCCGCCCTTTGGCACTGACCAGTCGCGTCGTTCGCAGCGCGCTGATCAGGATGCGCCCCACGCGCTGGACGAGCAGCTGCACCGGCGTACCGTCCTTCAGGGTGGTGGAGTCGGTGCTGGCGATGTGCAAACGGATGCCATGATGCTCGGCGTCGACCTCGAGCACGCGCTCGCAGGCGAACTCCGGGAAGATGCGAGCGGGCGGCGGACTGATGCTGATCCGTGACCCTTTGGACGAGCTGCGCAGGATACGCGCGCTGTCCGGCTTGTCGGGATCGACGGCCTCGTCGAGCGACACGCCGAAAGCGTGGTGGGGGAGCATCGATGCCACCGCGTCCACGAGCGCCGTCGTCACCGCTTCCGGGCCTTGTTCGATGGGCAGCTCGCAGCTGAGCGCGAGAAGCTGCGCCAGCCATGCGGCGGGGATTTCGCGGGTCACCGCTTTCGACACCGGCTTCGATTTGGCTTTGTGATCGCCGTTCAAGTTGCGCACGAGCACGCTGGCCCGCGGATGGGCGCCCGACGGCGGTCCCGAGCTCTGGACACGTACCCGTCGCTTCATGAGCGCCTCGTCGGGTTGCCACCGGTCGGCACCGTTTCCTCGCTCGCCTTGTCGAGGTCGAGGATCTTCGCCGTCCCGACGTAGCTCTTGGTTTCGTACTTGGTGATCTTGCCGATCTTTCGCACGATCTCGGCCATGCGCTCGGCTTCGTTGACGATGACGTGTGCCGCCGAGTGAGCCGGCGTGTCGCGGTCGAGACGCCTCTTCAAAAGCTCGGCATAGCCCATCACGCTGGTCAGCGGCTGGTTCAGCTCGTGCGCCGCCGCGCCGGCAAGCTCCGCAATGAGGGCTTGTTTCTCCCGGGCGCGCAGCTCCTGCTGGGCGGCGGCAAGCCGTTCCTGCATTTGCAAGCGCTCGCGTAGATCGGTAAAGAGGCCGACCGAGGCCACCGGTTTGTCTTTGTCGTAAAGGAGGGCGGCCGAGAGCGAGACCGGGATCCGCTCGCCCGCCTTGCCCATCATTTCGCAGCGGTAGTCCTCGAGCTTGCCGGACCCGCCGAACATCCCCGACTTGATGAGGCGCATCACCTCGCGCGCCACGCCCGGCGGATAGAGCTCGGCGACGTTCATTTTGCCGACCACCTCGTCGGCGAGGTAGCCGTAGCAGCGCTGTGCGGCGCGATTGAAGAGAAGAACGCCGCCTCTCATGTCGGCCGCGACGATGGCGTCGACCGAGCTATCGATCACGCGCTCCAAGAAGTCCTTGGTCTGCTTGAGCTCGGCCTCGGTGGCGCGTTCCTGGGTGACGTCGCGGAAGGTGAAAAGAATGGCGTTTTCTTCGCGCAAAACGGAGCTCGTGTTCACGCTGAGCAAGACGACACCGCCGTCCTTTTTGCGCAGTTTGATGTCGACGCCTTGCGGGTAGATGCCCTGTGCGAAACCGAGGCGGATCTTGTGCGCGCGCTCACGATCTTCATCGACGATCAGGTGCCCGAGCGTGGCACCGATGAGATCACCCTCGCTGTGCCCGGTGATGTCGCGCGCGCTCGGATTGGCGAAGAGCAGCTTGCCCTCGCTGTCGATGACGACGATCCCGTCGGCCGCACTTTCGAAGAAGTCGGCATACCGCTGCAGCGTCTTCAGACGGCGCTCGGCCTCGAAACGCGCGAAGGTGATCTGCTGCGTCTGGTCGCGCAAGCTCTGGAGGATGCGCGCGTTGCGGAGCGCAATGGCGGTGGCGTTGGCGATGGTGCGAAAAAGGGAGAGCTCGTGGTCGCCGAAGGCGAGGACGTGCCGCGCGCGCAGAAAGAGCACACCCATCGGCTTGTCCTCGAAGAGGATGGGCATGAGCGCCAGCGAGCTGAACCCTGCCGGGGGCAGCCCTTTGCGCACGACCTCGAGCAGCGGATGGGTGCGCGTGTCGCGGATGACGAGCGGCTCGCCCGACGACATGACCTCCCGGATTTCGGGATATTGCTTGAGGTCGATGGGCAGATCGCGCAGGTGCTCGTCGTCGCTGGCGGCCACCACGTAACCGACGTCCCCCTCGCGCACCAGCACGATGCTGCAGCGGTCGACTTTGGCGACCTCGGCGATGCGTCGCACCACCGTGAAGAGAATGTCGCGAAAATCGAGGCTGGAGGAGAGGGCCTGGGTCAGCTCGAGCACCACTTGCGCGTCGCGCTCGCGGCGCTCGAGCGCTTCCATGTACTCGCGAATGCGCAGGTGCGCGCGAATTCGGGCAATGACCTCGGGGGCGTGGAGCGGCTTGCGGATGAAATCGTCGGCGCCCGAGCCGAAGGCACGCGTCGGCTCGTCGTCCCCCTCGAGGCTCGTCATGACGAGGACCGGCGTATCGCGCAGGGCCGGCCGCGCCCGGATGGCGCGCAGGATGACGTACCCATCGGGGTCGGGCATCACCAGATCGATGAGCACGAGGGCAGGAACTTGGCGGGAGAGCCATTGGAGCGCCTCGCCGCCCGACCCGACGCCGACGCTCTCGATATCGGCGGCGGCCAGGGCCTCACATAGGAGCCGGCGGGTAATGCCGTCGTCGTCGACAACCAGGACCGGCGCGCCTTTGGGCACGATCCTCAGGATACCGCCGATGGGTGCCATTAGAAAAGAGAACCCTGCGAATCCTTCGCCCCGGCCGTTTTTTCGTCGTTTGGGTCGGCTCCTGCACTCGTGTGGTTCGGTTCCCTACCTAGGTGCAGATACGCTTTTCGTGTCGCCACGCGGCCGCGCGGTGTGCGTCCGAGCATGCCGATCTGCAGAAGGTAAGGCTCGTAGACGTCTTCGATGGTGTCTCTTGGCTCGGAAAGGGCGGCCGCCAGCGTCTCGACGCCCACCGGGCCCCCATCGTAGGTATCGATAATCGTGCGCAAGAGCCGTCGGTCCATGTCGTCGAGACCGCCGGCGTCGATTTCCAGCCTCTCGCTCGTGAGGCGCGCGATAGCGGGATCGATTTTCCCGGTGCCCTCGATGTCCGCAAAATCCCGCGCTCGGCGCAGGAGGCGGTTGGCAACGCGCGGCGTGCCTCGTGAGCGCTGCGCGAGCTCGTCCGCGCCCGCGTCGTCGATCGGCGTCGACAGCATGCGCGCGCTCCGATGGATGATCTTCGCCAGATCCTCGACCGGATAAAAGTCGAGGCGCATGACGTAACCGAAGCGCGACAGAAGGGGAGCCGTGAGCAGGCCCGTGCGTGTCGTCGCTCCGATCAACGTAAAGGCGGGGATCGGCAGCTCGTAGGTCGCGGCGTAAGGACCGTCGCCGGTGGTGATGTCGATCTTGAAGTCTTCGATGGCCGGGTAAAGGCTTTCCTCGACCGTCGGGCTGAGCCGGTGGATCTCGTCGATGAAGAGGACATCGTTCGGTTGGAGCTTGGTGAGAAGCCCCGCGAGCGCGCCTTTGTGCTCGACGGCCGGGCCCGCCGTGGCGTGCATGGCCACCCCCATCTCGCGCGCGATGATGTACGCCAGCGTCGTCTTGCCGAGGCCCGGAGGCCCGCAAAAAAGGATGTGGTCGAGTGGCTCTTTGCGACGGCGGGCGGCCTCGATGAAGACGCGAAGATTGCTCTTGTGATGCTCCTGCCCGACGTACTCGTCGAGTGACGTCGGCCGAAAGAGCCGGTCGAAACCGGAATCGTCCGCCTGTTCGCTGGCGGCGATGGTGCGCCCCGCCGGGTCGGCAGTGGCGCCGAGCCCACGTGAACCATCTTGCACACTCTCGGCTCGCGATGCGGATTTCTTCATGATGAAGGCGAGAGACTTCACCTTAACTGCCTGAGGTCCCGCGCGGCCGCAAGATTTAGTCGTGCAGGGGGGAAAACCGCCAGGCGCCAGCGTCGTCGCCAAGGCCGCCGAGAGATTTTGGCTTTCGAGGGCAGTGGGGTCTCAAACAAAAGAACCTGGCAATACCGGTGCCCTGGCGGTTCTTCTTGTGGTCGTCCCCTTTGCTATGACGAATGAGGTGCACGGGGGAGGGCTGCGCCCCGATCACAAGACGAGGCAGAGCATTGACCACGCTCCATTCTCTCGCCCCTCGACAGCTGAACGCACTGCGGGCCGGAGAGCCCGATGGGGGAGGCCCTGTTCCGGGCTTGCCCCGGCGGGGAGGGGGCGAAGCCCCCGCTGGGCGATGAACGAGATGAAGCCAGCTTTCGAGCTGGCTTTCTCGGGCCGGAGAGCCCGATGGGGGAAGGGCCCTGTTCTGGGCTTGCCCCGGCGGGGAGGGGGCGAACTGAGCATTCGTCACATCCCGATGAGAGAGACCACCAGGGCGCCAGCGGCGTCACCGGGGCCGCCATGAGATTATTAGGGACCTAGGGCCCGCCTCTGAATCCGGCCCGCTCCCGCTCCCGCTCCCGGTCCCGCTCCCGATTTCACCCATCCTGGATGACCTTGGCCAACTTGACGAGCATGGCCACAACGCGATCAAGGGTCTCCTTGCCACTGCGATGGGTATCGTCGTCGAGGAGCTTCAGTCGGTGGCAGACATCGAGAATGGCGGCCGATTCGGTGGCAGAGCCCACGGCTGACAGGTAGTAGCGGCGCTTGTCAGGCTTGGAGAACTATCCAGCGCCTTCCGCGATGTTGAGAACGATCGAGATGGAGGCTCTGGTGAGCTGGTCGGCCAGATGACCACGTCCTCGCGGGAGATGTTCGACGATGTTGTCTGCTACGACGAGGAAGTCGAGTGCAACTTGATAGACTTCAAGGCGCTCGTGATCGAAAGGCATGGGAATCGGGAGGGAGCGGGAGCGGGAGCGGGTCAGATCGGAAGCCACAACATCGCAGATCCAATCGCCACCGGCGCCGCGTCGTTGTGTAGCGTCTGGTAGCGACGGGCGAAGCGACGGGCTTGCTTGAGGAGCGCAGGCCCCTAGGCAGTGAGTTTTTTACAAAAACACCGGGAAACTTGGCGTCCTGGCGGTTCTCTCATGAGCGCCCATTGTGACGAATGGGGTGGGGGCGAATAGGGGCGAAGCCCCCGCTGGGCGTCTACGTTAGAACACCGAACGGGTTCCGTTCGGTGTTCTAACGTATGGGCAGCTTCACCTCGAAGAGCGCCGTGCCTCGTGGCGTCCGCTTCACGCTGAGCGTGCCGCGATGAAGGCCGATGATCGAGCGCGCGAGTCCGAGGCCGAGCGTGAGGCCGCCGTAGCGGCGCCGACCGTCGCTGCGAGGACCGGAGGCGAGGAGATCCTGCAGCTCGTCGGGGGGGACTTGGCTGCTCGGTGCTTCGATCTCGATCAAAACGCCCGCCTCGCCGGCCCGCTCGTTCACCTGAATGGCGATGGGGTGCACGGTGCCATCGGGCGAGACGATGGGTTCACCATAGCGGGCCGAATACCAGATGATGGCCGAGATGGCTTGGGTGAGGCGGCTCTCGTCACCGGCGATACGCGGCAGGCCATCGGCGATGTCCACCTCGAACTCGAGGGGGCGCGCCGCGGCGAGCAGTCGGCTTCGGCGCATCGCTTCGGCCACCACGATTCCCAGGGAAAAGTGGGTCTTGACCAGCGTCATGCGGCCCGCCTCGATCTTCGCCATGTCGAGGATGGTCTCGATGAGGGCCAAGAGCTCGCGTCCACTCTGCTCGATGAAGCCGAGGCTCTCGCGCTGGGCGGGGGAAAGCGGTTTCTGTCGCACCAGCCCGGCGAATCCCAAGATCGAATTGAGCGGGCTTCGCAGATCGTGGCTCACGCTCGCGAAAAGGAGCGAACGGAGCTTGCGCGCCGCCGCTCGCGCCTCGATGGCCCGCTCTTGGGCGCGCGCGAAAATGCGGAACCGACCGGCGAGGATGTCGATGGCGTTGTTGAGGGCGGCTACCTGCGTGTAGCGCATCGGCACCGGTGACGGTTCTTCGCCGCGCAGCACCGCCTCGGTGCGGAGCAGGCGAACGCGCTCCGTCGCCTGCGAGAGGTCGCGCGAGAGCGATCGCCCCATCGACAGCCCGATGGCGGCGGCCACCGCGACCGCAAAGAAGGCGATGGCCACGTCGGCTCCCGCAATCGGTCGTACTGCCGTCGTGCGAAAGCGGATATGGGCCGCTCCTTCATCGAGCGGCGTGGTGAGGGACACCATGCCGTCGTCGCCGCGCTCGATGACGAAGCTCGTGACACGTTGCTCGGGGCGCAAGGCAAAACCGAGCGCGCGTGCGGCCTCACTGGCCTCGGCGCGACCGGCTTCGGTGATCGTTCGCGAGGGCGACCCCGACGACGATTCGAGCGCGACGTGGGCGGCGATCTCCGCCGTGCGCAAGCGGGCCTGGGCGTCGAACTTGCGCAGGTGCGCATGGGCGATCAATGCCGAGCCGATGGCGACGAAGCCGACCGGCGGTACCGTCGCCAAGAGAAGGCGGAAGAGCAGCCGCTGGCGTGCGGCGCGAGAGCCCTCGGCACGGTCGAGCAGCCCCACCATCGACTCGGGGTCGGCGAGCTCGAGCGAACGCGCGACCGCCGCGCGAACGGCGACGTGGAGCGGCAGTGCCGCCGTGGCGAGGACGATGACGCCGAAGAGGGCGAGGCTGATGGCCGTGTCGAGGTCGAGCAGGGCCGGCCGAAAGGGCGTGGCGAGGAAGAGCACGGTCGTGCCGGTGAGCAGTGCGGCGAAGACCGCCGTTGCATAACCGGGCACCGAGGACAGGCGGGCGATGTCGTCCGGCTCGATGGCCGCCGATCCGACGGCGAGTGCGCGCAGCACGTAGCGGTTGCGGCGCATGCGCGCCCGCAGCAGGAAGAAACCGATCGCGCCGAGGGGAACCACCATTTTGAGAGCGAACTTCAGCGCGGCACGGGTCACCTCGTCGTCGAGCAGCAAGAACTGGGGGGCAAACCCAGCCAGCGACACGAAGACGGTGATGCCGAGTAGGAGCTGGACTTGCCACACCCGCTGCGGGAGGCGCGGCGCGGCGGCGCTGGCGGTGGTGCTCATGGCGCCTCCCCCGGGCTCGGCTTGAGCTTGAAGGTGAAACGCGAGCCCTGTCCCAGCGTGCTCTCCAGCTCGATCACCCCTCCATGCATCGCCACCAGGCGCCGCGCGATGGCGAGCCCGAGGCCGGTCCCCTTTCGTCGCGCTGCGACGTCACCGGCTTGCGCGTATTCCTCGAAAATCGCAGCGCGTTCGGCGGGTGCGATACCGGGTCCGGTATCGATGGTGTGGACGACGACTTCGTCGTTCTCGCTCTCCACCGCTACGCGCACGCCGCCGCGATTGGTGAACTTGACGGCGTTGCCCACGATATTGCCGAGGATCTGCCGCAGGCGCTGGGGATCGGCGAGGGCCATGGCGCCGCGCGAACCCTGCAGATCGAGCACCAGCTTCTTGTCCGCGGCGAGCGGCCTTTGCTCGCGGACGACTTCTTCCGCCACGGCATAGACGTCGACCGGTTCGCGTCTCAGCTTGAGGCCCCCCGACTCGAGCGCGGAGAGCTCGAGGATGTCGTCGATGAGCGAGCGCAGGTGCGAAGCGCTGGCGCGGATGACGCCGAGCTCTTCGCGCGTCGCCTCGTCGAGCGTCCCTTCCACCTCGCTGAGGAGCACGTCGGCAAATCCGAGGATGCCATTGAGTGGTGTGCGAAGCTCATGGCTCAGCGCAGCGAGAAAGGCGGATCTCTCGCCGTCGAGGGCCAAAGCAAAAGTGAGGTCCTCGCGGTACGAGCGTTCGGCGGCGGCAAACCGGCCGACGAGCTGGTTGAACGCCGCCGTCAGCACGCCGACCTGATCGAGCGCGCGAATGGGGATGGGCGCGCCGGCGGGATCGTTGTCGGCGGCCGCCATTTCCGCGATGCGGTGGCGGACGTAGGTGACGTCGTTGCGGACGTCATTGGCGAACACATAAGCCACCATGCCCGCCGCGCCGACGAGGAGCCCCGTCAGCATGGCCACCGCCTTGACCAGGCTGCTAGCTTCGGTCGGCGTGAGCGGCGCGGGGACCATGGCGATCACCGACAGCCATTCCAAGGGAGGCCCCAGCGGCTGCACGGCGAACCGCGTCCGGCCGAGCAGCGGCGAGCTGACGATGCCGTTTCCCGCGAGCAGGCACCGCACGAGCTCGGGTCGCGGAGGGGGCCCGAGCGACGCATCGGCGACGACCTCGCCATAGTGATCGATGAGCAAGATGTCGGCGTACGTGCCACGCGCCGCCCCTTGCACGACCTCCATGCGGTCCTCACTGCCGGTGACACGCAATCGTGCGGCGAGCGTGCTGGCGATGACGCGTGCCCGGAGCGACGATGCTTCGTCGCTCGTACGACGGAGGTCGGCGACGCCCACCAGGGTGACGGCGATCGCTACGGCAACGCCGACGATGACGACGAGAAGGGGCGCGGCTGGCAGGAGCGGCAGCCCGTCGCGCAAGAGGCGGCGAGGCTTGAGCACGCGTGAAGCTTACCTGAGCGGCGCCGCTGGCCACGCGAGATCACGAACCGCCCCTACGAACTAGAGAAAACGCGAAGCGTGGCCCCATTGCGATCCAGGGAGAAAGGGATAGTCTGCCAAGATGAAGAGTTGTCCCTTTTCGGCGTCGTTTTGGGGATGGTGCGCTCCGCGAGAAAGGTTCGCTTGAGACTCTACCGACTCCCATCGCTTGTCCGCTGCCATGCCCCGAAGGCGGGCCGTTGGGCCTCCTTGGGACACTTCGCCGTGGCGCTCGCGCTTCTCGGCTCCGCCTGCATCAAAGTCGAAACCGACGGGGTCCTTCCCGATGGGGGAACGTCGACCGGCGTCGGTGGCGGCGGCCCAGGGACGGGTGGGAGCGGGGGCTCGGGGGCCGTTCTCGTCCCCAGATTCGAAGGAGGTCGACATCCGGCCACCTGGCGCGCCGGCCTTCCCCCCATCACCCAAGACGTCCCTCGCTGGTACGTGCCCAAGGCGGCCGACCGCTACCGCTATCCGTCCGATCGCTCCCAGTCGCCGATCCCGAGCGCCCTCGCCGATCGCCTGCGCAACATCGCGCGCCACGGAGCGGCCCTCGCGGACAACGTCTTCATGAAAGTCGGAGACTCCATCAGCGACAGCCAGAACTACCTCGGGTGCTTCAAGGGCGACATCAACAATCGCGCGCCCACGTACGAGTTCAACATCGTCTTCGGCGGCCACGAGGACCTCGCCGAAGCTATCTTCCATTTTCGCTCGGCGAAGATCGGGCAGACGTCACCCTTCGACCGCGAGAGCAAATGCACCAAGGTCGGTGCCGCGGTCACCTGGCCTTTCGACGGCGACACGCCCCCGCCGTTCGAGCAGGAAACCGCGGCCCTCAATCCGCAATTCGCGGGAGCCATGTACGGCACCAACGACATCGGCTCGGGCGGCTCGGCCAAGTCGCTGCTCGATGCGAAGGTGAGGCCCTATCAGAAAGGGCTGGTCACGCTCGTCGACGCCATGCTGGAGCGCGGGATCGTACCGTGGCTCAGCACCATCCCGCCTCGCATCGACGATCCCGCGTTCATGGAGATCGTCCCCGTCTTCAATGCCGTCGTCCGCGGCGTGGCCGAGGGGCGGCAGATTCCGCTCGTCGATTTCAACCGCGACTTGCTCGCGGTCGCCGGGTATGGGCTCGGCGGCGACGGTGTCCACCCGAACGCGCAGGAGTACAACACGCCTTGTCACCTCGACGCGCAGTCCATGGCCTACGGGTACAACGTGCGTAACCTCGGCGCGCTGACCGTGCTCGACCGCTTGATGAAGGTGGTGGTCGACGGCGCGGCGTCCCTCGATGACGGCGCGCCGCAGCTCGCCGGCGAGGGCAATGCGGGCGCCCCTTTCCTCATCGACGGGCTCCCGTTCTCCGACATGCGCAGCACCGCCGACGCCCAAAGCACGGCTCTCCAGACGTATTCCTGCCCCGGTGCGAAAGCGGCCCCCGGAGCCGAATACGTGTACCGGCTCGAGCTTGCCGCGCCGACGCCGCTGCGCGCCGTCGTGCTCGACGGATCGGTCAACCACGCCGCGGGGGACACGCCCGTCGACGTCGACGTTTACCTTCTCGACGCGACCCGATCGGCCTCCGGGTGCATCGCCAGCGCCGACGCCGTGCTGGAGACGATGGTCGGGCCGGGCACTTTCCATATCGTCGTCGACACGACCGGGACCGGTCCCGAGGTGGCGGGTGAGTTCACGCTCGCGGTCGTGCCCTGTGAGTCCACCGACACACGGTGCGTCCGTGTGGCGACGAGTGCGCCTCAGCGTCGCTGATTTCGCCGCGGCGATGAGGCCCGTTACGCGAAGTCGGTGAGAAAAGAAACGCACGGTGTTACTTCTCGTCGTGATGGCCAAATCGCTTCGACCGTCGCGACCGGCTCGTCCGCACGAAACGCCGCTCGAAGGCGACGCCGTCGTCGTCCTGGACGAGTTGGTCCGCCGCGCCGTTCGTTTCGGCGCCAGCGACATCCACCTCGAGCCCAAGCGCGACAACATGGCGATGCGCTTCCGCATCGACGGATCGATGACCGAACAAGGCACGGTGGCGAGCGACGTGGGGGCCCAGATGGTCTCTCGCATCAAGGTCCTCTCGCGCATGGATATCTCCGAGCGGCGCCTCCCGCAGGACGGGCAGTTCTCCCTCGATCCGCTGCGGGGCTCGCGCGTCCATCTGCGCGCGTCGACCTTCCCCTGCTCGCAAGGCGAAAAGGTGGTGATGCGGCTCTTGCTCGGGCAAAGTCCGATCTCCTTCGAGCGCCTGGGTATGAACCCGGCGATGCAGACACGCGTGCGCGAGCTCGTCCTCAAGGATCAAGGCTTTCTCGTCGCGTGCGGGCCGACAGGATCGGGCAAGACTTCGACGCTCTATGCGTTTTTGCAGCTGCTCGACACCGCCAGCGTCAACGTCGTCACCCTCGAAGATCCCATCGAGGTGGAGCTGGCCCCCATCACCCAAGGGCAGACCAACGTGCGCGTGGGTTTCACCTTTGCCGCCGGCCTTCGGGCGGTGTTGCGGCAGGACCCCGACGTCGTTCTGGTCGGCGAGATTCGCGACGCGGAGACGGCGGGCATCGCGCTGCAGGCTTCGCTGACCGGGCATCTGGTGATGACCACCCTGCACACCTCCAACACGGTGGAGACCATCGTGCGGCTCGTCGATCTCGGCATCGAGCCCTGGATCATCGCCAACGCCCTCAGCGTGATCCTCGCGCAGCGCCTGGTGCGGCTGGTCTGCACGTCGTGCGCCGAAACCGTCGAGCTGAAGAGCGACGTCGTCGAGGACGACGAAATCATCATGACGCGAGGAGCGCGGGTGGCGACCGCCCGAGGTTGCAAGGATTGTCGCGGCACGGGGTACCGGGGTCGCGTTGCGATCTTCGAGGTCCTGGAGATGAGCGACGAGATCCGCGAGCTCATCAAATCCAAATCGAGCGCCAAGGCCTACCGCAAGGTGATGCGCGAGCTCAAGATCCCGTCCATTCGCACAGTCGGCTTCGAAAAGGTGCGCGAGCTTGCCACGACGGTGGAAGAGGTCATGCGGGTCACCTGACCACGTGTCCCATTTCGGACCGCAGGACCCATTTCGTCCAGTTTTGGACCGAGTCCAGATCGGGAACGCGGTCTGAAGGCGAAGGAAATCGTCGATGTCCGATGTGAAGATTGGGCCCCCGCGCCTCGCGGCGACTGCCATGACCATTGCATCGACGCATGTGGCCTTCGGCACTGCCGCGCGTGCTTCGCCGACGACTCTGACGAGCGAATCGTCAGGGTGCTGCACGATGACGGCTGCCAGAATCTTCTCGCGGACATCGGTCCGCCGGCGCCACCATTCGGCAACGCACATGCTGGGAACTACGACCGGTATGCGATCGACCCTTGCGGCCTTGAAGACGGCAAGCATGCGCTGACGTCCTCGCTCGAGCGCGATCAAGGCTCCCGTGTCGAATGTGAACGCGGTCATGCGATCAGGCAGCTCTGCGTCGCTTGCGACGTTTCACCGTCGCGGCGGCGACTTCGTCGCGCACGGCCTGGACCTGCCCCCGGGCCTCAGTCCGGTACCGTGAGCTCGGCCGTGAGTGTCATCGAGAGCCACACCCTTCGGCCGTAGTCGGTCGGCTGGACGAAGTATTTCGCGGTGGGGGGCGACTCGGCCACCGGGCCCCCGGCACGGTCGAAACCGAGGAAAAGCAGTCCGCCGCGCAGCCCGAGCGCGATGAGCGGCGCCAGGCGCCAGCGCCCACCCGCTTCGAGCCCGGCGACGAGCCCGGGTCGCGTCCCGGCCACGGCGCGGTGCGCTGGTTCCGTGGTCGTCTGATCCCAAACCGCGAAATCATCGGCGATGGCCAGCCCGAGCTCTGCCCCCACCCACGGCTCCACGGTGCGCAGGTGCCAAGGGTAAAAGCGCGCCTGCGTGGTGAGGCGCGTGAGCGTGTGCGCGCTCGCCCCCCGGCCGTCGGAAGAGCCTCTCATGGTCCAGAAGCGCGCCCCGTATTCGAAGGAAGACAGACGCCGCGTCACATCGACGCTGAGACCATCGAAGCCGCCCACGCGCTCGGCAGTTTCGGTGCTCTGGGCGACGACGATTCCTCGCGGCGCAACGATCGACCCATATCCGAGAGCGAGCACCACTTCGCGCCGCGCGTTGGCCAGGACTGCCGCGCTGGGCGGCCCCTCGTCGGCGGCGAGGGCGACCCGCGACGCCGCGAACGCCACGAGGAA
Source organism: Polyangiaceae bacterium (assembly GCA_035318465.1). Classification (GTDB taxonomy): domain Bacteria; phylum Myxococcota_A; class Polyangia; order Polyangiales; family Polyangiaceae; genus DASWDH01. The sequence goes on from DATHES010000054.1 coordinate 20,196, forward strand.
CCACCGCCGCGCCTTTCTGCTCATGGTGCTGGAGCGGGGCGCGCCGCGGCCCCTCGCTGAAGGATACCGCGATAGGCGCGGACGGTCGTCGAGAGGTCGGTCACGCTGACCCGCTCGTCGGTGCCGTGGATCCGCGGCAGGTCCGATTTGGCGAGGACAGTCGGCAAGAAGCGGTAGATGTCGGCGGCGAGCCCCTGGAAGTGCCGCGAATCGGTGGCCCCGTTCATGACGCCCGGCACGATGACCGCGTCCGGATAGAGATCGTGCAGCGTGGCGCGGATGACTTCGTAGCCGCCGCGTTCGGTGCTGGAAAAAGGGGCGGGCTCGGAAAGGGAGCGTTCGAGCTTGGCCACGATCACGCGGTCGTCGCCGATGACCTTCTGGACGAAGGCCATCACCGTCGCGATCGACTCGCCGGGCAAGACGCGAAAATTGACGACGGCGCGTGCCGTGGAGGGGAGCACGTTGTCTTTGACCCCGCCTTGCACGATCGTCGGCGCGGTGGTGGTGCGCACCATGGCGCTCGTTTCGGGATGGTCGGACGCGCCCCGCAGAATGAGCGGTGACGTCAGCCACAGATTGGAAAGGACGAGCCGCGGAGCAAAGGGCATCTCCGGCGCCAGGACCTCGAGGGCCTTCTCGAAGGCCGGTGTGATGCGGGCGGGGAGCGGGTTTTTCTGCAAGCGATCGATGGCCATGGCCAGAATCCCGATGGCCGTCTCGCGCGGCGGCAACGACGCGTGCCCCCCTTGCGCGTGCGTGGTGAGCTCGAGGGAAAGGTACCCTTTTTCTGAAACGGCGATGGACGCCACGAGGCGCTCGACATGGGGTACGACGCCTTGCGTTACCGCGCCGCCTTCGTCGAGGATCCACGCGAACTTGACGTTGCGAGCCCGCAGCTCTTCCGCGATCTTCTTCGCTCCTAGCCGCCCTCCGACCTCCTCGTCGAACCCGGACGCGAACCAGATGGTGCGCGCCGGAATCCACCCCTCCGCGAGGAGCGATTCGAAAGCCTCGAAGAGACAGATGAGCGACCCCTTGTCATCGATCGCGCCGCGGCCCCACACGAACCCGTCGGCGATCGCGCCATCGAAGGGCGGGTGCGTCCATTTCGCTTCCGTGCCGGGCTCGATGGGCACGACGTCCTGATGCGCGAGAAAGAGGATCGGCTCCGCCGCCTCGTCGGTCCCCGGCCAGCGGTACAAGAGCCCGTCTCCATTGACCGTCTCGTGTGTCATCGCCACGTGCACGCGCTGGTAGGTGGCGGTGAGAAACTTGCGCAGCTCGGCGAAGGCCGCGCGGTCGTCGTCCTTCGGATCTTGGTGCGAGACGGTGCGAAAGCGGATGGCCGCTGCGAGGTGCTCGGCGATCGCCGTCTCGTTCAACGCATCGCCCGGCGCAGAAGATTCCGCCACGCGCGGCAGGGGTGAGCGCCGAAACGCCTTCACCACGAGGACCGACGCCAGCGCCCCCAGGGCGAGGAACAGGACGAGAAAGACCTTCTTCACGCCCGGCGACCATCGCACGCCTCGCTGCGCCGGGAAAGGACCGCGCGACCCGGGTTACAAGATCGGCCCTTTGCACAAGCTCGCAAGGCCGAACACGTTCGAGGCGATGCCCGATGCGTTCTGGATCGAGATGAGGAGATCGTTGTTGTTTCGCCCACCGGCCGCGATGATGCGGCCGGTTTGGAAAGCGCCGCCACCTTGGCCCGCAAAGACGAAGGGAATGTTCTTGAGGTAGTGACCGTTCGAGCTGTCGCTCCAGCATTCCATGCCGAGCATCACCGAGGTGTTGAAGAGGGCCGTCTTTCCGCCACCGTCGTCGATGCTCTTCAGCGCCGTCAAGAGCAGGGCGAATTTTTCCGAGAAGTATCGGCCCATGATGTTCTGCCCGGCTACGTCGTTGCTGTGCTCGAGCGAGTGGTGGGCCTTGTCGACGCCCTGGGCGGGCCACCTGTGACCGCTCGATGCGCCTGACAAGGTGAAGGCCACGACGCGCGTGAGGTCCCACTCGAACGCCAGCTTGATGAGCGCGATCATCTGGTCGGCGACGGGGGACAGCTGATCGCAGTTGTTCTTGCTCGCGCCGGTGCCCGTCGGTTTCGTGGTCGTCGGACACTTCATGGTTCCGCCGGTTCCGGCGTCGCCAAGGCCGGCGAGCTCCGCGTTCACCCCCTTTTCGACTTGGCGCCAGCCGTCCACCAGACCGTCGAGTTTCTGGGCATGCACCGAATCCATGCCGAGCGCGCGTTTCGCGTCGGTAATGTCCGCCAAGCGGAAGTCGATGAGGCTCTTCTTGCGCTCGAGCGCGGCGCGTAGCTTGCTCGTGTCGGTGCCGGGTTGACCGGAGTCCTTCACGCAGATCGCGTTGATCCGTTGCATCAGCAAGTCGTAAACCTGGCCGACATCCTGGACGGGTTCGATGGCGTTGCCGTAGAGCGCATCGGCGGGCTGCCGTTTGCGGTAGGAGATGTACCGCTGACCGAGACCGATGTTATCGGCATCGGATTGGGCTCCCGCGCCGAGATGCAGACTCGCAAAGGGGAGCGCCGCCAGCGCGGGGACCGTCTGGTACTGGTTGGCGATGGCGATGTCGATGGACTCGTTGTCGGTGTACGCGTAGTACGAGTCGTTTTTCGAGTAGTGGTAGCTATGGCCGGTCGTGGTGCCGATGAGACCTGCGCCGTGCTCTTCTTGATAACCGTCCGTCTTGGGTGATCCGCCGTGGATGCTCATGCCCGAAAACAAGATGATGTCTTGGGCGTGAGGCGCGAGTGGCGCGAGTGGCGCGGGGAGGCTCGTGACGGCAGTGGTGGGGCTGATGGTGGGCGAGTGGTACGACGGCCCTTTGAAGAAGTGGACGAATCGCGGCGCGCCGGCGAACACGCTGGCCTTCGCGTATCCCATCGATTTCGCGATGGGCATCAGCAAAAATGCGAGAGGGCCGAAGCATTTGATCAGATCCCGACGGGTGAGCGTACCCTGCCTTCGCATCATGGTGCCTCCGAACGCCGTGAAAAGGTGGGCGCGCTCGCCAGGGTGTGCAGCATGCCGATGATGTCCTGCTGATTGCCATTGGCGAAGTCGAAAAACATCGTACGAAGCAAGGGGTCGTCTCCGGCCGTCTCGTCGCGGCCCGTGTAAAACCGGAAGAGCTGCCTCGCGAAGCACTGCTGAAAGCGCAACGATCGGGTGAACGCTTTCAGCGCTTCCACCGCGGAGGTGGTGGTGAGCTTTCCTTCGTCGAGGAAGTCCACGGTGATGCGCGCGTCGATGGGCTTTCCTTCGTCGGTCGTCCGCCAGCGCCCGATCGCGTCGAAATTCTCCTGCATGAAACCGAACGGGTTGATGAAAGCGTGGCACCCCGCGCACGCCGCTTGCGCGGTCACGTTTTCGATCCGCTGCCGCTCGGTGGCACCCGCTGTGGGGGGCACGGTGGTATCGATGCCGGGGGGCGGCTGCCCGAGCGGCAAACACATCACCTTGCGGGTGAAGAACACGCCGCGCTTCACGAGCCGGCTCGTCGTCGGACCGGAGTGGGACGCGAGCACGGCGGGCTGGCTGAAGACGCCGAGCCGCTGCGTCGGATCGAGATCGATGAGGGTGGGCGTCGCCGGGGCCGTCTTGCCGTAAATGAAGGCTCCTGCGCTCGACACGAACGACTGGGTCGATTCGGTGAGGTCTTTCATTTTGGGAGCCACCGCCGAGAGCTGACGCTCGAGGAAAGTCTTCGTCTCGTTCACGACCGCCGCGGCGACCTCGGGCGTGAACTCGGGAAACACGCTCGTGGCAATGGTGAACTCGTCGGGTTCCTTGACTTCGAGCCAGGCCACGAAGAATCGGAGCAGCTTGGCGCGTGCTTCCTTGGTGGCGAGGACCTGAACGACTGTCTTTTCGACGAGCTCGGGCGTCTGCAAATACGAGCTCGGCGTCGCGGACGACAGCCCCACCGTCTCCGGTGGTGCGTCGGCGAGGGTGTAGGTCATGTTTTGCAGATGCTGCGCCGGCAAGAGCAGGCTCGCGGCGTCCGTCAGCACTTCGTCGCGAAACACGTAGCTCGGCGAGGTCAAGGTGAGATCGACGAGATCCGCCGCGGCGCTCGGCACGCCCAACGTGGCCACGCTGGCGGTGAAGAAGTCGGAATATCGCGTGAGCGCGGCGTCGGAAGCCACGCCGCGAAACGCCTTGCTCACGAATTTCTTGGCTTGATCGGCAAGGCACGCCGGTGAGTTGGCGCTGGATGTGCAGTCGATGACGCTCGCCGGCGTCGTTTTGACGGCGGCCGCGATCTGGGTGACCCAGTTCGTGTACGGGGTGAAATTGGCCGGGTTGAAGCTGAGGTTGTCGGCATATTCGTAGTTGGTCTGCAGCGGATCGCGCGGCAGGCTCGCCGCCGCGGTGGCGCTGACGTGCTGGGGCAAGAGCGTTTTCGTCGTGATGTCGAGCTGCGTGCGCGTCAGGCGGAAGACTCTTTTTCGTCCGTTGGCCGAAGCTTGGCCAGGGAAATACTGGGCGGCGATCTGGGCGAGGGTGGGATTGGCAGGCCCACCACCACCTGCACCTCCTGAAGAGGTGCCGCCGACACCGGTGCCACCGACGCCGACGGGGCCACCGGGGCCGGCGCTGCCACCCGCGCCGGCGCTGCCACCCGCGCCGACGGTGCCACCGGCACTGGCGCCACCCGTGCCGCGGTCCCGCGCCTTGGTCGGCGCTTCGTCGATGGTGCCCGTGCAGGCCAGGCCGAGGACGGCCATCACCAGGCCGACTTCGACGATTGGCCGCGGGAAACGCACGCTCACTCGGCGCATAGGGGGGGCTCCTCTCCGGGAGATTCCGGTTGCTCCCTTGCCAAGTGGCACCTGTTCCTGGATTGTTGGTCAGCCCTGCGGTGTTTTTTTCTGGATCGCCCCTACGGGCTTAGGGGCAGCCGACGCGAAACGCGTCGAGATTGCCATTTTTCTTGATGATGGCGGAAAGGCTAAGGCCCTTGGCCTTGGGGCAAACCTCCGCCACGCGGCTTTCGTCGCCGTACTCGATGAGCAATGCCGCCTTGCGCGCTCCGACGAACGGCGTGGCCGAAGGACAACCGGCAGCGAGGCAACTGAAGACGACCTTCCAATCGAAGTCCGCGAGGAGCTCTTGGCTCAGGATAGGATCACCGTCGGGGAGTCCGATCGAGAGCCCCAAGGCGTGAGCCGCCGTCGCCAGAAAGCGATCGTACGCCAGCTGATCAGCGCGGTCGAAAGCCAGGCCGGTCTGCATTTCGAATGCGGCGAGCCCACTCGCGTAAACGCCGTCGCACTCGACCCTGGCGGCTTTGGCCAGGCGATCTTGCATGATCGTGCGAACCGTCGCGTTGCGAACGTCGATCCAACGTTCGTTGGGATAGTTGGAAAGAGGCATGCCCAGGCTCTCCGGCGGAAACCGCGGGGCGTCGTCGCGAAACGACTCCCTGGTGCCCCCGCTGAAGTAGCAGATCACGATTCGGCCGGCGCTGTGCAGAGCCCGGATTGCCGACGCAGGCGTATCGTCGAGATCGGAGACGTAGACGCGGGCATCGACCGTCGTATCGAGGGCACCCGAGAGCTGGATTTGCCATGTGGTCAAAGGCTCGGGCTTCGGTCGCGGCGTCGGCGCGTCGCCGCGGGCGTCGGGCACCGAGGCATCGGGGGTCGAGGCATCGGGGGTCGATGCGTCGGCGATCGATGCATCGGGGAGCGAGGCGTCGGACGATGCGTCAGGGAGCGCGGCGTCGGATGATGCGTCGGGGAGCGCGGCGTCGGAGGTCGATGCGTCAGGGAGCGAGGCGTCGGGGCTCGAGCGCAAGAGATCCCCATCGGTCGCGGCGCACGCCGTAACCGCCATCGCGCAAAAGAGCACCTTAGAGCTTCGCATGAGGCTTCGCTGCCGTTCCTCGGGCGAACGAGGGCACTTTAGCAGGTGCCACCCGGGGGATGTCGATTCCCGATATGCCCGCATTTCGTTGACCAGGTTTTGACCGTTCGGGTGCACTGTTAAAGTGGCTTGTCAGCGATTTCGCTCACCGTCTGGACTTCACCGTACCCCCAGCCTTTCTGGGTGGCACGGCAGCGGCGCGCCGTGGCAGAGTGGAGCGTGTCGCGCGAATCGGCTCTGCGACGCCGCGCGGAATCCGCAGACGGCGAACGAGAATCGGGCCGGAACCTCCGGGATCTGCTGAACAAGGCCCGGCGCGACGTTCCCGCCCCGCGCGAGCCGGCGACGTCCGACGAGGGTGAGGCGCTGCCCCTTCGCTTCGACGACGTGTTCCGCCGCTATGCGCCCTATGTGGGAGCCGTCGTTCTGCAGCTCATCGGCCGTCCGGGGGACGTGGACGATGTCGTGCAAGACGTGTTCATTCAGGCACACCGTGGCTTGTCGAAGCTTCGCGATCCCGCGGCGGTGCGACCCTGGCTGCGGCGCATCGCGGTCCGGCGTGCGCGCCGCTGGCTTCGCAAGCGCTGGGTGCGGCGCTGGTTTGGCGAATCGGACGTCGACGTGCAGGCGGAGCTCGTCGATTCCTCGGCGAGCCCCGAGGAGCGGGCGCAAATCGCGCACATTTACCGAATGCTCGAAAGGATGCCGCGAGACGAGCGCATCGTGTGGGTGCTGCGCCTCGTGGAAGGCGAGACCCTCGAGTCCATCGCCGAGCTGCTGAGTTGCTCGGTTTCGACGGTGCAGCGCCGCCTCCGCGCCGCGCAGGCCGCCATGGGGGACATCCTATGAGCGAGAAAGAGCGACTCGCATTGCCGAGGTTGAAACTCGGCTGGGACGAGGGGCGAACCGAACGGCTCTTGGCGAGTGTTCACTTCCGCCTCGATCGTCGCAAGCGGGCCTGGCGCGCCGCCGCACTGTCCGCGACGCTTGTGTCGGTGGTGTGTGTTGCCGTGCTCGCCCTTCGCGGCAGCCCCGCGCCGATGAGCGCGGCCTCTCCGAGCAACGCGCTCTCCCAGCTTGCCCAGCTTGGCCCCCGAAACGCGATCCATTTTGCCGATGGGTCGGAGATCGAGCTCGATCCGGCGACGTCGGAGATTCGAGTCGTCGAAGAGAGCGCGTCGCGCGTTCGCGTGGAAGTGGTCAGAGGAACGAGCCGGTACACCGTCGTGCCCAACCCCGAGCGGACGTTCGAGGTGCACTCGGGGGCCGTCACGGTCACCGTCGTCGGAACGGCGTTCCTCGTGGAACGGCGGGCCGAGACGACGTGGGTCGAGGTCTGGCGCGGCAAGGTGTCCGTCTCTTGGGGCGACGGTCAAGCGTTCGTCGCGGCCGGCGAGAGCGGGACCTTCCCGCGCGGGGGCACATCCAGTACGGCGGAAGATGGCATCGCGGGGCGCGACGAGGGCGACGCCAAGGGCGCGCGCGGCCCCCACGCTACGCAAGTCTACCGCTCGCGCGTCGCTCGTCGTGACTACGGCGGTGCGTACGCTGTGCTTTCGAAGAACCCAGCTCTGGCCGGCGATACCGTCGAGGAGCTCCTCGTGGCAGCGGACGTCGCACGGCTCTCGCATCATCCCTCGGAGGCAGTGCCTTACTTGCAGCGCGTCATCCGCGAGCATCCACGCGACGAACGTGCGCCTTTGGCCGCGTTCACGCTGGGAAGGACATTGGGGGGACTCGGTCGCACAGAGGAAGCGATGAACATGTTCGGCCGCGTGCAGAGCGCGTGGCCCAAGAGCCCGCTCGCCGAAGACGCGCTCTTGCGGCAAGCCGAAGCTGCATCGCAGCTCGGCGACTTCGGCGCTGCGCGCCGCATCGCCGAACAATACGATCGCGCCTACCCGAACGGGCGCCGCCGCTCGGAAGTGCGCCGTTACGCGCGGCTTCCGTAGCGCGAGGGGCGCGCCGATCCCCGATGCGACGACTCGGAGCTCGCGCGTTCGGCCTCGTCATTCTCTCCGCGTCCTTCGCCCGCGCCCAAGCTCCTCTGCCCGAATCGGGGCTGCGCGTTCGCGTGGCGAACTGCGCCGACGATCTCGCGGGCCGTCTGCCCTCGGTCGTGAAGCTCGAGATCGACGTCCTTTTGCGGGAGCGAGGTCCGACGCGATCGCCGCCCGAGACCATCGCCGTGCGTTGCGAAGAGGAGAAGGCCCACATCGAGGTAACCCTGGACGGCGCGAGCCGCGCCTCGACGATCGATCTGCACGCGCTCGCGGCGGAGCACCGGGCTCGCGCGGTCGGGCTGGCCGCGGCGGAGCTCGTGCACGCGATGGCCGGCCGCCCCCGCGCGCAGGACGCGCCTCCCAGTTCGCCGACACCTCCGATGTTGCGAGCAGAGTCGGATCGACCGGCGCCCGACGCGTCGGCGCGCCGCTTTTCGCCCGGGCCCACGTTGCTCGTGGGCGGGCTCCTCGAATGGCGCGGGAATCCCGCGGCGCTGCTCATCGGCGGTCGCATGGCTTTCCAGTACCCTCTCGGCAAGGTCGTCATCCCCGCGCTCTCCGTCGACGCATCCTTCGGCGGCATCCCCTCGCGATCGGCGCACGTGGCAGCCCAGACCGTATCGACTGGCGCGCACCTCTATTTCGGAACGACGACCGGAAGCGTGCGGTGGGACGTCGGGCCGGGCGCGCGCCTCGGCTGGGTGCATTTGGTCGGCCAACCCGACCCAGGCTCGGGGCTCCAAGGACACACGCTCAACGCGGCCTGGGGTGGACCCGAAGTGCGCGCCCGTGTCGCCTACAGCGCCTCGCCGCTCCGACCAGCGCTCCTCGCACTCGAACTCGGCGCCGGCGTCGTCGCCCTCCCCGTTCATGGACTCCTCGATGGAACCGAGCCTGTCTATGCCGTGGAAGGCCTCTGGATGTCCGTCTGTGCCGCGGTCGGTCTAGGGCTCTGATCGTCACGTCCCCGGACCGGGGGGCTAAGCTGTCGGCAGATCGGTCGACAAAAGCCCGAACACGGCATGGTCGAGCCAGCGACGGTTACAAAACTCCGCCTGCCGCAAAATCCCTTCGAATCGAAATCCCAGCCGCGCAATCACGAGCAGCGAACGGTGGTTGTCCGTCGACGCCGCCACGCGCACGCGATGCGCTCCCATCTGATGAAACGCAAAATCGAGCGCGGCGCGCGCCGCCTCGGTCATGAGTCCGCGCCCGGTCGCCTCTTTGCGCAGCCAGTACCCGAGCTCGCAGGAGCGATGCAAATGCACGCACGCCTCGAGCCCCACGATGCCGACCAAGGTGCGCGTGGCGCGCTCGCGCACGGTGAAACGCACGGCGCGCCCCGCGTCCCAATCCGACGCACACGCGTCGGTGAACCGCTGGTTGGCAGCCGGATCGGAGTTGAAAGGCACCCACGGCAGCCATTCGCCGAGGTGCTCGCGCGAACCGTCCACGGCCTGCCACAGCTCGGAAGCATCGCCCGATTCCACGGGAGCGAGCAGCAGGCGCGGTGTTTCGATGGGATGGACGCGAATTTCACCGCGAGGAGGAACGACGAGCATGGGGGGACTCGCGCGGTACACGAGATGGGGAGAGTATGACGACGGCGGTGCCGAGCGGCTACTTACAGAGCGCTCGGGCGCCGACGAGTTCGGGGTGACCGGCTTCCGCATCCAGCCACGTAACATACCACTCGCCGGGCGCGCCTCCTGGAACAACGCTCGGGGGTGCGGGATCCCCCAGCGTTCGAGCAATGGTGGTCGGCAGTCCGACCCCATCCCGCGTCATGGCCGCGATCTTGAGCCGATTGCCCTCGAACCAGGCGAGCTGCACCGCCCCCGAGGGGGCGATGGCGAGCGTGGGACGGGCCCCCTTGGCGTCGAACTTCTTGCGCCAGAGGATCTGCCCCTTGGTCGCTTCCATGTAGGCGGCGTTGGCACCGCCCCCGTCGGCGTGCCAGACGAGGAAGCATCCTTCGGTCACGCAGTCGATGCGGGGCGTATCCCCTTTTTCTCGCTCGCCACTCACGGCCTGGGCGTCGCCGAGCTCCCGATCACGGCTCGCATCTTTGTCCTTCGGCGAAGGCTTCTCGGCGGAGGGCTCGATCCCCCTCACCAGCGCGGGATCGGTGGTGTTGATGCGCAAGAGCTGAATCAGACGCTGAGGGTCGCGTTCGAGCCGGAAGACGATATCGAGAAAGCCGCTGGCGATGCCGATCGAAGGATAGCGAACGCGCGGTTTGCCCCCTCGCGGCGGGTAGTCCGTGGCGCGCACTTCGCTGCCCATCGGCTCGAGCTCTGCCGAAAGGTGCCGCAAAAGCAGGTCGCTCGAGGCTTCGCTGGCGCGGTCCTCGGCCCAGACGACCCAGAACGTACCGTCGGGTGCGCGAGCAATGGCTGGTGAAGCGTTGGCCGTCGGTTTGCGGCTGGTCACGGCGCGCGCGGGGGCGGCAATGCGCCCTTCGGCATCGAGCCACCTCACCCGGATTCCGGCTTCGGCACCCTTCATGTCGACGTAGACGAGCGCGATGCGATCGCCGAACGCGACGAGCTGTGGATGAGCCACGAGCCCACCCTCCGGCGTCACGTCGCGCGGAACCGAGGCCCGCATCGCCGAATCGAGCAGCACCGTATAAGCGTGATCGTGCCCGGCCGACTCGTGATCGTCGGTCCACGCGACGAGCGCTCCGCGCGGCGTGAAAGCCATCGCGGGGCGGCCCGAGCCGCCCGGCGAGTTGTAAGGACGAGGGTGAGCGAGGCCGGTGACCTTGCACGACCCTTTGGCGGCGGTGGCAAACTGTGCCTGGTCGAGGAGCGTCCTCGGCGCGCCGGCCTCGGACGCCTCTTTGAACATGCGCAGCGCGTCGGGCACGTTGTTGGACGCGAGCTGCGACTGCGCGCTGCCGACGAGGGGCGCCCACTTCGGCCCCTTGGGCGCGATGGTGGCCGGCAGATCCACGACGGGCGCCGCGATGCTCACGACGGGCGGCGCCGAAGACGCCGCGGGCGCGACCGGTTCGTCGACCGGAGGTGGCGCGGCCGGCCGAATCAAGAAAAGCCACCCCAGGTATCCCCCCGCCGTGATGGCGGCGACGCCGCCCAAGGTAAGGGCGGCGCGGTTGGCGCGCTTCGACCGTCGCGTCGCCGCGGAGTCGCGGTCGAGCGTCGCGCTGAGCGGGCTCCCGCCCGAAAGGCGCGCCAAAGCGGGCGCCGCCAGGGTCGCGCCCGCGGCATGCGCCGGCGTTTCGAGCGAGGCGCTGATGGCCGCCGCCGGCGCGAGCGGACTCACATCGAGCGGCGGCGCTGGCGGCGTCAGTCCCCCGCGGCTCGAGGAGGGAGCCTCGGGTGGCGTCGGCCGACCGCGCATGACATCGGTCGCGTCAGCGAGCGACGTCAGTGAGATCACGCTGGCCGAATCGTCGGGCAGCGCGTTGACGAGCTCGTCGGAGAGCTCCTTCGCTGTCTGAAATCGTGCGTCGGCCGACCGCGCCAGCGCCTTTTCGAACCACGCCTGAAAGCTGGCCGGCAGGTCCGGTCGGTACAAGAGCACATTCGGCAGCGGTGCACTCGCGATCTGCGCGAATGTCATGGCCACACCTTGCTCGGTGGACCAGACCGTGCGTCCCGTCAAACATTCGTACGCCATGCACCCGAGCGCCCAGAGATCGGCCCGATGATCGACTTGTCCCTGGCCCTTGACCTGCTCGGGGCTCATGTACGCGGGCGTGCCGAAGACGGCTCCTTCGCGCGTGAGGCGTGCCTGCGGTCCGCCCTCGTCGAGCGGCATGTAGAATTTGGCGAGCCCGAAATCGAGAATCTTGGAGAGGAGGGCTCCCTCTTCATCCTTGGTGAGGAAAATGTTTTCGGGTTTGAGGTCGCGATGAACGATGCCCGCAGCGTGCGCTTTGGTCAGACCGCGCGCGACTTGCCCCACCATTCGCACCGTGGTCGGCACGTCGATCTGGCGGATGCGCGTCATCCGCTCGTAGAGCGATTCACCTTCCAAGAGCTCCAGAACCAGGAAGGGGCGGCCGTCTTCCAGCTTGCCGGAGTCGTAGACGTCGCAGATGTAAGGGCTTGAAATGGCCGCTGCGGCGCGCGCTTCGCGCAGGAAACGTTCGACGACGATGGTCGACGCCGTGAGCTCCGCCGCCAGGACCTTAACAGCCACCCGTTTGCCGATGTGGATGTTCTCGGCTTCATAGACCGCAGCCATCCCGCCTCGCCCGATCTCGCGGCTCAAGCGGTATTTTTCTACGAGCACGGTCCCGAGAGGGATTTTGGACGTGTTGGTCGGGGCCATCAGACGAGGCGATGTCCAGGCTATAGTCTAAATAACGGGGGACACCGAGCGGTTTGACCGACGGGCGCCCGGTGCGTCGATTTCATGCTCCCCGTGGCCGCCAGGCTCGCCAGGCCACCGCATCTATATTCCCCTACCACCGACGCGCCCTTCCCGCGCGGTCGGTCAACAAGTCGCCGAGGTAGGTGCGTGCACGCCACGCACGGACGCTCTTCTTTCGTTGATCGACCGCCACGAGCACCCAAAACGGGTGGCGCTCCGAGCCACTGAAGCCCGGCGAGGGGCTCGCGCTGCTGGACGACGGGGGAGCGAGCCGGTGCGGTCCCCTCGGTCGGGGCGGTCGAGAATTCATGCGACCGACCCATGTAGACGCGCACGCGAAACATTCCCGAAACATCCGGGCGCGATGAATAGTCCCCGGAAGAATTAACCCGGATGTTCGCGCGGAGGCACGTCGGATGAAAAAAGTGGAGGCCATCGTCAAGCCTTTCAAGCTGGACGAAGTAAAGGACGCCCTCGCCGAGGTGGGGATCCAGGGGATGACCGTGACCGAGGTGAAAGGCTTC
>DATHES010000055.1:0-21343 GCA_035318465.1 Polyangiaceae bacterium
TAAACGTAGACGTCCGCGTAGACCGTCTCCACCCGCTCGGCGAGCTCCTCGGTCATTTTGCGCTTCAAATCCTGCGCGATGGCGTCGATGCCGGTTGACCCCCGCTCCGAGCGGACGATCTTGCCGGCGGCAACCTGAGCCACTTGGGCGAGCTGCGCCTCCCCTTCGGCCGAGAGCGCCGTGGTGAGCGGCTGGCCGGTTTCGTCCGTTCGATAGCCGGCCGTCTTGCCATCCGGGCCCACCGCGGGGATTCGCTCCGGGGTGCGGCCGCCAATTTGAACGACGTGGACGGTGGTACCTTCTTCGCCGGCCGAGCGCGCCACGCTCACCGGGTCCCCTTCCAGGTCTTCGCCGTCGGTGACGAGCATGATGACGCGGCTGTGATCGTGCGCCTTGGGATCGCTGGCCAAAAGCTCGCGAGCCCGCACCAAGGCGCGGGCGATGGCGGTACCACCCACGGGCATGTCGTTCGGCTCCAGCTGACGGAAGAACTGCGCGATGGCCGCACCGTCGGATGTCACCGGAAAACCGATGGGCTCGCCGGCAAAAGCCACGGCGCCGAAACGAGCGCCCGGCAAGCTGCGTATCAGTCGCGCGACTTCGGCCTTGGCGCGATCGATGCGCGACGGCGCAATGTCACGCGCGTACATGCTTTTCGAAAAATCGAGCACCACCACGACGTCGAGGTTGGTGGCGGGAATGAGCTTCGTCCCCCGGCCGTATTGCGGCCGCGCCAGCGCGACGAAGGCAAGCGCCGTGGCCAGCACGACCCACACGCCCTTCCAGGCACGTCGACGCGCGGCGCGCGCCGTCACCAGCTCGCGCATGAGGTCGGCATCGCCAAAACGCCGGTTGGCACGGGCCAATCCAATGCCGCCCCACACGAACAGCGCCGCCACCACGAGCGCGAAGAGCGCCCCCAGAAGCCAGATGGGATGGGCGAACTTCACGGAAACCTCCGCATCACCCAGGCGCGCAAGAGGGCGTCGAGCGCGACCAGCGCCACGCCAGGAAGGAGGAGCAATGGAAACAGGTCCTCGAAGGAAGCCGTCGAGCTTTCGAATTTGGTCTTCTCGAGCCGGTTCAGCACGTCGTGCATGCTGGCGGTGAGAGCGCGGGCATCGGTCGCCACGTAGGACTCGCCCGCCGTTTCGGCGGCGAGTTTTTTCAAGAGCTCGGGGTTGACCGGAAATCGAGCGCGCGTGTAGTGGGGCTGACCGAAAAGATCGAGGCCATCCTGCACGTCGACCTCGTCGCCATTGCCGATTTGAATGGTGTAGATCTTGGCGCCGACCACCGTCGCCAGGTGTCCGGCGTATTCAGGCGCGATGGACCCCGCGTTGGAATCGCCGTCGGTCAAGAGGACGATCGCCTTCGACCGCGCATCGCTGCGCCGCAGGCGGGCCGACGCGACGCCGACGGCGTCGCCGATGGCGGTCGCAGTCCCGTCGATCACCTCGAGCGACATCTTGTCGACCAAGAGGTCGAGGAGATGGTAGTCGAGCGTCGGCGGTGAAAGCACGTAGGCGCTCTTGCCGAAGACGACGACGCCGATGCGATCGGTCTTGCGGCGGCTGATGAAGTCGCGAATCACGTCCTTGGCGGTGTCGAGCCGCGTGGGGCGCTTGCCGATCGGCCCCACGCGCAGACCCGGCGTCGGCGCGTCGAAGACCGCGCGCATCGATCCCGACAGGTCGAGCACCAGCACGATGTCGATGCCGGACTCGCTCTCCGTGTCGGGGCGCGTGGTGGACACGGGACGCGCCATGGCCAGCGACAAGAGGACGATGGCGAACGCGCGCACGACGCCCGGCAGATCGCGCAGCCAGGCGCGAAAGCCGCGGGGGCCGAGGAGCAGCGGGGCCACCGTGCCGAGACGGAGGCGCGGCGTGCGCTCGTCCTCGCCGAAGGTCCCGCGCCAAAAGGCGAAGGGCGCCACCAGCAGAAGCAAGAGCAGCCAGCGGTTTTGCCAGTTCACCCCCAGCCATTCCCATTGCCTTTCCAGCAGCGGATAGGCAAAGGCAAGCGTCCCCACGACGAGCGTGAAGAAGAAGAGGAGCCCGATCCGAGCCGACGTCTTCACGCGCCGCCCTCGGCCGCAGCAGGGACCCGCGCCGTCGGCGGCAGCGCGTCCAGCTGCGGCGGCACCGTCATGCGCACGATGTGCTCCGCCTGATCGAGCACGCGCGTGCAGTCTTCGTCGGAGGGCGTAAACCGCGCGAACTTCACGAGATCACACTCGTCGAGAAATCCCAGGATGACCGGCAGCTCGTAGACCGTCGGCTGGACACGTTTGAGAATGGTCGTCATTTCGCGAGTCGTCGTTTCCAGCCCATCGAATCCGTAACGTCCACCGAGATATTTGCGAACGGCATCGGAGACGCGATCGTAGTGCTCGGCATAGCGCTCCTCTTTGGCAAGACCCGCATAGCGAACCGCAAACAGCTCCTCCAGCGCCACGTCCCACGGTGGACGGGGGGGCGGCGGGGGCGGCACCGGTTTCGGCCGCCGCATCCAGCGCCCGACCAGCCACGCCGCGACGGCGGCGAGCACGGCGCCAGCCAGCGCCCCGATGGTGAGCTGCTTGGCAAGCGTCCACTCTTCGACTTGTTGGCGTGGCGCGGGGTTCGGCTTCGGCTTGGCATCGGGGGTCGAGGCCGTCGGATCCTCCACCAGGACGGCGTGCGGCTCGGTACAGAGCGTGAGTAGCTCGCCGCTGGCGCGCGCCACCGCGATGGGCACCGGCGGGAGCGTCATCCTGTTTCGCCCCGGCTCTTTGGGAAGAAGCAGCACCGGAATCGACAGCTTGGTCGTCGCGCCGTTCGGCGTGGCGGAGGTGGCGAGCCTCGGCCCGGCGCCGCCGTCGACGTCGGGGAAGACGAAGCCGGCTTCCTGGAGCGACCGCGCCGCGACGCCGCTCGACTGGAATTGAAAACCCTGCGGGAGCACCGTCTCCCCTTTGCCGTGCTCGATGGTCACCTCCAGCGTCGCCGCGTAACCGCTCGTGGCGCGCGCTGGAAACGACTCTTTGACGGCGGGGCGTGTCGCGCCCGCCGGTACGTGTTCGGCGCAGCTCGACCAGGTGTGCTCCTCGGGGCGGCCCGGCGCGGCCGCCCCGGCGCTGGCCGCAGGATTCGCGCTCGCTGCGGGATTCGCGCTGGTAGCGAGAGCTGGATCGGTCGCCCCGGCGTCGCGGACGCGGCCTCGCGGTTTGGCGGCCTGGAGAGGGAGCGCGACCAGAGAAAGCGCAACCAGCGCGAAGAAAAGCCAAGCAGGCGTGACACGAATATCGCGCATCGTGCTACCTCGACCGTATCCGCTTGGCTCTTCGCGCAAAGAGCTGGCGCAGCGGCTCGACGAACGAGCGATCGGTACGCACCACGCATTCATCGAGCGCGAGCTTGCGAAAGAGCGTCGAGCGCTCGATGCGATGCCGGCGCATCGTCTTTTCGTAATGGGCGCGAACGCGTTTGTCGCCGGTGTCCACCAGCACCACTTCGCCCGTTTCCCAGTCCTCGAAGGTGGCGAGCCCCACGTCGGGGAGCGACTCGTCGCGCGGATCGACGAGCACCACCGGAATGACGTCGTGCTTGGCCGCCGCCAAGGCCAAGGCGCGCTCGTAACCGCGCGCATAGAAGTCGCTGATGACGAAAGACACGCTGCGCCGTCGCGCCACTTTGGACAGCGTTTCCAACAAGAGCCGCAGATCGGTGCCGGTGTGGGTCGGCTCGAAGCCGAGGATCTCCCGCACTACCCGCATCACGTGCTTGTCCCCCTTCTTGGGAGGAACGATCTTTTCGATCTGGTCCGTCGCCAGGATGAGGCCGACGCGGTCGTTGTTCTTGATGGCGCTGAAGGCGGAGAGCGCCGCGATCTCGGCGGCGACGCGCGCTTTGCTGGCCCGCTTGGTACCGAAACGTTCGCTCGCCGAAAGATCGACGGCGAGCATCACCGTCATTTCTCGTTCTTCGACGAAGACCTTGACGAAGGTCTCGTTCATGCGCGCCGACACGTTCCAGTCGATGGTCCGCACGTCGTCACCGGGCTGGTATTGACGCACCTCGCGGAAGGCGAGCCCCTGCCCTTTGAAGACGGAGGTGTAGGTCCCCGCCAGCTGCTCGGTGGCGAGCCGCGAGGTGTGGATCTCGATCGTGCGTAGAGCCTTGATGAGCTCCTTCGGAATCATGACGTCACGGAACCTCGACCACCTCGAAGACGCGCTTCACGATCTGCTCGGCCGTTACCTCTTCGGCCTCGGCCTCGTAGCTCAAGACCAGCCGATGCCGCAGCACGTCGGGGCCGACCGCCTTGACGTCTTCGGGCGTCACGTACCCGCGATGGCGTAGGAATGCGTGGGCGCGCGCGGCGAGGGCGAGAGCGATCGACGCGCGCGGGCTCGCGCCGTATTCGATGAGCGCCGCCAGCTCCTTCATTCCGCGGTTCTCCGGCTCGCGGCTCGCGAACACGACTTCGATGATGTAATCCTTGACCCGATCGTCCAAGTACACGTCGCGCACGACTTTGCGCGCCGCGACGAGCTCCTGCGGCGTCACCACGGTTTCGGCTTTGACGGAGAGAGAGCCCGTCATTCGATCCATGATCAGCCGCTCTTCGGCCTTGCTCGGGTACCCCACCTTGACCATGAGCATGAAGCGGTCGATCTGGGCCTCTGGCAGCGGATAGGTCCCCTCCTGCTCGATGGGGTTTTGCGTGGCCATGACCACGAACGGATCGGGCAGTGGGTAGCTCTTTTCGCCGATGGTCACCTGCCGCTCTTGCATCGCTTCGAGCAGCGCGCTCTGCACCTTGGCGGGGGCGCGGTTGATTTCGTCGGCCAGGACGAGGTTGGCGAAGATCGGACCGAGCTTGGAGGTGAACTCCCCGCGATTCTGGTTATAGATGACGGTTCCGATGAGATCGGCGGGCAAGAGGTCGGGCGTGAACTGAACGCGCGCGAACTGCGCGTGGATGGCATCGCAGAGCGTCCGCACCGTGAGCGTCTTGGCGAGCCCTGGCACGCCTTCCAAGAGAATGTGTCCCCCCGTGAGGAGGCCGATGAGGATGCGCTCGATCATGTACGTCTGGCCGACGATGACCTTGCCGACCTCGTTCATCAGGCGCTCGACAAAAACGCTCTCCTTTACGACAAGCTCATTCAAGGCCCGGACGTCGTTCATGACTCCCTCGGAAATGGGGTGGAAGGGGGGCGGATAGTGGGGTGAATCGAGGCGGGGTTTTACCACCCCTCGGGCCCTCCGGGGCCCCGGGGTAGGGATAATCCGCCCGTGGACTACCAACGAGGCGGACGGAACATTCCCGCCAGAGAGGTGATCAGGCCCCCATTGTCGAAAACGGGGTTAGGATGCCGCCGTGGCAAGCCCCGAGGATCGCGCTCGGACATTTCAAACGACGCTCGCATCGACGGGCGGCTCGCAGCCCAGCCAGCCGCCCGAACCGGCCGCTGCCCCAGCGTCGGAGGTGCCGGCTTACGAGGATCGCTACGCGCTCGGCGCCGAAATCGCGCGCGGTGGAATGGGAACCATCGTCCACGCGTTCGATCGGCTTCTCGATCGTCCAGTCGCTCTGAAGCTCCTGCACCCCGATTTGTTCGGCGACCCCAGTCTGCGCCATCGCTTCATCGACGAGGCCAAGGCAACGGCGCAGCTCGACCATCCGAGCGTGGTCCCCGTTCACGACGTGGGCGAGCTCTCCGACGGGCGGGTCTTTTTCGCCATGAAGCTCGTGCAGGGGGTCAACCTCCAGCAGGTTCTGGAGCAGGTGCTGCGTGGTCATTCGGGGGCCAAATCGTTGCCGGCCCTTCTGCAAGCCTTCCTGCGCGTATGCGAAGCGGTGGCTTTTGCTCACGCGCGCGGCTTGTTGCACCGCGATCTGAAGCCGCAGAACATCATGCTCGGCGAGTTCGGCGAGGTGTACGTGATGGACTGGGGACTCTTCAAATGGAGCGGCCTCGGCCCGGACTCGCATGGCTCCAGCGATCCGCCGTCCTCGCGACGGCCACCGCCTCCGTCCGAGGATCCCATCGAGCAATCGAAGCGTGACTCCTTCGTCCGCAAGCACTACCTCGACTCCGAAGAGGGTCGCTTCGCCGGCACGCTGCCCTATATGAGCCCGGAGCAAGCCCGCGCGCATTCGCTCGACGCGAGAAGCGACGTGTATGCGCTGGGGGCGGTGCTCTACGAGATCCTGCTCGGCGTGCCGCCGCTCGAGCCAGGCTCGGGAGAGACGGTGCCGCATTTTCTGGCGCGCGCGCGCAGCGAACGGCGTCTTTTGCCGAGCGAGCGCTATCGCGTCCTCGCTGCGCAGCGCCGAATGCCGTGGGAAGTGCCGCCGCCCCTCGACGCCATCTGCGCACGAGCGCTCGCCATCGAACGCGATCAGCGCTATCCCGACGCGAACGCGCTCGTCACCGACCTTGCCGCCTACCTCGACGGCAGATTGGAACGGGAGATCCGAGCGAAGGCGGCTCGAGCCGCCGCGCGGCGCGCCCATACGGCCGTCACCGAGCTGGGGGAGGTGCGATCGACGCTGAGGGCTCTGTCGGAGGAGATCGCGCGGCTAGAGCGTGAAGTCTCACCATGGGACGACGGTCCACGCAAACAGCACCTCCGGCGGACCCTGCGCGGCTTGGAAGGTCTTCGCGCCAAGGAAGCGGCATTCTTTTCGGAAGCCGTGCGAGGACTCGAGGAATCTCTGGCCCACCTCCCGACGGACGCCACGATCCGTCAGGAGCTCGCCGAGCTCTACCTCGGTCGCTATCAAGCCGCGGTGGCGACGCATGACGAAGCGTCGCGTCTCTACTTCGAGAGCTTGGTCCGCAAGCACGACCCCGACGGGAGTCTTTCGGCGCGGCTCGACGCGCACGGATCGGTCTTCATCGGGACCCAATCGGAGGCCCGCCTTCGCCGCTACGTCGAGCGCGACTTCCGCCTGGTCGCGGACGAGCCAGTGGCCGAAGGAGCTGCGTCCTTCAGAGCGCAAGATCTCGAAGCAGGCAGCTACGTCATCGAAGTCGGCGAGGTGCGGATGCCCATCGTGGTGGAACCGGGCGCCGCCCTTCGGGTGACGGTCCCCACCTTTCCGAGCGACGCGCGATTCGTCCACGTCCCCGGCGGCGCCTTCCGCTGCGGTGGAGACGAGCTGGCACCGGGAGCGCTACCGGCGAATCTCGTCGAGGTCCCCGCTTTTGCGATCCACCGATTCCCCATCACCAACCGCGAATACTTGGCCTGGCTCACGGCGCTGCCCGAAAAGGAGCGCGCGCGGCACGTGCCTCGGCGTTCTCCCGACGGGGGATGGTTCTTGGACCCGCAGGAGCCCGTCCTGCCAGAGGGCGATCCCCTCTTTCATCCCGACGCGCCGGTGGTGGCCGTGAGTTACGACGACGCCAGCCGCTTTTCGTCCGATCACGGATGGCGCTTGCCGACCGAGCTGGAATGGGAAAAAGCAGCGCGCGGCGTGGACGGCAGGGTCTTCCCGTGGGGAAATCGCTTCGACGCGACTTTCTGCAAAATGCGCGATTCGCGGGCCGATGGGCCCTATCCGGAACCCGTCGGCGCTTTTGTCGCCGACGAATCGCCGTACGGCGTAAGGGACATGGCGGGAGGATCGCGCGATTGGACGTCGTCCACCCTGGGGGGGGAGATGCGCGTCGTGCGTGGGGGCGCCTGGAACGTGACTTCGCTTTTCTGCCGCCTCGGGTTTCGCTACGCCTATCTGCCGCACGACGTCTACACCAACGTCGGCCTCCGGCCGGCGCGCGACGTCCGCTGACCCGCGCAGCTCACTGGGAGAGGAGCAGCGCCGGGCTTAGTAGGAGACCGCGCCCGGCGAAGCCCACCAGCCCATCGAGGCCATCGATGTACGCTTCCTCGACGAAGTCGATGTTTCGAATTCGCCACAGCGTTTCGGCGTGATTCCAGGCAGCGGACCGCGCCTCGACCAAGCTCCAGTTGGCGATGATGGTGTCCACCCTTTCGAACATGCCGTCGAATTCGGCCACCAGCCCCTCGAGGAACCAAGCGCGCACCGACGTCTCGACCTCCTGCAAGATCGGATTGAGCTTGTCGTAGTCGCGCTTTTGCGGAGAATCACCGCCGACGGTCAGGTTCATTTCTTCGCACACGCGCACGACGGCGATCATCAAATCGCGATTGATGTGCGCATTCATCCCCGCCAGCGCAAACTGGATGGGGGCGACGCCGCGTTCTTGGTTGCCATCGAACAAAGGAGCCCACGCGCGTGGCACGGATTCGCGGTCGTACAGGTGCGCCTGCAAAGCCTGAAAGTAGAAGTTGGCAAAAACGACGTCCAGTCGATCGACGAAGGCGGGGTTTTCGAACGTGCCGTCGGTCAGCGCCACGGCCACACGTTCGGTCACGCGTCGATAAAGCTTGTTGAACCAGGCGACCCCCTCGTTGGGCGCCAGAGAGGTTTCGATCGACGACATCAGGCCCACCACGTCGTCGACGGAGGCGACCGGAGCAACACCGAGCACAGGGGCGAGAGCGACCAGCGGCATGGGCCATTCGTATCTCGATCCCGAATTTCGTCCAAAAAAACGAAGGGGCCCGCGTGATCGACGATGGGCGACGAGCTCGGGACTCGGCCTTACCGCTTGAACACCGCGAGCTTGTCGCGGTGCCGCTCTTGACAGGCGTTGTAGTCGCCTTGGGTGAGACCGAGGGCGGTCGCGGTGAGCCTCAGCAAATTGGTTTCCACCACGGTGATCTCGTTGTCGGCGGCGGCGAGGTCGACCAGTGCATCGAGCACCTGCAGGCGGAGATCGCGGTCGGCGAGGGCGAGCAACTCGCGCGCATAAAACGGCGCCTCGATGGTGGAGATCTCGACGATGTGTTCGCGCAGCGCGGCACACACGGCGTCCACGCCGGCGGGCGTCAATGCTTCCACCCGCTCGAGCTCTTGCCGGATACGCTGCTCCTCTTCGGGCGCGTAACGGCGATCGGCGTAAGCGACGGTGCCCAAAAGGCCGGCCACGGCCACGACGATGCGGATCGTCTCGTCGTCGGTGCCCGCCATGTTGGCGCGCACGGCGCCAGCGAACCCGCCTGCTGCCACGGGGGACGAGGCGGCAACTTTGTCGATGAGCCAACGAAACATGAGTCGATTCTCGGACGCCGCCCCACGCTCGAGCGCCGACGCCAGCTTACAACATCTCGGTCACCGGTAGACCCTCATCGACCCACCGCCTCGCGAGGCAGAATTTTCGCTCGACTCGCCCCACCCATCTTCAGAGCGAGAGGCCGATCACGGTGCGCGCCCACACGTGCCCGGCGTTGTCACCGAGAGCGACCGTGCGCTTGGTGTCGCTGGCGCGAAAGTACACCGACGTCGACCACCACAGCTTGCCGAAGTTCAACATGACCGCCGGGCCGATGAAGTGGTGGGGGCCGTCGTTGAAGACCTTTTGCGGCGGCTTGTCGTCGGGGTACTCGGCGCGCATCCAGTACTCGATTCCGGGATGGAACGTGGGCGTCACCTCGTAGGTCAAGCCGGCAGTGGGGTGGATGACCCAATCGGCGCGCCCGTCGTAATAGAACTCACGCTCGCCCCACAGATTGACGATGGCGCGCGCGCGGCCGAATCGTTTCTGTAAAATGATCTTGGCTTCCAGCTCGATCTCGTTGTCGAGCTCGCACACCTCGCCGTAGAGCGCGACGTCGACGGGCCATTCCCCTTGCTCGGCCAGGCGCAGCCGCAGGCGCTGTTTGATGCCGTTGCCGCCCGCAAAGGAGGGAACGGAGCTCCAGGCATCGCTCGCGCTCGGGACGTATTGAACGTAGAGGCCGAGCTCGAGCCGATCGGTGATGCCGTATTCGAACTCCGTTTGCAGGCGGTAGATGTTGATCCACGCCGGTTGACCGGTGGCGACGGGAATCGCTCGCACCGGCGTCATGTCGACGTACTGCTCGATCTCCGCCTCCTCTTCGGCCAGCGTTTCGTAGGGGTAGGAGAAGGGCAAGGGGCGCGGATTCGCGCCAGCCCCGCGCGTCAGCGTCACCACGACGCCGAGGCCGATCAGATGTCGATGCATGGTCAGAAGCTCGAGAGTTGGAGAGCAGGCAGCAAGATGGAAACGTCGTCGCCTCCGCCGTGGCAGGCATTGCACCCGCCCTCGACGTTGCCGAGGTACGACTCGCCGGTGGGGGGTCCCACGCCGCGCCACAGGATTCCCGCGCCCCCACCCGCGGTGTTGCTCAGCTCGAGCCACTCCCAGCCGGATGCCCCGCGCACGTTGTAGGTCCCGCCCCGCTTGACCCGCGCCACGATGTCGTTCTGCGCGGGATCGTCGTTCAGAACCTCCTTGACGATGATGGTCCCCACCGGAAATGACGTGCTCCCCGACGGCGGGCGCCGATTCAAGTACGCGGTGCGTCGACCGGCGAGGTGCGGACTGTTGGCAATGCCGTCGCCATGGGCGGCGGGGAAAGCCTCCCACTCGTGAAACCCGCGAAAGCTCGTCTCGGAGGGGATAAAGGTCCCCGGCTCGATCGCATCGCCGCCGCCGGGATCGCCACCGCACCCGATGGCGCCGAATAGCACGCCGCCGAGCGCCGCCCGCGCGAGCCATCGTGGGTGAAGGCTCACGGCTTGGCTGCAAACAAGGGAAAGCCCATGAGCTCGGCGACGGTGTTCATCTGATGAACGACCGAGCCCTCCTTCATCGGATCCACGGCATCCTGGACGGCAGCGAAGAGCACGCCGAACGGAGACGCGAGATCCTGCGGCGTGGGGTTGATCGAGGTCCAACCCGCCGGCGGCTGCGGGATCGCGTCGCCCGGCGTGTTGCCGTAGACGGTGCGCAGACCGTCGAACCCCGCCTGGATCTTCTGGTCGGCCTGGGAAGCCCCCTTGGTGACGATCCACGGCCGGAACACCTGGTAGATCTTGGCCGTCCCCTCGAGGTTGGCGTGAAGGTCGGCGAGGGTACGCTGCGCGTAGCGCGACTCTTCCTCTTGCGTGGCCGCCTTGTTCACCTTCTCGGCCTGCTCGTTCATGAGCGCGATGAGACCCGCGAAGGCGCCGGCGGGGTCGATGTTGGCGGGCTGCCAATCACGCGCCAGGCTGTCGATGTCGCTGACGAGCCGCGCGCAGAGCTTGTTCTTGAAATCGGCGGCTTCGCTTTCGTTGGACGGAAAACGCGCCGGTTTGTAACCGGGAAGCTTGCTCTCGAAGCTGACCACGTAGCTCGGGATCGTGTCCGAATAGAGGATCCGCTCGATGGCGTGCTGTCCGGTGACCGCTTCGCCATCGAAGGGGTTGTCGTCCCCCTCCCCTTTGAGCTCGGCGAGAAAGTCGTCGTAGCGGGCGTCGGTCGCAAAGTCGACTTCGGGAAAAAGCGGCGCGATCGCTCCCTCGATGTGTTCGTACGACACGCGCAGACGCATCCACGCCTCTTTCATGCTGGAGATGGCCTTGGCGTCGGTGGTGGCGTCCCATCCACGTCCCGCTGGCGCCGGCGCGGAGCTCGCCAGATCGGTGGCGGCTTTCTTCCAGTCCGCGATCTCCAAAGCCAAGGAATCGTGCATGCCGCTCGTGACCTCGGCGCGGTAGTCGGCGTCGGACTTGTCATCCGCGCTCGAGCAGCCGCAGGCGACGGCTGCGGAAACGGCGACCATTGCTACCCAATTCATTCGACCCATTTTCGGTTCCTCGTGGACGATGTTGAACGACGGTACAAAAAAGGAATGC
Organism: Polyangiaceae bacterium; assembly: GCA_035318465.1. Taxonomy (GTDB): domain Bacteria; phylum Myxococcota_A; class Polyangia; order Polyangiales; family Polyangiaceae; genus DASWDH01. The sequence continues at coordinate 11,731 of DATHES010000055.1, forward strand.
GCCCTCTCAGAGCGCGCTGACGAAGGTGATGAGCGCCCGCCGCTCGGCGTCGGTGAGCGCGTTGAACAAGCGGACGGATCCCCCCGCTTCCGAACCACTGCTGGCGTGCAATTGGATCGCTTCCTCCACGGAGGACGCGCGCCCGTCGTGCAGGTAAGTCCTCGAAAAACGCAAACCGATGAGTGGCGGTGTCTTCCACTCGCGCCAGCTGGCATCGCCGTCGGCGATCCCGTCCGCGAGCGCCGTCCCCAGATCGTGCAACAGGAGATCGCTGTAGATGGGCGCGTCGATCGCGCGTAGCTGGGCAATCGGGTAGTCGGCGCGCGTTCGCAGCGACGGCACGTGGCACACGCTGCACTGCGCACGCTCGAAGAGCTGGCGACCCTGCTCGGTGAGCCCGCGACGCACGGGGATGGCAATGAGCCGCAGGTAGTTGGCAATGTCGTTGAGAAAGTCGGCATCGATGTCGACACCGGGCTTGGCGTCGTCGGTGAGCCCCTCCGGATTGGGCAGCTCGGTCGGGCGAAGCGGGTTCGTTATCCCCATGTCCCCCTGCAGGGCGTCTCCCGTGAAGTCGTCGAGGGTCGCGATGCGCGCCTTCAAGCCGAAGCGACCGATGACCAAGTCCCCCTTGGTGAAAGTGCCGAAGGTGGTATCCGGATTGGTTTCGGAAGCGTAAACCACGCGGTTGATGCGACCGCCGATGCTATCGGTGCGGTTGGCCTGCTCCTCGGCAACGCGCTCGATCTCGCTGTCGGCGACAGCCTCGAGGTACCCGCGGCCGAGCACGGAAGGTCCCACGCGGGTCGTCGTCTTCAGGGCGGGATCCGAGGGCGGAAGGATGGGCATCGTGGCGCCCGCGGCGATCTGCGGCCGCACGGTATGGCCGAAGGGGAGGCTCGATTGATCGCGCGAGGGAAGACCGTCAGCCTCGACGACCACCATCTTCTGCACGAGCCCCGGGCCCTTGGCTGCTTCGGTGTGGCAGCTGCTGCACGCAGTGCGGATGTAGAGAGGCCCGAGACCGTCCGGCTCGCGGAACGGAATGTCGAAGAAACCATCCCCCTTCAAGAACAGAGCGACCTGCTCCTTCGTGGAAGTCGCGATGGGGATGTCGAACGGGTCGGCCCCGTCGTAGGGCGGAGGGACTTCGGTTCCAGGCGCCGATGAGCAATGCGCCAGCAGAAGAAGCCCAAGGAAAACCCCGCGATTCATTGCGGCAGATGATACTGAAAGTGATGATCAAGTGCAACAGATGCCTACATCGCCGTTCGTTGCCTACACGCGTTGACCGGCCCCTCCTGGCGCGCGATGGCACGCGGGAACCCTGCGGCGGCAGGGTCTGCCTCCGTAGGCACTGAATTGCTACAATCGACATGGATCTTCGTCCAACGGGCACGTGGCCGCGTAAACCGGCCCGCTGCATCGAGGCAAGTGCATGGGGTATCGAACGAAGCTGAGCGGCTGCTTTTGGATGTTGGCCGCGATGTGCGTCGCCCTCGAAGCGCGCGCGCAAGGTGAAGAGCCCGCCCCTTCGGCGTCTCCCCCGGAGCGCGCATCCAAGCTCGACGTCGTCATCGACAAGTCGAAGGTCGACCTCAAAGAGCACCGCCTCGAGGTGAGGATGAACCACGTCGCCGCCAAGGTGACGATCAAGGTCATCGACGAATCGGGGGCGGTACTGGCGGACCAGGAGCATCATTTCGCGGGGGTGGCCGCTGGCAGCGCCCTCCTCGTCACCTGGTCGCCATCGACCGATGCCAACGTCGGTCGCATCGAGGTTTTCGGCTACGACGAGGACGGCGCGTACAAGGGGATTGCCATCACGCCATGGGCGATCTCCATACCGCACGAGGAGGTCAACTTCCGCCGCGACTCGGCCGACATCGACGACCCCGAAAAGCCCAAGCTGGAAGCGAGCTTCGTCAAAGTCACGGAAGCCCTCCTCGCGCACAAAGATCTCGGTCGAATCTCGCTCTTCATCGCCGGGCACACCGATTCGGTGGGGACCTCGGCCTACAACCTTCAGCTCTCGCGCGCGCGTGCGCAAGCCATCGCCGGCTGGTTTCGCAAACGCGGACTCAAGATCCCCATCGCCTTCGAAGGATTCGGCGAATCGGCGCTCCTCGTGAAGACGAGCGACGAAGTGGACGAGCCGCGCAACCGCCGCGTCGACTACATCCTTTCCATCGACGAGCCCACCTTCAAAACGAGCGGCTTTCGGCCGGCGTGGAAGCGAACCGGCGAGTTGCGCTAGGCTCTCGCCGTGCATCGGCCGTCATCCACCGCCCTCAAGGACCGCGCCCGCACACTCGTCGAGCGGATGACCAACCGCGGGCGCTTCGTCTACGCCCTGCCCCGCGGAGACGCGCGCGCCCATCTCGCCCAGGTGTTCACCGAGCATCGCTTCGTTCTGCGCGAAACGGAGGATGCCGGGCGCGTTGCCAAGTGGTCGAACGCGGAGAACACGGCTTCGTTCACGGTGCTCGAACGCGTCGACCTCGACGTCACTTTCATTCAAGGGGACGGCGGTGACGCGGTGGCGCCGCTCGGCGCCGTGCTCGATAAAACGGGCTTCTTCGCGCAATCGGCGCTCCTCGAGTCGGCGTTCGACATCGGCAGCGAGGACGCGCGCAAGGCACTGCTCACGCTCGCGCACATGGTCGTGGCCTGGGACGCCGATTGGGCGGATCTTTTCTTGTTGCACCTCGCCGCGCCGGACCCCGTCGTGCGCCACGACGCCGTGACCGCGCTCACTATCGCAGCGATGGTCGCGCGCGACCGCGGACCCGCGCCGGAACTGCTGGCGGAAGCGGCGAAGAGGGAGACCTATCCGAAACTGAAGGAAACGATCGACGACGCCCGGAGGCTCGTGGCGGCGCTGGCGACGGCGGAGGGGTGAACCGTCGGTCGCGCGGCGGACCGGCTCAACCTTCGGTCTTGGGGCGCCACCTCAGCACCGGTTTTCTGGCCGCGCGAGCTTCGTCGAGACGACCGATGCGCGAGGTGTGCGGCGCCGTCTTGACGAGCTCCGGTTCGCTCTCCGCTTCTTCCTTGATGCGGATCATCGCTTGCGCGAAAGCTTCGATGGTCTCTTTCGACTCGGTCTCGGTCGGCTCGATCATCATGGCCCCTTTGACGACCAGGGGGAAATAGACCGTCGGCGAGTGAAAACCGTAGTCGAGCAGGCGCTTGGCGACGTCGAGCGTCTTGACGCCGGTCTTCTTCTCCAGCTCGGTGTCGGTGAAGACGGCTTCGTGCATGCAAGGGCCATCGTAGGCAAGCGGGTAATGCGCGCGCAGCAGCGCGGCCAGGTAGTTGGCGTTGAGAACCGCGAGGTTGCTCACGGCGGCGAGCCCTTCCGCGCCGAGCTCGCGAATGTAGGTATAGGCGCGCACCACCATGCCGAATTGACCATTGAAGCTGCGCAGGCGTCCTACGCTCTGGGGCCGGTCGTGATCGAGGCGATAGGCGTCACCGGTCTTGACGATGACGGGCGACGGCGCGAACGGCGCGAGCATCGCTTTGAAGGCAACCGGGCCGGACCCGGGACCGCCGCCGCCGTGCGGCGTGGTGAACGTCTTGTGCAGGTTGTACTGCATGACGTCCACTCCGGCGTCACCGGGACGCGCGCGACCGAGAACGGCATTCATGTTGGCGCCGTCCCCGTAGACGAGCCCACCCTTGTCGTGAACCATCTTCACGATGGTGGGCATCGCGCTCTCGTAGAGGCCGAGCGTATTGGGGTTGGTGACCATGATCGCCGCGACGTCGTCACCGGCGCCCTCGAGCGCGCGCGAGAGATCGGCGGGATCGACGATGCCGGAGGGACCGCTCGGAAAAGGGACCGCCGTAAGACCATTGAGCGCGCAGCTGGCGGGATTCGTTCCGTGCGCGGTGTCGGGAATGAACACCTTGCGCGGCGCGCGCCCCTTGGATCCGTGGTAGGCGCGGATCATCATGAGGCCGGTGAGCTCACCCTGTGCGCCCGCCGCGGGTTGCAGCGACACCCCGTCCATGCCGGCAATTTCGGCCAGGATCCGCTCGAGGCGGTAGATTATCTCGAGCGCCCCCTGCGCGTAGCGGTCGGGGGTCAGCGGATGGAGCCGCGCAAAGCCCGGGAGCCGCGCCGCCCACTCGTTGATCTTGGGATTGTATTTCATCGTGCACGACCCGAGCGGATAAAACTGGGAGTCGATGCAGAAGTTCCACTGCGAGAGCCGCAGGAAGTGACGGAACGCCTCCGGCTCACTCACTTCGGGCAGACCGGCGGGCGTCTTTCGGGCAAGGGCGCCGAACTTCGCTGCCGGGTCGACGGCGGGCACGTCGAGCGGCGGCAGCGACGCGCCGCAGCGACCGGGCGCACCGCGCTCGAAGATGGGAGGTTCACGGAATTGAATCCCCCGAACAGCTGCGCTGAGCATGCTCGGGCTATTTCCAGTCTTTGGACGGGCCGGTCGCTTCGGTGGTGCCGCCGATGCTCTTCAAGTCGGGCACGACGCGACGCTGCTTGATGCAGTCCCACTTGGCGCCGACTTCCCTGTCGTTGAGACCCCACTCGCCTTCGAGCGTATCGTCGACGTCGTCACCCGACGGGCGCTTGTAGACGAAGTAGCCCTTGCCCTTGGTCTCGGCGGTCGGCCCGACCATGCCGGCCTTGTGCTCGGTCCACTCGAAATGGACGACATTGCCCGAAATCGGACCGTTGAGCTCGCCCCAGGCCGACTCGTCGGTCTTCCTCCAGCGGCCCTGGAGGCTGCCGCCCGTCTCGACGACGTGCAGGTTGCCGAACTGGGGGTTGAAGTAGACGCCGTTCCACGATGCCCCTTGAGGCATTTCGCCCGGGGCCACGTTGGCCACCTTGGGTTCGGCTTTTGGGCCGCCGCATGCCGTGAGCATGCCGGCGCCGACGGCGAACGGGATGGCAAAAACCGCTATTTTCCAGGTGATGTTTCGCATGGCGCGCAATCTACCACGGCCCTCGCCGTGGGGAAGAGGGCAACGATGCGACCCAGTCGATGAGTCGATCGGACAGGCGAAGCGCGTGCTCGAGGGTCAAGACCGGGGCCCCGCCGAGGACCGGTGGAAGCTTGGTCGCGCATTTGCCGGTCGTCAGCCACGCTTCGATGCGGTGCGTCGTACGCGCTGTCGCCCGGGCAAGCTCGCCGGGCGTCGGTCGATGATGATCGGGAAATGCGAGCGTCGCGACGGGGTAAAGACCGCGCCGTGCCAGCCCTTCCACGACGCGGTGGGGGCGCGCGATGCAGAGGACGAGCCCGAACGCCGCGCCGCGCAGCTCGGAGAGCGGCACCGCGCTTCCGTCGGCGAATCTGGCCCGATCGAGATGCGACACGACGTCCCCCTGGCCGGTCGCGTCGCCGACGACGATGGTCGCGTCGGCCGCTCGGAGAAGCGCGGGCAGCGGCGCTCGCCGATCGCCGGCCGGGGGGCAATGGCCATGGTGCCAGGGGGGCGCACCGTCCAGCAGCAAGAGGGAAGCCGCCAGTCTCTCTGGGCGAGCCTGGAGCAGGCCGTCGAAGACGAGCCAGCGGGCACGTCGGGCGGCGAAGGTGGCCGCCGATTGGCGGCTCGGGCCCACGATGACGTCGACCTGCGACGCGGCCAGGCGCCGCGCTGCGAAGAGCGCATCGTCGCCCACCTCGGCCACGTCGTCATCCGAGTGGACCACGCGCGCGTGGCCCGGCCGCGCTCGATAGGCGTGCCCCACCAAGGCGACCTCGCTTCCCCTTGCCGCCAAAGCCTCGACCAGCGCGATAGCGAAAGGGGTCTTGCACGAACCGCCGAGCGAGGCGCCACCGACGCCGATGGCGCGAACACCGGGCGCAAGCACGAGCGGACGCGCGATCTGCCGCGCGCTCACGAGACTCCATACGGAAGCGAGAAGTCGCGCCGGCAGAGCGGGGGGGAGATTCGATTCCAGGCGCTGCGCGAGGGCGGCGCGTGCCGTCATCGAAGCGATGGGCACCCCGGCCTCGGCGGCGGTTCGCGCTGCAAGATGGTTCGCGCGAGCGCTCATCGCTGGAGCCTTTCGCGCGGGAAACGAAGTTTCCGATTCTCCTGGCCCCGGAGGATGTCGATGACGACGTCGTCGCCGGCGGGGCCGACGAGCCGCGCTCGCGCGTCCCTCGCCGACGCAACGCGCTGGCCGTCCACCGCGACGATGCGATCGCCGGCCGCCAGGCCGCCCCTCTCGGCTTCGCTACTGCCCGCGACGCTGGCCACGCGAACGCCCCCCGCTCCCCTCTCGTCGAGGGAGACCGCCACCCCGGCCGTCGGGGAAGCTTCGAGCGTGGGGTCGGTCTCCGGGGTACCGATGGCGATGCGTACCCGATCGGTGGTGCGTCCGGCCGCGACGTGGACGCCGGTCGCGCGGCCGCGGCCACGATCGGGCGCGTACGCTTCGAGGACGACCTCGCCCTCCGCCAATTCTTCGATCTTGAACTCGCCGCGGCGATTGGTCAGCACGACGCCTGCCGGGGGCTTGCCCGCGGGAAGCAGCGTGGGGATCGGTCCCTGGGCCACCCGCGCCCCCGCAACGGGGTCGCCGCGGGCGTCGACCACGACACCTTCGACGACGCCCCCTTCCTCGAGGTCGATGGGGTCCAGCACGACCGATCTGTCGGCATGGGAGGGGGGCTCGACGCGCAGGGGCTGCTCGACCTTGGCGTAGCCCGTGCGGGCAACGGAGAGACGCATGGCGCCGGGCGGCACGTCTTCGAGGCGGAACGCGCCGTCGCGATCGGTGCGGGCCCGGATCGGACCCGGCGGCGCATCGAGCATCACTTCGGCCCCCTCCAGCCGATCGCGTCCGCGCCGCGTCGTCACGACCCCCGACAGGCGAATCCCCCCCGCCAAGCTGAGCCTCAGCAGGGCCGGCGCGGACTCCACGTCTTTCACTTGCGGCGCACGGCCGCGGTGCGAAACCGAGAGCCGAACCGGTAAGCCCACCGCGTCGTCGAAAACGGCGCGCCCATCACGCCCGGTGAAGAGCGTGCGACGAAGGGGCGCGTCGGTGGCAAGTGATAGGAGCGCTACCTGGGCTCCGTCGATGGCGGAGCCGCCATCGTCCACGATTTCGACGGTGACCGGATCGCGCGCTCCGGGGAGCACGAGCTCGATCTCCTTGCGCTCACCCTCCTTGATCGTCACGTGGGTCCGAAGGGCGATGTCATCCATGGCTTCGGGCCTGCCTACCGATAGAACGATGTCGCCCGGGAGCGCGGCAAAAGCGAAAGACCCATCCTTGGCGGAAAACGTCGTTCTCTGGAGCGAGCCTTTGGTGGCGGCCACATCGATGCGCGCTCCGCCCAGAGGCTGGCGGCGATCGTCGAGGATGCGGCCGTCGAGCGTTCCTCCAGCGCGGAGAACGACGCGGACGTGCCCCTCCCCCGCGGGCGCGAGCTGGACCATGTCGGAGACGCCTTCGACGTAGGCGGGATGGCGCACCAAGGCGCGTACGCGACCCGGCGGGATGGGAAAAGCGCGAAACGTGCCGTCATCGCGGGTCACCCACGGCTCGACGGCCGCGCTCGGGCGAGGCGTCTGGCCGAGGCGCGGGATTCCTGGGATCGGTCCCCGCAGGACGCCGAGCTCGCCCGCGGGCAAAAGGTCGCGCGGCCCGGTGAGTGCCCATGAGAAGTGAGCCATCCGAAACGCGGCGCGCTCGGGGCTCTCGTCGATCGGCTCGCCGCTCGGGGTGCTCCCCACGACCTCCACGCTGGCACCGTCGACGGGGTAACCTCGCGCATCGACGACTTCCCCGATCAGAGTCGCACCGCGCGCGAGCGCGACGCGTACCGACGGCGACGCGCCGGGCGGCACGGCCACGCCGGTGCGGGGAACGAATCCGTCGGCCTGGGCAGTGAGAAAGGCGTCACCGGGACCTATGGGTCCGAGCGTCGCCGCGCCCTGGGCGTCGGTCTTGGCCTCGATGGGAAATGACGAGAGCCCCCCCTCCGCCAACACCAGACTGGCCGACCCGACCGGCGGCGCGTTCTCCTCCTCGCCGTCGGTGACGCGCACGGCCACGCGCCGGCCGCGCACGAGCGTGAGCGTGACCGACTTCGATTCGCCGCGGCCGAGCGATAAGCTCGTCTCCCCGGAAGAAACGAGGTCGCCGCGGACGGCGCGAAAATCGTAGATGCCGCGGGGAAGGTCGGCAATTTTGGCGTGCCCGGCGGCGTCGGTGAGCGTACGCCGCGCCGGCCAGAGGGCGGACCCGGCCACGAGCACCGTCGCTTGCCCCATCGGAGCGCCGTCCACGTCGACGGCGTTGACGTCCACGAAACCGAGCCGCCGGAGCGTGATCTTGACGGGCTCGGTGACTGCCTTGGCAATCGGGTGGGTGGTCGCTTCGAAGCCAGCGGCGCGCAACTGCACGCTCCAGGGGGGGCGAGCAAGGCGCGAAAATACGGCCTGTCCGCCGCTGTCGGTGCGCGCGGAAAACGGCAGCGGGTCTCCGGTTGCCACTTCGACCGTCGCATCGGCGACAGTCGCGCCGACGTCGTCGACAACCGCCACGCGCAGCGTTTGAGCGGGCTCGAGCCGAACTTTCACCTCACGCGGCTCCGCGTCGAGCACGACCCGCGCCGACGCTCGAGCCGTACCTTCCGCCTCGGCCAAGATCCACGTCTCGCCGGCGGGGAGCGAACCGACCGAAGCCGTCCCGCGCGCGTCGGTGCGCGCGGCCCCCGCGAGGTAGGCGCGATCGTCTTGGATCGACAGCACGCGCACCGAGGCCGATGGAACGGGCGCAGCAGCGTCGTTCTCGGCGAGGACGTCGACCCTGCCCGGCCGATCGGTGACCGAATCGGGAACCGCGGGCACCTCGGGATTCGGGTTGGTAACGACCCACGACCCGCTGTCGCGCAGCGTGCCAACGAACACGAGACAGAAGAGCGTCGAGAGGATCACGAAGATCCGCTCGGCGCGCATCGCCCTCGAATCGACCCGCCAACGGCCAGGCGCCGGGGCTTCTTGGCCCATGCCTCAACCTAGCACCTCGCGCCCACGCTCGATGGGCGTCGGCACCGGGCGCCGCGCGGCATCTTCCCCTCGCGCGGCAAGCGTGAAAGCCTGGCCGCGTGTCGGGTCACCACAGGTCTTGCGGCCGTCGCCCGGGCGGCCCCCGGCGCGGCCACGCTTTCGTCGCCGCTCTTTGGTTGCTTTCGCTCGCGCTCGGCGGCGTCTTCGCGGCGTGCCGGACCGAATCAGCCGCGCGCGCAGCTCGGCACTGGGTCCACTGCACCTGTTCGTACATCAGCGATTTCGACGAACCGGGCGCGGCGCCCATCGACGTTTGCTCCGACGGCCACGGTATCGAAGAGGTCGCCGCGGCTTGCGCCCGCAACGACGGGGTGGGCGTCCCGACCGGCTGCCAGTGCGATGGCACACCGCGCGGAGCTTGCGAAAAGAGCGACCGATGCCGGCCGGGCAAAGAAGCGCCTCCCCAAGGCGGCTCGCAGAAATAACGGAAATCATTGGTCGGCCGTGCGCGGGACCATCAATAAGGGACTGGGGTCGTCGACTCGGCCCGGTTGCGTCGATGGGAGAGGGTGAACCGCCAAGACGCCAAGATCTCCAGGGAACTTGG
>DATHES010000056.1:0-58486 GCA_035318465.1 Polyangiaceae bacterium
GCCGAAAGCGAGATGCTCGCCGTTGGCGAGGTAATAGAGCTCGTCACGGAAGTAGCCGTAGCCGGTCGTCGTCAGGAGATGGAAGCCGAGCGTGGCTGCGGCGAGCACGAGCGGGACGAACCGATTGCGCCACGCCGAGGAAGTCACTCTTCGCTCGCGCGCCGCGCGACAGCCTCTCGCAGCAGCGCCGTCAAACGATGCATCCGGATCTTGACGGCGTTCGTCGTCACTCCGAGCGCAGAGGCTGCTTCGCAGTACGAGAGCCCGCCGCCGTGCACGAGCTCGAACAACATCCGCTGCTCGGCGGAGAGCTGGTCGATCTCCTGCCGAAGCCGATCGAGATCGCTGCGGGCCTGAGCGGCGTCGGCCACGGACGCCTCCGTCGAGCCATCGGAGACTGCATCCGCGAGCTCGTCATCCGGCACGGAGAATTCCGGCTTGGCGCGGCGCCGACTGTCGATGAGAAGGTTGCGCGCGATGGCAAAGGCCCAGGGCGACACCGCGGCGCCCCGCACGAAGCGGCCCCGAAACTGGTGCATCTGCAAGAACGTCTGCTGGACCAAGTCTTTGGCGCGTTCGGCGCCGCGTACCTGGCGTAAAAAGAAGGCGCTGAGGCGGGGCTCGAGGGCGTCATAGAGCTCGGCGAAGGCGGCGCGGTCCCCCTCTGCGTACCGATCCATCGCCGCGTCGGCGCGCGTTTTCCAGGCGGGGATTGGCTCGGCATCGGCGTGCAATCCAAGCTTGTCGCCCTTCAGCGCCGAAAGGAATTGGGCGCCGACGTCTTCCAATCCTTTGCCTCCGCCGTCGCCCACGCGCCCGCTCCCTAAAATCTTGAACCTCGCACGTTAAGGCAAGAAGGTGCCCACCGCGATAGAAACCAGCGGCCATCCTGACACCATTGGGTCGGCCCTGCGTATTCTCTCGTGGACCTTGCCCTTTCCATTCACCGGGAGCAAAAACGCCACGTGAGCGCACTTTCCCCTCCTGAGCCGCCGGCGGACCTGCGGGCGCGCGTGCTCGATGCAGTGGCCCGTTCCCCGATGCCCGATCGACGGCAGGTTCGCTTGCGTGAGGTGGGCCTGCTCATCGCCGCGGGCGCAGCGACCTGTGCGCTCTTTGCGTTCTTCGGAGGGGTTCGCGTCGGGCCCCGTCCGATGCCGCTGGTCATCGCGACCGCGGTGGGGACGGCTGTCATTGCCGTCGCGGCGCTATGGCTCGGCGTGGCGCGTGGAAAATCCATGATCGGCAGGCCGCGCGCCTGGCTTTTGGCCACCGCGGTCCTGGCGCCCCTCGCGTACCTCGCTTGGAAGGTCGCCTCGACGGTCCCCTTCCCCGAGATGGACGCCGCGTGGCCGGAACGGCCCGGTTGGCGCTGCTTTCGGCTTTGCCTTTACTTCGCGGCGCCCCCCTTCGCCGCGCTGCTCTACCTCCGCCGACGGAGCGATCCGGTTCACCCCCGCGCCATGGGCGCGGCCATCGGAGCCTCCGTCAGCGCCGCCGCGACGGTGCTCGTCGATCTCTGGTGTCCCGTTGCGCACCTGCCGCACCTCGTACTCGGTCATCTGTTGCCGATGGCGCTGATGGCTGCCGCTGGCGCGTGGCTCGGTGGGCTCTTCTTGGGTCTCGGCAAATCGTAGGGAGAATGCGCTGTCAGCGGGGAATGCGGTCAATCGCTTCCACGGCACGGGCGACGCCATCTTCAGGCGCTATTTGATCGCGGAGCGCGTGACTTCGCTCACGAAGCTTCTCGTCCGACTGCAGCCGCTGAAGCGCATTCGTCAACCATTCCCTCGACCAATGGCGGTGGAAGATGGGGGGCACGCCGACCCCGAGGCGAAGCATCGCTTTACCCCATGTCTTTTGATCACCGAGGTGCCAAACGATGGCTTGCGGGATGCCAGCGCGCAGAGCCGCCGCGCACGTACCGGCGCCTCCGTGATGGACGATGCCTGCCGCTCGACGGAGCAGCCAGCCATGGGGCACGTAACGGACCCAGCGCACGTCCTTCGGAAGGGGATGGTCGTCGCCGAGCGTCGCGATGCCCGACTGGACGATCGCGGGCACGCCGCACCGCGAAACGGCGTCGACGATCGTATCGGTCAGCTGACGCGCAGAGAGGGCGGGCATCGATCCGAAGGTGATGACCACGGGCTTGCGCTCTCGAACGAATTCATCGAGCTCGGCGTCGGGTGGGACCTCGGCTTCGTCGAGGAACCAGTACCCCGTGACGACCCAGCGCCCTTTCCATGAAGCTCGCTCCGGCGCGATGTGCCTGCTGACCGCGACCAGATTCAAGAGGGGCGATTCGTTCAGCTCGAGCGCAATACCACGGCGCGGTCCGAGCCCCGCTTTCGCGAGAATGGGGTTGAAGATGCGATCCATGAAGCGGGCGCCGAAGCGCATGAACGACGCCGCCAAGGTCCCGGGGAGAAAATCGGTCATGAGCGTACCCGTGACGCGCGGTTTCTGGTGAACCAGCGACGCAGCGAACCCGGTGACGTCGGCGGCATGATGCACCACGAGGTCGACGTCTCGCGTCGCCTCGATGACGCCGGGCACGGCCGCGAGGAGCTCGCGCTGTGCGGCCGCCATGAGGAGACTGCCTTGCTTGAGAAAACTGCGCTCGGCGAGGACGCTGCGCATGACCGTGCGGTAGTCGTCCTCGTTCCACGGTTGCCCAGAGTCGCGAAATGGGACCTTCGCTCCCTCGGCGCGGCCCTGGTAACGGCGCGCCGCGACGAGGAAGGCGTCGTGTCCCGCTTTGCGCAAGCCTGCCGCGAGAGCAATGTACGGCCGCACGTCCCCCTCGGAGCCGACGGAGGTGACGGCGATTTTCATGAAGCATCGTTAGGGGCGATGGTCGCACACAGCAAGGCCGAAGGCCGCGTCGCGCGCTCGCCCGGCCAACTGTTAAGCGGTTCTCCTGGACTTGACGCCCCCCTCTGGCAATTTGGGGCGAGCGCACGACGTTGCTCTATGCGCGCATCAACGACGCCCGCCTCTTCAGCGTCCCCCTCGCGGGTGGCGAATCGACGTTGGTCGCCGACGCTCATCGCCCCGCGTCGGAAGTGCGCGTCTTCGGCGACGGGCTCGACGCCACCCATTTCTATTGGCTAGAGAGAGAATTGTTGTTCGGAGCTCTGTGGCGGGTCCCCCGGCAAGGTGGCGAGGCGAGCCGGCTCGGGGTCTTCGAGGGCCTCGACTTCTCAACGCCCGTCGCGCGCTCCTCCGATGCGATGATCGCCGCAGGTTCGATTCGGCTCTTTGATCGCGCCTCCGATGTGCCTCGGGTCGGAGCGCGCTTGATTCCGCTCGACGGTAGCGCGCCGCGCGACTTCACCGAGCTGGCGCGCGCGGGTGAGACGGTCCTCGCCATCGATCGCGCTGGCGTCTACTGGAGTGAAACGATGGGGTCCTACGACGCGAATTGGAAGGGCGAGACCCGCGTGACGCGAACGCCGGTCGACGGCGCTTCGCGAGAGCCCTTCTGGACCGACAAACCCGGTCTCGTCCGACCGCACGCGTTGTGGTCCGATGGCGACGGCTGGATCGCCAGCGCCGAGGAGCCTTTCGATGACGGCGTTCGGCACCAGGAAATCTGGCGCATCGAACCGAACGGCGCCGGGCATCTCTTGGCGTGTGATCCCGGCGCGGGCGCTTCGCCTATCCACGTCCAGCCGGCCCTGGCGAACGATGCCGTCTACGTCGTCACCGCGAAGACGATCGAGACGGGTGAACCGGCGCCGCGAAGCACATGGACGATCGTCGAGTTGCCCCGCTGACACCTTCGACTTCACCACTTGAGCGCCTGACGCACTCCGAGCACGTACGTCACGCATGCACCCAGCACGCTCACGCCGAATCCAACGGACAGCTCGTTGACACCGGCAATGCAGCTGCGCGGGATCACGAACCCGTAGCCGATGACGACTGTCGGCACCACGAACGAAACGAGGGGCCAGACAAGAAGCGCGATTTGCCGTCGACCGAGCGGCGCGGGACGGATGTCGGACGCCGTGGCGCTGGCCCCCAAATCTCTTTTCATCGGATGCTCCTTCTTTCGACGTGTGGACGGCGACCACGGCCATAGCGCAAAGCCGGGCCGGACGTCCATGTCCAGTCGTACTGCACTTGAATTGAAGCTGCACGCATACCTGCCGAATGCGTACGATAGCCATTCGTGGAACCAGCGACGCGACGAAGTTCAGCCCAGCGCGCCCGGGTCCTCCTCCTGAGCTTACTGAGCGGTTGCGAGGCCACCCGCGCGGCGACCGCCGCCGACGCCGCTGTTCCCGATACGTGCGAGATCGACATCGACCACCAGCTCTTCCCCGATCCCGCAGTGCCGGGAGAGAGCTATCTCTGTTTCGGATTCGATGCGCAACCGCTGATTCACCAAACTGTCAGAGGCTTGGTCTGGAAATCGCCCGTGGGTGGCGGCGTCCTTTGGCATCATGTGACCCTCAGTGCGGTGCCGGGTGAATTTCCGGATGGTCCCGTCCCCTGTGACGGGATGCCGCCTGGGTCCGTCAATCTTCACGTTTGGGCCCCGGGCGGGAGCCCTCTCCTTCTTCCCGAGGGTACGGGGCTCGTTCTCCCCGAGACAACGACTCGCCTCGTCGTGGAAATGCATGTCTTGAGAATGGACGCGGCGGCGGCGAATCGAGGGTCGCTCGGGATCTGCCTCAATCACGAAACCGTGCAGAACGCCGCTCGATTCTTTGGCATTTTCGCCCCGGTTCCGGCACTCCGTCCGCGATTTCAAGAAACGTCCACCGTTCGATGCACGTTCCCTACGGGGACGCATCTCTGGTCTCTTTGGCCTCACATGCATCGTCTCGGCACCTCCATCGAAGCGGTGCGCGTTCGTAAGACCGGAGACCGTCAAACGCTGCTGCGCGTGGAGCCCTGGGATTTCAACCAGCAGCGCACCTACCCTCTCGATGTCGACCTCGAGAGCGGGGATCGCGTCGAAAGCACCTGCTGGTGGAACAACGTCACCGATGAATACGTGTTTGGGGGACTGCACACCAGCGACGAGATGTGCAATCAGGGCTTCATCGGTTGGCCGGCTCCCGCGTTGGCGTGCGAATAGGCTGGGAGAGGATCGCGGGATCCATCCTCTTGCGGGCGAACCGGCCAAAGAGCGAGCAAAAGCGCGGCCATTTCCCATCCCAGAACGTCAGGTCGCGCGGCGAGCTCGATGGCCGCGTGCAACGCGAACGCGAACGCCAGCCCCAGGCGCTCGGTGCGCGGCCAGAGCAGCAACCAAGGCAGAGCGAGTTCCGTGAATGCAACGGTGGTGGCGCAGACGGCGCGGGACGTCGATGTCGACAACAAGGCGTGGCTCGCCCACCCGTGAAAGGCGCCATCGCTCTGAAAGAGCGCCAGCGTCCGACCATCGAGCCAGTCCGGCCGCAACTTCCCGACGCCGGCCCAGAAATAGATCGACGCCACGAACCACCGCACCAGTTGAACGCTCGAACGGGGCGCCGAGGGCGCTTCGGGACGCCAGGCGAGCGCCGAGGCGCAATCGCCCAATGCCAACACGATCACGCCTTGAAAGAGAAGGTGCAACGTGAAGGCAGCACCGAACGGATGCTGCAGCATGACGAGGTACCCGAGCAGTCCCGCAGCAAGGCCCGCCACCCGCGCATGCACGCCGAGCAAAAAGCAGGTCGCTGCAGCGGTACGCGCAACGCATGCCGCAGCTGTCACCGCATCGGGAAGACGCAGCCAACCGGCGCCCGTCCAATGCTCATCCGGCCAACCGAGCAGCGGCCAGGGATCGGCTTCGAAGGGAAAGCGCAGAAAAACGAAGAGGGGTGTCGTGCGCAGGAGAAACAGCGATCCCAGGGCGATGCGCGACCACGCGAGGTACCGGAGCCGCGGATCCTTCCCGGTTGTCGTGGGAAGCGGCGAGATCGCTTGTATCGTGCCGGAGCTCAAGCCGTGATGTTGTTGATGCATCCCCTGTCACTGCAGTACACCATGCACTTGCGATAGCGTACCTCCCATTCGCATCGCGCCTCAGCGGAGCAGCCGGGATTGACGAAATACGCGAGCCAATGGGCGTCGACGCAGACCGACGGGGGCAATGGACAGCTGCCATCCACCGAAGCATCGATGTCACAGACACCACCCTCGGGAGGACTGATCACGGCATGATCTTCGCTGGCATCCGTCTCGTCGCGCCTGCGGCCCGCCTCACCGGTGATGAGAACTACGTCGGCGGCCGGCGCGCTGGCTTCGCCTTGCGCGTCGGAGGATTGACCGCTGTTGCCAACGGGCTTCGCAGTCGGATCCTCGACGGCGGTCGAAGTGCAATGCGTCATCGATGCCAACGCCAAGAACGCGCTCGCCAGGACGGTCAGTGGGAAATGCTCGCGGAAAAGGGACCGCATCGTCGAACCTCTCACCCGTATCTCCAACGGGCCTATGATCTCCGACCAAGCGTACGCGATGCCATGGCCTTTCACCACAGCGGCACGGTGTTTCGACCGACGCCCGGCGCGAGAGTCATGGCGCAGCACGGCATAACAGGGCCGAGGTGGCGTTATGGCGAACAGGCCCACGCGCCTTCGGATACTTGCACGGGCGCATCGAGGTTGACCCGCCGCTCGAGGCTCACCCGGGTCCTTGCCGGGCGCGGTGACAGCTGGCACGCGAGACGCGCGAGCCCCGGCACACTGCGCTCCAGGCTGGCCCCGACGGGCGCATGTCGCCAGCTTTCCGCGCCGCTCAGGAAAGCGGCGAGGTCCACGGAGGTGAAGGGCGCGAGCTCGGTCGGATTGATGACACGCCGGCGCCCTTCATCGTCGAAAACCAGCACCGCGAGACGATACGTCTCGCTCTTCGAGAACATCGTCCAAGCCAAGGATCCCGACCCATCGAGCCAGGAAATCGCAGGTATCACTACACCGAGCGCAACAGCCGCGACGACGTGTCCTGCGCGCATTCCCCTCCGTACGTCCTCGTTGGTACGACCGGTCATCACGACGCGCTGCTCATCGAGGCGATGAACTTCCTAAAAAGACGCGCCATTTCCTTTCGTTCTACTATTTCCGAAATATTAGAAGCGTCGCGTTGTCGTGTTTCCGGAAGGTATCCGCACATCGATTATCACTAAGTCGGACGACGGATGCGCACTTTGGCGATGACGGTGTTAAGGTCCCGCGCTGAGCGCGGAAAGGACCTTTTCTTGCTAACGAACCATCGTCTCACAAGCTCGAACACGGCCTTGGGTGGGGAGCTCGTCTTTTACTCCGATCGCGTGGGGATCGTTCTGATTCATGTCGGAACGGTGGTTGCCCTTCTCGGTCACATCGACGCGGGGCTGATCGCCATGGCGCTCGCCTCGTATCTCGTGCGGATGTTCGCCATCACGGGGGGCTATCACCGCTACTTCTCGCATCGGTCGTTCAAGACATCTCGAACTTTTCAGTTCTTGCTGGCGCTGCTCGGCACCTCGGCGACGCAGAAAGGGCCACTTTGGTGGGCGGCGGCGCATCGGCGCCATCACAAATACTCCGACACGCCCGACGACATGCACAGTCCGAAGCACCATGGTTTCTGGCATGCGCATATGGGTTGGTGGTTCGGTCGAAAGCACGACGAGACGGCCTTCGATTGGGTGCCGGACTTGGCGCGTTTTCCGGAGCTCAAGTTCCTCGATCGCTACTACCATGTCGGGGTCTATGCGTGGATGTTGCTCGCCGCCGCACTGCGCGGTTGGGACGGCTTTCTCTGGGGCTACGTCGTGTCGACCTGCGCACTCATGCACGGAACATTCGCGATCAATTCGCTGGCGCACGTATACGGCTCCAGGCGCTACGAAACCTCCGACACGAGCCGCAACAATTGGTGGCTGGCGCTGTTGACGCTCGGCGAGGGCTGGCACAATAACCACCACCGGTACATGAGCAGCGCCCGCCAGGGTTTCTATTGGTGGGAAGTCGACGTGACGTACTATGTGCTGAAGGCCCTTTCGTGGGTGGGCATCGTCTGGGATCTTCGGCCCCCTTTGGTGCAGCGGCCCGACAAGGCCGAGCCGCGACGGGCGCTGGCAAGTGTCGCGGACGGCGAGCAGCCGCAAATAGCGTCACCCTGATCGGCGGGCGGGTCGACGCGGCCCGCCCCATCGCGCGCGTCGCGCTTTCAGACGCTGGTCGGGTCAGACGCTCGGCGGGCGGCGCCGACGCGCGCGAAAGGCGGCCGCCGCGACGACGACGATACCCAGACCGAGAGGAAAAGCGCGCGTGCGGCGATCGGCCGTCCTGCAAGCGCAACCGACGGTTTCCGTAGGCCCCCCGGCAGGCCTTCCCGACGCACCAGGACTGCCGCCGGTGCCCGTCGTGGCTGCGCCGCCCGATCCACCGCCTCCATTTCCTGCGTCTCCCGTGCCTCCGGATCCGCCCGAGGGATCCCTGCCCGCTCCACCCCCGCTGCTCGATCCACCGCTTGCGCCACTGCCGCCGCTACCCGTAACGCCCGCGGCACCACCGCCCCCGGTCGTTCCGCTGCCTGCGCCACCGCCGGAAGCGCCGCTGCCTGCACTGCCTCCCGAGGCTCCGCTACCCGCTGCGCCGCCCGAAGCTCCGCTGCCCGCTGCGCCGCCACCACCGCGGCCCGATCCTCCCGCGTCCATTCCGCCGCTGGTTCCTCCCGCTCCTCCGGCGCCTGCCGCTCCCCCCGCTCCTCCCGCCCCTCCTCCATCGACCGTCGCGCAATCGATGGCGTCGACCGTGTAGGCGATGGGCATGGTCGTGCCTGCCACGGAGACCGCATAGCTATGACCGGCCTGCGCCGTCCAACCAGTGGGCGTTATCTTGATAGCGTAACGAGACCCGTAGCCCGTCGGCAGAATCGCGACCGCGACGGGCCGATCCTGGCCGGCGTCGGATACGGTGACCGTGGCAGCGTCGAGGTTGATCGTGTCGCTCTGGATGGTCCATCCCGCGGTATCGAGACTGTTCACTTTAAAGACGTCGAAGGGCACCGGTCCCGACGGGGGCCACGGTATGAACGCCTTGCCCGCCTTGCCCGTTCCATCGAGGTTCCAGAAACACGAGGCGGTCGCGGATCCGAGGCCGACGGGACCCAAGGAATTGGCAAGGCACCATCGCCGATGTCCCATTTGGGCTTGGCCGCGGTCGGTCATGTAGAGATCGATGGACGAGACGCCCTTGCCGCCCGAGATATTGCTCTTGCCCGACGCCTCGGCGCCGCCGGCGGTGTAACATTTCCACGTCATCGGCGGCGTATGCGAGAGGCCTCCGTTCACCGATTGCATCAACGCGCATTCCTGCGCCTTGGCGTTGCGCGTAGCCTCCGTCGTCACTTCCGGCATCTCGGCCAAGAATCGGTAAAGGTTCAGAATCTTGAGCGCGTTGGTGCGACCGGGCTCCGTGACGTCGCCCGCCATGCACGCATCCGCATTGCCGGTCCAGGTGCCCTCGCTCCTGTCGACACGGTCCGCCGTCCAACGCCGGCAGACATCCGCGGGTCGATCGGCGTGGGCAGCGCTCGTGGAAGCCACGACGCCGAACGCCATGAACGCAGAAAGTTTCAGGCGCCGCATTCGCATGGTCGTCCTCGGGCAGGCGGGTCCCATCAGTGCCTGTCCTGGAAAGTGAGCGGTGGCGCCCCTTTCAGCTCAGGAAAGCGCGGACGAGCCGGGGTCCGCGAGGGCGGTCATGAAGACCGGCTCCGCGAAGCCCGAGTCCCTTTGGGGGCATTCGCCCCCGCCGGGCCGTACCGCGCTCAGCGACGCGCCGACGGCGGAGGACGCTAACCCTTTTCCGCGACGCCGGCCCGGTTGGGAAAACAAAAGAAATAGCGTTGCCCATTGCAGTCTAGGATTGTGGGTCACGGGGGAGGGTGCGGATGAGCTCTGCAGAAACCGTCGGCGAACGGCCGACGAAGACAGCCGAAGCGCCGCCTTTCGTTCTTCTCGTGGACGATGACCCCAGTCAACGCAAGCTCGGCTGTCTTTGTCTTCGCCACGCGGGTTTCGAGGTCGAATCGGCCGCCAGCGCCGAGGAAGCCTGGGTGAGGATCGGGGAGCGCCGGCCGGACGCCATCGTCAGCGATGTCCTCATGCCAAACATCGACGGTTTCGCGTTCTGCGAGCGCGTGCGCGACACGGAGAGTCTCTCGTCCGTTCCCGTGATTCTTCTCAGCGCCCACTTTTGCTCGGAGCTCGACCGGGAGGTCGCGCGGCGCGTCGGTGCTTCGGCCTTGGTGGAGCGCTCCTCGGATTTCGAGGTCGAGCTCGGCGTGCTGCGCAAGAGTCTTGCGAATGGGCATCACGGCGAGACCAAGAAACCCGATCCGTCGCTGCACAACGACCACCTCCGGGCCAACGCCAACCAACTCGCCCGACTCGTCGAGCAAACGCGCAGCGCCACCGGGCGCTATCAGGCGCTTTTCAACAATGCCAGCGACGTCATCGCGCTCCTCAGCCCGGACGGGGTGGTCCTGGAGGCCAACAGTCGCTGGGGAGAAATCCTCGACGTGCCTCCGGAGAGTCTGGTCGGATGGCACATCCGCGATTTCTCACCCCCCGGTCACGAAGACGACAACACCGCGCGGTACCTTCAATCCGTCAACAAGGGGATATCGAAGGATGTGGCTCCCATTCGGCGCGCCGATGGAGCGCTCCTCTACATGGAGTTCTCGACCAGCGTCGTCGCCATCGACGACCAGAAAATGGTCTTCGCGATCGGGCGCGACGTAACGGATCGGATACTCGGGGCGCGCGCGCTGGCCGAGGCGGAAGAAAAGTACCGTACGCTCCTCGAGCGAATCCCCGATGCCATCTGGACCATGAACCAGAAGGGCGACATCACCTTCGTTAGTTCCAACATCGTCAACATGCTCGGCTTTACCGCCGAGGAGATGTGCGGCGAAGACGTGGCCCATCGGACCGAGCGAATCCACCCCGAGGATCGGGCCCGCGTACAGGCCGCTTTCGATGAATTGGTCAGCGCTGGCAAGCCGCTCGACATCGCCTACCGAAGGAAGCGAAAAGACGGCCAAATGATCTGGATTCGGTTTCGCGCCACCGCGAGACAAGCACCCGACGGCGGGTTCTACGCCGAGGGGATGCTGACGGACATCACCGAGACGCGAAAGCTCGAAGAGCAGCTTCGTCATGCCCAGAAGATGGAGGCCGTAGGTCGACTCGCGGGTGGGGTCGCCCACGACTTCAACAACATGCTCAACGTCCTGCTCGGCTATACCGTGATGCTGCTCGAAGACGTGACCGATACCGACCCCATGCACGAGCCGCTCATGCAGATGAAGCGCGCCGGTGAGCGGTCCGCCGATCTGACGAGGCAGCTTCTCGCCTTCAGTCGACAGCAACCGCACGCGCCTCAGATCCTCAGTGTGAACGAAGTCGTCGCCTCGATGGATAAGTTCACCCGCCGTCTCGTCGGCGCGGACATCGAAGTCGTGACTCGTCTCGCCAGCGATCTACCCAGCATCAACGCCGATCCGGGGCAGATCGAACAGGTCGTCATGAACGTGGTGGTCAACGCGCGCGATGCCATGCCCAAGGGGGGAAAGCTCACCATCGAGACCAGCGCCGCCGACTGGGATGATTACGTCGCCTCCTACGACGCGGTCAAGCGCGGCCGCTACGTGATGGTCGCCATCAGCGATGCTGGCATCGGCATGAACAAGGAAACGCAGAGCCGGATCTTCGAGCCGTTCTTCACGACCAAGGACATGGGCAAAGGAACCGGCCTGGGACTCGCCATCGTCTTTGGCATCGTCCATCAGTATGGCGGCCATATCTGGGTCTACAGCGAGATCGGGAAAGGGACGACTTTCAAGCTGTACTTCCCCGCGGCTACGAGCACGGGGGAGAGTGCGCGCCCTCGGCCCTCGCTGGCTCCGTCGACGCGGGGCAGCGAAACCATCCTCCTGGTCGAAGACGAAGAGCAGGTTCGAATCTTCGTCGAGACGGTGCTCTTGCGCCAGGGGTATCGCGTTCTCAAGGCGCAACACGCGACCGAGGCTCTTCTGCTCTCGGAGCAGCATCTCGATGCGATCGATCTGCTTCTCACCGACGTGATCATGCCGCAAGTCAGCGGGCGCCAGCTGGCAGATCAGCTGCTCGCTCAACGACCCGACATGAAGGTCATCTACATGTCCGGGTACACGAGCACGGTCGCCCTCGACCATGGCATCGCGGAGGGAGTGGCGTTTCTTCAAAAGCCGATCCTGCCCGAAGCCTTGGCGCGGAAGGTACGCGCGGTGCTCGATGAGACGTCCCTGGAGGAGAGCCACCATGGCCCGCGCGCCTAGCCGCATTCTCCTGGTGGACGATGAACCCGGCGTCCTCGGGATGCTGAAGACCACGCTCCGCCGCTATGGATTCGAGACCGAGGAAGCCGTCGACGGCCGCGCGGCGTTGGTCCTTGTGCGCAAGAAATCGTTCGACGTCATCGTCAGCGACGTCAACATGCCGAATTGTCCAGGCCTCGAATTCTTGCGAGCCGTGCGCGAGCGGGATCTGGACGTGCCGGTGATCATGATGACCGCCAAACCAACCATCGAAACGTCCGCTCGAGCCGTCGAGTTCGGGGCGTTCCGGTATCTGGTGAAACCGGTGATGCCCGCTGAGCTCAAGGAAGTGATCGATCGCGCCGTCGAGCTGCACGAAATCGCGCGTGCCAAACGCAAGGCCCTCGAGCTGCATGGCATCAGCGACAAGTCGCTCGGTGCTCAAGGCCAGCTGGAGACGACCTTCGCTTCGGCCATGGATAGCCTCTACCTCGTGTTTCAGCCTATCGTGACCTGGCGAACCCGCTCCATTTACGGGTACGAGGCGCTCGTTCGCTCCGCCGAGCCCGCCATGAGCACCCCCGAGCTTCTCTTCGACGCGGCAGAACGACTGGGCAAGCTTCGCGAGATCGGGCTCAGCATCCGGCGCCAGGCGGCTACGGCAGTTCCGCCCAACGGTGCCAAGTTGTTCGTCAACCTGCACGCGGCCGATTTGATGGACGACGACCTCTATGTCAAGCGATCACAGCTGGGGCCCATTGCGGACCGGGTCGTCCTCGAAATCACCGAAAGGGCGTCCCTCCACATCGTGTCCGACTTGCCGTCGCGGGTGCGCCAGCTCAAACGCCTCGGCTTTCAGCTGGCCATCGACGATCTCGGCGCGGGCTATGCGGGGCTCAGTGCCTTCACCCAGCTCGAACCCGATATCGTCAAGCTCGACATCTCGCTCGTGCGAAGCGTCCACGTGGACCACAAGAAGCAGAGCATCGTCCGGCGCCTTTTGGAGATGTGCGGCGACTTGCGTATCGCCGTGGTGGCGGAAGGTGTCGAGTCGATTCCCGAGCGCGACACGCTGATCGACTTCGGGTGCCACATGCTCCAGGGCTTTCTCTTCGCGAAGCCGGCCACACCATTTCCCCCTGTCAACTGGAGCCAGCAGGGGCGCATGAACGCGAGTTGACGTCTCGCCCCGCTTGCTGGGGTACCCTTTCCACGACGCCAAGACCCGAGGAACGAGGAGCTATCGTTGAGCCACGCGCTGGTCGAATCCGCCGTCGAAGCGATGGAGAAATACACCGGCGCCGTGCGCGGCTATCGTCGCGCGCATGGGCGCGGGCTCGTCTGTCGCGGCTCGTTCCAGGCCACGCCCGCGGTGCGCGAGCTGAGCGGGGCGGAGCACCTCCAAGGCGCCGTGGTACCGGCCGAGGTGAGGCTCTCCAACGCGGCGGGCAGCCCGCATGCGTCCGACCATGCCAGCAAGGTGCTCGGCCTCGCCGTGCGCTTCCACCTGCCATCGGGGAAGATCGCCAGCTGGGCGGCCACGAATCTGCCGTCCTTCGTAGCGCGCACGCCCGAGGACTTCCTTCGCGTCGTGACCGCGCGGAAGCCAGCGCTGTTCGGCAAACCAAACCCGCTCGCGATTTTCTTTTACCTGCTCTCGCGGCCATCCGCATTCGCCGCCATGAAGGCGATCGCGACGATGCCGCCGGCACCGAGCTTCGCGCACGTGCGCTTCAACGGCATTCACACGTATTACCTGGTCGCTCTTCACGGCGCGCGACAGCCGTTCCGCTACCGCTGGGAGCCGTGCGCGGGCACGGCCGCCCTACCCAGCGCCGAGCGCGGGGCGCGACCAGCGCACTATCTCTTGGACGAGTTGCGCGCTCGCCTCGGCGCGGGGCCGGTGCAATGGAGCCTCGTCTTTCAATTTCCGACGCCGGTCGATCGGCTCGACGACGCGAGCCGCGCCTGGCCTGAAACGCGTCCAACGGTCGTCGCCGGTACACTCACGGTCAACCGCGTCGACGCGGATCAGGGCCCGCTCGAGACGCTGGTATTCGATCCCACGGGCGTCGTGCCCGGACTCGAGCTGTCGTCCGATCCGCTGCTGCGCTTTCGCTCCGACGTCTATGGCGAGTCGCATCGGCGGCGAGCGAACGAATCGCGCGCCGCCGACGCGCCCCCCGACATGGGCCAATAGCCGGGGTTCAAACGGCGTGGGCCGACCGGTTCAGGTGTCGACCGCTACTCCCGAGGCGCTTCCCGAAGAGACGCGCGTACAAGACGTACGCACCGGTCATGGCCGCGCTGAAGATGAGATGAAACGCGATCGCGCGACCCACCGGCGCGTCGTCTTGCATCGACGATAGGCCGACGATGGGCAATACGACGTAGTACATGCCGATCCACACGACGAGCCCCCACAGGACACCTGCGACGTTGGTCGCAAGACGGCTGGCGCCGTGAATCAGGACGGCGAAGAGCATCCCCCAAGTGGCCGAGATGGCGAGATGGCTGGCGAGCCCGAGTAGCACGGACGCCAGGTCGAAACCGGGTTGCATGGCCCGCTCGCCGAAAAACGGCGCCGCGGCACCTTTGATCCCGTACCAGACGTCCTTGCCGCCGGCGGCGGACATGACCGTCATCATCAGCGTGAGAACGAGCCCTGCTGTCACCCCGGCAAATGCGCCCCGCGCTACGGCCGCGCGCGTCTCGGTAGGACTTTTGACCATGGATCCTCGCTTTCTACACGCTCGACCGTGCGCCAGGGATGGTGCATCGACCGTGCCACGTCAGATGCGTGCAAGGGACCATCTGCGTCAGCGAGGACGCTACTTCGAGATCATGGTCGGAGACTGGAGGCCGGCAGTCGCGCGGTGTGACCCGGCTTGAGCACGGCGAGGCCCGCCAAGAGGGCGGAACGATACTTCTGCGGCGATTCTCCGAGCGTCTGAATGGCCCAGTCGACGCCTGCTTCTTCGTGGCGGACCACCGTCTTCGGATAGGTGGACTGATTGAGCGACGACAAGGTGGTCAACACCCCTCGAAAGGCGCTCGCCCAAAACCCATCACCGAGGACAATGACCACGTGGCCCAGCGTCTCGGGGCGCGTCTTGCGAGTTACCTCGAGCGCGGCACGACGCGTCGCCTCGGACGGGAACGACGACGTGGGATCGAGGGCGACGATCGAAACCGACCCGAGTGGGCGAACGGCGATGATCGCGTCATGGCAACGAAGTGTGGCGTAGATGTCCTCCGGCAACGTTGCGCCGAAACATCGCATGACGAAGAAGCCGTCCAGGATCCCCATGGCGACACCGGGGGACCGGTGATGCACTATCAGCTGACCGATCGCTCGTGACATCAATTCGCCCACTCGACATGGCTGCATACGGCGCGGCGCTCCGCGCCCGTAAGGGACAAGACCATTCTCTAAGGGATAACGGCTCCCGTGGGCAGACCTTGATGGCGGCCCACATGAAGGCCTCGATGCTCCGTCGTCGGGGATCCGGCGCTTTGCGACCACGCCCCCCGAGCTAGCAACGACGCTGAACTGACAGCGTCATGCTAGCGAGCGTGCACCGAGAGGGCGGCCAACTGGGCGCGCACGTTGGCCAGTTCGGCGGTGAGCGCGCGATCATCGGAAAGGTCGGCCATCCCCGCATGTAGCGCGGAGCGGTGCGCGGGCGAGAGAAGCTCGGCCATCGCGAACAGCAACAAGGTGACGCCTTCGGCACGTTCGGCACCGACGGCGTCGGCGATGAGCGGGTAAGCACTGACGCCGCGGAGCGCGGCGCGGGCCGCCGTCAAAGCCTCCTGGTGCGCGACAGCGCTCGGGGTACGCAGCTCCACATGCGCTGTCAGCGGTGCCACCGCCCGCGCCAGCGAGCCGAGATCGGGCGCCATCCCGAGCTCACGAACGACAGTGTTCAGGCGCTGCGCCAACCCGAGCCAGCCGTCGCCATCGCACCGCAAGCTGAAACCGAGCGCGATGCCGCGTTCCCGCCGACGCAGAACCATCCAGCCACGCGCTCGCCCGGTCAGCGGATCGGCGGGTTGCATCGCCTTCCAGATTCGTTCTGCCGAAACCCAGTGCGGTGGATACTTGAAGCGTGCGACATCGAGAACGAGTGCCATATCGCGCGCCGCGTGGTAGCCGCCGATGGGCGAGAAGTGTCCACTGCCCGTCTGCCCCATCGCCGTGCGATCGTACGACGCGATGACGACCGTGTCGCCGCGTGAAGCGCTGGTGATCGCGATTCGCCAGGCCGCAAGATCGGCGGCATCGGCTCGCACCATCTCCACCTCCGCTCCATTGCAGCGCGCGAGACAGCTCAGCTCGTCGATGTCGAGACCGCGTTTTTGCACCTCCGCGAGCGGAACGCAGCAATCGAGCAGATCCTCGGCGAACCATCGCCACGGACCCTTCCAGAGCCGGCCGGGATCGATCCCCAGCGCGTTCAGCGCAACGACCAGGGACCCCAAGCCGCAGAACGACGGGTCGGACTGGGTATGGAACTGTTCGGCCAGCGGAAAATATCCATCGAGCCCGCCCGCGGCAAGCGCCTCGGCGAACATCTGCCGCCCCTCCGGCGAGGAAAAGGCAATCGTGTCGGGCGGCAACGGGCGTCGGTACAATGTCTCCATCGCCCAAGGATGACCTTGGCGGACCGAGATTGCATATCGGGCGGCGAGGGCTGTCCACGGCCGAGCCGTCCGGTGTCACGGACCGATTCGGACGAGCTCCACCAAGCATTCATTGGCGCCGTTACCGCAGGTGACCGTCATCTCCACTTGGTTCGCATTCCAGCTCCCACTGCAGGAGCTGCGCATGACCGTACCTTCGGTGAGCATGGCGCCCGAAAAGGTGCCATTCGGGCCGAGGGAGGCTTCGCCGTTGATGGCTCCGATTCCGCCGTCGACCACGGAGATGAAATGCAGAGCGCACCCCGTGCCTCGAATTTCCTGCGGAGCGTTCTCGTTGAGGTCACCGCAGCCGTTCCCATCGGCATTGTTGATCTGGTAGGTGCCCAACACGTTCGGACAGCTGGCGTCACCGATGACGACGTCACGATCCGTGCGCACATCCACGGGATCTGTATCCCCGTCGGTGCTCGCGTCGAACCCGCCACCCGCAGACCCCGCACTGCCGGCCTTGCCCGATGCGCCGCCGGCGCCCGATCCTCCCGACCTTCCCGCGGCTCCTCCATTGCCGGACGCGCCCGAGCTTCCCGCACCTCCGCCGCTGCCGGACGCGCCCGAGCTCCCCGCGACGCCACCGCTGCCCGATGCGCCCGCGCTTCCCGCGACGCCACCGCTGCCCGATGTGCCACCGCTGCCCGCTGCGCCACCGCTGCCCGCTGCGCCCGATTTCCCCGCACCTCCTCCGCTCCCCGAGGTTCCCGCGCTTCCCGCAGCGGCCCCGGTACCGCCCACGCCAGCTGTGCCGGCACCTCCGGTTCCCGTCGTGCCACCCGAGCCGGCCGTGCCTCCCCCGCCATCGGTCGCACTTCCCCCGCTGCCCGTCGTCCCGTCTGGGTCCGCGTCCGAATTCGTAAACCGAACGCTTTCCGAACCTCCGCACCCCGTGCCTATCGACTGGACCAAAGCCAAGAGCAACCACTGCTTAAGCAAACGCGTGCGAATACGCATCGTCTTTGTCTCTCCTTTCCTCAAAAAGAATGCAAGATTCTCGAGATAGCCCCCTCGTGGCGAGCGCCCCTGGCGACCTGCCGCACCACCGGCAACGGAACTGCATGGCTGCAGTCCCGACGGGGGGCCGGAACGGGGTCTCCATCCCTTCATGATGACCTTGCCCGCGCGACCTGCACGTGGGGCCCAATTGCCCCGTTGTTTCGCAGACCTCCCGATCCTGCAAAGAGGCATTCTCACGCTTGCGCCCCTCTCGAGGGTCCATCACAAGGGATGAACGAAGGAGCGCTTTCCCATGAACCTCCGACCATTCGTTTGGGCCGCAACCGCGGCCGGCATCTCGATTCTCTTGGGCGGGGCCTCACAAGGCAAGACGCCGGCCTCCGGCGTCCCGCGGGCACCTGGCAACCCGGTGTCGGAGGTTTCGAGCGCAGAATGCCCCGCTGTGCCCGACGGTGTACCGATGATCGACGGCCTCCAAACGGCGTGGGCAATACCCCAGCCTTCTTCTTCATCCATCCGTCTTCTGTTTTCCGATCAGGCGCTCGGCTGTGGCGATCCCGATTGGCACGGACCTCCCCCCCCGATAGAGAGGGATTGCATCAACAGCTGGCAATTCGCACTGACCCTCCCGCCGGAGCTTCAGAAGCCCGGCGTCTACGACCTTGCCAGCTACGCGGTCGACTACGCCGACAAAGTCACGACGGTGACCCCGGGCTCAGGCTGCAACGGTGCGGGATGTACGGGGACGGGGTCGGGCAGCGCAGGCGGCGCGAAGGGTCCCGACGCTACGATCGAGATCTACAGCGTGAGCGACGCGTGCATTTCCGGCCGCATCCTTCGCCTCAGCACCGGCTCCAGCAATGCAGAGCCGGATTTCACCGGAGCCTTCAGCGCCGTCATCTGCACGCCTTCACCCTGAGCGAAGAGGCGACGGTCCGGATGTCGGCGACGTGGCAAGCGCCCGGCTGGGCATTCTTGCCGATGGCAATCTCGACATGCCGGTCCACCCTACGCCGGTACGAAGGCCCAAGCCGGGAGGAAGCCCTTGCTGCGATTTCTGACTGCACTTCTTTTTTGCGCCTCGCTCCAGGCCTGCCACCGAAAAGAGGCGCCGCAAAAAAGCGCGAGCGCCGAGGCGGCGACCCATCTCGCGAACGGCATGTACCTGGCGACGGGCATCTTCGATACGAGGACGGCTGCCGAGACATCGGCGGGAGAAAGCCGCGTCCTGACGTTCTACCCTCTTGACGACTCCCTGTCGGAACGAGCAGCGCCGCGCTACGTCACCGTCGACGCCACGCAGCACGTTTCTTTTGTCGAAGCGGCACCGAGCGCCAGCCTCGACCCGACCGGTCGCACGATCCTGGGTGTTGCGCTCGACGCCCCCAACGCAGAGCGACTCAAAGAGTTCTCGACGCGGCACCTCGGCAAAAGCGCAGCCATGATCGTCGGCGATGAGATTGTCAGCGTTCACAAGATTCGAGCGACGATGACGGAAGGCAAACTCCAAATCACGAGCTGCGGCCCCGATGTCGCCAAGGTGCTGTACTCGAAGCTCGCCGCGCGAGACTAGCTCCGGTTCGTCCTCGCGTACGAAAAGACGTAGCTCAAAAACGATGTTCGAATCGCAAGCCTGCCGGCCCCACTCCGATGCGCACATCGCGCCCCCCGCGTGACGGTTCGGCAGACGGCTTGCTGAACGTGAAATACAGCGCCGCACCGCCGGCGAGGACCGTCGCGCCCGCGAGAATGTCGGTCACGGCCGCGCGCAACGTCAACCTCGACTCGGCCAGATCGAGCCGAGCCCGCGTCGTAGGTACGCGCAGGCGCTCTTCGTCCAGATCGGACATGGCGCCGAGCGCGAGAATGCCAGCCACCGTCGTACCAGCGGCGAGCGCTGCCGTGACACCCCATGCCACGTAGGCGGGTGCGCGATTCGGCGCGACACCTGCGGGCGCGGCCGCCTGACTCTTGGGAGCGTCGAGGCCAAGCACGAGCTTGAAGTGGTCTTGTCCCGCGACCGTGACCACGGTGGTGGAGCTCGAACCTCCGCGCGCGATGGTGATGCGCCTGCGGCCGGGATTGACAACGAGAGCCTCGGAGAGCGGCACCCGCCCCACGACGACGTCGTCGACCAAAATGTCGGCGCCTCGCGCACGGCTCGAGACCTCGACGCGGCCCACTTTGCTCTTCAGGCTCGCCAAGTGCCGTTCCACTTCGCTTTTTCGAACGGAAGGAATTTCCGGGCCTCCTTCGGCCAGGTATTCCTGAAACGCTTTGATGGCCTGAGCATAGTCGTTGAGCTGCAGGCGAATGAGAGCAATGTTGTAGAGAAGCCTGTAGGCGGGCATGAGTTGGTAGGCCCGCTCGAATTCGGCCAGGGCGCCCTCGGAACCTCCCTCGCCATAGAGTTGAAGGCCACGTTCGTAGCGCCTGCGGGCTTCCTGCGCGCGCTCGTCGCTGACACTGCCGGGCGGGCGGGCCGCCCGAGATGCCTCGCCGGCCGGCGATTGCGCGCCGGCGCCGCGTGCGGTGAAGGCGACGACCGCCCCAATGCAGCAGAGACGGCAGAATCGCATCATTTTTTCCATGGGTCGGTGGTGTCGAGAAGGGGAGCCGAAGACTGGCGGCGGGGCGCTGGGTCGATTTCGTGGAGCGGGATCGCGTTGGGCGACGGCGCGGAGGGCGAGATGGAAGCAGGAGGTACCGGCGCGTCCACCGACCGGGGCTGCGCTTCCCTGCCCTCCTTGCCGTCCTTGCGCCCCTTACGCGAGGGCCCCGGGTCCAAACTGATCTGCACGTTCACGTCCGCGGAATCGAAACGAACCCATTCCGTTTGGGTCTGGTATCCCGGAGCTTCTGCCCGCACCTTGTGCAGCGCGTTGTCCTGGGGAAATCCCGCCAACTCGCCGTCCGCGGGCAGGAGCGCGTCGTCGACGCTGATCCGCGCATTCTTGGGCACGGTCTCCACGGTCAGCTTGACGGCGGCCGGCATGGGAGAGGGCGCGAGCGGCAAAGGCGCTGGCTCTGCCGGGGCGGGCGGCGGCTCGGCCGCGGGAGGCTCGGATACCTGGCTCGCGCGCGCGGGGGCTGCATCTTCGGTCGGAGAAGACGACGACCACAGCGCCAGCACGGCGACCATCAGGGCGAGACCGCCGCCGAGCGCGATGGTCACTTTTCGACGACGTGCAGCTGGTGAAGCGAAGGCGGGACGCGAATTCGATTCGGGCCCCGTCGAATGGGTGCTGGTGTCCTGCTGCAACATCACGGTGGGCACGAGCGACTGAGGATCCGGGTATTCCCGCACGAGCCGCAGCTGATCGTCGATGAGGACATTCACGTGCGCGCGCTCCTCGGCGAACGTCTTGCCGGTCAGCGCGCCGACATCCCGGGCCGACACCCGCGAACCGAGTTCCAGCAGGAAATCCTCGATATCGGCCTGAAAAGCAGCGGCGGTCGGATACCGATCCGCCCTTTCTACCGCGAGCGCCTTCATGCACATCGCCTCGAGTCGGGCGGGCACTTGTGGACGAACCTCGCTCGGCCGTGGAACGTCCCCCGCAGCGACCCGCTGCATCACCACCAGATCGCCGACGTCCTTCCACATGCGGCGCCGCGCCGCTGCCTCCCAAAGGACGACGCCGGCCGAGTAAATGTCGGCGCGTCGGTCGAGATCCCCGCCCGTGTATTGCTCGGGCGAAACGTACTGAATCTTTCCCTTGAAAACGCCGGCCTTCGTTTCGCCACTGCTGGCTGTCTTGGCGATGCCGAAGTCGACGAGCTTCACTTGCCCGTCGTAGAGAACGAAGATGTTCGCCGGAGAGATGTCGCGGTGAATGATGGCAAGGGGCGTCCCGTCGTAGTCAGCGAGCTCGTGGGCGTAATGAAGTCCGGCGAGCACGTCGGCGAGGACGCGCAGCTGCATCACGAGGGGAACACCCCCGGGGCCGGTGGCGCGACGGATGAGCCGATGGAGGGACTGACCTTGCAGGTACTCCATCGCGATGTAGTGACGCGAGCCGTCGAACCCCACTTCGTACGTCTGCACGATGTTGGGGTGGTTGAGCCGCGCGGTCAGGCGAGCTTCGTTGAGGAACATGCGCAGAAACTCGGGATCGCTCGCCAGCGATTGTCGGAGGCGCTTCACGACGAGGAGCTTATTGAAGCCCACCGGGCCGGACGCGACCGTCAGAAAGACGTCCCCCATCCCCCCTTTACCGAGTTCGACGATGTCGCGGAACTTGCCGGTCTGCTCGTACATCCCTTCGCCTCCAACCCACCGGCGCTCGCGGAGCTCTGCCGAAGCCATCAGGCAAAACAAGGCCTGCGAGACACGAGCGCCTTTTGCCGTGCACGAAACTCGTCCAGTAGTGCATCTGCGCACCCCGGGTCAACTGAGAATCGAGCCTTCGGACCGCAGTCGGATCGGCGGCGTGGGAGAAGCGAGGCTACGCCGTGCGTGCCTTGACCTTCTCCTTCTTCTTCTGCTTGCGCTCCTTCGCGCTCAGCTTCGGCTTGTTGTTGGTTCTCGGTTTCTGTTGCCCTTTTGCCATTGCGATGCCTCGTTGGGTGTTGAGACGAAAAGCCCGAGCGCGCTTCAGCCTGCGCTCGGGTGAGGGAGGTTAGCGGAACGGGCGCCGAAGTAAACTCGGCCAAGAGGGACGATCAGGGCACGAGGGCGGCGGCGATCCTTCAGGTTGGCCGCCGTCAGCGCGTCCATCATCTTCGTCAAGGTCGCCATGCCCAACTTGTGGCCCGCAATTCGCCGCTCAACGTCGCTGTGGTTGTCCCCGCCAAAATCGATGTGCACGACGACCACCGGCGTCACCTTCATCTGAAAGAGGATGAGCGCTGCCTGGATCTGCGAATTCTGACCGTCGTTCTTCAGCATGCTGAGACTGCTCAAGAGACCGTTCTGCAGAGTCGGTAGCTGGGCGGTCGAGCTCGCGTACGGGTCGATGAAATTTTTCTGCGCCAGCTTCCCCTGCGACTTCACCAGTGCGTTCAATGCGTCGCGCCCGTGGTCGCGAGCCGCTCCTCGTGATTCCAAACGACCGCCCGATCTTGGTCAACTTCGTCAATTGACCACGTTTCTCGTTGTTCGAAGGGCGCCTGCCCTTTATCCTTGGATGAGCTTCGCGACGTTCGTCGACACGCGCCGCCACTGTTGGCTCGGGCGCAGGACGGCGTTTTGTTGCTCGCGAGGGTATCCCCAACCATGCGGCTGCTTCCTTTCGGTCATTTGTTGGCGCTTGCGTTGGCGGCGTCGAGCGCGCTCGATTGTTCTTACGGCGACGCCCCGCCGAATGGGCCGGACGCGACCTCGACGACGACGACCGGCGGCGCCGGAGGCGGAGGCGGAGGTGGGGCCAGTGGCTCGGGGTCGCGCACCGACGGCGGTGACGACGCCGCGGGCACGGGTGGAGCCGCGCCGGGAAAAGACGCCGCTGGATCGACGGACGGCCCGGCCGGGGGAGCGGGGGCCGGCGGCGCGAGGCCCGACGCAGCCACCGTGGACGGCGCAAATGCAGACGCCGGTGGATCAGGTGGATCGGGACCGCCACCTGCAGGTAGAGGCGCTACCCTGCCCTACTGGGAGTACCAGGCAGAGGACGGCGAGACCAACGGCGCTCGCCTCGGTCCGAGTCGCGCGCTCGGGGACCCTGCGTCCGAGGCATCGCAACGACGTGCCGTGCGCCTCGACGCGACGGGGCAGTACGTGCGCATCACCAGCAAGGCTGTGGCCAATGCGATCGTCGTCCGTTACTCCATTCCCGACAAGGGCGAGGGGCCCGATAGCTGGGCCACGCTGAGCGTCTACGTGAACGGCGCGATGCGCACGAAGCTGCATGTGACGTCGCGATGGTCGTGGACCTATGGCGACTTCGGCAACGCGAGCCCCAACGATCCCGCGCAAGGCAAACCGCACCACTTCTACGACGAGGCGCGGGCCCTTTTGGGGGATCTCCCGGTCGGGGCCACGGTCTCGGTACAGAAGGACGCCGACGACACGGCGGCCCATTACATCATCGATCTCATCGATCTGGAGCAAGTTGCCTCCCCCTTACCGCAGCCGGCCAACTCCATCGCCATCACCGACTGCGGCGCCACGGCCGACGACGACAGCGACGATCAGCCCGCCATCCAGCAGTGCATCGATCGAGCACGTACGCAAGGCAGGGTTCTCTATTTCCCCAAGGGAACTTTTCGCAGCCTCGCCAAGGCGCTCAGCGTCGACAACCTGACCATCCGCGGCGCCGGCATGTGGTACTCGACCGTGAGCGGCTTCAATGCGCGTTTCGACTGCTACGGTAATGGTTGCAAGTACTACGACTTCGCCGTCACCGGCGACACCGTGGTACGTGACGACAAGTCGCCGGAGAGCGCATTCAGCGGCGTGACCGGCGATGCAACCGTGCTCGAAAACATCTGGGCCGAGCACAGCAAGACCGGTTACTGGGTGGGACCGAACGCCAATAACCTCGTCATCCGCCTCAGTCGGTTCCGCAATCTGTACGCCGATGGCATCAATCTCTGGAAAGGCACCAGCAACGCGACGGTCGAGCAGTGTCACTTCCGCAACACCGGCGACGATGCACTGGCATCCTGGTCACCGAGCGGCGCCCCCGCCAGCAGCAACAACGTGCTGCGCTTCAACACCGTGCAGGTGCCGTGGATGGCCAACTGCTTCGGCCTCTACGGCGGGACGGGCAACCGCATCGAGGACAACGTCTGTGAAGACGTCGTGCAATATCCTGGCATCCTGGTCTCGAGGCAGTTCGGCTCCCTGCCGTTCGGCGGAATGACGCAGATCCTGCGCAACAGTCTCATCCGCGCCGGCGGCCCCGCCTATGGCGAGGAGCAGGGAGCCATCAAGTTTTACGCAGCCGAAGCGGCCATGACCGGCTTTCTCGTGCAAGACCTGACCATTCAAGACGCGACCTTTTCCGGAATCCACCTCCAGGGCGGCCATCGAATCGACAACCTCCGCTTCCAGAACGTCGCCATCAACGCTCCCGGCACGAGCGGCATCCGCGTGAACTGGGACGCCAACGGCGTGGCGACTGCGAGCGGCGTCGTCGTCACCCGGGGGGGGATGGACGATCAATCGCGCGGCGTCTTCACCTGGACACGCGAAGCGGGCAACTCGGGCTGGTGATCGCGGCAGCGCGCCGTATTTACCCGGGCGCGCGGGACAACAGGCCCAAGATCTTTTCGGGGACGCGACCGAGACGACTCCGCTGGGGGAAGGCACCGACCGGGGCGACCTTCACTTCCGTGCCGGCCTCGTAGTCGATGATGGAGACGGCATTGCCCCCGCTGAGCGAGACGAAGCAGTACCGGCCATCGGGACTGGTGGTGGCCCAATAGGGAACCATGCCCACGTCGATCGTCTTTTCCACCGTCATGTCCTCGGTCAGAACGATGGTGACGGTGTTGTCGATGGTGCCGCAGTCGCACAGCCTCTTGCCGTCTTTGGACAGGGCGAGCCCGTGATGAGCGGAGTGATGCGGATACTCGTCATAGGTGGCATACGTCGAAAGCGCGAAGCGACTGAGCTGCTGCTGACTCCTTTGCGTTTCCTTGCCGGCGGCGAGATCGTATTTGATCACGCCATTCAGATAGGAAAGCTGCGCGTACATGACAGTCTCGTCGGCGGTGATGACGTTCGGCCGAATGCCCCAGTCGAACACCCACGTCTTTTGGACCTGGAGCGTGCTGGCGTCGACCCTGACCAGCCAGCGGTCGCCCACCAAGGCGTTGTTCTGATAAGTGACGGCCTGGTAACCGACATTGCCAATGCTGCTATTGTAAATGTGTTTGCCGTCAGCGGAGTAGTCGTTCTGATGGGGATAGGCGCCGGTCGCGAACGATCCCACGATTTCCCCCGTCTCGGCGTCGATCACGTCGGCCAGACGCGACGTGCCCGTCGCGGAGACGACCAGCCTCTTTCCGTCGGGCGAAAGGGCCGCATGGTCGGCCTTGGGGCTATCCACGAACCTTCGCCACAGCCGTGGCTGTCCCGGTTTCGTCAGATCGAACGCCGCAACGTCACCGAGATTGGAACGCGAGACGTACAGCACCGTGCCGTCGGGCGAGACGAACAGATCGTCGACGAAACGCGTGCCGTCCGAGGGCTCGAAATGGTGAAGGAGCTGCGCACGCTTGACGATGGGGTACGCGATGAAGCGGACGATATCGGCGTTGATGGCCGCGGTGACCTCCTCCAAATCGGGGATCACGTCGATGGAGCCGAGATTCTCGAAGCTATGGGCATCGAGAAGAGAAACGGTTCCGGCCACGCTATTTCCGACGAGGAGCACGTCACGCATGCTGGGTTGGGGGCCGGGGTTCCCTCCCCCGTCGCTGCCCTCGCCTCGAAGGCCCTCGTATTTGGCCGAGCAGCCAGGGGCTGCCAGGAGCGCGCACGCGAAAAGCGCGCCGAGCGTCCGCTCGAATGTTCGAATCCGCAAGGGCGCCTTCCGCTCCTCATCTGCACCGCGGGGCCGAACCCTACGCGACGCTCTCTTCGGTATAGCCGGCATTCGAATGGGGCGGTAGTGGTGCGGCCCACTTTGTTGGTGGCTCGGGCTTGTCGTCGAGCCGATGAAGCCGCGATCCCGGCGATGGACTTCGCTCGTGCAACGATGGATCATGGGTGCCGATGCGTCTCCGTCTCAGCCCGGCCATCGGCCTCGCCGCGTTCCTCGGCGTCACGGCAGCCGCGACGCGAGCACAGGCCCAATGCTGCTCGGGATACACGCTCGCAACGGCGTGCTCGGGCGTGCCGCTGACGAAGGCGCGCTGGTGCATTCAGAATAGCGCTCCCACCGGCCAGGCCGCGTTGCCTCCAGCATTTTGTGACTACGGTGAGAAGGTCGTTTCGACGCTGGAGACAGTCTTCAACATCAAGGCCACTGGCGTCTTCGAGTTCGAGCTCGACACCCAGACGGGCGGGGCGCACACCGGCACGGCGTGCAACGGTTTCGGCGCTGGGGTCGCTTACGACGCGTTCGTGGGAAGCGCCTACGGAGCCACCGGCTTCTGGGGCTATCTCCTCTCGCTCCACGAAGCGATCAACGTCTGGACCGGGATGTCGAGCTCCGGGTGGCCGACCGATTGGTGGGCCGATCACCAGAGCGCTTTTCCCAACCTGATGGACTTTCGCATCATGAACACCATCGGGACCTCGAACAACGATCAGAATCTCCTACGGGCGGGCGTGGCGCAGAAGGGGCGTTTCTATCCGGGCGGCGACAGCGCCGACCCCAAGGTGGTCGCGCTCGACAATGTGTACATGGCGATGCCCAATGGCGATGGGTTCGCGGGGTTCAGCCAAATGTTCGCTCTGCAGTCGGGCGACGGGGTGAAGTGGGACAGCCTGGGCGTGCCGAATCCCGATGTGAAGCGCTCCGAATACGTCGTCGGCTTCATGAGCCTCGCGGCCAAACAGTTGGTTCTCAAACTGCTGCAGGGGCCGGGCGCCAACGGCGGGGGCAACATCTGCAACAACACGCCCGATGGCACGCCGGGCGACCAGCCTTACACCTGCAGCGAGGCCAATATCAACGCCATCGCTACTGCGCATTGTGCCATCGCGGCCAATGGCAAGCAGACGGCGCACCTCGCTTCTTTGCGGTCGGGCAACTACGCCAGTGTGCCGAGTGGACCGTGCGGCAGTACGTGTCCGAGCGAATGCGCGTGCGACGCGGCCAATCATTGCGTTGCCTATTGGCTCGGCGCACCCAACGATGGCGGCACCGACGCGGGTGTCGACGCAGGCACCGGGGGCACGCGCGGAGATGCGGCGACGGACATCGGGAGCGCGGGCGGCGGGGGCGTGGCGGGTGGAGGCTCAGGCGGGCGCGCGGGGGCGAGCGGGGCCACCGCGGATGCTTCGACCGGGACGGGGGGAGCGGGCGGGACGATCGACAGCGGACGCGGCGGCGCAAGCGGTGCCACCGCGGATGCCGCGACCACCGGCGGCGGCGGAACAGGCACGGGCGGAACGAGCGGCACCGGAGGTGCCGGTGCAGGCGTTACTGGCGGCGGCGCCGGCACGCCCGGCAATGCTGGAACGGGCGGGAAGCCGGCAGGCGATACCGGATCAAATTCCGGCTGTGGCTGCCGCGCATTCGGCCGGGATCGGAGCGAGCCCCGCGCCGCCATCTCGCTCGTCGCTTTGGTGATGGCAGCGATGGCGCTCGCGCGGACACGAGCGCGAAGGTGACCGCGGCGCGATGTGTGGTCGCGACGTTCTTCGTCTCCGTCGCCACCATCGGCGCCTGTAAGCTCGGCAGCAGCGCGGCGCACGACGGCGATGCGACATCGACCGACGGCGGACAGCGAGGGTGCCGCGACAACGACGCGTGTGCCGCCGACGAGTATTGCCAATACACCCCCGGCCTCTGCGGTCGGGGGTCCTCTGCAGGAACGTGCCGGCGCAAGCCCGTATCCTGCCAGGATACTTACTCCCCTGTATGCGGATGTAACGGTATCGTCTTCGACAATGAGTGCGCCGCGCGCGCCGCACGCGTCGACCTCGCGGCGATCGGTGGCTGCCATACCGTCCCTGATTGGGCCTCCTGCGGCGCGCGATATTGCGACGTCTTCACGAGCTATTGCGAAATCTATCTCAGCGACGTGCCCGAGCCGCCCACGACTTACACGTGCAAACCGCTCCCTCTGGACTGCAAGCCTGACCGAGGCACGTCGCGCTCATGCGAATGCTTTCCCAGCGGCACCGCCTGCCTTACTTTTTGCGGCTTCATCCAGACCGGCAGTCTCCCCGGGTTTCATCTCACGTGTCAGGGCGTGAAGGAACCGAAGTAAGGACTTTCCTGATGTGAGCCGCGCAACGCGGACGTGCGCGACGGCTGTCCGCCTTGCACATTCCTCGATGGACGCTTCGGCCTCAAACCTCTTGCCGATAGAAGCGTCGGTGCTTCTTCGTGATGATTCCCGCCCCTTGAAAGGAGGTAGCACCATCATGGAAGAATCAACGCGCGACTTGACGAACATGAACGAGGATCACTTTTCCAAGTCCATGCAGTGGCAGGCGCACAAAAACGAGATGGTTGCACGCAATCTCTCGCGGGAAGCGATGAGCCAGTGGCAAAAGGCCTTGAACGGCGTGCTGGCCTTCCCGGCGGCGATTGCGCTCAGCACCGCCGCCAACACGCTCTTCATTGCCGCTTTCATCGAAAGGGGGTTCGAAGTTTTCCAAGCTTCGGCCGAGGCGATGGGCCGCGAATTCCAGAACCGCGCTCAGGACTACATGCGAGCCTCGAACGGGGAATGGGGTTCCAACGCCCAAAACAGAAGCCAGCAGCCGCAGAGCTGATCGCGGGCGACGTTCGAGCGTGGCCGACGCAACCCCTTGTCGCGATTCTTCGCGACTGCGTCGGCCACGCCGCATCCGCACGCGACGCGAGGCCGGTGATCATGGCGCAGGTCATCGCGTGAACGGCGGCACCGGTGCAGAGCTGACTTGCGTCCCTCGTTCCTGCGTCCGTTCTGGCTGCGTTACCGACACCCGTTGGTGTTCTTGAAGGTGAGCTGCAACGTTTGCCAAAGGTAACGGCGCCAGTTTTGCCACACGTGACCGAGCGGCGTGCGCACCTTGAAGGTCTTGATGCCCGCATTCGTGAGCACCATGTCCACCGCGTCGGTCGTCGATGGCAGGACGACGGTGTCGGCGGTGCCGGTGGCGTTGTAGAACGGGACATCGAGGAGCGCGTTGGTGCCGGAAGGATCGCTCAAGAGCGGCGTGATACCGGCTGCGGATTGGAAAGCGGGTTGTTGATAACCCGCGCTGTAGGCAAAACAGCTGCCGAAGGTCGCCAAATTCGGCAAGCACGTCGCCATGGTCAAAAACCCTCCCATCGACAAGCCCGCCATCGCGCGCTGGTGGCGGTCGACGATGACGGGATAATGTGAATCCACGTACGGAACGATCCCCATCTTGTACTTGGGGGAACAAGCAAAGTCGGAGGAGGTGGGAGGCTGGAGCGTGGTGCAATCGGTCGAGTACGGCATGACGATGATCGCAGGAACGGCCTTGCCGGCCGCTATCAGGTTGTCAGCGATGAAACCGGCAGCGCCACAATCGGTGGGCTGCCCGGAGGTCGGGGGAGTTCCTCCGGCGTAGCAGCTCCAGTTCGAGTCGTCGTTGCCGGCGCCATGATTCAAATAGAGCACCGGGTACTTGGTGGCTCCGGAGGCGTCATAGTTCGGCGGCGTGTAGACGTGCAGCCGCTGTTGACCCGCCGGCTGACCAGGCTGCGCGCTCCCCGCCCATGGATACAGCACGGTGGTGATCGCACCGTGCGCGATGTTGGGATCGTTGGCGTAGAAGGCCGTGTCGCTGTCGCCGGGCATGGGGGCGGGCAATGCCGTGGGACAGGCGCCGCCACCGTCCGGCGAGCCGCCGCCGTCTGAAGTGCCGGCGTCCTTCGAGCCACTGTCGTTCGTCCCGCCGTCGATCGCGCCCGCGCTACCGCCCGATCCTGCGCGGCCCGCTGCTCCGCTGCTTCCGCCACCGGCGCCGGCACCTGCGCTGCCGGAGGCTCCGCTGCTTCCGCTGCTTCCGCCCGAACCTGCGCTACCGGAAGCTCCGCCGTTTCCGCTGCTCCCGGCCGTTCCGCCTTGGCCTCCGATGCCGCCGCTCCCGGCGGCGCCACCGGATCCGCCCGTGCCTGCACCGCCGTTGCCCGCCGTGCCACCTGCGCCGCCACTGCCGCCAGGCGAACCCGAATCGGCTGCGCCCGATCCTCCGCTGCCCCCGGAGCCAGCCTTCGATGATCCACCGGTAGCGGCCGATCCGCCGCTGCCCGACGTCCCCGGGGCGTCATCACCGGAGCACGCGGCGATGCCAAATGGCAATGCGCAAATGGCCATTTGGCAACCTACGCGGCGGAGAATCGACCCGCGATATCCCCACCCGCGATGCGGTTCGAACCATCGACCGATCTTCATCTTGCCTCCGCATGGGCGCCCACACGTGCAGCAGTAGCGTCTCGTTCGAAAAAGGGCTCAGCGCGCGAGTCCGGAGTTCTCGTTCGCGAGCCCGGTTAGCGCGCGATCGTTCGTCGCGGGCGCGCCTTTGCGCCGGCGCGCCTGGCGAAGACGGCCAGTGCTGCAGCCGCCGCAAAAAGCCACGTCGATGGCATCTTGGCGTCTCGGCCCACGGCGTTGCAACTGCAACCGGAAGGCTCGGAGGGTGTGGCGTCGCGGCCTGCAGTACCGCCGCCGCCCGTTCCTGTACCGCCATTTCCGCTGCCCGCCGCGCCGCTGCCTGCGCGACCAGTCTCCGCTTCGCCGGCGTCGCGCGCGCCACCTTGACCGCCGCTGCCCGCGCCGCCGCCGTTGCCACCACGCCCGGCACCTGCCGAACCAGCGACGCCTCCGGTGCCAGCCCCACCCGTCGTGCCGCCAGTCCCCGCGGCGCCACCTGCGCCGGCCGCGCCGCTGCCTCCATCGTTGCCGGCCGCTCCGCCGCCGACGCCGCCCGCGCCTGACGTCCCGCCCGCGCTGCCTCCGCTTCCGGCGGTTCCTCCCGCGCCGGTGGATCCCGCAGCGCCGGCCGAGCCCGCGGCTCCGCCAGTTCCCGCCGCACCTGCGGCTCCAGCCTTCCCTGCTGATCCAGCGGCCCCTGCAGATCCACCTGCGCCCGCCGCTCCACCCGCGCCAGCGCCTCCATCGGTACCGCCGGTGTCGATGGCGCCCGAGATGGTGCCGGAAATTCCGTAGAACCCGAGCGAGGAATAGTTGGAAAATCCGTTCGCCGCCGTCCCCTCGCCGCCACCCGCGACGACGATCCGGTAGTCGCCCGGCATGAGATCCACATCGAACCTGGAATTGCGCGCGACCTTTTCGTTGCTCACCGCGACTTTCGCGCCAGCGCTGTCGAGGAGTTGCGCGTCGACGTCGAGGTAGCCGCCACCGACGAATTCGAGGCGATCGATGTTCAGCGTCGCGTGGCCGCTCATCGAGCCGATGCGGAACGTGAAGGTGTCGGTGTCCGTGTTTTTCGCAATCTGCCCACGATTGAAATCGGAGGAGACAGCGCCTCCCTGGATCGCAAGGGCTTTGCTCGCGGCAATGTCATCCGCCCGATAGGGCAGGTTCTTGCTGAGAATGGCGAGATCGTCCTGGGTCTGGGTGGCGCTCGTGTATTCGCCCTTGCTCCATTGAAAGAGCGCCTGATCTCCCCAGTCCATCTTGGGGATGTTGCTGCCCATGATGGGGCACCACTTGTATTCCGGGAAGCCGGCGAAGTACTCCCCGCCTGGTTGGCCGCCGTCGTGGCTCAGGCCCATGAGATGACCGAGCTCGTGGGCGCTCGTCGTGCCCTCGTAGTACCCGTTGCCCTTGTTGTAGATATTGCAGCACTTGCTCGTGCCAAACGCGTTGAGCGAGCAGCTCGAGCGGCCGGTCGAGTTGTTGTAACAACCC
Organism: Polyangiaceae bacterium; assembly: GCA_035318465.1. Classification (GTDB taxonomy): domain Bacteria; phylum Myxococcota_A; class Polyangia; order Polyangiales; family Polyangiaceae; genus DASWDH01. The sequence continues at coordinate 32,407 of DATHES010000056.1, forward strand.
TTGCCCGAGTTCGTGACGCCCGCCGCCGCGTAGACGGCAGGATCCGTCGTGACGTTGACGTCGAACGCCGAATAAGACGATGCCACCGTTTGCCAAGCTTTCCAGAGCTCGCCCTTGTCGAGCGTCAGCACCCCCATATCCATGAAGAGGACCTTGGTGGCGCCCGGCTTGCTCTGGAGCTTCGCCGTATCCTGGTTGTTGTAAGGACCGACGTGCGGCGGATCGAGCTGGGCTCCCGGCGAAGCCTGCGGCTGATGCTGATGAGGCGGAGCAGGCGCTTGCCCCGTGTCATCGTCGCAGATCGGATAGATCTTCGTGACGGGGACTTTCGCGACCAGAACCTCGCCGCGGCTGTTGGTCGTGTACTCGTAGGCCACGTTGCGAGCGGGCAAGACGAGCCAGCCATAGATCTCCGTGGCGTTGCCCTTCAAGATGAAGGACGCATCGGGATCGATCGAGGCTCCCCCCGTCATCGAGAGGGCGGTGCCATCGAAGTAGTAGTCGGTGGTGTCGAGCGCGATCAGTTGACCGTCGGTGTCCGGCAGAGCGTACACAGGCTTTCCTCCCGCCGCCGATCCGGTGACTCCGTCGAGCACCGATTTCGCCGTACCGATGACGCGCGCCCCGATCACGACCTCTTCGAAGGAAGCCGCGGGCTCGCTCGGTTTATCGCCCTTGCTCTCACCCCAGGCCGGGGCTCGATCGTCACCGCTGCACGCCGCCGCCACAAAGGCGGCCATCAAACTTGCCGATCGGACCACTTTGCTTTTCATGGATCGTTCCCTCGAGCCGTACGCCGTCGCGCGCCCAGGTCCGACCTACCCGATCGAAGAGGACACGGCGACCGAAATCGGCTCTGAATCGAGGTGATATCGGCGACAGAATGCTGTCCCGCGCCATTCGTCGCGCGTGTCGGGAATTTGGTAGCCGCGCGAGAAAGCCGGCCCTTCAAAAGGGCGTCGCGGACGTGATCACACGCGATGTCCCTGCCTTCACTCGCGAGGGCTCCGGCGAATGTGAGCGTCGATGCTTGTCAGAATTGCGTGCGCTCGATACCTTTGAAGAGGCCGTGGCTCGTTCATCGTGGTGCCTCGTTTTTGCGTCCGCCGCGCTGACCGCGTGCGGACCGAGCGAGACGACCATCGACGTCGAGAATTCGCCCGAACCGTTGTTCCAAGGCACCGTCGACGACGCCACCGCCAACAGCTGCTCGACGGGCGCTGTGCTCGGCCTCAGCAATCAGATCGTCGAGCAAGTCAATTGCTTGCGACCGAGCACGCTGGCCGAAATTCCCGCCCGTCCCAACCTGACGCGCGGGGCGAACGCGTTTGCCTTCATGCAGCCCCCGGCCCGCGACGCGTTGGTGAGAGCGCTCGACGGAAACACCGGCATGACGATGGGCATCAACTCCATGCTGCGCACCGTCGTGCAGCAATATTTGCTCTATTCGTGGTACATGGCGGGACGCTGCAGCATCATGCTGGCCGCGTCGCCGGGAGGCTCCAACCACGAATCGGGGCTCGCGCTCGACACCTCCCAGTACACCGCGTGGCAATCGGCGCTCGAAGCCCAAGGTTTCAAATGGTTCGGCAGCTCCGACGTTGTTCACTACGACTACACGGGCTCGGGAACGGTCGATCTTCGTCCCATCGGCGTACGAGGTTTTCAGCGACTCTGGAACGTCAATCGCCCTGCAGACGTCATCGTCGAAGACGGCATTTATGGCCCCGCCACCGAGGCTCGTTTGCGGCAATCGCCCGCCGACGGTTTCGCCACCCCGGCGCCATGCGCGACACCTCCCGACGCCGGGCCGGTCGACGCACGTTCCCCCGACGTCGCCGATACCGGCAATGTTCCCCCCGACGCGGGGCGCACTGACACGGGTGCTCTCGACGCGCGATCCGATGGACCGCCCGGCACCGGAGGGGGCGGCGCAGGGGGCTCTGGTTCCATGGACGCACAGGTCGACGTCCCAAGAGATGCGCCATCTTCAACCGATGTCTTCGGCGGCGGCACCGGGGGAACGGCCATGACCGACGCCACGCTTCCCGACGGACCGAGCGGCACGGAGCCCGACGGCGGACCTGGTGATGCTTCCAGCATGCCGCCCGGCGCGCTCGATCCCGGGTGCGGTTGTCGTCTCGCCGCCGCCAAGAGCCATCCCTCGTCGTCCTGGCGAGCAGCGTGGTGGGGCGCTTGGAGCGTGGCGAGCCTTGGTCTCACACGACGACGCAGAAAACCGCGCGGCGACGTGACGCCCTACAGCCACGCCGCTCGTCGATAGCCCTCGGCCGCATTCGACAAGGTCTCGCCAAAGGCGTGACGCGGTGTCCATCCCAGCTCGGCCTTGAGCTTCTCGCTCGAACAGACGAACGCCGGCGCCACCATTTGATCGTATTGCTTCTTGTCGAGTTGGTTCTTGAAGCGGAAAATCTTGGCCAGGAAAGTCGCCACGAGCATCGCCAGAAAGAGGATGACGCGCGGGATGGGGAGCACGATCACGCGCTTGTCGAGCGCGCGTCCGAGCTCGCGCCAGAGCGTGGGAACGTTCACGGCATCGGGATGACTCGTGAAATAGACGAACGAATCGCGGCGTGGATCCTCGGCCATGAGCACGATAGCGTGCGTCAGATCGCGAACGTCGACGAAGCTCAGCTCTTGCGGCGGGCCAGCGATGCGCATTCCGACGCCCGAGCGTGCGGCCTTGAAGAACGTCAAGGTCGCTTCGTCACCAGGTCCGAACACGATGGGAGGGCGGAAGGACGTGGTCGGAAACGGCGCTTGCCGGACCACGATCTCGGCCTTGGCCTTGGCGATGCCGTACGCCTCGATGGGTCGTGGCGGATCGGATTCGACCCACGGGTGCCCTGGCCGGGATGGCCCCACCGCGGCGAGCGAGGACGCGAACAGGAGACGTTTCGGCGCCCAGCTCTGACGGCCGAGGCAGGCGACGAGGTCTTGCACGGCGCGATGGTTCGTCGCGTCGTAGTCGTCCAGCTTCTCGGCCGCGATCACGCCGGCCAGATGAATCACCACGTCACACGCGGGGAGCACCGTTCGCGGATCCGCAAACGTGGAAAGGTCTCCCGAAAACGCTTGCACGCCTTTCGGAAGGCGCGACGCCTTCGCCGGCGATCGCACGAGCGCGACGACCTCGTCGCCGCGCTCCATCAAGTGACGACAGAGATGGTGTCCGATGAATCCCGTGGCTCCCGTGACGAAAACTCGCAAGGTTGGCGTCTCCCGACGCTCACTTTACCCAAACGGCGTCCTTGACGAAGATGTACGTGCCGTCGGTATGGTCTTGCGGCTCGACGATGATCGAGAAGCCATTCCACACGCCGGTCGCGCCCGAGGAGTAGCTGTTATAGGGCTCGCCCGCGGGGATGGTGACTTCGTACGTTGCCCATTCGGTGGTGATGTTGAGGAAGAACTCGGTCTGCAAGAGGCCTTCGCGAATGGCTCCGAATTTGATTCGCGCTTCGGGCCGGCTCGCCCTGGCTTTGAAGGTGATCTTCGTTGCGCCCGCTTCGATGCAGATGCCGGGGTCGGCCATGCCGCCCGCGGACTGCGTGAAGACCACGCCCCCCCAGCAAAGACCGGTTGGGCAGGCGGGGTTGTAAAGGAATTTGTAACACGACGGGGCGGCAGCGTCGGCCGCCGCCTCGACCGCATCAGCCCCCGCCTCGGCATCGGCACCGCTGTCGGTGCCGACACTGATATCGGAGCTTGCCTCGCTACCAGCGCTGTCCATGGGCAAACCGTCGGTCGACCTCTCGGTGGCGACGTCCTCGGTGCCCGCGTCGGCGGCATCGACGTCGGCAGCGCCGGCATCGACGTCGGCGGCGCCGGCATCGCCGTCCGCAGGGCCGGCATCGGCGAAAGGAGGCACGCTGCCACCATCGGGAATGACTTCATCGCAGTTGGGGTTCGGGATGGGGGTGAAGTAGTAGGGCGTCGCCGGCGCCGTGCACGTCCCCCCCGAGCAGATGCGCATCGTAGTGAAGGCCGAGAAAACCGTGAAAGGAAGGGCGCGGTGTTTCCCCTCACAGGGATCGGGAATGCCGGTCCCACCGCTGCCAGCCATGCCGCCCGCGGTGCCCCCTGTGCCTGCCGCGCCGCCCGCACCCGCGCCGCCCGCGCCGCCCGCGCCCGCCGCGTCCGTTGCACCGCCTGCGTCACTGGCGTCACTTGCGCCGCCTCCGCCGTCTCGGGCCCCGCCGGCGCCGGAAGCGCCCGCCGTGTTCCCTCCGACGCCGCCTGCGCCACCCCTGCTCGACCCTGCTGATCCGCCGCGTCCCGCGGAGCCTCCCGCCTGATCACCCGGCGCCGAGTCATCGGCGAAGCACCCGATGTAGAGGGCCGCCGTGGCGGCGAGCGTCGCAATCAAAACCGATTTTCGCATGGTGGTTCGTCCTTTTCGAGTCCTCGCCTGGAAGTTTTCGTCACGGATCAAGGGACCTGCGCGGCCGCGCGCGAGGGTTTCAGGTGCGGTCGTGCAGGACGCAGTGCGGTCTAACCGATCGCACCGCCAAGTGATGGAGCCGCCGTGCGATCCCCTGCGCGGCGGCGCGACAATGGCCCATCTTCGTGGATTCTCAACACCGAACGCGCTTCGCCTGCAGACGGCATGCCCATTGCTTTAAGCTGGCCATCGCGCGAAAGCGCAGGAGGCTAGGCATGTCCAAGTGGGCGATGGCGATCTTGCTGGCATCGGTATCGACGAGCGGCTGCTTTGCGGATGACTCAACGGACCCCGGCTCCCCCGGCGGCTCGGGCGGCGGCGCTGGAACGGGAGGTAGCGGCGCGGGCGCAACCGGCGGCACCGGTGGATCGAGCGCCACCGGTGGGTCGAGCGGCACGGGCGGGTCGGGCGGCACCGGTGGATCGAGCGCCGACGCCAGCAGCACCGGCGGATCCGCAGGCACAGGGGGATCTGCTGGTACCGGCGGATCCGCGGGCACAGGGGGTTCCGCAGCCACCGGCGGATCCGCGGGCACAGGGGGTTCCGCAGGTACCGGCGGATCCGCGGGCGCAGCCGGATCGGGCGGGATCAGCGACGCTGGGGTCGAGCCCATGGTTTGCGTTCAGGGCACGGGACCTCCGGCCCTTCCATTTGCCGTCGACGATTTCTTCTTGCCGACCGGCTGGATGGGCGACATCGGCGCCATTCGCATGGACTCGACGAGCTGCGGCGCGACCACCGACGCTGGCACGTCGGACGCGCGCGCACCGGACGCACCTTCGTCGGACGCACCTTCGCCGGACGCAACTTCATCGGACGCGACTTCATCGGACACGGGCGCGCCCGAGGCGGCCGCACCGGACGGGGGCCCGCGGATCCCGACGGCCAAGTGCTGGTCGATCTGGTACACGCCGACCGCCGACGGCGGCCAGGGGTGGGCTGGCGTCGACTGGCAATTCCCCGGCAACAACTGGGGGACCATGAACGGCCGGGTGATCCCTCGAGGCGCGAAGAGCGTTCACTTCCTCGCCTGGGGGGCCGTGGGCGGCGAAGTCGTGAGCTTCAACGTCGGATATGGCTTCACGTCTCCGGATCTCTTCGGCATGACCCTGGCCAACGCGGTCCTCACGACGACGCCGACTGCTTACGACATCGACCTCACCGGTATCGACTATACGTGTCCATCGGTGCGGATGGGCTTCGGCTGGACCACGGCGGGGACCGCGCCAGTCGCGTTCCACATCGACGGCATCGAATGGCAGTGACTCAGGGGATCGGGTAGCCGCGCCACGCCCACAGCAGCGTCTCGGGGAGCGTTTCCCCGGGGACCCTTCCGTCACAGTGCGTGGCGCCCTTCGAGAAGAAAAACCGATAGTGGTAGCCCTTCGTCTTGAGGTCCGCGGCCGTGCGTTGGTTGGCCATCACCCAGTTGTGGTGGGTGCTCTCCGCGTCGGTCGCGCGATTGTCGTTTTCGCCCACCTGCAAGAAAATTCGAAGCGGCTTCGCATCGGTGTTTTCGATGAGGCGGTCGTGGTACTCCCAGGCGCCGAACGGGTACATGACTTCGTTCGGATCGTCGTCGTCCTGCTGATCGACGAACGTTCCCGAGTACGTGATGATGCGCCGGTAGAGCTCGGGGTGAAACCACCCCATCGTGAGCGCCGCGGCACCGCCCGAGCTACAGCCGTACGAGCCGCGCCCTTCGGGGTTCGAGGTGAGCAGAAGGTTCGGATAAGCCGCCTTGATGGCGGCGTCGTTCTTGACCGCAGGCAGGACCTCGGTCTCGATGAAGCGCGTGTAGCGGTCGGACATCGTGTCGTATTCGAGGCCCCGCTCACTCCCCTTCCCGTCGCCGCCGCCGTGATTGACGAAAATGCCGATGATGTGCGGAAGGCGCTTGTCGGCAATGAGATTGTCGAGCGGGTTTTTCAGGTTGTTCAAATGGCCGGGGCCATCCTGGACGATCATGAACGGCGCTTCCGCGCCATCCACGTACTGCATGGGGATGTAGACCGAGACCGCACGGGTGTAGGCGTGTTGGTTGGCGGTGTTGAGCGTCGAATCGAGGCCCGTATAGATTTTGCTGTCGACCGAATTCATCGTGAAGTTGAAAATCCGGCCATGGGGCACGTTCTTCATCACGAAGTCAGGCGAGTTCGTGTACGTGGGGCCGTGCGTAAAGTCACCATCGCCGTCGCTGCCAGCGTCGGGCACGCCCCAATCGACGCCGACATCGGCGATGGCGTCGATCCGGCCGCCCTCGACACCGCCGCTTGACCCTCCGCTCCCCGCGCTCGCATCGGAGACGCCGGTACCGCCGGTACCGCCATTGCCGCCTGCGTCGGGATTTCCCCCCGCGCCGCCTGTCCCGGTCGTCGTGCTTCCACCGGTCCCCGCATTTCCACCGGTCCCGCCCGTTCCCGTGGTGGTGCCTCCATTTCCACCCGCCCCGCCATTTCCCGCGGTGCCTGCAATTCCTCCGGTCCCTGGATTTCCTCCGGTCCCGCCCTGGGCACCGGCCCCGCCATTTCCGCCGGTGCCTCCACTTGCCGTTCCCGTCGCCGCCCCGCCATTTCCGGTGCCGGATTCACTCATCGATCCGCAGGCAACGAGCAGCAGGCTGACGAGAAGCAAGGTACGGGACGAGGACGGACGAACCACGAGCCTTCGGGATGTGTGCTTCACGAAGAGTATAGTGTCACCCAGGCCACCAAACAGTCTCACCAAAAAGCAGGCGCGCTCCGGGTGTCCAGCCACAAAGTGCCCGTCACCGTCCGTCAGTCGGGCGTTTTGGCCTGGTTGCCGCTCTGGGGCACGGAGGCGCCCGTACCGTTGACGATGTGCGTGATGGAGCTGCCCGCGACCCCGGGGATCCACACCGACGTCAGGTGGCGCATGGCGACTTGGGGGGCGATCGGCGTCTCGATGGCGTTTTCGGCGACGACCGGGTTCCGGAACACGGAGTAGACACCGACCCCCCACGCCTCGTGGCTCGTCACCGTATCCGCGACCTTGTACGAGGCGAACCCATTCACGCCGTCGTGTTGCCAATCGGCCTGCGCAGGCGGATCGTACGGCATTTCGGATTGGTAGAAGAAGACGCGCCCGCCATTGCCGTTCCACACTGTTTGAAATTGCTGAAAATGCTCAACGAACAGGCCATAGATGGTGACGTTGTTTCCGTTCACGATGAGGCCATTTTTGCTGCGGTTCGCCGTCCAGCCCGCGCCCGTACCGTGGTCGGCCCGCCAGAGCCAGAGGTTGTCGCCAACGACGTGGTGGCTGTGGATGGTCATGCAGCTCGACGCGGTTCCCATGGAGGCTCCGCCGATCCTGCAGAAAACGTCGTAGAGAAACGTGGGGAAACTCGCGTGGTCTTGCGAGCTTCCTGGCTCGCCAACCTCGATCAACGTGGGTGTATCCGCGGCTCCTGCATCGAACAGGATTCCGCCGACCTGAATCCCATCCACGTCGGCGATTTGCATGATGGGCATGGCCCGGGTCGGTAGCAGCGTGGCGATTCCGAGCCCGAGCACGATGGTGCCCGGCCTCGACACGCGAATCGGATCGTCCAGACGATAGATGCCGGGCGTCAAGATCAGGTTCTTGCCCTGGGCGAGCGCGGCGTTGAGGGTCGCGGCGGTGTCCTTGTCGGCGCTGGCCACGTGAAAGCGATCCATCGACAAAACACCTTCCGGCGGCGCCCCCGGCGCCCAATCGGTTCCGAGGGAGTCGCTCCTGGAACCAGGGACACTGACGAAGTATTGGCCAGATGAGTCGACGAAGAGAAACGGCTTCTCCCGAACGAGCGGTGTCCTCGCCACCACCGAGATGGGAGCGCCCGGCCAAACGCCCGAAGGGGGACGCACGGCTCCGACGAAAACCATGTTCCAATTGCCACCCACCCAGCTCGTCCAGTCGGTGTTTCTCGACAAGAATTGCTGTTGCGATCCGGAGTTCACCTGGCCGTCGATTTTGGAGTTGGCGATGAAACCACCGCTCGAGTAGCCCCCGTCCCACAGGTTGAGAGGCCCGAGGATGTGCACCCGACGAAGGAAGGTTCCCTGCGACACGGCCCAGATGGCGACGTTCGCGTCCTGCTGCGGAACGACGGAGAGATTCTCGGCGCCCCGCCAGAAGTTCAACGTCGCATTGCCGGCGCGATAAGAGGCTTTCGATCGCACCGCCCCCGTGATCTTCACATCGTCCGGCGATGGGCCGAGTCCGATGACGTGCATGTAATAGCCGAGCCGAACATCGAGCGCGTACGCTCCTGGTTTGAAGAAATAGGCGTAACGGGGGGCGCCAAATTGATTCGGCTCCTGCTGTGTCATGACCGCGTCGATGCGACTCTGAATCATGGCCATCGGCATCGATGGATCGAAGATGAGAACATTGGGACCGAAATCGGGCGGCCCGACTGCGGGGGCGTCGGTCGGGCCCGAGGCGTCGGTCGCGCCGGAGGCGTCGGCCGGGCCCGAAGCGCCGCCGTCCGCGGCACCGCCCCCTGCATTCGCGTCGCCTGCAGGGTTGCCCCCCGCACCGCCTCTTCCACTCGCGTCGCCGGGGCTGCCGTCCGTCGTACCACCTCCTCCGCGCCCGTCGCCGGCACCGCCCGTCGTACCGCCTCCTCCATTCGCGTCGCCGGCCGGCGGTAAACCCCCTCCTCCCGCAAATCCGCCGGGCCCCCCCGATGCATCCCCGAGCATCGGACCGCCCTTCGGAGCCAGGTCGCAGCCAATGGCCAAGGACGCGACGAGGAGGGTGCGAAAAACCATCACCGCTTTCCGCGGGGCAACCTTCGTGCCGCGCGCGAGCCATGGGCAATCCCCATGAAGTGCATGTCGCGGCGCGACATCCTCGGGCGTGACGTGCGGTCCTCGACGCCGCGGCCTGCGACGACGCACACCGCATGCGCTCCCCGCGCCGTCATCGGCTGGCAACGTTCGTGATGCAGGCTCGAGTCGAGTGGGATGCATCATTGAAACAGAAACGGTAGGATGTGTCGGTGCCGTCCGAAGTCCCTCCTCGGCTAGAGCTCGTAGGTATCGAGAAGAGCCTGACGGGAGGTCACGCGCTTCGCGGCGCTCATCTGACGGCGCGAGCCGGCGAAATCGTCGGGCTTTGCGGCGAGGCCGGCGCCGGGAAATCGACGCTCGTCAAGATCTTGGCCGGGGTGCACCCGCACGGGACGTATCGCGGCGAGGTCGTCGTGGATGGGCGGCCGTTGCGCCTGACGTGCCCGGCGGATGCGCGCCGCGCCTGCATCGCCGTCGTCCATCAGAAGATCATGCTCGTGCCGGAGCTTTCCGTGGCGCAAAACCTGATGCTCGGTCGCGAGCCGCGCCGTTTCGGTCTGGTCGACGAAGCAAGACTCGAAGCGCAAGCATCGGCGCATCTCGGTCGATTCGACCTCAAGGGCGAGATCGATCCCGGAGCGACGGTCGGCGAGCTCGGCATCGGTGTGCAGCACATCGTCGAAATCGTGCGGGCGCTTTCGCACGACGCCAAGGTCTTGGTGCTCGACGAACCCGCCGCGTCCCTGGCCACCGAGGAGCGCGCGCGTCTTCTCACCTGGCTGCGGACGCTGAAAAGGAGCGGCACCACCTGCATCTACGTGTCGCACCGCATGGACGAGGTGTTCGGTTTCTGCGACAGGATCGTGGTCCTGCGCGACGGACGGACGGCGCAAACGCTCAACGGCGCCCCGGCAGAGCGCTGCTCCCCCCACGGTCGCTACGTGATTCACGACGAGATCGCGGCCGGTGGCATGGCGACCATCCACCTCGGTAGGATGCTCGGCCCCTTTGGCTTCGGCAGCACCGTGGCCATCAAACGCCTTTACCCGCAGCTTGCCAAAGATCCGCAATTCGTCGCCATGTTCCTCGACGAGGCGCGGCTGGCCAGTCGCGTACGCCATCCCAATGTCGTCCCCGTCCTCGACGTGCTGGCCGACGAGGGAGAGATCTGCCTCGTCCTCGAGTATGTGGACGGCGAATCGCTCGGCCAGCTCCTGCGGGACGCCGATGCGAACCACGCGCCGATACCGGTCCCCATTGCCGCGACCATCGCCGTTTCGATCCTCTACGGTTTGCACGCGGCGCACGAGGCGCGCGACGAGCAAGGGACGCTGCTCGGTGTCGTCCATCGCGACGTTTCCCCGCAAAACGTGATCGTCGGGGTCGACGGCGTGGCCCGTCTCATCGACTTCGGCATCGCCAAAGCTGCGGGTCGCTGCAACGTTTCGCGCGACGGTCAGCTCAAAGGAAAGGTCGCCTACATGGCGCCGGAGCAAATTCAGCGGGGCCTCGTGGGACCGCGCGCCGATGTCTACGGCGCCTCGGTCATCCTCTGGGAGTTGCTCGCGGGCGAGCGTCTGTTCGAGGGCGACACGGAAGGTATGATCCTCGGCCGCGTGCTCGATGACGACGTGCTCCGCCCGAGCCAGCTTCGTTCGGATGTGCCGCCGGCGCTCGACGCCCTCGTGCTGCGGGGGCTCGATCGAGCGCAGCAGCGGCGTTTCGAGTCTGCCCGCTCCATGGCGCTCGCGCTGGAGTCGGCCGTGCGCCCCGCCACGCCGGCCGAAGTCGGGGCTTGGGTCGAGGGGCTGGCCGGCGCCCGTCTGGCGGAACGACGCGAACGCATGACGCGGATGGAACGCGAAGCAACCGATCTGCAGCGCGCTCCGGCGCCTCCTCGCGCGGGGTGGCTCGAGGCGCCTGCTTCATCGGAGCGGTCGCCGCGCGCGGGAGGCATTTCCGCAGCACTCGGTACGCTCCTGCCCGTCTCGGGGCGGCGCTCGCGCTGGTGATGGGTCGCAAGGCGAGGGGCCTCGCGGCCATGGTCATCAGAACGGCTTTCGCAACGGCCTCGCCGCATCTTAAGTGGCCGCCTGGCTGAATTGGCCGATCGTGATCTGGTATGGCGAAGAACTGACAGCGTAGTGCTAGGCCGGCCCCTTGCCGCCGGGGTCGTCGTGGTCCCGCAGGCCGAGCCCCGCGATGAGCCTCTGCAGCGAGCGCCGATTGATACCCGCTAGCTCGGCCGCGCGGGTGACATTGCCCTTCGTCTTGGCGAGCAGCGCTTTGACGTAGAGCATTTCGAATTGCTCGTTCCACACCGCGCGCGCGTCTTTGAGCGGCAAATGCGTGGGAACGATCGTCTCGATCTCGGCTGGCAGGGGCGTCCCCGGAGCGGCGGCCGAAGTGACGGCAGGCCCCGCGGTCGACCCATATCCGAGCGAAACGCTTCGCTCGATGAAGTTGCGAAGCTCGCGCACGTTGCCCGGCCAGGCGCGCGAGGTGAGCGAGGCGAGCGTCTCGCTCGGCAGCGACTCCTTGTCTCCCGCATAACGGCGCACGAAATGCTGCGCCAGCAGCGGGATGTCGGCACGCCGCGCACGCAAGGGCGGCAGCTCCACTTCCACGACGGCAAGCCGGTAGTAGAGGTCCTCGCGGAACGTTCCGGCGTTGATGCTCTCGGTCAGCGAGCGGTTGGTCGCCGCCAGCACGCGGACGTCCACTCGCTTGCTGGTGTTGCCGCCCACGCGGCGCACCTCGAATGTCTCGATGACGCGCAAGAGGCGAGGTTGCAGCGAGGGGGGGAGCTCGCCGATCTCGTCCAGAAAAAGCGTGCCGCCGTTGGCCTCTTCGAACAGACCGCGTCGATCCGAGATGGCGCCGCTGAAGGCGCCCCGAACGTGACCAAAAAGCTCGCTCTCGATGAGGTTCTCGGCGATGGCACCGCAGTCGACCACGATGAAGGGAAAGCGGGCGCGCAGGGAGGCATCGTGAATCGCCCGAGCGGCAAGCTCTTTGCCCGTGCCGGTCTCTCCGCGAATCAGCACCGTGGTATCGGTAGGGGCGATTTTCTCGAGGATCGCATAGAGCCGCCGCATTTCGGTGCTCGCGCCGATCACGTCGCCGAATTGATGCCGCGCCGACAGCTCGACGGAGCACGATTCCCTCCCCGTCGCTACGCTGAGGACCGTGGCGCCGATCCGCACGGACATCCCCGCCGCGACGTTCGCTTCGTAAATGCGCACGCCGTCGACGTAGGTTCCGTTGGTGCTGCCGGAATCGAAGATCCGCATCTCGTCGCCCACCATGCGAATCTCGCAGTGCAGGCGCGAGACCGCGCGATCTTGCAGGCGCAGATGCGATGCCGCGCCCGTACCGATCCGGGTCGCGGAGGGCTCGAGCTTACATTGGAGTCCGCGGTCGGCGCCCTCGATCACATGCAGCTCGACGTCGGGATAGACGAGCCTTGCGCTCTCTTCCATGACCTGCGTCGTCGCGTCGGCGTGGCGATCCGCCATCTTCATTTTTGTACCTCGAATCGGCGGGCACGTCGCGGGGGAGCCGCGCCGCACCGTTTTTCGGACCCTCGACAACGAAAATGAGGGCGGTGCGGCCCCGCGGGTCGCACGTCGGCGCGGTCAGGGGCGTCGCTGCGGCATTCCGAGCCGCTCGCGCCTCGCGCTCGATCAAGAATCCGATCGAGAATTTCCCCGGGGAATCGCGCCATCTCGCTGGGGAGCGGACCGAGGGCCTGACCATTGCATATGCCCCAATCTCACGGCACCCCGCAGCGGGTGGATTCGACGGAGCAACGAAAACCGAGCATGCATGTCGACCCTTCCCCATTGGCTCTCGAGCTCATTGGGATCGAAAAGAGCTTCGGAGGGGTGCACGCGCTTCGCGGGGCAGGCCTGTCCGTGCGGCGCGGCGAAATCATGGGGCTCTGCGGTGAGAACGGCGCCGGCAAGTCGACGCTCATCAAGGTGCTCGCCGGTGTCCACCCCCATGGCAGCTACCGCGGCTCGATCGAAGTCGGCGGCAAGGCGGTGCGCCTTTCCTCCCCGACCGATGCCCGGCGGGCCGGTATCGCCGTGGTCCATCAGGAGCTGATGCTCGTCTCCGAGTTGTCGGTCGCGCAGAACCTCATGCTCGGCCGCGAGCCGCGGCGCTTCCGTTTCATCGACGACGCCAGGCTCGAATCGACGGCGCACGAATATCTGCTGCGCTTTGGCTTCGCCGGACAGATCGATCCGGCCAAGCCGGTGGGTCAGCTCGGCATCGGGATGCAGCAGATCGTGGAGATCGTGCGGGGGCTATCGCTCGAGGCCAGCATCTTGGTTCTCGACGAGCCGACCGCCGCGCTGACGCAGCACGAAGCACGGAAGCTGCTCGATTGGTTGCGCAAGCTGAGAGCCGAAGGCACCACGTGCATCTACGTCACGCATCGGCTCGACGAGCTGTTTTCCATCTGCGACCGCCTCACGGTCCTGCGCGACGGCTGCACCGCCGCCACGACGGTCACCGCGGACACGACCCCCGAGCGGGTGGTGAGCCTGATGGTGGGGCGCGCCCTCGACGGCGCGCGATCGCGAACGCGCTTTCTGGCTGGGGCGCGCGAAAAAAGACCGGCCCTCCAGGTGAAGGATTTTTCCGTATTTCGCTCGCGCGTCAGGCGCGGCGAGGCGGACCAGCCGCCGTTTGCCCTGCAAGCAGTCTCGCTCTCGCTCTGGCCGGGCGAGATCGTCGCCGTCTCCGGCGCGATGGGCTCGGGCCGCACGGCGCTGCTCTCGGGTCTTTTCGGATGCGCCGAGTCGGGAGCCGCGGGCACGATTCTCATCGACGGCGTCGAGGTGGTCATCGACTCGCCTCTGACGGCGATTCGCCGCGGGCTCGCGCTCGTTCCCGAGGACCGCAAAGGAAGAGGGCTCGTGCTCGGCATGACGGTGGCGGAGAACCTGGCGCTGCCCTCGCTCGCCTCGCCGCAGGCGATGGGGGGAGCCGCTCGGTTCGGCCTGGTCGACGCGGCCTCCGAATCGATGCTCGCCGAACGACGCATTCGTTCGCTGCGGATACGCGGCGACGCGGCGTCCACCGCGTCCACCTTGTCCGGAGGCAACCAGCAAAAGGTGGTTGTCGGCAAGTGGCTCGAACATCCCCCCAAGGTCCTTTTGCTCGATGAGCCGACCCGCGGCGTCGATGTCGGCGCGCGCGAAGAGATCTACGGGATCTTGTCGCAGCTTGCCCTCCAGGGCGTAGCGGTTCTCTTCGCGTCGTCCGATTTGTCGGAAGTTCTGCGTCTGGCCGATCGAATCATCGTCTTGCGGCAGGGCCGCAAGGTGGCGGAGCTCGATGGGGAGACCGCCACGGAGGAGATCATCGTACAACTGAGCACGGGCGCGCTAGCCTCGTCTCCCTACGAAGGGGGCGCCTCTCCTTCGCCCATCTCTCACGTCGAACCGAACGGCCGTGGCGCCGACAGCGTGCAATCATGAGCATGACGCAGACCGTGGTACCTGCCTCGAGCGAGCGCAATGGCCTGGCGATCTCCGATATCGTCGGCTCGCGCACGCTCCGTACGGGATTCGTTTTGCTGCTGCTCTGGGCGGGGCTCGCCTCCTATCCCGATACGCGCGAAGCGTTCCTGACCGCCAGCAATTTGAGCAATGTCACGGCCCAGATCGCGGAGATCGTGATCATGGGCGTGGGGATGACGTTCGTCATCCTCATCGGCGGGATCGACCTCTCGGTGGGTGCCGGAATGGCGCTCTTCGGGGTGGTCGCCGCGCTCTTGCAGATCGATCACGGTCAACCGGCCGCGGTGGCAGTCATGGCGGCGCTTCTTCTCTCGGTCGTCGTCGGTCTTTGGCACGGGCTCTTGGTGACGAAGTTCAAGGTGCCGCCGTTCATCGCCACCTTGAGCGGGTTTCTCGCCTACCGCGGTCTGGCGCTGGTGCTTTCGGACGCGCGTGGGCTCTCCCCGATGGGGAGCGACTTCGCCATCTTGGGCCAGCGGCTCTCTTCCGGGGCGTCGATGACGATCTGTGGCGCCGGTCTTCTCGTCGGCGTCGGCCTGTTGTTGCAGCGCGAGCGACGCCGGCGTGCGTTCGAGCTGCCCGTCCAGAACCCCCTCTTGCTCGGGTTCCAGGTGCTCTGCATCGCCGCGATCGCGGCGATCTTGGCGGTCATCTATCAGGACGGCATACCCGTGCCCGTCTTCATCGCGGCGGTGGTCGCGGCCCTCGGCTCGGTCATGCTGCGCCGAAGCCGCCTCGGACGATACGCCTTCGCGATCGGCGGCAACGCGGAAGCCGCGCGCCTCTCCGGCGTCCCGGTGCGAAGGGTGACGATGCTCGTCTATCTCATGGCCGCGATGCTTACCGCCGTGGCGGGGCTCATCGCGGCGGCGCGCACCAACGGCGTCACGCCCGGAAACATGGGACTCATTCGCGAGCTGCACGTCATCACCGCCGTGGTGATCGGCGGAACGAGCCTTTCCGGTGGGCGCGCCACCATGCTCGGAACGCTGCTGGGAGCGCTCATCTTCGGCACCCTCTCCAACGGCATGAACCTTCTCAACGTCAACTCCAATTGGCAGCTCATCTTGACCGGCATGATCCTGCTCGGCGCGTCCATGCTGGATTCGCTCTCCCTTCGAAAGGAGGCCGTATGAACGAGATCCGAAGGACCGCTCTGGCACTCTTCGTGGCGCTGCTCGCGGTAGGCGCGTGCAGCAAACCCCAAGCCGACGATGGCGAGCCGCGTGCCGCGTCCGGCACCAAGGCGGCGTTCCTCATCTCCACCCTGCAGGAGGAACGCTACAAGAAAGATCGGCGCTATTTCGAGGATGTCGCCAAGCAAAAAGGGCTCTCCCCTTTCACGCTCTCGGCCGACAACGACAACGCTCGCCAGCTTTCGCAAGTCGAGGACGCGCTCTCGCGCGGCGCCAAGGTGCTCGTCATCCAGCCGACCGACAGCGCTGCCGCCGCCGGTTACGTCGCCAAGGCGCACGCCAAGGGCGCCAAGGTCGTGGCCTACGACCGATCCATCCCGGGCGCGGACTTCTACGTGGCACACGACAGCTACCGCGTGGGGGTCCTCCAGGCCGAGCAGGCGCTCGAGGCGACGGCGCGCGCCGGAAACTACGTCATCCTGAGCGGCCAGTCGGGCCACAGCGTCGCGCTCGAGATCACGCGCGCCTACCACGATGCGCTCCGGCCGTACGTGGAGAAGGGCACCGTCAAGATCGTCATGGAAAAGAGCCACGACGCGTGGTCACCCGAGCAGGCCCTGAAGACGATCGAGGACGCCATCGCCAAGACCAAGGGCGATATTCAGGCGATCTTGGCCAACAACAGCGGCATGGCCCGCGGCGCCGTGCAGGCCATCCAGGCGGCCGGCCTTGGTGGCAAGCACATTTTCATCGCCGGGGCGGACGCCGACGCCGCCAACGTGAACTACGTCTGCGAAAAGAAACAGTCGATCGAGATTCTCAAGGACATCAAGCCGCTCGCCGAAAAGGCGGCCGAAGTCGCGGCCGCACTCGCCGAGGGCAAACCGGTCGACGCCAAGAAGGACTCGTCGGGCGTTCCAGTGGTGGCGGTCCCCGTCATCCTGGTCACCCCCGAAAACGTCAACGCCGCGCTCGTAGTAAGCGGCTTTCATGCCGCAAGCGCCCTCCCTTCCTGCAAGGACTGGATGGCGCCGTGACACTAAGAGGGGGAGAGGGATCCCACATGCGAAGCGAACTCAGGATGTTCTTGAAATGGGTGATCATCGCAGCCATGGGGCTCTACGCCTCTTGCACGGCGGAACCCACGCATAAAAATGTCGTGACCCCAGGGGGCACGGGCTCCGGCGGCGCGACCACGGGCACAGGCGGCTCGGGGACGGGCGGCAGCACCGGCGGCAGCACCGGCGGAAGCGACCCCACGGGAGGAGGCACCGGCGGGGCCACGACGGGAACCGGTGGCGCCACGACCGGCACTGGCGGCGCCACGACGGGCACCGGCGGGGCCACGACCGGAACCGGCGGCGCCACGACGGGAACCGGCGGGGCCACGACGGGAACCGGCGGCGCCACGACGGGCACCGGTGGCGCGACGACCGGCACTGGCGGAACGGGAACCGGTGGAGCGGGAGGAACCGGCGGTGGACCCCCTGTCCCCCCCGACGACGCAACGTGCACCCTGTTCACCGACCCACGCGTGATCGTCTTGACCCCTGTCGATCCGCTGGCAAACAGCATGGTCCAGACCATGACGCAAGATCAAAAGCTGGCCCTGATCAGCGGCGATCCCACCGTCTGCGGCGCACCGAACTATAACTGCGACTTCAACGGGACGGCCATTCCCGGAACCAGCCCGCCCGTTCCCGTATTCAAGATGCGCGACGGACCACGCGGCCTTCACACCCAGACCGGCTCCGGCGATCCCGGCGCCGCGACGTCGACATGGGCCGTGGCTTCTGCGCGCGCCGCTGCGTTCGACGTCGACCTCGAGTACCGCATCGGCAAAGCGCAGGGCAAAGAAATGCGGGCGCTCAAGATCGACCTGTCGCTCGCGCCGACCATCAACACCCTGCGGCATCCGCGCTGGGCGCGTGCCCAGGAGACCTACGGGGAAGATCCCGTGGTGCAGGGCCTCTTGGGAGCTGCGTTCACCCGCGGCATCCAGCAGGGCGAGGACGCGCAAGGCGGCGTACCCGCTTGCCCCAAGCATTTCGCCGCCAATGACACCGACAACAATCGCCAGAGCGTCATCGCCAACATGGACGAGCAGACGCTGCGCGAAAACTATGCCCTGCCGTTCCAAATCGTCGTCGAAGATTCCGACCCGGCCTGCATCATGGCCGCCTACAACGGCGTCAACGGCAACTGGAGCACGGAAAGCAAGCACCTGATGACGGACATCCTTCGCACCAACTGGGGTTGGGCGGGGTTCATGCTTTCCGATTGGTGGGCGACGAAGAACAACGGCGCCGCATCCCTGAATGCCGGCCTCGACTACGAGATGCCGGACAAGACGGCCTTCCAGCAGCTCCCGCAAGCGCTCGCGTCGGGAACGGTTCAATCGGCGCGTCTCGACGAAGCTGCCAAGCGCATTCTCAACGCACGCATCAAGTTCAAGCAGCTGGACCCTTCGTATCTCAATAGCCCGCTCGACACCGCTATCGCCAATAACCAAGGCCACAAAAATCTTGCCCTCGAATCCGCGGAGAAAGGCGCGGTACTCCTCAAGAACGACAACATTCTGCCGCTCGGAGCCAAGGCCACCACGGCCGGCTCCGGCCTGGCGACGGTCAAGAGCATCGTCTTTCTCGGTCCTGATCGCGCCCTTCCCAACTTGGCCGCCGTATCCGCGGCGGGCCAGGCATCGGGCCTGGGCGACCGCGGGAGCAGCAACAGTCGACCTGGGTACGCCATCTCCCTCATGCAAGGCGTTCAGGCTCTTCCCGCCGCTGCCGGCATCACCGTCACCCAGAGCGCCAACGCGGCCGATGCCGCCATGGCCGACGTCGCGATCATTCCGGTCGCGATGGCGCACGAGGACGAAGGTGAAGCGTTCGACGGAGGTCAGGACCGGCAGAACCTGAACCTCACCAACCCTCACCCGCTGCATTGGCCTGCCGGCAACAAGCCGGCGGCCTTCATCAAAGCTGCCGCGGCAGCGAACCCCAATGTGATCGTGGTGCTCATGGTGGGCAGCGCGGTCGTGATGGAAGACTGGATGGCGAGCGCCAAGGGCATCATCCAGACCTTCTACCCGGGCCAGGAAGGAGGAACCGCGTTTGCGAAGCTGATCTTCGCGGACATCAACTTCTCGGGCAAGGTACCGTTCACCGTGGCCCAGAACGAGGCCGACTATCCCGGCTTCCAGAACAACGTCGCGCAGGCCCAAGTCGCTTATCTGCACGGCTATCGGAAATTCGATGCAGAAAACCTTCAGCCAAGAGTCTGGTTCGGGCAAGGCCTCAGCTATACGCGCTACGAGTACAGCAATCTTCAGGTCCTTTGCGCGAACGGCGTCACCGACAAGGGTCGCTTGAACGTCCAAGTCACGGTCAAGAACGCCGGGATGTTGGCGGGCGACGAAATCGTCCAGCTCTACGTCGCGTCGACCACCACGGCCCGCCGACCGAAAAAGGAGCTCAAGGCATTCGCGCGCGTGACGCTGGCACCGGGCGAAAGCAAGAACGTGCAGCTCACGGTGCCAGCCAGGGACCTCGCCTACTGGAACATCATGCAGAGCGCGTGGGTCGTCGAAAAGGTCGGAACCGCAACGAACGCGACCGGCGAGCACACCGTGTTCGTCGGCGCGAGCGCGGAGCCGGCCAAGCTGCTCTCGGCGAAGTTCACCATCAAATAGCGCCGCGTTTGTTTCCTCCCCTGCCGGGCCAACTTGCGCGTTGGCCCGGCACCAACCGGGTGGGAAGAAGTTGCCGATGCCCGTCAGGAACAACGAAATGTCGCTCGCATTTGCGAAGAAGAAGGAACGTCGATTGAATGCACGAGCACGCCGAGTGGGGTGGGCAAGAAGGTTGAGCGTCGTCGGGATTGCGGCCGCCGCGTGTTTCGGCACGGCGCTCGTGCATGCTCAGCCACCCTCCGCCGCAACCGAGCCGCCCAAACCGGCGGTCCCTGCCCCCACCGAGCCGGAGCCGTCCCCCGCGCCCGCTCGCCTCGAAGAGGGGCGAACCGAAGTGAAGGCCGCTCCCGGCGTCGCCCCCTGGCAGAGGGGCGCGTTTCCGACCCCAGCGCGGCTCGAATGGCACGGCAGCATGGAGACCGACGTCGGCCTGGCCAAGTACTCGTTCGACACTCCTTCCGAAAACTCGTCGAGCTTCAATGACTTTCGCGGACGATTCGTGCTGGGACCCACGTTTCGTTACGACTTCGCCAACGACTACTTTTTTCGGACGACGGGACAGTTCGTGGCCTGGATTCGCGAGCAGGTCGGCCTTTACCAAATCAACGTCGACGACCTTTATGCGCAGGTCGGCAAGAGCGACGTCTGGGATTTCACGGTCGGCCGGTTCATGCCCTGGCGCGTGTACCGCAAAGGTCTCGGCTACGACCTTTACACGCTCGAGGACACCGGCGCTCTCCTGCTCGGCAACATCGAGGGCGCCAACTTCGGCCCTCACATCTACGAGGTCGACCACATCTTCATGCGCCGAACGCCCGGGCGCGCCGCGCTTCACGTCTATCCGACGCCGTGGTCGGGCATCGAGTTGACGGGCGAGTATGGAAAGGAGGGAACTTCGAACACGGCCGGCGGGCGCGCTGCGGCGAACGCGACCTTCGACTTCCTGAGCCTATCGGCCGCGGCGGAGTACCGCTTCTTGAGGCCCGCCCAGGAAACGTCCTCGCTCGCGGCGGACGGGGTCACCAAAGTCGAGTGCAAGCGGTGTGGCGTCACCGAACGATGGGGCTTTGGCGGCGGGGCCGTCATCACCTACAAGCCCATCGAGGCCGGCTTCAATGCGGCGCTCGCCAAACAGGCGGTCTACAGCCAAAAAGACGGAGAGCGCGACAAGAACGGGTTCGCTCAAACCACCAGCTTCGGCGGATACCTCGAACTCGACGTCGGCACGCTCGCCATGGGTCGCCGGCTCATCCTCGGAGCAGGCGCCCATCGCACGGAGGTTTTGACGGAGGTCGAGGAGTTCAAACGACATGTCCAGGGAGCGGCTTACATCGCTTATCCGCTCGGCTTCAACAATGCCATGGTCAAGCTCGTGCTCTCGCAATCGGATTTGCTGTGGGAAGAGCCGAGCGGGGACATCTATATCCTTCGCAATAGCAAGATGATCGCGGGGCGCGTCCGGGTCTCGTTCAACTTCTGACGCGCTCTTCGTCACCACCCTTGTCGGCTCGGAGGCGGATGCGTTCGTAAACGGCACTTAACGTAGAGGAAGCAAGAAAACCATGCGTCCTACAAAATTCGTCGCGTCTTGCACGCCATCGTCGATTCTTGCAGCGGCGATCTCCGTATGCGGATGCACGGCACAGCCGACGGGACAAACGCAGGCGAGCGGCGGCGCTGGTGCCGGCGCAACCTCCGGTGCCGGCGGAGGCGGGGCCGCGGGCGCCGGCGGAGGCGGCACGTCGGGGGCCGGCGGCACGTCGGGGGGCGGCGCGGGAGGCGCCGCGGGCGCCGGTGTCGGAGGAACGTCGGGGAGCGGGGGCGGCGGCGTGGACGCCGGTGTCGGCGGAACGTCGGGAGGCGGCGCGGGCGGCGCCGCGGACGCCGGCGGCGTGGACACGATGCGTGACGGCACGACGAAGGCCGATGGTCCGACAACCACCGTCGATGCCGGGCCCATCGTCGATGCGGGCAGCTCCGACGGCGCCTTGACCGGCCCGGGCTGGGTGACGATCGTCCGCAACGGCGATGTATGGACTTTGCTACGCGACGGCGTTCCTTACTACATCAAAGGATTCGGCGGCCAGACACGCTTGGATTTGGCCCAAGCCGGCGGAGGAAACTCGACGCGCACCTATTCGTCGGCGAACGCAGGTCGCACGCTCGACACCGTGAGAGGCCGCGGCATCACCCTTCTGCTCGGCATCGAGCTCTCCAAGTCGCCAGCCGACTACGCGAACGACACGTATAAAAACACCAAGCGCACGGAGGTGACGAACCTCCTGATGACCTACAAAGATCATCCGGCGCTGCTCATCTGGGCGCTCGGCAACGAGATCAACGTCGGTGCCGACGTGCAGGCGGCGTGGGCGTTCGTGAACGAGCTGGCGGGCATGATCCACCAGGGAGATCCGCACCACCCCGTGACGACCGTGATCGCCGGCTCTCCTCTCGGGGTCCTCAACAATGTCGCGACGTGGGCACCGCAAATCGACTTGCTCGGCATCAACGCCTACGCCGCGGTGACCAACGTCGACGCCGAGGTCAAGAGCTCGAAGTTCACGGGGCCGTACGTCATTACCGAGTTCGGACCGACCGGACATTGGGAATCTCCCAACACCGCCTGGACGCGTCCTCTCGAGCAGACCAGCGCCGAAAAGGCACAGATTTATCAAAACCGTTACGACTACATCTTCTCACATCGCGACCGCGCTCTCGGGTCCTATGTTTTCTTGTGGGGTCAAAAGCAAGAGCGCACACCGACCTGGTACGGCATGTTCTTGGAGAGGCTGACCGATCTCGGCCTCAACCAGGAGACCTGCCCCACGGTTGACGCCATGATTTACAAGTGGTCGGGCGCTTGGCCGATCAATCGAGCGCCGAACGTGACCGCGCTGACGTTGAACGGCCAACCTGTGACCGCCAACGTGACGCTGACGGCGGGGCAAACGGTGCAGGCCAACGTGACAGCGACGGACCCCGAGTCGGATCCGATGACGTTCATCTGGGAACTCTTGCCCGAGCCTACCGTCGTCGGAACCGGTGGCTCCGCGGAACCGAGGCCGACGCGGCTCAACCACGCGACGAGCGCTACACCCACCACAACCATCACAGCTCCGGCCACGGCCGGACAGTACCGGGTCTTCGTCTACGTTCTCGATGGGCAAGGTCATGCGGGCACGGCCAACTTGCCCTTCCTCGTGAACTGAAGCGTGAAGTGTCGCATGAGGGCTAGCTCGACAACTCTTCTGCTCGCCCTGGCAATGGCCGGGTGTGCCGTTTACGACGAGACGCCCAACGCTTCGGGCTCGACCGCAGGTGGGTCGGGCTCCGGCGGCGGATCGGGCGGGCCTTCCGGTGGTTCTTCCGGCACTGGAGCGAGCGGGGCGAAGGACGGTTCGTCCGATGCCACTGGCAATGCAGGCGCGAGCGGCACGGCAGGCCAAGGAGGAACGTCCGGCGCCGGAGGTAGCTCCGATGTCGATGGCGCAGCGGGCGCCGGTGGAAGCTCCGGCACGGGAGGAACCTCGGGGGTCGGTGGCTCCGGCGGCGCGGCCGGAACTTCAGGGGCCGCTGGAGCCTCCGGTGCTGGCGGCGCGGCGGGAGGAAGCGGAAGCGGCGGTGCCGACGGTTCGACGGGTACCGACAGTTCGTCGGGGATCGATCGTTCCGACGCTGGCCTTTGCGTCGTCGGAACGGGACCGCCGACGCTACCGTTCGCGGTCGATCAGTACTTCCTCGCCAGCGGATGGATGCAGCCAGCCCTCATCCATCAGGATGCGATATGCATCTATCCTCCGAACTCTGACGCGGGATCGACCATCGATGGAGGTCGCGATGCGTCGGATGCGGCAAGCGATCGCGATGGTTCCTCGACGGCCGATGGAGGCGTCATCCCTCCCCTCCCCGGCTCGAAATGCTGGACGATCACGTACGCGCCGATGGTGGCGACCGACTGGGCAGGCGTCGATTGGCAATATCCCATCAACAACTGGGGCCCGGGCCCCGGCCTCGTCATTCCCCCCGGCGCCGCGCACGTCAGTCTCGTCGCCTGGGGCGACACGGGAAGTGAACGGGTCACCTTCAACGTCGGATACGGATCCGCTTCGCCCGATGGATTCGCGGTGTCGCTGAGCGATCAGGTTCTCACCACGAGTCCAACCCGGTACGCCATCGAGGTCAGCGGCATCGCGTACACGTGCAACTCCGTACGCATGGGGTTCGGATGGACGGCCGCCGGTGGTACCACCATGACGTTCCACATCGCCGACATTCGCTGGGAGTGACGCCCGAGGCCAAGACGATGCAAGGCGCGACGACTCAAGGCGCGACGACGGAGGGCGGCGCGCAGCGGCGCACGCGAGGCGCAATCACGACGCAAACGAAGCCGCGCCCGCAGTCGGCGTCGGAATCACACGTGCCGCGGCCTAGACACTTGTCGATGCATGTTTCCGCGAGGTGGGCCGAGTCAGCGAAGCGGCCGCACTGGTCGCGGCAGATGGGATCACGGCACGCTTCGCTTTGACCGGCGTCGCCGCACGCGCCGTCGGCTGTCCGCGCAGCCTCACGACCGGCTCTTGCCGCTGTGTCCTCGCGCGTCCTACAGCCAATCGCGCTCGCCAGGGCAAGCGCCAGGAGCAAGACCCGCCGCGAACCGGATGAAGGTGGAAGTCGTACGCACCGCTCAACCCATCCGTGCTCGATGGAATACCGGACTTTCCACCTCAGGTCCGGACAAGCTGGTAGCATAGGGAGCGCCTCGAGGTTAGGGGGGGTCGCCTTGGCACGGTTTTCTTCGTTTCTTCGCGTGGCCACGACACGCGCGTCTGGTCGCGGCTGCAGGTTACGGACTCCGGCATGGGACGGTAATGCATGATCGAGGAAAACGATCACAGGGCTTGCGTGGAGGCCTGGATGGTACGCGCCGCGAAGGACCTTCCTCCCGAGCGGCTGATTCAGGCTTTCGAACAGGGGTTTGGCGCCCTTTGGCGGCGTGCTCACCAGACGCTGGGGGATGTCACCCTGACCGCCATCGCCGATCGCGTGATCTTCAACGCCGCCGAAAGGTACCCGGTGCTCGCGGCACTCCGAAGCGAGATGACGGCGCTCCAATGGCAGGAGTTGCGCGACAGCGTCGGGAGCACGCAGCGCGATGACGTCGCGGCGGGGATCCGGTTCGTCCTCGTGGAATTTCTCACGGTCCTTGGCAACCTGACGGCCAACATCCTCTCCCCCTCCCTCCACACCGAGCTCGCCAACCTCGTATTCGACAACGGCAGTCCTGACGCGAAGAACCGCCCCCCGCAACGCTCCAATGCAGTGCGCAAAAGCGAGAACGCAAAGTCATGACCAAGAAAACCGCGACCGTACGGCTCGAAACGGGCGTCCGGAACCTGGATGCGCTCTTCACGGACGGATTGCCGAAGGGCTCGGCCACCATCATTGCCGGCCCTCCGGGATCGGGCAAGACCATCCTCACGCAGCAGATCTGCTTTCAAAACGCGTCTCCCAAGAACCGCGTCGTCTATTTCAGCACGCTTTCAGAGCCGACGGCGAAGACCCTGCGCTACCTGAAGCGGTTCACCTTCTTCGACGCCAAAAAGCTCGACGAGAGCATCAAGTTCGTCGACCTCGGCGTGCTCCTGCGCACCAAGGGCCTGTCGGATCTCTTCAAGCTCATCATGGAAACGGTGAAGCAGGTCAAGCCGACCATCGTCGTCATCGATAGCTTCAAAGCCTTCGACGACCTGGCAAAATCGGCGGAGGAGCTCCGCAAATTCGGCTACGAGCTCGCGGTCAACCTCATGGCCTGGGAGACCACCACCTTTCTGCTCGGGGAATACGGAGAGCAGGATCTGCGCAGCAATCCGCTCTTCTCCATCGTCGACGGTCTCATGATCGTCAGTCAGCGCGAAGAATCCGGCGAGCACCAGCGGTTCATCCAGGTCGTCAAGATGCGCGGTGTCGACCATAGCCGCGAAGAGCACGCGTTCGTCATCACGTCCAACGGGATCGAGGTGTTCGCGCCGCGCCTGACCCTCCAGCGCGAAAACCAAGGTCCCACGACCAAACGCTGCAAGACCGGCATCTCCAAGCTGGACGACCTCCTCGGCGAGGGCATCCCCTACGGTTCCTCGCTTCTCATCGGTGGCGTCGCCGGCACCGGAAAGACGATTTTTCTGCTCGAATTCCTCTACCGCGGCGCCCAAGCAGGCGAAAAAGGAATCATCTTCACGTTCGAAGAGACGGAGGAGCGGCTGCGCGCGGCGGCCGACGGACTCGGCTGGGATTTCGACAAGGAAATCGCGCGTGGCATGATCGAGGTGGTGTTCATCCCGCAGCCCAACATCATGGTCGAAGTGCACCTTCTCATGATGAAAGACCGCGTCGAAGCCGCCAAGGCCGTTCGCGTCGCGGTGGACTCGGTCTCGGTGTTCCTGCACAAGATCAAG
>DATHES010000057.1:0-6700 GCA_035318465.1 Polyangiaceae bacterium
CGATCTGCTCGAGCTGCTGCGCCGCTACAGCCGCCCCGAATGCACCTGGCAAGTCACGGCCATCGGGCGCGCCGAAGTTTGGCCGCTCCACCGCCGCGCTGCCGAGCTCGGGGGCGCCTTGCGAACAGGGCTGGAAGACACGTTCTACCTTCCCGACGGCAGCCGCGCGAAAAGCAACGGCGAGCTCATCGACGCCATGACCCGCGTGGCGCGCGAATGCGGCCGTCATCCGGCGTCGCCGGCCGAGGCGCGCCAGATCCTGCGGCTCGCCGCCTAGCACGACCACAAAGCCGCGGAGGAGAACGTTCATGCCGGCCGACACGATCCCCGCTCGATTCCTGTCTCAGGGCAACGTTCGCCCTCATGCCCCCGCTTACTACGTGCGCACCGACGGGCAATGGCAAATGACCACCTGGCGGCAGCGGGTGGAGCGCGTGCAGCGGATCGCGCGGAGCCTCATGGCGTTCGATGTCCGCGCCGGCAACGCCACCGCCATCCTCGGTGCCAATCGCGCGGAGTGGGTCGACTGGCACTTGGCAACGATGATGGTCGGCGCGACGCCAGCCGGCATTTACACGACGTGCTCATCGGAGCAGGTCCGCTACATCGTGGAGCATTCCGAGTCGCCCATCTTGCTCCTCGACAGCGAGGACCAACTGCGCAAGGTCGAGCGCGAGTGGGCGCGCCTGCCGGGACTGGGGCACGTCGTGCTCATGCCGAGCGCCCCGCAGCGCCTCGCCGACGGAGCGCGCGTGCTCGGCTGGATGGCCTTTCTCGATCGCGGTGCCGGCATCGCGCAGGAAAAGCTCGACCAGCGATTCGCCGCCTTGAGCGAAGAGGCGGCGGCGACGGTCATCTACACTTCCGGCACGACCGGACCGCCCAAAGCCGTCCTCCTTTCGCACAAGAATCTCACGTTCACGGCCGACGTCGCGATGAGCCTCGTCTCCCTGTCGTCGAGCGACCGATTGTTCTCGTACCTGCCGCTTTCCCACATCGCCGAACAGATGTTCTCCATCATCGGCCCGGCGTGCTCCGGGACACCCGTCTATTTCGCGCGTTCGACGGAGACGATTCCCGACGATCTCAGAGAGGTGCAGCCCACCGTCTTTTTCGGCGTCCCGCGGGTTTGGGAAAAGCTCGCCGCGGTCGTCGCGGCGCGCATCGCGGGGCTTCGCGGTCCCAAGGCACGTCTTCTCGCCTGGGCGATGGGCGTCGGACGCCGGGCCGTCGCCAAGCGCAACGCCGACACACCGCTCGGCCTGCGCCTCTCCATCGAGCGCGCGGTGGCGCGCAAGCTCGTGCTCGGCCCCGCGCTCACCAAAATGGGCTTCGGCTCCGCGCGCGTCTGCGTGACCGGCGCGGCTCCCACGCCGCGAGCGGTGCTCGATTTCTTCGCTGGGCTCGACCTGCCGCTGCACGAGGTGTACGGGCAGTCGGAAGCATCGGGACCCACGACGTTCAACGTCCCCGGCCAGACGCGCTACGGAACCGTTGGCAAGGTGATCCCCGGCGTCGAAGTGCGCCTCGCCGAAGACGGCGAAATTCTGGTGCGCGGCGCCAACGTCTTCGCGGGCTATGCCAAAGATCCGGCGGCGACGCGCGAGAGCTTCGTCGACGGCTGGCTCTGCTCGGGGGATCTCGGCTCCCTCGATGCGGCGGGCTTTCTCCGCATCACGGGCCGCAAGAAGGAAATCCTCATCACGGCCGGGGGCAAAAACATCACGCCGTCCCTCATCGAAGAGGCTCTCAAGACGATCGATCTCGTCGCGGACGCCGTCGTGATCGGCGACGGTCGCAAATTTCTCGTTGCACTGCTCGTGCTCGACCCGGGGCGTTGCGAGGCCTACCAGGCCGAACGCGCCGACCAAGCGCCGGCTCACGAGAGCGCCGCGCTCCGCGCCGTGCTCGAGGCCGAGGTCGAGAGGGTGAACGCCCGGCTCGGCCGGGTGGAGCAAATCAAACGATTTCACATCCTGCCGCGCCCTTTCAGCCTCGAAGCGGGGGAGCTTACGCCGACGCTCAAGGTCCGCCGCAAGGCCGTCAATGACAACTTCGCCTCGGAGATCGAGCGACTTTACGCGGAGCGGCAAGAGGAAACCCAGCGCGACGTTTCACATGTCGGTTGACGAACGACATGTTTTGAACGATCATTCATTCAGCGTCTGAGCTTGCTTCACTTCCTCGTCAAATCGACGCGATTGGCTGGCCATCGCGTTTATGATTCATCGTTCACTTCAGTTCTTTTCGGAGGATGTCATGACCGTACGATCTCGATTCGTCATGGCGGTTTCTTTGGCCGGCCTGCTCGCCTTGATGGCGTGCAGCAACCAGGATGAAGGGATCGGGAGCGGTTCCGGCGCGAGCTCCGGCAGCGGTGGGGGCTCGGGGAGCGGCGGCGAGAGCGGCAGCGGAGGCTCGTCCGGCGCCACGGGCACGGGCGGCAGCACCGCCGGCGTCGGCGGGAGCACGGGCGGCTCAGGCGGCAGCACCGGTGGATCCGCGGGCGCTGCGGGCACGGCCGGCGCCGCAGGCACGGGTGGCTCCGCGGGTACGGGCGGTGCAGATGGTGGCACCGGCGGTTCCGCTGGCAGCACCGGCGGTTCCGCTGGCAGCACCGGCGGTGTCGCAGGCAGCGCAGGCTCCGCGGGCTCGGGTGGCTCTGCGGGCACGGCCGGAGCCGGCGGCGGCGCGGGAACGGGCGACTCCGGCGGGAACCCTGGAGATGCCATGGGCTGTCCGGGCACGAAGCTCTACAAGGTGCCGGAAGACACCGGCACCCGCGGCCCCTGGCCGGTAGGCGCCAAGACCGTCATGGTCGGCGCGCTGGCCACGGAAGTCTGGTACCCCGCGACGCTCGGCAGCGACGCCGGGCAGACCGCCATCCAATACGACATCCGCAAGTGGCTGCCCGTCTCCGAACAGCTGAAGATCCCCGATGCCGATAACCCCTGGCAGCCGTGCAACTGCTATCGGGACCTGCCGTTCGACACGAGCCACGGGCCCTACCCCGTCGTCATCTTCATTCACGGCACGGCGGCGTGGCGCGCCCAGTCGGTCCAGATCATGACGCACTGGGCGAGCCGCGGATTCGTCGTCGTCTCGCAGGATCACCCCGGTCTCTATTTGTTCGACTACCTCGACTTCAAGCTCGGGGCGAACCTGACGGGCGACACCGATGCCCTCATCACGGCGCTCAAAGCCCCGACCGGGGATCTCCAGTTCTTGGCCAACTCCATCGACATGACGCATCTCGGCATGTCTGGCCACAGCGCAGGGGGAGGCGCGGTCACCGGCTATGGCGGACAAGCGATGGTGCTCATTCCGCTCGCGTCGGGCGGCGTCAGCGCCGGGACGGCCCTGAAATCGACGCTCGTCATGGGCGGGCAAGTCGACGCCGTCTCCAATTACACGAGTCAGCAGAATGGGTTTAACAGCTCGCCCACACCGAAAAGGCTGGTCGGGATTGCCAACGGCGGGCACCTCAACTTCTCGGACATCTGCGCCGTGGGCAAAGACAAGGGTGGCCTGCTCGCCATCGCCCAGAAGTACATGGTCAAAAACGCGGCCTTGGCTGCATTCCTCTTCGACTGCAAAGACACCCAGCTTCCGCCCGAACAGGGGTGGCCGGTCATCAATCGCGCCACCACCGCCGCCCTCGAATCGGTCTTGATGTGCTCGACCACGGCCGCCAAGAGCTTCGACGCCGTGAAAACCGATGCCACCGTGGGAGAGTACAAAGAGATGTTGTAGTGAACGGTCGTGCGAAAGCCTTTCCATCCATGACGAACGCTTCCCTCCGCCGCAGGAGTTCAGTAGGGTCCAAAGATGCCTCAACAGTCTGGTCGCCCACGTTTGGTTGGGGCGCGAGTTCGTGAACGGCCTGCACGGCCCGGTGCCGATCCGGAAAAGCGAAGTCGTATCCTCAAAGCCGCCATCCTGATTTTCGGTCGGCGCGGGTTCCACGAAGCCCGCGTCGCCGAGATCGCCCGCGCCGCCGGCGTCGCCGACGGGACGGTCTATCTCTATTTCGAAAACAAAGAAGATCTCCTCGGCTGCATCTTCGACGAAACGATGGACGCAGCTCTGGCGCGCATGCGCCAGATCCTGGAGACGGACGGTCCCGCCGTTGACCGTCTGACGCGCATGGTCGACCTCCACCTCACCCTTCTGTCGTCGGACCGGGCGCTGGCGTCGGTGTTTCAAATCGAGCTGCGACGCAGCGCCAGGCTCGTCGAGCGCTTCTCGCGTTCGAAGCTCGGCGAGTACTTGCGCATCCTCGAGAGCGTGGTGCAGGAAGGCGTCGACAAAGAGGAGCTGCGCAAAGATCTCGAGCCGCGCTTCGCCGTACGCGTCATCTTCGGCGCCATCGACGAGATCCTCTCCGAGTGGCTCCTCTCCGGAGCGGCCATCCCTATCGCCGATGGACCGCGGCTCGTCGGCACGCTGCTGCGCGGATTCGCATCGGGCAAGGCGCCGCTTCCTCGCCCGACGCGCACCACCTGACCGCCCATTCCGGATGGCGTTCTGACCCGGGCCGAGCCGGCTACCGCTTCCCGACTCGAACGAAGCTACGACCGCGTTACTTCTTCTTGGTGGGCGCGTCCTTCTTGCCCTTGTCGCCGGGCTTCTTCGGGTCCGGGTTCAGGTTGACCTCGTAGGTCATCTCCACATCGGGGCCATCGAAGGGAGAAACGATGATCCCGATGAAGGCGCGCGTGGCGCACTGGCCAATCGGCGTATTGTCGAAGGGCGCGGCGATGGAGGCACTGGTGCTCTTGCCGGCGCCGGCGAACGTGACCAGCACGGTGGCCGTGCCGTGCGGTTGATCCTTGGACACGACCTCGACGCAGGTATGCGCATTGCCCGCCGCGCGAGCGAGCATGGTCTTGGCCTGCCCGTCGTCGAACACCATCTTCTTGTGCTCTTCCTCGGGGGCCCCCTTGGTGAGCGACGAGGGGGCAATCATGGTCGGATCGACCGAGGACGCCGGTGAGCCGGGGGCCGGTTCAGCCAGCAAGTTCTGCTGCGGCGGTTGAGCCGGCGGATCCATGCTGTAACAGGCAAGCGCGCCAGCGCAGGCCAGGGACAAGGGCGCGGCGCGTGCCAGCAGTTTGCATGCTTTCTCTCGGCTTTTTCGCATAGCGGCGAGCCTAGCAACTCGGGCTCCCCGAGCCAAGCCCGTCCTTGCTCGACGCCGAAAGAGGGCGTGCCGTCCTCCTGCCGTGGCCGGGCCAGCGAGCGCCGGCCCTCACCGCGGCGACGCCCGGGGTCAGAGATCGGTGATCTTGTAGTCCTTGATCTTGTAGAGAAGGGCGCGGTGGCTCAGCTCCAGCACCTCGGCGGCGCGCGTGCGATTGCCCTTGGTCTTCTGCAGCGCTCGGCGAATGAGCGTCTCCTCGATGATGCGCGTGGTCTTCTTGATGGAGAGCTCCCCGCTCGACAGCTGCACCTGCACGGGGTCGCGCACCTCGCGAATCCGATCGGGCAGATCGGAGGCCACCAGGAGGTCCCCTTCCGAGAGGACCATGGCGCGCTCGATGGTGTTCTCGAGCTCGCGCACGTTGCCGGGCCAGCTGTACTCGACGAGCAGCCGGCGAGCCTCGGTGTCCACGCCTCGAATCGACGTCCCGAGCCGCGCGTTGTTGCGCGCCACGAAGTGGTCGATGAGAAGCGCGATGTCGTCCCGTCGCGTGCGCAAGGGCGGCACCAGGATGGGGAGCACGTTGAGACGATAGAAGAGGTCCTCGCGAAAACGACCCGCCTTGACCTCCGCCACCAGATCGCGGTGCGTCGCGGCGATGATGCGCACGTCGACTTTGAGATCGCGCGAATCGCCGACGCGCCGGATCATCTCGTCCTGCAAGACGCGAAGGAGCTTCACCTGCAGCGCCGTGGGAAGCTCGCCGATCTCGTCGAGAAAGAGCGTGCCCCCGTCGGCCTCTTCGAAGAGCCCGCGCCGATCGCTGTTGGCGTCGGTAAATGCGCCCTTCTTATGCCCAAAGAGCTCGCTCTCCAGGAGGTTCTCGGGAATCGCCCCGCAGTTGACGGCAACGAAGTTGCCGCCGCGCCGCGAGCTTCGCCCGTGCAGCGCGCGCGCCACGAGCTCCTTGCCCGTACCGCTCTCGCCGGAGATGAGCACCGTCGTCTTGTAGTCGGCGATCTTGGCGATGGTGCGAAAGATGTCCTGCATGGCCTGGCTCTTGGCCAAGATCTTTTCGAACTGGTGCTCTTTGCGGATCTCCTCGCGCAGCGCGCGATTCTCGCGTCGCAAAGCCTCGCGCTCCTCCGCCTTGCGCAGGGTGAGAACGATCTCGTCGTGCTTGAACGGCTTCTGCACGTAGTCGTAGGCGCCGGCTTTGATGGCCTCGAGCGCGTCGTCGACGTTGCCATAGGCGCTCATCACGATGACCGTCGCTTCGTTTCCCTTGGCCTGAAGCGTCGCCAGGAGATCGAGCCCGCCCATCTTGGGCATGCGCACGTCGGTGAGCACGACGTCCGGCCCGAAGGTGTCCACCAGCGCCAGGGCGGCCTCCCCGCTTTCTGCCGTTTCGACCTCGTACCCCTGTCGCTTCAAAAGCGTGCGCAGGACGAGCCGCTGGTTCTCTTCGTCGTCGACAATGAGCACCCGCCGCATGGTGCGCAAAGTTTACCACGCCGAACACTTTGACCCGCAAATATTGACGAGCCGTCGTCGACC
>DATHES010000058.1:0-26863 GCA_035318465.1 Polyangiaceae bacterium
GCGCCCCGAGGACGCGGAGCGCATCCTGTCCTCTTTGATGCTCGAGGTGCTCAACAACGCGCAGCGCGGCGACGTACTTCCCGCCGAGACCGTCGACCAGGCCGCGCTCTATGGTGTTCGGCTGGCCGGGGCGACGTCCAAAGGATCTTGGGTCGACTACGTCATCACCCTCTATGGAGCGGTACGCCGTCCGTGCCCGGCTTCCATCGTCGACGAGCTGCACAGCGTGGTGCGCAAGACCAGCGCCGTCGATCTCACTGGGCTCCGCGCGTACGTCGAGATGCTCCGGGCTTCGGCGGTGGGTTTTGGTCCGGCCGATCGTTTCCTGGTGCAGCGGATCGAGGGGCTCGAGCGTCTGGTGGCGTCGAAGTAGTCTCCGTCGCTAGCTGCCAAGCGAGGTTCGCCGTCGCGGCGCGCGCGATCGTATGGCGCAGCGTCGCGTCGTCGATGCGACCAATCGCCAGCGAGAGCGCCTCCGGCAAGGGGCGCGGCGTAGGGACCGACTTGATGGCGAGCGGCTTGGCCGTGCGCGGGGGCGGCTCGACCGGTCCCACGCAAAAGCGCAGCGACTCGACGTCACAACCGAGCGCCGCGAGGCGCTTGAGGATAGCGGGGGCCAGAAAGGAGAGCTCTTGGGCCCAGACCGCGGTGGCAGCGCGCACGGTGAGAACCTTGCGCTCGAGCCGGATGGGACGCGCGCGACGCGCGACGCGATCGCCCACCGCGTCGTACCAAGCTCGGGGAGGCAGCGGGGCACCTCGCGGCGCCGCGTCGTCGGGCGACGCGCGCAAAAGCAGCGTGGCCAGCGTTTCCGGTTCGCTCTTTCGACGTCGACGAGGGGCGCCTGGCATTACTCCACCGCCGTCTTGAGCGTGTCGATGGCGTGCACCGGCGCAGTCTCCCCGGCCATGAGCGGTGCAATGGCGGTGTAGACCATGCGATGGCGCTCCAAGGTCGAGCGGTCGCGAAACGCGGGCGAACGAACATGGAGGCTGAAGTGACCGCCGCCCGAGGCAACGACCTCCACCTTGGCATCGGGGACCGCCTTCAAAATGGCCTGCTGGAGGGCGTCCGCGGTCGAACGCGGCTCCCCGTCGGTCGAATTCTCCATGGCTCGACCTATAGCGCACCAACGCGGCGTTCGCCGCGGAGGCGACGCGACGACCGCACCGCGTCTGGCGCACGCCTCCTCGCGCACCCGCCGCCTGCCACCGTCAGGGGCAGATCGACGGCCCGCAGAGCTCCGTCGGATCGGTTCCCCCGCCGCAGATCGACTCCGGCGCGTGGTCATAGTGCGCGCTGAAAAAATCCGCAAAGGCGTGGCGGTCGAAGCAGTTGGCGCGAAGGGTGAACCCCCAAGCGCTCGCTGCGAAGCGCACATCGAGATCCGGATCGGGCGTGAGGATCACCCGGCGCGCCATGAGTCCACAATCGGCCGGCAAACCGTCGACGAAGGATTGGGCGGAGGCCACTTCGGCCGCGCATCCCCCTGGACAGTTGTACGAGATGACCACCGCGCCATGTTCCAGGCTGTGCACCCAGAAACCCCGGAGGATGGGCCGATCGTACGTTCGGTAGTCTGCCCACATGGGGTAGTGATTGCCCGAGGACGGCGGGTTGGTCGCGTAGACGACGGGAGAGCAAATGGGTACGTGCTGCGCCCCTTCGATGGGAGAAGGCGCCACGGTGGCCTGACAGTCGCCGTCGGGCGCGGCATCGAGCTCGGGCGGTGCACCACCCGCATCGTCCGATCCTCCCCCGCAAGTGGCGCCGTCCCCCGGGCGTGTCCCGCCCGTTCCCCCGGCCCCCGCCCCACCGCTCGACCCGGGCTCCGAGGATCCACATGCCGCATGCGCGGCCAGGAGAAGCACGGTGACCCAGCGTGCGACACGCGACATGCGCGCGGTCTATCTCGCCTCGACCGGGATAGCAAACCCGGCACGCGCTCGAGTCGCCGAGTGCCAAGCGACGGTTGGCGCTCGCGGTTGGCACTCGTTGGGTGGCGACGGCTCGCGTGTCCGCGCCCCGACTCATCCAGGCCAGGCGGCACGACGCGACGCACCCTTGCGGTTCGGCGGGCGGTCACGCCGCGTGGCGCACGGCTTGCAGAAACAAAATGCCGACGAGGATGAAGCGCACGAAGCATCGCAGCTGGAGCGGAGTTTCGATCGCGGTGGGAGCCCTTTGCTTCGGCTCGGCTCTCGTCTCCTGCAGGACGGCTGGTCTCAAACGCGTGTTCATGTCGCTCGACGAGCAAGGCAATCGCAAGCGCACCACGTTCTTCACCGATACCGAAGCCATCTATTGTGTCGGCGAGCTGGTCAGCGGCAGGGCCGACGTCACGGTGCGATCCACCATCCAGGCGAAGACGCTTCATGATCCGTCTTCGGACGACATGGTGCCGGCGCTCGGCATTGCCTGGCTGGCTGAGTCCGCGCCGGGCAAAACGAACGGCGCTTTCATCTCGTTCCAGCTCGGGAAGGCGGAAGGCGGGGGGAGTACGTCGGAGCGCACCCCTTACCCCGTGGGTACCTTCACCTGCGAGCTTGCCATCGACGGAGAGCGCGAAGACAGTGTCGATTTCGACATCGCATTCCCGGGTTGCTCGGTGCTGCCTCCGGTCACGGGTCAACTCTGCCGTGGATGGGTACGCACGGGCGCGCGCTGTGCAGACCCGGGCGCACGGCCTTGTGTTTGCGATGGCGCGAGTGGTGCGTGGCAATGCGACGGATGACACGCGCCTCGTACGCGTCGCTCGTCGCAGCTCCGCTCCTCTTTCTGGCGAGCGCTTGCTTCGACGGAGGCGACTACCAAGGTGGTGGACGCAGAATCGAGGCACCGGCGATGGTCGATGTCGCGTCGGATGGGATCGACGACGCGACGACGACCGAAGATGCGTCACCGGACGACGCTGATGCACCACGGATGGAGGACGGCGCGCTCACCGATGCATCGCTCGACCTGCCGCGAAGCGAACCCCCGCCCGAGGTCCAAGATGCCGGACGGGGCGAGGCCGAAGCGCCGCCGTTCGACGTCACCCCGCTGGACGTCGGCGCGGACGGGCCGGACGGCGCGCTCGATGCGACCAACTCGAGTGACGCCGCTCTCGATATCCCCCTTCGCGACGCGCCGACGGACCCACGGCGAGACTGAAACGTCGAGGGTTCGCGCTAAGGCTGCACCGGCGCATCGACGGCCAGCTTGGCGGCGGCGCGAGCTTTGGGATCGAGGAGCGCCGTTCGATTGACGGGTGCCAGCGTCGCGTAGGTGCGCTCGTCCTCGGGCGAGCGCAGCGCGATCGACAGAAAGCCGCGCGTTCCTGCGACGGCGAGTGCCTGTGCTTGCTGCAAACTGAGCGCCAGGGTAAGTCCCTGATCGTTCGCGCCGCTCTTGGCATGCTTTTCGTCGAGATCGGGCAACAGCGGTTCCGCGCTGGTGCGCACGCCGTTGGCGAGCACCGTGACTTTTTGAAGTACGACCACCGAC
Source organism: Polyangiaceae bacterium (assembly GCA_035318465.1). Lineage (GTDB taxonomy): Bacteria > Myxococcota_A > Polyangia > Polyangiales > Polyangiaceae > DASWDH01. The sequence continues at coordinate 3,487 of DATHES010000058.1, forward strand.
ACCTTGGCGGCACGGCTGTCGCTGCTTTCCGGCATCGTGCTGATGACGTCCACGAGATCGCCGGGGCGAATGAGAGAGGAGCCCTGGGCCTCGCGGATGCCGCTCACGTAGACCGCGCGGAACCCGGGCTCCACCTTGGCGCTGAGATCGCTCGGCTCGTGGGAGCGATCGGTGAAGTCTGACCACATGAGTCCTTGGCCCGCCCCCACCTGATTGACGATACGGAGGCCGAGCACCTTGTCGCGTTCCGCCGCCTTGACGCTGCGGTCCTCGACATAGGCAACCGGCACCGACCGAATGGAGAGCATCTCCTCCGTGACGACCCGTCCGCGGGCGATGCCGTCTTTCGCCGCCAAAATCTGCACGGGTTCCCCCCCCGAGCGCTCCAGCTCGAAGCGGCGAACGTACGCCAGGAACGTGGCCAGGCCGGCCACCGCCAAGAGCAGTCCGAGAAGAAGGATCCGTCGATTCATGTGCCTGACCTCGCTGACGCCGCGGTTTGGCGGGCGAATTCGTAGAGCGCGACCGGCAGGTCGACGCCGTGCTCGCGCAGTTGAGGCAAGCAGGCGGGAAGCGCGCCCGTCGGGACGAGCTCCGACGACGCCGTGTCCGCGGATCCCTCACGGGCGTACTCACGAACGAAGAGGTCCTGGGTATGGTAGGAGCCGCTTGCCACGTCGACGCCGGTGACCTCCGTGATGTGCGTGACCTTGCGCGAGCCATCGCGAATGCGCGCGATCTGCACGATGAAATTGACGGCCGAGGCTATCTGAATACGCATGGCGGCGAGAGGCATCTCGATGTTGCTCATCATCGACATCGTTTCCAACCGGGTCAGCGTGTCGCGAGGATGGGTGGCGTGCAGTGTGCCCAAGCACCCCCCGTGTCCGCTGGTCATGGCTTGAATGATATCGAGCGCCTCGCCGCCGCGGATTTCGCCGATCACGATGCGGTCCGGTCTCATCCGCAGGGTGGCGCGAAAGAGGTCGCGAATCGTGACTTGGCCGCGCCCTTTGGTGTCCGGCGGGCGCGCCTCGAGCTGAATGACGTGCTGCCGTTGCAGCTGGACCTCTTTGGAGTCTTCGATGACCACGACGCGCTCGCTCTCCGGAATGAATGCCGACAGCGCGTTCAAAAGGGACGTCTTGCCACTGCCGGTCCCGCCGCCAATCACGATGTTCATCTTGGCCGTGACCAAGGCGTGCAGCGTCGTTGCCGCGAGCGGCGTAAGCGCCCCGAGATCGACCAGACGGGCCGCTGTCAGCGCAGCTTTGGGAAACTTGCGAATGGCGACGTGAGGACCATCCGGCGCGGCGGGGGGGAACACCGCTTGGAGACGGGCTCCGCTCGGTAGTCGCGCTTCGAGGATGGGCCGTTGCTCGTCCACCTCTTTGCCCACGAACTGCGCCACGTTGCGGAGCGCCGCCATCAGATCCTCGCCGGTCTCGAAACGCGCCGGGGTAAGCTCGAGTTTGCCTTTTCGTTCGACGAAAACCTGGGACGGTCCGTTGATGACGATGTCGCTCACCGTTTGGTCGTCGAGGTAGCCCCGAATGGGTGCAAAGAACTGCAACAGCGTTTCGGCAAAGACGTTGTTGGGAATCACGGGACGGCCTTGAGGAGCGCGGCGCGCGCTTCACCGGCGTGCGCCCCGACCGGTGCGATCCGGAGGTACTCGCGAAAATGGCGATCCGCCTCCAGGGGATCGCCGCGGTGATCGCGCACCAGTGAGGCAAGGGCATAGTGCGCCTCCGCATCTCCCGGGCTCTCCTCGGTGACGACCCGGAGCTCCGCCAGCGCCGCCGCAGCATCGCCCACCGCACCTTCGAGCGAGGCCACCACGAAACGAAGGCGCGCGTCGTCCGGATTTTTCTTGAGGTAGGCGCGTCCGTAGTCGAGCGCCGCGAGAAATCGTTCCCCTTCGACGCACACGCGGATGAGAAGCGGCAGAATGAGGACAGGGTCGCCCCCGGCGTCGAGCGCGAGCGAGAGGTACTGCTGGCCACGGGTGTGATCACCGAAGGCGGCGAAAGCACGACCGCGCTCGAACAATTTCTCCCACGCATTCTCGCGCTGCATCACGCCGAGATTGGCTCGCACGTCCTGCCCCGGGCGGGCCGCGCACCCCCCGCCGGCGACCGCGAGAATCGCAACGAAAAGAGGAACCGCATACCGTGCGCCTTTCATTTCTTTTTGCCTCCGTGGGTAAGCTCGATTTTCCGGTCGAGGTTGGAAAGCCACACCGCGTAGCTGGCTCGTGCTCCGCGCTGAGACGAGCCGTCCGGTCCTTCCGCGGTGAGCGCATAGTCCCGGAGCGTACGGACTTCGTCCTGCGCCATTTTCCAATCCTTCACCTTGAGCGCGTATTGCAGGCGGACTTGGTGCATGCGAAATTCGTCCGACACCCTCGCCTTGAGCTGCGTGGCCGCCGCTGAAGCTTCTTCCTCTTCTTCCTGTTTTCCGGCCACGCGAAAGCAGGCCGCGGCGAGCTCGTAGAGCGGCACGCCGAGAACGCCGTCTTCGGGGTGGAAGGGGCTGCGTTCGCGTTTGATGGTAGCAAGGTCGAGTTTGGCCAGAGCGATGGCTTCGGCGGCTTCGGCCGAGGTTCGCGGGCACACCGGCCGTTCCGCCGCGAAAAGTTGGGGCGCCAGAGGAGCGTCGTCGGCGGTGTCCTTGGCGCGGGGTTTGGCCGCGATCATCAGGCCCGCCGCCGCCAGTCCGAGCACCAGGATGACCGCTGGACGACGGTTCGTGGCGCGCTTTCCTTGGTCCGTGGCCAGCACGTCCGGAATGCGCGCCACCGACGATATTTCGATGGACGACTGATGGATGCGGAGGACCGCGCCCGGGGGGAGTAGCGCTTCGGTGAAGTCGACGCCATCGAGGGTGGGCGGAGGATCGAAGGCACGAGCCGACACGACGACGCCGCTGGCCGTGGCACGGGCGACGACGTGCTCGAACCGGGCCTGGTCGATCGGCAAGCGCACTTCGCAATGCGCGCCACTGCCGATGCGGATGGTCTCGGTTTCGATGACCAGCTCTTCGCTGCGACCGCCGAGGTGGTGAACTTTGATTCGCAGAGCGTCCATGGGCACCGCGCTTTCAACTCGAAAAGAAACCGGAGTGGCCGAGGCGAATGACCGTCGGCGCCAAGAGCAAGAGCATGATGGATGCAAACAAGAGGACGAGCGGTATCATCAATGCCACGCCGGCCCGGGCCGCCTTTTCTTCGGCCACGGTCGAGCGCCTCTCACGCGAGGTGGTCGCCTGAATCTGAAGGACGCGCGACACGGGGTGCCCTCGCTCTTCGGCTTGCACGACCGCCCCCACGAACTCCCGCACCACTTCGACCGGCGCTCGCTCGGCAAATTCCGTGAGCACTTGGCGGCGGGTGTTACCGAGGGACATCTTCTGCAGCATGAAACTCAGCTCTTCGACCAGCGGATCGTCGGCGTCGCCCGACTTTTCGACGAGCTGCCGCACGGCGCCGTGAAAATCGAGGCCGGCGCTCATCCCGAGTGCCATGAGATCGATGGCGTGCGGGAGCCCGCGGCTGATGCGTTTCAACCGCGACTCGGCCGCGGACGCTATCGTCAGGTACACACACCCGGCGCCGAGAAAAAGAGACGATATGACGACGATGGCGCCGCCGTTGGTCATTCGATCGAAAACGAGACCGGCGCCGAAGCCGGTGACGGCGCCGAGACCGGTGAGCGCGACGTACTCCGCGGGCGTGATACCGAGGTAATCACCGGCCATGGTCAGCTGACGATCGAGCGTGGCGTGAAAGCGATCGCCGATCACGGCGCTCGCTCGCACGCCGAGCCAGCGCACGAAAGGCTCGACGGAGGACCACGCTCCACCCCGAGCGAGAGCGCGTTGTCGCTTCAAGCCGCGAAGTCCGAGACGCGTCGACGCTCGCGAAGGCGTTGCCGCGACGACGTAGAAAGTCAAAAGCGACGCGCCCGCGAAGAGCACGAGCGACGACCAGCGAAGCCAATCGACGGACGGTGTCATATGTCCACCCGCAGAATTCGTCGGGCGGAAACGATGGATGCGCCCCAGAGCGTGAATCCGAGCGTCGTGCAGACGCCCCCCACCACGGTCTCAGAGAGGGGATCGAAATAGCCGGGGCTGATCAGGCTGAAGGCCAAGATGAGAACGAAGGGAAATGCAGCCAGCGTCCAGAGTTGAGCTTTACCGTCGGCCGTCTTGGCGCGTACCACGCCTTCGAGACGAGCCATCTCCCGCATGGCAGCGGCCGTCGTCTCCAGGATTTGCGAGACATTGCCTCCCACCTGCCGTCCCACCAGGATGGCCGAAATCGCGGCATCGAGCTTGTGGCTTCCCACGCGGCGGGACATCGCCAAGAGCGCCTGCTCGGGCGTGCTTCCGACCCGCATCTGCTTAACCGACAGCTCGACCTCCTGGCGGATGGGTATCGAAGTGACGGTCTGCACCGAGACGACGGCGTCGGCGATGCTGGGTCGCGATTTCAAGGCATTGGCCAGCGCCATCAAGAAGCCGTCCACCTGCTCGTCGATGCGAAGCAAGCGCTGGCGACGTCTCCACCGCAGCCAGAGGTCGGGGCCGAGGGCCGCCGTCACGATCGCAGCCAGAAAGAGCGCCGGGGGAGTGGGCGAGAGAAGCTTGGCTGCGCAGGCGACGAAGATCACGGCGAGCTGACCCGTGGCCACGCGATGGCCCGCGGAAAAAATGAACATCTGGGCCAGCCGTTGCTCGATGCTCGAGCAGTAGCGCCGCCAGGTCCGCTGCACCCAGTTCTCGCGATCGGCGGCGACACCCCACATCGTGAGAAACAGCGCGCCCATCCAGGCGACGAGCGTCGCCCCGCGCAAAAACGAATAGCCGAAAAAGGTCAGCATCAAAGGTAAGCCTCTCCGGGCTTGACGAGACCCATGACGATGAATTGATCGAGAAACGATGGCAGATAGCCGGTTGCACGGTGCGTGCCGCATACCTTTCCACGTGCATCCTGTCCTTCGCGCAGGAATCGAAAGAGCGGATGGACCACGAACTCCCCGTCGTCTCCGAGGCCGCTCACCTCGGCGATCTCCGTGATCCTTCGTCCGCCGTCGGAAAAGCGCGTTTGCTGAACGACGAGATCGATGCTGGTCGCGATGTGCTCGCGGATGGCGCGGGCCGGCAGCTCGACGCCGGACATGAGACAGAGCGTTTCCAGGCGTCCCAGCGCCTCCAGGGTGGAGTTAGCGTGGGTCGTGGTGAGCGATCCGTCGTGGCCCGTGTTCATGGCCTGCAGCATGTCGAGCGCTTCGCCTCCGCGGCACTCGCCTACGACGATGCGATCGGGGCGCATGCGCAGCGCGTTCTTCACGAGATCCCGGATGGAGAACTGCCCCTGACCTTCCATGTTGGCGGGGCGCGTCTCGAGAGAGACGACATGGGGCTGCTCGAGCTTGAGCTCGGCCGCGTCTTCGATGGTGACAATCCGCTCCTGTTCTGGCACGGCCGCGGAGAGCACGTTGAGCAAGGTCGTCTTCCCACTGCCGGTGCCGCCCGAAATGACGATGTTCTTTCGGGCGACGACGGAGCGCGTCAAAAAGAGCGCCATCCGTGACGTCAATGCGCCAAACGAAATGAGGTCGCTCAATTGGAGCGGGCTTCGTGCAAACTTCCGAATGGTGATGCACGACCCTTTGATGGCGAGCGGCTTGATGATCGCATTGACGCGCGAGCCGTCTTTGAGCCGAGCGTCCACGAGCGGAGAGGATTCGTCGATGCGCCGCCCGAGCGGGGTAACGATGCGCTCGATGACGGCGCGAACACGCTCGTCGTCGGTGAAGCAAACCTCGGATTTGACGACCTTGCCGCCGATCTCGACATAGATGGTGTTGGCGTCGACGACCATGATCTCGTCCACGGTGGGATCGGCCAAGAACCTTTCCAGTGGACCCAAGCCGAGAGCCTCGTCGGCGAGCTCGCCGAGGAGCACGTCGCGGTTCACCTGCTCGGGGAGACGGGCGTCCAAGCTGGCGATGATGCGGCGAAGCGCGAGGAGCACTTTGGGCCGGAGCGAAGGGTCGTCGAGCTTGGCGGCGTCGAGCTTGGCGAGATCGAGATAGTCGAGAAGCTGCTTATGGATCTCGCGACGAATGTCCCGTCCGACCGATAGAGGCGCCGGACGGGGCGGCGCGTCCGGCGGCGCGTCCGGCGGCACACCGACGTTTTCGAGCAACGTGGGTTTGACGATAATCGTGTACTCACCAATGACGATCGGTGTTCGATAAGGCACGTCCAGCGCCTGTCCGCGCAGCATGGTCGTGCCAGCCAGGGTCCCGTTGGACGAGAGGTCGCGCACCTGCATGCTGTGATCGTTCAACGTCACGACGGCGTGCTGCCGGGAGACGAACTCGCTCTTGAGACGTACTTGGCAGGCCTCGCCGCGACCGATGAGGAAGGACTCTTCGATGGCCAAACGACGTTTTTCCGGAACGCTGGCAGTCGAATACCACACCAGATCGACTTCCCTCAGCCCGGGAATGCCGAGAAAGGTGGGAGCTGCCGTCATGAGTGCCTCTTCTGCCGCGCTGTCATCGCTGCTGTTCGATGACGGGAGGCGTTTTGTTCATGAAGTCGATGGGCCGGAGCTTGCCGGTAAACTCTTCGTATTGCGCCATTGCCTTTCTGACGCCATCGAGAGACGCCTTGGGCAGCGACTCGATGATGCTGGGGATGATGAGGACGGCTCCTTCGACGTCGGCCTCGGCGTGCTGATGGCTGCCGAACAGGAGGCCGAGAATCGGAATGTCGCTGAGCAAGGGCAACCCGCCCACCCGGTGGCGCTGCGTCCGCGAGCTGATTCCCGATAGAACGATGGATTGACCGAGCTTGAGATGGACGATCGTGCTGAGCTTGGAGGTGTCGCGGCCGGGCAAATTGGTTCCACCCGCCGCCGGCACCAGATCGCTGTTCTCGGCTGCGATCTTGACTTCCATCTCACGCGTGAGGCGATCGAACCGGGGCAGGACCACCAGATTGACGCCGAAGGCGATGGCGTGGATGTTGGCCGTGAAATTGGTGGCAACGGTGAAATTCTGCTCGCCGCCGCTGTCGAATTTGGCCTCCGCACCGTTGCCGGTGATGATGGTGGCCTGCTTCAGGACCTTGGCCCAACCGCGCCGCGCCGCGATATCGAGCGAAGGCAGAGGCTGATTGGTGATCGAGGCCGTGGCCGTCGACGTCGCGCCGGCCACGAAGTCGAAGGTCACCGCGCTGGTGATGATGTTGTCGCCTCCGATACGCGCTGGCCAGGCGAGGCCGACTTGATAGCCACTCTCTTTATTGAATTGAACGAAATAGAAGTCGATGCGAACGTTGAATTGGCGATCGTCGGCAATGGAGCCCACTTCGACGAGCGACTCGACCTGGCCCGGATAGAGCGCGGCGATGTGCACGAGGCGCCGCTGATCGGCTTCGCTCGAAACGCCCCCTTCGATGAAGAACCGGGCGCCGACCCGGCGCAGGCGAAGCCCGACCGTCCCGTCGAGCAACTCATGCAGCTCTTTCTCTACGGCCCCCGGCGACCGCACGAAGACGTTGATCGTGTAGTTCGTATGACTGCCATCCTTGTGAATGAGCAAAAGTGTCGTCTGCCCGGGCTTGAGCCCTACCACGACGAATTGCGTACCGTCGGTGGTCAGCTTGACGTCCACGACGCCGGGCGAGCCCTCCGAATAATTGCGCACGTCGCTGGCGCGAATGGTCCGATTCTCGCCGACGGCGAGGTCGAGCTCCTGCGTGTTTTCCTTGGCGTCGGAGAGGGGCTTGGGCTGGGCCTGCAGAGAGGCTCGCCATCCCACGGTGATCGCCAGCGCCAAGACGAAGAAGAGTCGACGAAGCACGAGGTCACCTGTTCGATCTGCGATACGGGTTCGTTCGAGCAGGCGCCTGGGTAAGCCGGACCGGCGCGCTCGGGGGACGTTTGACGGTAGCGGTAGCCGATACGCGTGACCCCTGGTCGAGCACTGCGCTGGTGGTGAGATCGGGCAAGAGCTCCATCGTGCGCGGGTCGTCGGGGCTGCGCAGCGCTACCGAGAATTGCCCCTTGTCGGCAGCGAGCGCGATGAGCTGCGCTTCTTGCAGATTGAGGCTGAGCGTGAGCCCTTGCTCGCGGCTGGGGGAGCGCGCTTTTTCGTCTTTGTCGGCGGTCATGGCCGCCGCGGAGGTGTACGTCCCGTTGGCGAGCACGAGCGCCTTTTGCAGAAGGACGATGGCCGTCTTGGCCGCGCTCGGTCCGGTTTCGTCCGAGAACGTGGCGATGACGTCGACGTAGTCTCCCGGCCGTATCAGCGCACTCCCCTGATCCTCACGCATCGCGCGAACGTAAACCGCGCGATGGCCGGGCATCACGAGGGAGCTCAGATCGCGCCGTGCCGGTGAGGCGATCTCGAGATCGGTCCAGAGGAGCGTCTCCTGCGTCTCGATCGCTCCCCCCAGGCGAAGGTGGACGATTTTGGAGAGGTCGGCAGCGCGGATGGCGCGCCCTTCAGCGTAGGAACGCGGCACGTCGCGGACCGCCACGTCGTCGCCGGTGATGGCATGACCACGCTCCAGAGCGCGTTTGGCCACGAGCAGCCGCACGGTCGGTCCGCCCGAGCGATCGACCTCGAACCTGTGCACGGCAAGAAGAAAGAGCGACGCTCCGAGGCAAGTCACGACCAGCGCGACCACCAGCGGGCGACGCTGGAGTGGCGCTCCTTCGCCGAACGGCTTCAGGGAGAAATCCATTGCCCACTCTCCCCGAGCCAGATCGAAGCGGCAGTTCCCGCGAAAATCGCTGGCCCGAAACGCACCGCCATCATGCCGCTCGTCTCGAGCACCGGTCCCTGGCCCGAAGAATCGACCCGGAATGTCGCCAGAGAAGTCAGATTGACGAGAACGCTCCGCCAGCGCTTGCGTGCCACGGCGATGGCGACGGCGTAGAGCCCGCCCAAGGCAAAGCTGTAAAGTTCGGCGCGCAGGCCGAGGAGCGGATGACAGAGGGCGCCCACCGCGGCAAAGAGTTTCACGTCGCCGCCGCCGAGGGCGTTGCGCGCGTACAAACCGGCCGGTAGGAGGGCACAGGCGAAGGCGCCCCCCATCGATAGAGCGAGCGAGAGCAGTGCCGAGCGCGCGCTTTCCCCGGCGGCCAACGCCGCCCCGCCGTGAAGAAGGGGCGCCAGCGCGATGCTTCCCACCGTCAGCCAGTTGGGAATGTGACCGGTGCGGAGATCGGTCCACGCACCCCAAGCCGTCACCACTACGGCCGCTGACAGAAAGTAGAGAACGGAGCTCATGACTTGTTTCCGGTTCGGCCCAGACGGGCCCGGTTTTGCCCATTTCTCGATCCCGAGCCCGCCCGGTCCGTGGGCGTCAATTCTGAATGCCCGTTACTTTTCCGCCCTCCTCCTTGATCTTGTCCTGCACGTCCTTTCCGAACGTCGTGAAGGCGGTGATCGCAAGGAGGGCGACGACGCCGCAGATGATCATGTACTCGACGAAGTTCGAACCCCTTGTGTCTTTGAAAATACGCTTCATCACACTCATCACTTCCTCCATATGGCTTGGCCTGAACGGGTAAGGGCGGTGCCCTTCGGCGTCGCCGCCGTCCGCCCTGGTGCAGCTATCGGGCCAGTGCCGGGGGAAGGGCGCGAGAGTGACGGCGAGGCCGGGAAGAGCAGGCAACGCTCGCTTTTTGCCCGAAGAGCCGGCAAGTGCCAACGGCTGGTTAGCACCCGCCGGTTGCGGCGAAGCGAACGGCACCACGAGCGTTACCCGTGCTCGTGCGGATTGCGAATTGGGGGCACGAAAAGCCCGCTGGGTGGTATCTTGATCATCGGCATGCACCTCGGCCTTGGCGCTCTACTTTCGCTGGCATTGGCAAGTGCGGCGGGCTGCAATCGAGCCAGCACCGCCGCAAGCTATGACTTCCTCATTCGCGTCAGCTCGGGGCCGGGGCGGCCGCTGGCTGGCGCGCGCGTTCTCTTTCAAGGCAAGACCGTGGGAACGAGCAAGGACGGTGGCACGGTGAAGCTGTCCATCGAGGGGACGGAAGGGGAGGTATTCCCATTCACCGTCGCCTGCCCGGACGGGTACCGTTCTCCAGCCAAGCCCCTCGACGTTACCCTGCGGCGTCTCGCCGATCCCGGGGAACCACCGGAATTCTCGGTGAGCTGCACGCCCTTGACCCGCTCCGTCGTCGTCGCCGTTCGCGCCGACCAAGGCCCCAACCTCCCCGTCGTCTATCTCGGGCAAGAGGTGGCACGCACGGATGCATCGGGCGCGGCGCACGTGCTCTTGACGCTCGCTCCCGGGGAAGAGTTCGAGCTCATGCTCGATACGGCCAACGCGGCGGGGGAGCGGCTTCGCCCGCAGAAACCCACCGGAAAGTTCTCGGTCAAGAACGAGGACGAGATCCTGACTTTCCATGTTCCGTTCGCGGTCGAGGTCGAAAAACGCGCGGCACCTCGTCCGCCCTCGCGAGCGCCGGGTCCGATTCGGCTCTGACGCGTCCGTCGACGGAGGTTGCCGGAGGCGCTATCTGGCGCCGGGCGATCTCGCGCGTCAGGCGGGATTCCAGAGGGCAGCGCTGGCCAAGCACGTGCCGAGGAAAATCGAAAGGGCGAGGCGCATGGTCGTCATCGCCGGCGCGGGCGGGACCTCCGCGCCTTGTCGTCGGCTCCGGCTTACGAGAGGTCGATTGACGAGCGCAAGCACGTTGCGCCACGTCGACCGCAGGGCGTTGCGCCGTCCGACGAGCAAGAGCCCCTGCACCAGCGCCACCATCATGGCGTAGGTCATCGCGTGAACGGCGAAGCTTGGCCCGGTGATAGCGCCGAGCGCAAAGAAAAGCTTCACGTCGCCTCCACCCATGCCGCCCGCACGGAGCACGAGAAAGGGGAGCACCCCGGCGGCGGCGGCACCCAGGACCGAACCCGCAAAACCGCGCAGGGCGGCCATGGCCGTGGGATCGCCCTCGTAGCCGAACGCGGCGTGGATGAGGGGCGCGAGGGCGAGGGTGGCAAGTGTCAACCGGTCCGGGATCTTGCCCGTTTTCCAGTCCGAGAGGGCCGCGGCCAACGTGACGGCGAGCGCGATGACGAGGGAGAGACGGTAAGGCACGCGCTTCAGAATCCCATCTTCGGCAGCAAACCTTGGACCAGCGTGCCTTGCTCTTTCACCGTTTTTCCCACGTTCTTTCCGAATTGCGTGAAGGCAGGAATGGACAGGAGCGCGAGCACGCCGACCAGGATGGCGTACTCGACGACATGAGACCCCCGCGTGTCGCCAACGAGCCTAGGGTGCGCAAGTCGCATAGCATTTCCTCGCTTGCTCGGTGCATCGTTCGAGACTCTTTTTCTTGGTCGGCTCATCCTCGTCTTTCGACTGAAAGAGGCACTTTCCGAAATCGACGCGGCATTCGCCGCAGGTGGAGAGCTCCCCGGGGGTTGGATTCACCGGGCTTCCTTCCGCGAAAGTGACGGTCGTCGGTTGACCGTCCGCGAGCTCGAGCGCCGTGATCGTCATCGTCACGCCGCTTCGCTGATAGATGGCGGCATTGTAGATACCGTCGTCGGCCAGCGCTGTTTCCCATCCCAGCGTGGGCATCGTTTCGCGGTAGAAAGCGGCGACCGACTCGGGCGTGGCGTCGGTCTGAAAGCTCTGCACGCCGTAGGGCGCGCCATCGGCCGACACGCTGAGGATGCGGCGCCCTCCGGGCGGCCGGGGCGCGCCGGGAGGGTCGTCGCCGCCCGCTTCTTGCCCGCGGCCGAGCACGCGATTGAGATCGAACCGGCCCTCGGTGAAGGTCATGAGGACGTGCGATTTGCCGCTTTCGGTCCGGCGCACGAAGGCATAACGCAGATTGCCAAAAGCGCCGAGATCACCGGTCTCGACCACGGCTTGCAACCGCGCGATCGCCGATTTTAGGCCATCCCCCTCGCGCTGTGCGAAGCAGACGACCATCCCGGCCTCCTCCGTCTCGCGGCGTACCATTCCGAAACGCGCCTTCCAGGAAAAGGGTGCCTTCTCGGCGAGCTTTTTCTGCTCGGCCTGGGGAAGGCGGGCAAATTCTTCGGCCAGCCCACCCGAGTGCTCGCGGCAATGCTCGTCGAAGCGATCGAGGAGGGCGTGTTTGTCCTCGTCGGTGACGGCGCTGGCGAGATAGATGGTCTCCCCGTTGAGCCGCACGCGATGCGTGCCCTGCAAAAGGTCGGCGAATTGCGCGAGGTCGCGACCTACTTGAAGTGCCTTTTCTTCGATATGACCGCGCGCGGTATGCACGGTGAGCGCGAGCCCGAGCAAGAGGACCACCGTGGCGAAGGCGGTCGCGCGCCCCAGCTTGAGCAGGGTTCCGAAGACCCTTTGGATTTGCAGAGCGCGCATCAGTGCGCTCCACCGAAGACTTCGCCCCATAGCGCATTGGCGTTGGAGCTATCCCAAAACCACTTGAGCACGCCGGGCAGATCCCCGGGCTGGGTCCGCGCATTGCACAAGACGATGACTTTGGAGTGGATATCGCTGCGAAAGTCGATTCCGCTCGCCTCGGCCACCGGCGCGGCCTGCGCCGCCAGCACGCGCACGTGCGCGACGTCGGACGCTGTCCCCGTGGCGAACCCCAGGTTGGCGAGGATGCTCGCGTCCGACCCGGGAGCGCCGCTCATCTCCGAGGTCAAGCCGGGCTGGGGCATGGCCTCGCCGTTGGCAGCGCAGCCGGACATCGCCGTTTTCCACGCCTCGCGCCGTGCCGCCAGCATGGAGCGCTGGGTCTTGGCCACGGTGCGGTGGAGAAAAATCATGCCCGCGAAGAGAACAATGAACACGGGAACCACGACGAGCATCTCCACCAGCGCCGCGCCCCGCTGCCTCTCACGCTTGGTTGCCAACCGCGCTTCCATCACGTTTGCGCTCCTTTCAGTGGTAGACATTTTCGATCGGATTGCCGTCGGGCGCGGTGCCATTCACGGTCCAGGTGCCGCCCCCTTTGGAGCCGCCGGTGGAGAAAGGGCAGCTTCCGGGCGCAAACTTGCCGCCATTGCCCTGACCAATGTTGGTAAAACAGTTCTTGACGGTATCGAGGATCCCATACTTGACGAGAATGCCTTCACCGTCGGAAAACGGGAATTTGCTGGCGAGCCACTGCACCGTCGCTTCCACACCCCCACCGCTGTAAATCCCCAGGAGAATCGCCTTGAGAACGGGGATCTCGACGGGCTGCCAGCGCGTCAACCGGGCTTTCCAGAACATGTTCCACATCGCGTTGTATTTGCAATCGACCCACGCGCCCGAGCCGTCCGCCCTGCCGACGCTCGGCTCCGCCGCTCCCACGCCGCAGTCGTAATAGAACTCGGCTTCGGCGTAGTCCATGTTCTCGCTCGGCCCCGTGCGCGTGGACGCCCCCGTTCCCCACGCGGCCACGTCCACCCCGGTGACCGCTCCCAACGTAGACGCGTTGTTGCCGCCGATCGTCGCCCAAACCTGCCCGAACGAATTGCCGTTCTTGTAAAGCTCGGCCGGCTTCATAGGGTACATCGAAAACCGCCAGGGCTTGCCCTCGTTGCTCTTGCTGGTGACCTCTTTCGCCTTTTTGGCGAGGTCCTGAAAGGCTTTGAGCGGCTTGACAATGGACTTCAAAATCGGAATTTTCTCGGCAGCGGTGATGACCCCGCTGACCCGGTCGATGTCGACGCCGAGCTGGTTCTGGAATGCCAGGAGGGGATCGACACCGGAGCAAAACACGCCCGGAAATTGACCTACGAACAGCCCAAAAAAATAGCTGAATCCATCGAGCAGGTGATCGGCGTGCAGGAGATGCGAAACCGCGCCGAGAGGGGTCAGGTACTCGAATTCCTGGACGAGCTCGTGGGCAGCATGCTCGCAGAGCACCGCATACTTTTCGTCGGTGACCGGAAGGCCGTATTTGGTGATGCCGGCATCGGCTTTGGCAGGGTTGACCGAGATCCCCTTGTCCTTCAGGTTCTTGAGAATGGGCACTTTGGCTTGCAGCAGGTCGCCGAGCTTCGATTCGCCCATGTTGAAGAAATAGGGAATCCTCGTCGGGATGAGGGACAGGCTGAAAGGCTGGAAAAATCCGTCGGGCTCGCGCGCCGACTTGTACTGGTTGGGGACGCGGCGGGCGTTCGTCATCGAGACCCATGGGACGAGCACGCCCTCCACCCCCGCCGTGATGTTGAGCCCGGCGATGGTCATGAACACCGGCTCTTGCACCTTCTGGATGATGTTGAACATCTGCACGTCGAAATCGACGAGCCCGAGGGTGATGGGGGTATCGGCCCCGAGCGTGGGGACCTCGAGGAGCGCGGCGATGACGGTGAGCACGATGCCGATGAGAAAGATGATCTGCAGCGCCAGGAGGACCGAAAGTGCGACGGCCATGGCGATGTTGATCATGCTGATGACGTTCATGCCGGTCGCGTCGAGGACCGCCGAAGCAAAAGCCGTCGCGTCCGCCGCTGCGCGCAACTGCTGGCGATAGACCATCGCCTCGCCGAGGCCGAACATGTACCAAATGCAGCCGACCAGCGCGGCCGACATGAAGATGGCAATGACGATAATCGTCCCGCTATCGTCAGAACCGAGCGTCCTCCGTTGGCGCAGAGGAGCTCGCCCGAAAGCGTCACTGCGTGTCGATGAATGGGTGGCGTTCACAGCTCGTACCCCGCTCCCTGGTTGGGCAATGTGGCCTTGCGCGTCAGCGTCAAGAAACCGCGCGACGGCGGAGGCCCGCCTTCGTCGCGAATGAGTCCACTGCATAAGAGCGAAGCGGCCAGCGGCACCTGACAGCGATAGGACGCGATCACGGTGGCGGTGACCGGGGCGTTCCCGTGGCGCGACGCGCCCTCGACACGAACGCTGAAATCCGGTGCGCCGAAGCTATGAACCGAGGAAAGAACCAGCCTCGCGGCTTCGTACGCGCATCCGCCGGGTGCGGCGAGCTCGTCCCCGTTCTGGGGGTGCCCGACCTGAGAATCGCAGACGATCGCCGCACGGACGGCGTGGATGGCGGCGTGCCGTGCCACCAGGTCGGCCAAGAGAAGGCCGTTCAGCTGCATCATGCCCCAAAAAAGGACCATCATCGGCACGATGGCGATGATGAACTCGACGTAAGCCGAGCCCGATGACGAGCGCAGGTTCGACGCCACGTTCTCGTCGTGATCGTCGGGCGGGGGTGACATCATCGACTGGCTCCCAGGAGGGACGGGCCGACCAGCGCGGTCACGGTCCCGAGAAACACGAAAGGACTGAGCCGCACCGGCTCCCAAAGAGCGTCGGGGGCCTTCCGCGGGCGACCGGCTGGCAGGAGCGGCCCCAGCAGACAGCATGCGGACTCGCCGATCGTGGCCAAGAGCCGACCTTGGTAAGCGAGCCGCGTCGGCGCAAACAGCGCAGCCAGGATGAAGGCGAAGAACTCGGCGGGGAGTGCCGCATGCGGACCGAGCAGAGCTCCGAGAGCGGCGAGCACTTTCACGTCCCCGCCGCCTGCCCAGCCGCAACGAAAGAGAAAGTACGGGACGGCCGAACAAAGCGCGGCGCCGAGCAGCGACAGAAACCCGCCCCAGAGGGGACCGGGTAAACCATAGGGCCCGTGCTTGCCGGCCAGGGCGAGCGCATGCAGAAAAGGAGCGAGCAACAGAAAGGGCAGGGATACCCAGCGCGGAATCACCCCCCATCGCCAGTCGAAGATGGCGGCCAGGAGCGTCATCACGATCGCGGCGGCGAGGAGGAGCGTTGGCAAGAGGAGGTTCATCGGCGTCTCACGGCACCGTCGAGATGAGGATGGTTCGCGCCGTGGCGTAGCCGGAGAGGAGCGGAACGCCGAGGCTGGCGATGGCAAGCGACACGATGATGCCGCAGACGCCGACCACGACCGCGTACTCGGTCATGATCGAGCCGCGGGTGTCGGAAAGGCGCCACCCGGGCCGCTGGGTCTTCTCGGTAAGAGGATGCTCGAGCATCGCCCGCGCAAGTGCATGGAGCGCGCCAGGGTCGATGCCCGCCGCTCTGCCGGCGCAACCGCTGGCGAGCGCGGTTCGCGTCGACGTCGGAGATGAGGCGCCCCGACGTCAGGCAACCGCGGGTTGGCACGCGCAGTTGGCAGCGAACCGAGGAGGGGTGCGCCCCAGCTTCCGTCCGATCGACTCGCTATCGATGGCCGACCCGAATCCGACTACACTCCCACTGGGCGAGGCGGCATTGACGCTGGCAGAAGGACATGAAAACCCGGAAACGCTCGTCGTTCGCGTCGACGCCGGCATTTCCGACACCAAGGTCCGCCGATTTCGCGCCGGAAGTCCCGTTGCCACGTTGACGGTGGGCACGCAGGGCGCGTGGAAGGTCGAAGCGCCCGGCGTCGCCTCGGTTCACGCCTACCTGCGCTTTGATGGACGTCAGCTCCTCGTGGCCACTTCCGATCCGCGCCGGCCGGTCATCATCGACGGACGCGCGGCGCCCGAGACGTGGTCGCCCCTCCAACCGCCCACCGTTTTGAGCCTCGGCCAGGCCTGTCTCGCGGTGGAGCGACACGTCGCTGGGGCAACTCCGCCCAACCCCGTCACCGTTGCTTGCGGGCGTTCCGTCGAGGACGAGGACGAGGATGACGAGGACGAGCCCACGCGGGCCATCCGGATGCCGGCGCTCGAACAGCTCGCCGAGCCCGACCCCCTCGCTGGTGAGGACCTCCCTCCCGCCGAACCGACGAGGCTGCAATTCGGGCCCCTCGAGTCGTCGGATCACGTCGGCACGAGGGCCGTTCCAATCTCGTCGCTGCCAGCGACTTTCTTGGACCAGGCATCGTCCGGCGTGCAGCGCGAATTGGGTACGAGGGCGTCGGCGTCCACGCCGCCGCCTGCTGTCGCGGACGAGCGCGGGATCCGCGCGCGGCGTCTGCTGCAAAGGGGTGGGCTCGTGCTCGGATTGGCGGTCGTCATCGGCGGCGCTTACCACGTCGCGAGTCCGCGCACGGCCGCACCTGCGGGGCCGAACGTCGCGCGTTCCGCTGGCCGCCCGGACGTTCGCGCCGTGGCACGGCCCGCCACGCCTCCACCCGCGATCGCTCCAGCATCGTCACCTGGGGCCGCTGCACCTCTTTTCCTGCCCGCGCCGGAGTCGGGTCCTTCCGGATCAGGGAGCGGCGCACGCAACGCGACGACGCCCGAGCGCAGAGCCGCCGATGCTTTTGCCGCCGGCGATTTCCCGACCGCATTGCGGCTTTACCGCGAGCTCGCCGCCGCGCATCCCGACCAGCCGGCCTTCCGACAAGCTGCCAAAATCCTCGAGGAAAAGTAGGTGGCTCAGCGTCTTTCGCCGATGCCGTGTTTGCGCATCAACTTCTGCACCATCTGACGCGACACTTCGGCAATGGCCGCGGCGCGGGTGACGTTACCGCCGGTACGCGCCAAGAGCGCTTCCAGGTACTGGCACTCGAACGCATCACCGGCCTCGCGTCGCGCGATGCGGAGGGGCACCACCTCTTCGGAACCCGAGGCACCCTGGAGCGGCACGCTCATTTCCGCCGTCGTGGCGTGGGCGAGCGCGCGTTCCGGCGTGACCAGCAGACGCTGCGCGGCGTTGCGCAGCTCACGCACGTTGCCGGGCCAGCGGTAGGCGCGAAACATGTCCCACACGTGGGTCGCGATGTCGCTCGCCTGGCGCGGGGGATTTTCGAGCGACAGAAAATGCTCGAGCAAAATGGTCAAATCGTCCATCCGCTCGCGCAGCGGAGGAACGAGGACGTGCGCCGCCGCGATGCGGAAATAAAGATCCTGCCGGAAATTCGTACGCTGCACCTCCGCCAGCAGGTTGCGATTGGTGGCCGCGATGACGCGTACGTCGACGGCAATGGTGCGCGTGCCGCCCACGCGACGGACCTCACGTTTCTCGAGCACGCGCAAAAGCTTGGGCTGCAGTTCGCGGGGGAGCTCCCCGAGCTCGTCGAGAAAGACCGTACCGCCGTTCGCCTGTTCGAAAACGCCGGGCCGCGTACTCACGGCCCCTGTAAAAGCGCCACGCTCGTGACCGAAGAGCTCGCTCTCCGCCAAGTTCGGGGCGACGGCGCCGCAATCGAACACGACGTAAGGCCCTTCCCCGCGCGGGCTCGCGCGATGCACCGATTCGGCCACCAGGTCCTTGCCCGTGCCCGTTTCGCCTTCGATGAGGAGCGTCACATCGCTGGGCGCAATGCGCTCCAGGTCGGCGAACAGTTCACGCATGCGCGCCGAACGCCCCAGCAAATCGCCGAAATGGTCGGCGGTCACCCGTTCGCGGTCGACAGTCTCCTTTTGCGGTGTGATGGAAAGGACCGTATCGCCGAGCTGCAGCGTCGCTGGACCCGACAAGACGCCGTCATAGATGCGCATTCCTGCCGCCACGACGCCGTTGGTCGAGCCAACGTCGCAAATACGCATGCCCTTTTCGGTCAATTCGATTTCGCAATGCCGGCGCGAGACGGTGTCATCGGTGAGCACGAGCTCATTTTCCGGAGCGGTTCCGACGCGTACGAGCCGTGCGGCGACTTCGAGGGCGAGGCCCGTATCGGGGCCCGATGTAACGGCGATGCGTGTCTTTGCGTATCGAGCTACCGTCACCCCTGCGCGGCTGCGCGTCGATTGGTTCCCCATACTCGTCACCCTGCGACAATGCGCCACCAAGACGAATCCGTCCAGATCATACCGGCCCCCATCATTGAGGTGGCATCTACGGAGATTCCTTGCTCCAATGTCACGGGTTCGATGAGCGCCTCCGTCAATCCGGGCGACGTCCTGGCGGACAAGTACCGCGTCGAACGTGTTCTGGCGATGGGTGGAATGGGCGTGGTCGTCGCCGCCCATCATTTGCAGCTCGACGAGCAAGTCGCCATCAAGTTTTTGCGCGACGAAACCTTGCGCGACCCCGAGGCCGTGGCCCGCTTTGCCCGGGAGGCTCGTGCGGCCATCAAGATCAAGAGCGAGCACGTCACGCGCGTCATCGACGTCGGAGCGCTGGCCAACGGCGCTCCCTACATGGTCATGGAGTACCTGGAGGGCGAGACCCTGGCCGCCTTCCTCCGCTTGCGGGGCGCCTTGCCGCTCGGTCAAGCGGTCGAGTTCATGCTCCACACTTGCGAGGCCATCGCGGAAGCGCACGCGCTCGGAATCGTTCATCGCGATATCAAACCGGCCAATCTTTTCGTCACCCGCCGCGCCGATGGACTCATGGCCATCAAGGTGCTCGATTTCGGTATTTCCAAGCTCGCCACGAACGGCGCTCCGTGGTCGAGCGAGCTTACGCGCAAGAGCGTGGCGCTCGGCTCGCCGAGTTACATGTCGCCCGAGCAGCTCGCTTGCGCCAGTGCCGTCGATGCCCGCACCGACATCTGGTCGCTCGGGGTCACGTTCTTCGAGATGCTCACCGGGGAAGTGCCGTTCCACGCCGACACGACGCCGCAGCTGTGCGGCATGATTCTGCGCGATCCCGCCCCGCCTGCTCGCGAGCTTCGACCGAATACGCCGGACGGCGTGGAGGCCATTCTTCGCAAGTGCTTGGAGAAAGAGCGCGAAAACCGATACGAGAACGTAGGGGAGCTCGCCGTCGCCCTCGCGGCGTTCGGACCTCAACGCGCGCGCGCGTCGGCGCAGCGCATTTGGCGCACGGTTCACGCGCCTTCGGCAGAGGCCACCGCCGACCTTTCGCTGGCCATGGACGAATCGTCGGGCGTCGGCTCGGATCGGCGGGGCGACCAAACCCATGTGGTATGGGATCACAGTGCGGGCGCGTTCGCTCCGAAGCGGCGGATTGCCGCGTGGGGGGCCGCCGGTGCGCTCGCGATGGCCGCGGTTCTCGCCCTCGCCATGGGACCGCTCTTCCGTCAGCGCGCGGCCAGCGCAGACAACGCACGCGTGCGCGAGATCACCTCGGGAGGACCGGCGCTCCACGAAGCGTCGCTCGCCCCCCCGCCGATCATCGAAGCCTCCCCCGAGCCCGGCCCCACGCTTCGGTCGAGCCCTGCGCCTGCCGTCGACGCGGTTGGCTCTGCCCTGCGCGAGAAGGCGCCGCCCCCGGCCCCGGTCTCCCCGCCGTCCAAGCGCTCGCGTCGAGGCACGGCGGAGGGTGCAGCCCCCTTGACGCTATCGTCCCCCACGCCGCCGATTTCGACACTGAAACCTGGAACCTCTTCGCCTCCGCAGCGTAAGACACCTGCGAGCGTCTACGACGAGCGCAACTGATCCAGCAGGGACGCCGACTTCGCCTTTCCAGCGGCGCCGGCAGCGATTATCGAAGGAAGCGATGAGGAAGCCTTGGCTTTTGGGAGTAAGCCTTGCCCTGGCCGCCATCCACCCATCGCGGACGGCGATGGCCGCCGGAACCCCGTCCGATACCGCGACGGCCCAGGCGCTCTTCGACGAAGCCCGCAGGTTGATGGGCGAGGGTCGCTACAGCGAGGCGTGCCCCAAATTGGACGAAAGTCAGCGCATCGACCCGGGGTGGGGAACGCTCATCAACCTGGCCGATTGCCACGAACACATCGGCCGAACGGCCAGCGCGTGGAGTGAGTTTCTCCAGGTCGCGTCGGGGTCGCGGCAAGCCGGCCAGTCCGATCGAGCCCAGGCCGCCAAGGCGCGGGCCGCTGCGCTCGAGCCACGCCTCTCGAAGCTGACCATCGCGGTCAGCGAGCTCAATCTTCCGGCAGGCTTCGAGATCAAGCGCGACCAGTCCGTCGTTGGCCCTGCACAATGGGGCACCCCGGTGGCCGTCGACCCAGGAGAGCACTTGGTCGAGGCCTCGGCGTCGGGCAAACGCTCTTGGCGACGGACCATCGTCGTCGGTGACGAAGGCGAGAAGAACGAGGTGTACATCCCTCCGCTCGAGGACGACGTGCCGCGGCACGCCGAGCGCAGTGGTTTCTTCGCCGACGGCCCCGGCGTGCAGCGCATGACGGCCATTGCCCTCGGCGGGGTCGGCGTTTTGGCACTCGGACTGGGAGGCTATTTTGCGATCCGAGCGATGGACTACAACGCGCAATCGGAAGATGATTGCCACGACTATTGCGGCCCCGCCGGCACGGCCGACCGCCGCAAGGCGCTCGACGCCGGGGACACCGCCACCGCTTTTGCGATCGTCGGAGGAGCGTCCCTCGCCGCCGGCGCGATCGTTTACTTGACGGTCCGCACGCCGTCGAAGCAGTCGATCACGGTGAGCCCGCTCCGTGCTGCCAGTGTCGGTCTCGTGGTGGGAACGACCTTCTGAACGCACCGCCACCCGCGGACCGTTACGGCGGCGTGTAGACGATGCGCAGCGAGGCCTGGCCCACGCCCAGGGAGAAGTCGGCAAAATCGACCCACCGAACACCCATCACCTGCGCGGAGAAGACGAAGCCAATGGCGCCTCCCGCGACCCAATCCGGGCGATCCACGATGTGTTGCACCAGGCTTCGGAGGTCCGAAGTTTGAACGGCCTTGCCGTTCTCGCCCACCCAAATGGGACCCACGGCCGTCGGCCACAGACCTCCCGCGGCGTGTCCTTCGGGCGCATGCGTGTGGGCATCATCGAAAGGAGGCACATTGGAGGAATCGTAGACTTGCACTTTCATCGATTCGTCGGGAAGAGCGTCGCCGATGGTGCGGTGCAGCTCGATGAAGGCGGAGTTGATGATCGATCCTGCGGGCACCGGTAGCTCGAAACGCAAGCCCGCCTTGCCCGCCTCGGTGTCGGCTCCCACCTCGAGGTAAAACGAGTCCGTGTCATAGTGGAGTCGCTCGTCCGTGTTGTTGATCCAGGTGGCGTCGTCTTGGTCCTTGGTGATCGTCAGGACGAGCGCGATTTCCGGGGGCAGGCTCCCATCCGGACGTGGCGTGTCGGGACGTGGCGCGGGCGCGTCGGTGCGGACATCCCCGTCGACCCGGCCCGCATCGCCGTCGATGCGCACGACATCGGCACTTCCATCCCGTCCTCCGGTGTCTCCCTCCGATCCGTCGACAGGGTTTGCGCCGTCGGGCGCATCACCTGCGTCGCCCGGGCCGTCGGGCGGTGCATCGTCGACCGAACCGGATTCCGGCGG
Source organism: Polyangiaceae bacterium (assembly GCA_035318465.1). Taxonomy (GTDB): domain Bacteria; phylum Myxococcota_A; class Polyangia; order Polyangiales; family Polyangiaceae; genus DASWDH01. The sequence continues at coordinate 25,559 of DATHES010000058.1, forward strand.
CGCGTCGACGGCAGGCGCGTCGGCGTTCGATCCGTCCATCGTCGGTGCGTCCTCGATCGGAGCATCGCTGATGGAGATGTCCGGCACGCCAGCATCACCATTCGTCTCGCCGTCGCCGTCGGCAGCCGCGTCGGAAGCCGGAGCCTGCGGTGGCTCTTCGATCCCCAAGAGCGAATTGCAAGCGATCGCCCCCCAGGCGGCGAACGCTGCCGCCAAAACGCGGAACGCTCCTACTTGGAGTCGTGTCATGCAGATCCCGAAGCCTAATCGCGACGCTCCCCCGAGTCGAGGTGGTCTCAAAGATGCGTCACGGCGAGCGCGTGAATCACGACTTCGCCGTACGCGCTGGGGTCGTCCCCTTGCGCGGGATTCGATTGCGTATAGGCGCCTGCTTTGAAATAGCAGTCGGTGGCGCTGCTGGCGACATCGACTTTCGGCGTAGCCAGGTCCTCGTAGTACACGCGAATGCGGCCCCCCGCCGCCACGAGCCTCACCGTGAAGCGCGTCCCCAGCGCGTAGCTCGCATTGAGTGTCCCCAAGTCGTCGCCGCCACCTTCGACGAAGAGATTCGTCCCCTCGAGCCGGATCATGACGACGTCGTCGGAGGCGTCGTGAATCTGGCCGGCCACGACGTGCGGTTTGACCACCGGAAGATGCGTGATCGTCTGAGTGATGGTCATGGTGTGCGTGCCGGAGCTGGTCGACCAAGCGGCGTTCTGGCTGCCCGCGGCCGTCATCTCGCGAAGCTCCGACCGCGGGTATCCTGAGTTGCTCGTCGTCACCCCGCCGGCGTGTGCCTGAAACACGACGCCCGTGCCGGACTTATCCAGCAAAAAATAGGGCGGCATGGAAAAGGTGCGCAGCGCCGGCTGCTTGATCTCGGTCGGACTGCCCGCGCTCCCCACCGGCAAGGTGAGCTTCCAGTCCGTGAGATCGAGAACATCCGCAGGATGCGTGGGACCGGATGCGTCCGCCGCCGCGTCAATGCCGGACACCTCGGCCGCCGGCTCGTGGGCCACATCCATTGCGTTCGTATCGGGCGGGTTCGAACGACCGTCCCCCGCCGTGACGGCGTCTCCCGCACTGCCGTCGCGCCCTCCTGTCGCGTCGCTCCTTGCATCCGACGCACCGCTCGCGTCCGACGCGCCACTCGCGTCCGAAGCACCGCTCGCGCCCGAAGCACTGCTCCCGGCGGCCGAACTGCCCCCCGCGCCCCCGCTGTCCGTCGCGCCGCCGACGCCAGAGCTCCCCGCCGTCGTTCCGGCACTGCCTCCTACGCCGGCACCACCCCCGCGGCCACCGAGC
>DATHES010000059.1:0-30271 GCA_035318465.1 Polyangiaceae bacterium
CAGATGAACGTGACGCCGCTCGTGGACGTCGTCCTCGTTCTGCTCATCATCTTCATGGTCGTCACACCGCTCTTGACCAAGAAAATGTGGCTTCACGTACCGAAGAAGGACAAGGCCGAGCAAGAAACACCCCCGCCGCCCCCTCCCGACAGTGTGAAACCCGTTGTCTTGACCTATGACCGTGACGGGACGATCAAAATCAACTCTCAAGCCGTTCTTCGCCAGGAACTGAGCCAAAAGATCAAGCGTGTCTTGGCGCCGCGAGCCGACCAACTCGTCTTCTTCGACGCGCAGAACGACGCTGCTTACGGCGAAGCGGTGGAGATCATGGATCTCGCGCGCGAGGGCGGTGCGGTCATCGCCGTACTCACCGAACCTGTGATCCAATAATCAGACGATGGAACGACTCTCCGGGCTTGCTCTCCTTGGAAGCACGTTCATTCTCTGCCTGCTGTTCGGCTCATCCATCTGGGTCATCGCCAAGACGATCGAAAGATGGTCATTTTTCCGGGCGCGGCGAGACGATCTCGACCGGGTGGCGGACGATCTCGTGGCCCGGCTGCGGCACGGCGATTTCGACGGCGCTGATCTCGTCCTCGCTTACAGTCCGTCCATCGAGGCGGCGGTGGTGCGTCCAGCGCTGGAATGGCTCGATGGGGGCCCCGATGCCGTCGAGGCGGTGCTCGATGCCAAACGCGCCGGAAATCGACGCGACCTGGAACGTAGCCTTGGGCCCCTCGGCATTGGCGGCCGTCAGGCACCGTGGGTCGGGCTTTTCGGCACCATCATCGGTCTCATCGGCAGCTGCTGGCGCTTCTGAGATTCAAAAAGAATCTTGCCACCGAGTTCGGTCTCGCCGGCCGTGACTTCGGCGATGGTTCCGGTGCCGAAATCGAGCCGGAACCGGGCGACGACGCCGATCGGCCTCGCTCCGTGGCCGAGCTCGACTGAGTCTCGAGCAGAATCATCCGCGCCTCCCATCGGACCGAGTTATCCTCGTCGATCGAGTCCGCTCGAGACGAGCCGCGTCATGACGCGCTCGGTGTGTTTGGGAGGCATGGATGTCCGACTTGGGAGCCGTTCTGGATGTCGCGCTTGGTTTGATCTTCCTCTACATGATGACGAGCCTGCTCGTGACGATCGTCCAGGAGGGGATCGCCACGATGATGCAGCTTCGTGCGAGGAACCTCTTCGACGCCATCGACAACTTGATCGGCGATCCAGCCCTGGCGAAGCACCCCGAATACAAGGACCTGGTCGTCGATGTCTACCGGCATCCGCTCATGCAGAGCCTCTACCGGCGGACGCCGATCGCCGAGAACGTTTCGGCGACGGATTTCGTCAAACAGGCGGCGCTTCCGTCCTACATTCCGAGCCGCATTTTCGCCGTTGCGCTGCTCGACGTCTTGCGCGGGAAGACCGCGACGGAAGCGGCCGGCGTCGACCAAGTCTTGGCTGGCGCCCAGCAAGCCGTGAACAAACTGCCGGCCGGACAACTCAAGACGGCACTTACCCTCTTCGTTGCCGACGCCGATTCTCAGCGCGCCAGCATCAATCAGCGCGCGCAGGCCGTGAGCGAACGTGTCGAAGGCTGGTTCAATGACTCGATGTCACGTGCGTCCGGCTGGTACAAGCGGCAAGCGCAGCGCATGTCGCTCGTGATCGCCCTCGTCATCACGGTGCTCATCAACGCCAATACGTTCAACGTTGCGGGACAGTTGTGGAGTGACAACGCGCTGCGCGCACAGGTGTCGGCCACTGCCGCCGCTTACTACAAAGAGCAAACCGACGGGAAAGATCGCGTACCGGTCGAGAGCGGCGCCAAAGAGAGAACTCAGGCGGGCTCGGTGGCCGCGCAGTGGAACGTTCAGATGAAACGCCTCGAGCAGTCTTCCTTGCCCATCGGTTGGAGCGCGGACGTGGCGAGCATGCTGCCGTCGACAGTCGCCGGCTGGGTTGCGCTTTTGTTCGGCTGGCTCGTCACCGGACTGGCCGCGAGCCTGGGAGCCGCGTTTTGGTTCGACGTGCTCGGCAAAGCGCTTCAGATACGCGGCAGCGGTCCCAAGGTTACCGCAACCGCGACGGCTCACAGGCGCGAAACCGTCGCCGTTGCCACTGCCGCCGAACAAGGCGAGACGGCCACGAGCGCCACGGTGGCGGTGTCGAGTGGGGGGCGTAGCTGAACCTGTTTCCCGTCTGTCGATGCCCGCGCGGACGCGAAGTCGCCGATTCCGAGCGAGGAATCCCTGCGCTGACGTTTGCGAGAACGAACGAGGTCCGTGCGCAACGGCGTGAAGATGACGCAACAGCGTGAAGGACGAGTGATCTTGTCACTGAAACGTCACCTATGAAGCACCACCATCGCGATAGAGGAGGCGAGACTTCGCAACGAGGGTTGCAACCCTATGCCGCTTCTTCGCAGAATCCTGATTGCAGTCATAGGGGGGTTGTTGGTCTGTCTGCTTGGTGGAGGCTCGACCGCCCACGCCCAAGGATCACCGGGCGCCGACATTCCCGCCGGTGAGCCTATCCCCACCCCGCAGCCCGATGCGGGTCCACCGGCCGAGAAAAGCGCAGATCCCGATCCGGCGCCTCCCGAAGGCGACGTTCCCGTCGAGCCTCCGAGCGGCGGCACGGACATCGGCGCGCCGCCTCCGAACAAGATTCCGGCGGGAAGGGGCCGCGTGGCGGGCACGATCGTCGACGCGCAAACGGGTGAGGCGCTGATCGAGGCGCAGATCACCGTCATCAAGACGGGAAAGAAAGTTCTTACGGATATCGACGGCAACTACAAAATCGATCTTCCGCCCGGCGTCTACGATTTGCGGATGTTCGCCGAGCTCAAGCCGGCGCGCAAGATCGCCAACGTCAAGGTGGAAATCGGTAAGACGACACACATCGACGTTGCTCTCGGTTCGGGGGACGAAAAAGTCGCGGTGCAAGAGATCGAGGTCGTGGCAGCACCGGACACCGCGACCGAGGCCGTCCAGATCGTGCAACGCCAGAAGGCGGCGGTGGTCAGCGACGGCGTCAGCGCCCAGCAGATCGCGCGATCACCCGACACCAGTGCCTCCGATTCGATCAAACGTGTCGTCGCGGCCACCGTGCAAGACAACCGCTACGTGATCATCCGTGGTCTGGGCGGCCGCTACAGCAACACACTTCTCAACGGCGTCCCCTTGCCGAGTCCTGACCCCGACACACCCGCCGCCCCGCTCGACCTCTTTCCTGCCGCGCTTCTGGCCAACTTGACGGTCGCCAAGTCGTACAGTCCCGACATGCCGGGCAACTTTGCCGGTGGAATCCTCCTCATCAATACGCGCGACTTTCCCTCGAAGTTCATGTTGAGCCTCCGCGCCACCGGCTCGGGGGACACCGCCAGCACGTACCGCAAGTCGTACACGCACAGCGGCGGCAGTCTCGACTTCCTCGGCTACGACGACGGATCGCGCGCGCTCCCGAACCGCATACCCCGCAACCGTCTGCTCAACGATCCCGTTCTCACGCCCGCTCAGGTCGTCGAGCGGTCGAAGTCTTTCCCCAATGATTGGCAACTACGAAACACGACCCTCGGCCCCAACTACGGGCTCGCGGCCACGATAGGCAATACGCTGAACTTGGGAAGCCAGAAACTCGGGTATCTGGCCACCGTCAACTTCGGCCGCCGCTTCACGCGCAGGCTCATCAAGGTGCAGCGCCTCGGCGAGCAACTGAAGGACGGGACCTTTCTGCCCTCGATCGAGCAACTGGAGGAGGACCGCGCGACGGATCAGCCGAGCCTGGGGGGCCTTCTCACCGTCGGGTACGCGCCTTCGCCCGCCCACCGCATCAACTTGACGTCGCTCTATACCCACAACACCGAAAACACGACCAGCCGCACCACGGGCGTCGACGAAAGCAGCCTCAACGTCGATCGCCTGCGCCTCCGTTTTCTCGAGCGGGAAATGTTGGCGGGTCAGCTCCTCGGCGAACACGCGTTTTCCGGCGGCCGGTTTCTCGTGGGATGGCAGGCCAACCTCGCCAAAACCAGGCAAAACGAACCTGGGTCGCGCGATCTGGTACGCACGCAGATTCCCAATGGTGCCTGGCCTATTGGGAATTCAGCGGGCGCGGCCGAAAGAACGTACGGAACGCTGGGCGATCTCACCGGCGGCGGAGGCCTCGATCTGTCGTTCTTGCTCGGTGGGGCCAAGCTCAAGACGGGGACGAATGTCACCGCATCTTCACGAGACTATTTGACCCGTCGGTTTCATTACGATGTCGCTAGTAATCTGGCCACGCTGCCGTCCGATCGGGTCTTCGCGCCCGAGAACCTCGGGCAGGGCCAGGGGCTGAGCATCAAAGAAAACACGCAGGGCACTGACGGGTACACGGCAAGCCGGACGACTTGGGCAGCTTACATGATGGCGGATATCGTGAAGCTCGACCCGTTTCGCCTCATCGTCGGGGAGCGGCTGGAGATTTCCAATCTCGAAGTCAACGTCGGCAACCAGGTCGATGCGATGTTGCCGCCACCGACGACGACGCGAAAGTTCGATAGGGATCTCTTGCCTTCGGTCAATGCCGTCCTTTCCGTCACCAAGGAGTCGAACCTGCGCGCTGGCTACAGCCGTACCATCGCGCGGCCCCATTTTCGCGAAGTCGCTCCGGCGCTCTTCTACGACTATGTCCGGCGCCGCGCCATCGGCGGCAACGAAAACCTCAAGCGCACCTCCATCCAGAACCTGGATCTTCGTTGGGAGACGTTCCTAGGGCCTACCGAGCTCGTGGCGGTGAGCGCTTTCTACAAGGGCTTCACCGACCCCATCGAGCGCACCGTCGACAACGCCGGCTCGGGCACGAATGTCGGTTTCATCAACGCCAACGGCGCCACCGCGTATGGTTTCGAGCTCGAGGCCCGCACATCCCTGCGACGGCTCACCGATGCGCTGCAAGCGGTCACGCTGGCCGGAAACTTGAGCGTCATCCAATCGAAGATCGACATGCCTGGACAAGATCGCCCCCTGCAAGGGCAGTCGCCTTACGTGTTGAACTTGGATCTCGGTTACTTCGTGGAGCGCACCCATACGCAGATCGATGCGCTCTATAACATCTTCGGACGACGAATCGACGAGGTCGGAGCGGGGTTTGGACCGGCCAAGACGCCGGACATCTACGAAGAGCCGATCCACCGGGTGGATCTCACCGTCAACCAGCGTCTTCCCGCTTCCTTTTCGCTGAAGCTCTCGGCGACGAACATCCTCGATCAAAGGGTCGTGCTCACGCAAAGCGGCATCGAGATCCTTGCCTACAAACCGGGCGTGGGCTTTTTCGGGACCCTGGAATGGTCAATCAGAGAAGGAAAGGACAATTGATGATGCGTAACCATCGAAGCACCAACATTCTGGGCGGTCTTCTGGCGATCGCGGCGGCGTCCGCCGTCAGCGCGGCCTGCAGCGGCGATGACGACGTCGTAGACCCGCCCACGACTACGGCGGGAGGCGCGGGCGGTACGGGGGCCACCGGAGGTACCGGTGGTTCCACGGGAGGCACGGGAGGTGGTGACACCGGCGGCAGCGGCGGAACCACCGGCGGCAGCGGCGGAACCACCGGTGGCTCCGGTGGAAGCACCGGCGGCGCGGGCGGATCTGGCGGAAGTGACACCGACGGCGGTGGCACCGGCGGCACGGGCGGAGGCGACACGGACGGCGGCGGCGGGACCGCTGGCAGCGGCGGATCCGGCGGCGGATCCGATGGCGGCCCCCTGACCACGGTGACCATCAACGACAACATCACGACCGACACCACGTGGACAGCCGATAACGAGTACGTCCTCGGCTATCAAAAGCAAATCTTCGTCAAGAACGGCGCGACGCTGACCATTCAGCCCGGAACGACCGTGCTGGGCGACGCTTCCTCCGTTCTAACAGTCACACGCGGCTCGAAGCTGCTTGCCGTTGGCACCAAGGAAAAGCCCATCGTCTTTTCCAGCAAACAGCCAGCCGGCCAGAAGACGCCCGGCTTCTGGGGTGGTCTCATCATCCTCGGGCGGGCGCCTGTCAATGTCAACAAGCCTGGTAGCAACGAGGCTGTCTTCGAGGCATTCACTTCGGCGGCGGACGACGGGAAGTTCGGCGGTGACGATCCGCACGACAACAGTGGCATCCTCCGCTACTTGCGCCTCGAATTCGGCGGGTTCGCCTATGCCACCGATCGGGAGTTCAACAACATCACGTTGTGCGGCGTAGGTGATGGAACGGCCATCGACTACGTTCAAACGCACCACGGCCGGGACGATGGCATCGAGCTCTTCGGCGGCACCGTCAACGTCAAACACATCCTCAGCAGTCAAAACGAGGACGACGGCTTCGATACCGACAACGGATGGCAAGGAAAGGGGCAGTTCATCATCATCCAGTCGATGTCGCCCGCTGGGACCGATCCTTCGAACGGCTACGAGTCGGACAACCATGCCACCGCAACCTCCTATACGACGGAGCCGCGCACGAAACCCACCCTCTACAATGTGACGCTGCTCGGCAAGAAAGATTACGCGGCCGGAAGCAGCTTTGCGGCGATCTTCCGCAGAGGCACGCAAGGCAATTACCACAACCACCTCTTCATGAGCTTTCCTCAAGCCATTGAAGTCCGTGATCAGGCCAGTGCCGACGCGGCGAATGCCGGCGATCTCTTCATCAAGAACTCGATCTTCTTCCAAAATGGCACGGACAACATGAATTTCCCGGCGACGGCCACGACCCCCCTCATTGATGAAAGGGCGGTCTTCATGAACGCCGCGTGGTCCAACCGTGAAGTGGATCCCGGACTGCCCGCCGGAGCATTCAGCCTGACGGCGCCGAGCTTCAAGCCCAATGCTGGATCGGCGGCGCTCACCGGCGGCGCAGCGCCGCCCGATGACATGTTCTTCGACCCCACGGCTACCTTCGTCGGCGCCATCGGAGCCGACGACTGGACGCAGGGGTGGACGGCGTATCCACAGCCGGGTCCGTAACGCAAAGAAGACGCTTTAGCGCAGTACATTCTTCACGACATTGTCATCAACAATTTGCCAGCATGTCGACAACGGCTCGCGTCGCCTGGCCACGCTGTCGGCGGCGTCGCGTGAGAACCGCGGGACGTCGCCTGCCGATTGGCGGAGACTGGCGGATCCTACCGGGGTGACAGCAGCCGCTTGGGCCCCTCGGGTGCGATCGGACGCCCCTCTCGGTAGATATGCGTCGAAACCACGAGCGAACGAGCTGAAACGCGTCGATTCGTCACCAAGAGCACGCGATGTTGTCACACGAACGTCACCTTGCTGATTACAGTAAGGGGGGCCCCCGATGAAGCTGCGCCAGTCCGTCTTGGTGGTCGAGCCCAGCGAGAAACTCGCCGAGCTCGTCCGGGCTGGCTTGAGAGCCAAGGGGTTCGACGTGACCACGGCCAAGCGCGGCGCAGAAGCGATCCGCGCGGCGACTACGCTCTCCTCGGACGTGATCGTCGCCAACGCCGCGCTCCCCGACATGACCGGCAGCGAGCTCCGTAGCGCCATCCTCCAGCACGAGGAGGTGGCCGACCTTCCCCTCGTCCTCTTTCAACCGCAGCTCGCGTCGCGCATGCGCTACCGGTTCGTCATCGAGCCCGATCTCTACGCATCGGCACCAGTCAGCTTGCCGCGCTTCTGCCTGCGGGTCTGCGCGCTGAGCCGCCCGCGCGGAGGGCGCGCCGTGGCCGAGGTGTGCGAAGCGGGGATCCTCAAGGTCGACACCATGGCCCATCGCGTGTTCGTGAAGGACCACGAAGTGCCGCTCACGGCGCTCGAATTTCGCCTCCTCGTCACCTTCATGTCGTCGCGGGAGCGAGTGCTTTCCCGCGAACATTTGCTGCGTGAAGTATGGGGGATTCGCGCCCATGCCGATACGCGCACCGTCGACACCAGCGTGAAGCGTCTCCGCCAAAAGCTCGGGCCCGCTGCGCCGGCCATCGAGACGGTGCGCAGCGTCGGCTACCGCTTTCTCGACGGCAGCCCCAGCTACGTTTCTTCGACGACGCGCTACGCGAGAACGGCCACGGCGCCGATCCCGTCGACGAGGTCCTCGATCAGGGGCGTGAGCCCCGCCGGCGACGCGTCGTAGAGCCGCAGCGCGTTCTCGCTCTCCACCACCGCCAGGGCCGAGAAGACGCGGGGCGATTCCCCTTGGTGAACGGAACGGTTGACGGCGCGATGGGTGTGCCCGTGCACCACGTGCAGGTGCCCCGTCCGCTCGGTCATGGCCGAAAGGACGGCGTGCTCGAGCAGGCCGTCGACCCACTGGAACGGCGGCAAGAAATGTCGACCCGGCGGATGATGCTGGACGAAGACCAGCGGACGCCCTCGAAATGCGGGGTCCTGGGCGATCTTTTGCATCGCCTCGAGCTCCGCGGGGGCGATGGCACCCGCCGAACGAAAGAGTGACTGATGAAAAGCGGTCGAGATCGGCACCAGCGTCACGTCGCGAAGGGCGAGGGGCGAGACGATGGTGCTGGTGGGGGCGTAGGCGCGCAGGGGGCCCGCCAGGGCGGACGCATAGTTTTCCGCGGCGTCGTAGGCGTCGTGGTTGCCCGGCACCAGCGTGATTCGATCGGGCGGGATATGGGAGTCGGCCAACACCTCGGCCAGCACCTCGAATTGCTCGGGGGCGCCGTCCTCGGTGAGGTCCCCGGTGATCACGAGGTGATCGGCGCCGTTGGCCTTCACCTCGGCGAGCGCGCGCTTCACCCTCTGCCGCCGCTCGCGCGGTTCGAGCGGCCGGCCCAAGCTCAAACAGGAGAGCCTGGCGCGCGTTGAAAGAGGACGCTGCTCGTAATCATCTTCGACCAAATGCAAATCACTGAGCTGCGCAATCGTGGTCATTCGTCGTGCTCCGGTAGGATCTCGCGGGGGCCAAGAGTCATGCTCCGACCAGCGTGCGAACGCGTTCCAGGATGCCCGGTTCCGCCGGAACGATGGCGGAGTCGCGCGCGAGCTCGAAGTGGTGCCCGCGCCAGCTCACCCGACGGCTGAAACAGGCGCGTGTCCAACAGAAAAAGAGGACGTATGCGCGCACCAACTCGAGGGGCGCCCAATACCACCTCAGCGATTGTCCTCGCAGGATGCGCATCGACAAGAAGGCACACGCCGTCTGCAGCAAGATTGTCCCGAGGAATGCCAGGCAAGCCACCTTGCCCGGCAAAACCAAGCAAGCGAAGGTGGCGGTGACGACCGGTGACAACAGGGGCTCGAACCAGAAGGCGACCGGCGCAATCGCGCGGCGGAGCTTGGCCCAGCGCGTGTGCCGCTCCACGGTTCGCTTCAAAGAACAGTTCACGTTGCGGTTGGCGACGGGGGTCAGCGAGACACCGACCCGATAGCCCGCTTGGGCGAACGCCCTGCCCAGCATGTGGTCTTCCGACAGCAGGTTGGCGACGCGGGCCAGTCCACCGATCTCCTCGAGCGGCGCCCGCCAGATGGCCATGGATTTGCCGACGGTGATCGGCCGACGGGCGATTCGCGCGGCCGCCACGACGCTCGGCGCGATGATGGCTCCCAGCTGCAGGTTCTCGAGCGCGGCCCCCAAGGTCTGCTCGCCGGTACCGGCGACGACGCTGGAAGCGATGGCCACACCGGGTCGCGAAAGCTCGGCCACCAGGGGACCCAAATAGTCGCGCGTGGCGCGCACGTTGGAATCGGAGATGAGCAGGATCTCGCCCGTCGCCATCCGCTCGAGCGTCAAGAGCTGCGCGACCTTGGGGTTCGTCGCTTCGCTGGGATCGGTCATGAAGAGCCGGGCCTTGTCCGGTCCGACTTGCGCGACGAAACGTCGCGCCACCGTGAACGCGGCGTCATCTGCCGACGCGACCCCGATGAGGATCTCGTAGTCCGGATAGTCGAGGTCGGCCAGGGAGGCGAGGTTGTCGGCAAGCTCGTCGTCGGTGCCGGCCAGTGGCTTCAGAATCGAGACGCGGGGCGTCCTCGTCGGTGTCGGCAATGATGGCCTTAGCCACATCGTCGTCGCGAACCCGCCCACCATGGTGAGATAGAGTCCCACCGACGCCGCGATGGCAGCGAGCAGCAAGATTTCCTTCACGTCCATGTTGCCATAGTGGACGGTGAAGATGGCGCACTGCCAACAAGCCTGTGGATAACTTGCGACAAGCCATCGTCGCAATCTCGTGCAAGAGTCGGATGGAGCAGGTGATTCCCCGGGAAGGGCGCCGCTCTCCCGGGCGCAGGGAGCCAGCCAATAGGCCCGACCGTTCGCCTCCTATGGGCAAAGGACGGGTTTCGACCGATAACTTTCGCCAGATTGTCACGTCTCCGTCACCAGCGACGAGGAATGTCGCCATCGTGGCAACTTCCCAGAAGGTTCTCGTCGTCGAAGACGAGGCCGACCTCGTACGCACACTCGAATACAACTTTCGCCAAGCCGGCTTCGAGGTCTACACCGCGACATCAGGCTCGGAGGGCCTGCGGCTGGCGGGCGCGAAGGGGCCCGACCTCGTGCTGCTCGACCTGATGCTCCCCGACATCCAGGGCACCGAAGTCTGCCGTCAGCTGAAGGCCGATCCCAAGACGCGCACCACGCCGGTCATCATCCTCACCGCTCGTGGCGAAGAGGTCGATCGCGTCGTGGGCTTCGAGATAGGCGCCGATGACTACGTGACGAAGCCCTTCAGCGTGCGCGAGCTCATTCTCCGCGCCCGAGCCGTGCTGCGGCGCGGAGAGCAGTCCGGTACGCTCGAGACCGTCAAGCTGGGCAACCTCACCATCGACTCCGAGGCCCACCGTGTGCACGTCGAGGGTCGCGAGATCTCGCTCACCGCGCTCGAGTTCCGGCTCTTGTGGACGCTGGTGCGCCGGCGCGATCGCGTGCAGACACGCCAGACGCTGCTCAACGACGTCTGGGGGCTCAACCTCAACGTCGAAACCCGCACCATCGATACCCACATCAAACGATTGCGCGAGAAGCTGGGCAAAGCGGGTTCCCTCATCGAGACCGTGCGCGGCGTGGGCTATCGCTTCGGCCCCACCGACGAGGCGCTCGAGTGACGGTAGGGCGTCACCCGGCGCTCACCGCTTGAACCGCGGGCAGGCGCGACCCGAGCGCGGTCAGGAAATGGCCGGCTGCCGCTCTCTGCGACGCACGGATGGTGGACAGGAGTGGACGGCGCGCCCGCGTCGACACGCCGAGGCGCTCCAGTTCGTCACCCGCGATCCGCTCCAGATCGACGAGGTCCTGACCCTTGCCGCCGATCTCTTGCAACGAGCGTAGTCGCGTCACCATCGGGCGATAGAGAACGCGCGGCATCACCGCCCGCCCGATCTCGCTCGCATATCGCCAGTGCTTGACCGCCACGCGGACGGTGTGAAGGCGATCGGCCTGCGCGCCCTTCGCGCCGACGTGGGCGGACCGGCCCTTCGGGCGGAGACCGTCGAAGAGCGTTTCCACCAGCGCACGTTTCTCGGCAACGCGCGCTTCGACGAAGGCCATGAGATGGCTCTCTCGCGTGCGATCAGGTTCGATCGCGCGCGGTTTGTCGTAAAGCGGGAGAATGTCGCGAACGGCGGTTTCGAAATCGGCGGCACGCTTGCGGATTCGATCCAGGTGCTTTTCTTGGGCCTGCCGTCGTCGCTTTTTCAGCGCCTTACCGAGCTTTTCTTGCGTTCGTGCGCCGGCGCGCGCCGAAGAGGGCAATTGCAGCTGCGACAGGCGTTTACGCGCCACGTCGAGCTCGCGCAATTGACGCACCGATCGGGCCAGCGCGCGCGCCGCGCGGTCGACGTCGGAAAGGGGGGGAACTTCGGGCACCCCGCGGAAGAACTCGATGGCCTCACGCAAACGCCGGCAAGCGACGCGCACGTCATGCACCCTCTTCGGGCTCGGTTTCTCCGAGACGGCCCTGGCCAGCGCCCGCGTCAACCGCAGGCGCTCTTCGAGCCAGACTTGGGCGTAGAGCGTGAGGTCGTAGCCGACTTCGGGCGGCGAGAGCATGGCTTAGCCTCGCGATTTCACCAGACGCGGCGGGCGCACCGATTTGGGCGCGAGCGTAGGGTGCACCAGCTGCTCTCCCTCCTTGGCGATCCCTTTGGGGCTGATGATTTCGGTCGGAGGGTCGACCGCAAAGCGCAGCCGTCGGCCGAACAGGGCTTCGAAGAGGTCCCCTTTTCTCCGCGCGGCCCACAGCTCGAGCTCGGGGTCGTCGTCCGTCTCCAGACGGAGCTCGATGGTCTTGGGGGCGAGGGTGCAGCGCACGGCGCGCACCAGGTTGGCGTGGGTTCGATCCAGGCTGTCGGCCACGCGCAGGATCGCCGCCAGCTTGGCGACTTTTTTCTGCGCTTCACGCGACAGCCGGGCAAACTCGGGGTGTGCCTTCTTCGGCGCCGTCTTCCGGTGATAGCGCGCGATGAGGGCGACGATCTGCACTTCTTCTTGTGAGAAGCCGCGCATCTCGTGGGTGGTGATGAGATAGTACGCGTGCCGGTGATGGCGGTTGCCGGAGATGTAAAAGCCGATGTCGTGCAGGAGGGCGGCGTACTCCAAGAGCAGCCCGTCGGAGTTGGAGAGGCCGTGCAGCTCGCGCGTCTGGTGAAAGATGGAAAGCGCCAGGCGAGCCACGTGGTGCGAGTGGGCTTCCGGATAGTGCGAGCGGCGGGCGAGCTCCATGACCACGCGGCGCCGCTGATCGGGGAACTCCTCCACCAGCTGGATGCCCGGCCGATTCTTGGCGACGTAATCGGCGATGATTCCTTCTCGCAGCGCAGGCTCGCAGAGCGTGGCCTCGTCGACGCCGGCCAGCTCGAGAATCGCGCGCAGCAGGATGGCGCCCGCCGCGATGGTGTCCGCGCGTCGCGGATCGATCCCGGGCAGCTTGGCGCGGTCGGCCGCAGGGAGGGAAAGGACCTTCTTCTCGACTTCGCATAGCGCGCGAAAGGTCAGGATCTTGGACTGACCGTTGAGCTGACCGCCGAAGAGGCGCGCGGCCAATCCGGCCATGGCGAAGGCCGTGCCCGAAGTGAGCGCGACGAAATCGAAGCCCATCGCTTTGACGCGCGCCACCGTGGGCTCGAGAGCGCTGCGAACGCGGTCGCCGAGGGCCGCGGCTTCACGCGCCGTCGGCGGATCGGCGCATTGCCATTCGTCCCGAAGGCGCAGGACGCCGAGCTTCAGCGAGACGGTGAAATAGCATTCCCGAGCATCGGCGAGGATGAGCTCGGTCGATCCGCCGCCCACGTCGAAGAGAGCGACGCGCCGCCCGGCGAGATCGAGCGCACGACGCGCCCCCAAGTAGATGAGGTGGGCTTCCTCCTGACCACGAATGACGCGCACCTCGATGCCGAGCTCATCGCGCACCGCGCGCACGAATTCACCGCCGTTTTGCGCTTCGCGCACGGCGCTGGTGGCCACGGCTTGCAAGGCATCGGGGCGATGGCGATCGGCGATGCGCTTGAGAGCACGCAGCGCGTCGAGACCCCGATCGAAAATAGGGGGGGTGATGACGCCGCTGCGCAGTGCCTCTCCGAGGCGCACGAGCTCCTTGGCCCGGTCGAGGATGTCGATTCGCCCGTTCGCGCTCACGTGAGCGACGATCAGGTGAAAAGAATTCGAACCGATATCCAGCGCTGCGATTCGCATGTCGACGAGGGCCCTCACCGCGAGGGTTTCGAAAGAATCCGAGCGCGCGGCTCGGACAACAATACCGCAAAAGCCTTACCATGGCGTGGGCCGCAAGGCGCCGGAGGCTACGCGTGGCTGTGATATTCTACTCACCCTTGGCGTGCCCAGCGGCTGCCCTGTCGGTGCGCCCGGTTGTATGGCAGTCTCGTCACGCAAGACCACAGGACCATGAACAAGGAGCCGGAGAGCGAGATGGAAGCGGCGGAGGTGGAGGCGCAGGATGAGCCCGTCGTCGAGGTCGAGATCGATGCGGACTCGGCGGACGGCGCGGTCCGCCAGATGTTGCCTCCCAGCTCGGATATCACTCCTCCTCCGCCACAGACGCGCTTCAACACGGCGGCGCCGCTCGCGCCCCCGCGCCCCAATCAGACTGGCACGCCGCCGCCGCGCCCCTCCAACGTGCCGCCGGTCCCGCGTCTTCTCGCCTCGCAGGCAGCCGAGAAAATCGCCGAGCTTCAGGAGCAGCTCGAGGCGATCAAGCGAACACTGGCCGCGCGCGATGCCGAGATTCGAACGCTTCTGACGCAGCGCGATGCGCGCATCTCGGAGCTCGAGTCGGTCAAGAGCCAGCTCGCGGCCCGCGAATTCAGCATCAAAGAGCTCGAGTTCGCAGTGCTGGCGAAAGAGACCAAAGTCCGCGATCTCGAAAAAGAAATGGAGTCGCTCCGCGGCCCGGGCGAAGAACCGGATGACGATCTGCAGCAAATTCGGGGCATCGGGCGAGGTTTCGAGCGAGAACTGAAGCGCATGGGCGTGCGCACGTTCTCCCAGATTGCTGCGTGGACGCCGGGAGACATCGAAGAGATCGCCCCCCGCATCAAGGCGCAGGCAGAACGAATCCGCCGTGACGGCTGGGTGCAGCACGCAAGTGAGCTCGTCGCGCAACGGACCAAGTAGCCTTCGCGGTTCCCGCGGCGTGCGCTCGGAGAAGTCGCCGCGCGGCCCGTGGAGGGGCGCATTCCACAGGAGAGGGACACCTACATTCACACCCCTCTGCGAACCTCATGAAATAGCCGGGGGATTTAAATGAGCTCGATGCGCACACGCTGAGGAAAGTCCCCGTTCACGTGATCCGCTCGACATCTCGGCGTATTCTTAAGGGAGATGCTTCGAATCAGTCCTTGCTTGCGAATTGGCATGATCATCGCGGTGGCGAGCGCGCCGGCCCTCTCCGGTTGCGGCGGCGCGGAGTTTGGAACCGTTGACCCGACAATGGACCCTGATGCCGCGGGCGATACGATGACGCCCTCCCGCGACCAGAACTCCACCGGCGGTCGCGGCGGCAGCAGCGGCGGCACAGGCGGCAAGAGTGGCGGAGGCGGCAGCGGGGGCGGGGGCGGCACCGGAGGTGCGAGCGGCCGCGGAGGCGGAGACTCCGCCGTCGACGGCAAGATCGACGGACCCGGTATGTCCGACGATGCGCCGAGCGACAACGGCACCCCGAACCCGGGAGACGGGCGCTCCGGCGACGTCATGTCCGACGGGCCGCCTCGCACCGACGTCGATGCAGGTCAGCCGAGCGACGCCGCCGACGTGCCCACGAACACCGACGCGAAAGACGTGAAAGACGCGTCCGACGCATCCAGTCGGAGCGATTCCGACGTTGCCGAGGGAAGCGCCGACGCCGTTTGTAGCGAGCCGATCACCTATTACAGAGACACCGACGGCGACGGCTTCGGCAGGTACACCGAGATGATGCTGTCGTGTCCGCCGCCGCCAACCGGATGGTCTGCGACGGGTGGCGACTGCCGTGACGATTTGCCGAACGTCAAACCCTTCATCAGCGGCTGGCCCAACCCTCCCCTCTATGCCGGCTCTGGCTATGCCGATGCAGGTAAGCCGCAGGGTGTCTCCTTCGACTACGATTGCACGGGCGCGGAAGAGGCGGACCCCGCCAACAGTTACGGCCTGGAACCGGACTGCGCGCTGCTCAACTGCACGGGTGTCGGATATGTTGCCGTCAACCCTAGCCGCAACGGCCCCGGCATCGACCCCCGCTGCGGATCGATGACCCTGACGCGATGCAACGGCAACCTGCTGAATTGCAAATCGCTGCCGGAAGCGACGACGATTCCCTACCGCTGCCGCTGAGCGCCTCTCAGCGGCGCGCAAACGCGTTCAGCAGGTCCATCGGCAGGGGGAAGATGACGGTGGTCGAATTCTCGGCGCCAATCTCGACCAAGGTCTGCAAATAGCGCAGCTGCAGGGCCGTCTTCGTTTGCTCGATGATCTGGGCGGCCTGGTGCAGCTTTTGCGACGCCTCGAACTCGCCTTCGGCAGCGATGATTTTGGCTCGGCGCTCGCGCTCGGCCTCGGCCTGTCGCGCCATCGCGCGCCGCATGTTGTCGGGCAGCTCGATGTCTTTGATCTCCACGGTCGTCACCTTGACGCCCCAGGCGTCGGTCGATTCGTCGATGATCTTTTGCAGCGCCTGACCGATCTTTTCGCGCTCCGCCAGGATTTCGTCGAGCTCGTGCTGGCCCAGGATGTTGCGCAGCGTGGTTTGCGCGATGAGGGACGTCGCGCTGAGATGGTTGGCGATGCGGATGACGGCGTCGACCGGATTCATGACGTTGAAATAGACGACCGCGTTGACCTTGATGGTCACGTTGTCCTTGGTGATGACCTCCTGGGGGGGCACTTCCATGGTCACCGTGCGAAGGTCGACTTTGAACATTCGGTCGATGAACGGGACGAGAATGCGCAGGCCGGGACCTTTGACGTTTCCCGGATCCACCCGCCCCAGGCGAAAGACGACTCCCCGCTCGTACTCGTTGACGATACGTACCGACTTCGCGATGAGCACGAGGACAAAGCTTGCCACCATGCCGAACGCGACGAGCAAGCCTTCCAAACCCTCTACGATTGATCGTCCTTCCATGCCGGATCTCCTTTTTCGATGGCTCGGACGCGCAGCCGCGTCGGGTGAGACAAAACCTCGTCGACGATCACATGGCTTCCCGCCGCGATGAGACCTTGCGCGATGGCCTGCCAGCGCGCGCCCGCGATGAACACCATACCCCCTTCCGGGGAGATACCGGTCCTGGCGACGCCCTGCGTGCCCGTCAAGGCGTGGAGTCCGGTCTGCGCCGGAGCCATGAGCGCCTTGGAAGCGATCCGCGCAAAGAGCAAGAACGCGGCGGTGATGGTGAGGACGAAGGGAATGAAGATCCGGAACTCGAGCTTCTGCACGCCGCCGAAATACCCGGCTTCATCGACGAGGACGAGGGCGCCGAGGACCAGCGAAACCACGCCGCCCAGCGCGAGCGCACCGTGAGCCGGCGATTTCACCTCCACCGCGATGGCGACGAATCCCGCCAGCAAAAGGACGAACCCGCCCAGCTTGAGCGGCAGCGTCGAAAGGGCCACCAGCGCGAGGACGAGGCAGATGGTGCCGACGATGCCCGCCAGGCCGATGCCAGGGGACGATAGCTCATAGAGGATACCGAGCACCCCGAGGGACAGGAGGATGGACGCCAAGGTCGGGTTGGCGATGATGTCGAGCAGGCGGTTGCTCCAGGACATCGGTCGCTCGATGACGACGGCGCCGCGCGTGGAAAAAACGAACTTACGATCGGGAGCGTCGATGACGTACCCCTCCAGCGCATCGAACAGTGCCGTCTGGTTGGGAACGATGATCTCCACCGCCCCGGCCTTTTTGGCTTCTTCGGCTGTAAAGCTCGTCGATTGGCGCACGATCGATTCGGCATACGACTCCGGACGACCGTGGCGCGCGGCGAGCGATTTCGCGAGGGAGACCAGGCTGTTGGTCGCCTTCTCCGCCATCGCCCCTTCCAGATTCTTGTCGGCTCCGACCGGGTGGGCGGCACCGACTTGCGTCCCCGGGGCCATGGCCGCGACATCGGTGGAGAGCAAGAGAAACGCGCCGGCCGACGTAGCCTGTGCCGTGGGAGGCTCGACGAACCCCACGACCGGGATCGGCGAATTGGTGATGTCACTCACGATCGATTGCATCGAGGTGACGAGCCCCCCCGGCGTATCGAGGGACATCAAGAGGAACGCCGCATTTTGCTCGCGCGCCAGCTCGAGTGCTTGGTGCACGTAGCGAGCCTTGATGGGTGTAATGACCCCCTCCACGCGAATTCGAACCACGACCGGTGGCGCAGCTGTGGCTAAGCGGGGCAAGAGAACCGAGGCACACGCCAACACGAGCACCGTCAATGCGCGGGCCAACGGCCTTGCCGCGTCGTGACATCGCCGAAGGCTTGAGCTTTTCACCCTCCCATCAGGCTCGCACGTCGGCACGTTCGTCAAGGGGGACCACACCGGCCCCTTTCCGTCAAACGCGCCATGAACGCGATTACCGCGGAGCGACTCGCGCGGATTCCTTGCCAGGGGCTTTCGACAGGGGGGGTTGGCATACGCCGAGAAGACACACCGGCACGTCTTCGGGCGCGCAAAGCACACGGTCGCCGCCGACCAGCACCGCCCGCGGACGAAGCAGTCCGTCGGCGGTCGGCGCGTCCGCCGCTCGCATCGAACGTGTGTCGCTCGCTGCCGTCGAGGCGGCGAGCCCCTCTGGGTCGTCGAGCAGCGCGACACGACCGGCCACGACCTGCACGGCCATCTTGCTGGGCACGGTCCAGCGCGCCCCCGGTGGAAGGTGAATCCGATAGGCGCCGGTTTGTCGGGTCTCCTGGAGGACCTCGATGCGCGCCGGCGCCAGTTCGGCGATCGCGAGCTCCTCGGTGCGGTACCAGGCGTCGTCGCGGCGTATCTCGATGGCGGGAATGGCGCGACCGCGCAGGACGTCGGGCTTACGCAGCCGCACGAGCACGCCACGCACCTGCACGCGCGGTTCCCCCGCCGCCGGCGGGGCCAAAACGAGCCGCGCCATGGCCGCTGCCATCGATTCGAGCAAGAGCCATCGGCCGTGCTGCGCGATGAATTGCACTTGATCGAGGATGGCCGAATAGTCCACCGAGCGCCCGAGATCGCCCGCCGCCGCGCGGTCGAGGTCGAGGTTCATGGCGAGCTCGAGCTCCAACGTCTGCGCTTGGCGGCGCTCCCAGTCGAGCACGCCGAGGACGCATGGAAAGGAGAGGGAGACCTTGGAAAGGTAGATCCAATCGGGGGGTTCGCCGGTCATCTGCAGACCTCCCGTGCGGCACAATGCCCCGGCCGTCAAGGAGAACTGGTGCTTTTCCTCCGTGATCGATTTCGCGCTCAGTTCGTGTAAGGTGCCGCCCAGGATTCGGCCAAGCTCCGAGGGAGCGCGGCGCATGCGGAAGGAGCGAGCCTCGACATGAAATCCCCTGCCCGCGTCGCGCTGGTCACGGGCGCGGCCAGCGGTCTCGGCCGCCTCAGTTGTGAACGGCTCGCCGCCACGGGGGCCAAGGTGGCGGCCCTCGATGTCAATGCCGACAGTCTGGCCCTTTCGGTCAAGGGCTGCAGCGGCGCACGCCCGTTCGTGTGCGACGTCACCGACGAGGCGCGCGTTCAGCAAGTTGCAGACGAGGTCGAACGCGACCTCGGTCCTATCGATCGCGTCGTTCACGCGGCGGCCATCATGCCCGGCTCGGCGCTCCTCGACCAGGGCGCCGAAGCGGTGAAGCGAATCATGCGCGTGAATTACGACGGCACCGTCAACGTCGTTCAAGCCACGCTGCCGCGCATGCTCGAACGGGGGCGCGGCGTCTTCCTCTGCTTTGGGTCGGTTGCCGGCCACGCCCTCGCCCCCGGCCTCGGCGCCTATTGCGCCAGCAAGGCCGCGGTCAACGCCTATCTGGAGGTGCTCATCCACGAGACGGCCGGTCGCGGGGTCCTCGTTCATTTGGCCTGTCCGCCCATGGTCGACACTCCGCTCATCCAACAAGCACTGTCAGCTGGTGGCCCCAAGTCACTCCCGATCGCCGTTCAGCGCAAGCTCCTGGCGTCACCGAGCCGCGTGCTCGCTGCGATCGAGACGGCCATCGACGACGGCCAGCACATCTCTTATCCCATGCCCATGGCCAAGTGGCTCTATGCCATGCGCCGCTTCTCGCCCGCCCTGCTCTGGAAGGTGATCGAACGGAGTGAAGCCGCCTCGTGAGTCCGGCTATCTGAAGAAGAGCGCGTACGAGTCGCTCTCTATCATGACCACCGCGGCGTAAATGCCGAGGAGCGGGAAGGTCAGCCAGAGGCCGTTCGACATTCCCACGAAAAGCGCCAAGTTGAGCGGCGTGTGGCCGCGGTAACGCTTGTTGAGAAGGAAGCTCCAGAAGTAGATGATGGTCCCGTACCAGGTCTGATAAAAGAGGAGCAGCCCCACGATACCGAGCACCCGCGCCGGAACGATCGCGAAGGTCATGCCGTAGAGAAACAAGAACGACGGCACCAGGGTGGAGAACCCGTTGCCGATATCGACGAAAAAACCGAACGATTTTCGATTGGCGTACGAGTCGTCGAAGATGGAGTACGTCGACCAGAGCTCGGCCCACAGCGTGGGGGAGAAGAGACGACCGATCGGCACGGGGGTGGTGAAGAAGTCGCGCGCCCGGTCGAGCTCGCGCCCGCGGTACTCGACGAGGAACCGGCGATGCTGCTCCTCGATGAGGTCGATGCGAAGAAAGAGGCAGATCTCCCAGAGGGCGATGATGGCGTTGAGCCAGGTGAAGAACGCGAGCGCCATCTGGTAAGGATTGAAGACGCCGTGGAAATGATGGTGCAAAGCGACGGGCACGGCCGTGCCGGCGAGGACGGCCAAGAGAACGACGTTCCAGACGCGCATGGCTCCTCGTTCCGTGTCTTCTGCCGTGGCCGGCGTCGTCAGTAAAGATAGGGAAAAATGCGAAAGCGCACGCGCTCGCAGTACCTCTGCCAGAGCTCGCCGTACTTGGCGCCGCATTTCTTGTCGTCGCGCGAGGCTCGCTGAACGAGCAAGAGCGTGAGCGACAGGGGCAAGAGATAAGGGTAGAGCGATCGCGTCCCGGTGGTCAGCGCGAAGGCGATGTACACCGCGATCTCGCCGGCATAGTTGATCTTGCGGGCCACCCCCCACCAACCGGACACGAGGAGACGCCCGCCCACCGTCTCCGCGCGCCGCCCCCAGATTTCCGTGTCGCGGTCCTGTTTGAACCGCTCTTTTTGCCAATTGGCTTCGCGGAAGACCCACAAGGCGAAGAGAAAGAAGAGCGAGAGGCCCACCCATTGCCAAGTGGAGAAGGGCTCGGTCTGGCTCACGAGCCACCACCCCGGCAGACTGTAGAGGAAAGGGACATAGACGAGGTCCCCCCAACCCAGCATGAAGCCGAGGTTCTCGCTGATGACGTCCCATGTCGACAGCATGAATTCCTCTTTGACGTAGTGAGTAAAGAGATAACAAAACCAGAACGCCACCAGGCACGCCGTCTGGGGGGTGATGGTTCCGTAGCGATCGTGCTGCGCGTAGGCGAAGGAGACGACGATGAGATAGACCCCGATGAGGGAGGGCTGGTAAAGGAACATCTTGAGGTCGACGCCGAGGAGGTCGGGGTTCTGCTCGGCACCGAACCAGAAATCCTGGAGCCACATGGGCAACGGGTTTCCGGCGGGATGCGGGTATTTGAGGCCGGGACGGCGGCGACCACGCACGAAGAGAAAGACGGAGAGGGACACCGCCAAGACGTTGGCCACGATGAACACCGACCAAAAATGGGTGATGACCGGCGTGAGCGTGATGCCGAAGCCGAAGGTCGCCACGCCGAGCGCGATGTGCGTCATGAAGTAAAGGGTCATTCCACTGAGTTTGTAGTTCTTGTGCGTGCCGTCGGATTGCTGATAGCCCTTGCGCTCGAGCCCCGGCAAAAACCTGGCGCCCAGCCACAGCGCGGCGACGAATCCGAGGACCATCTTCACTGCACCGAGGAGGGTGGCCGGCGTGACGGGTAAGAGCAGCTCTTGCATGGTTCTTCCGGGGGGCGAGAAAGATCAGTCGCCTTCGTGGAGGGTGATCGCGCCGGTGGGGCAGTAGCGCATCGCCAGCTCGATTTTGGAGCGAATCGACTCCGGCGGGTGCTCTTGCAGAAGCTTGAGCTCTCCGTCGTCGCCGACCTCGAAGACCTCCGGTGCCTCGCCCATGCAGTTGGCATGACCCTGACAGAGATCCCAATCGATGACGACGCGCATGAACCGTTTCCTCCAACCTGACAGCAGCGTCTAGGGTGCGGGTGGCACGAGACAGCTTCCTCCGTAATCGCGCAGCCCCACCGCTCCTTCCATCACCGTGGTGACGTGGGGAGCCAGGTGATAGCGATAGAGGTCGAGCAAGATCGAATCGACGTACATCGCCGCCGCCACGGCGACGAGCACGCTGAACCAATGGACGTCGACATGGGGACGCTCGTCGACGTAGAGCCACACCGGCAGCGCCAGGCAGAAGGCGGTGCCATAGGCGAAGGTGCCGAACCAGAGGACGAGCCGCATGTCGTCGTAACAGAAGAGACGACGCGTGAACGGGTTGGCGTTCAAGGCAGTCTCCAGGAAAGCGACGCCGAACGGCGTCAGCGCGACACCGGCGTAGCGGACGAAGAGAGGCGCCGCCCGGAGCGTGCTCTTCACCCAGCGATAGGCGAGGAGGCAGAGCGCGCAGTAGGTGGCGAAATAGGGAATGGTGAGAATGTAGAGCGCGACCGGGTTATTGCGGATGGTGACGTACGTGCGAAAGCCGTAGTGCATGTGCAAGACGTCGTAGAAAAACGGCGTCTGGCTATAGTTGAGCAGGAAGGCGAAACCGGTGACGGAAGCGCCGAGCTTGAAGGCGGCGCTGCGGTAAATGGGGGCCCTTCGCTCCGACGCCGGACGCAGCACGATGGGACCGACCAGGGCTCCCGCCGCGAGCACGACGGCCATGGTGATGAGCTCGAGATCGCCCCAATGGTCGCCCGCGCCGCTCAACATCACGACCGCGACGACGGCTCCCCACACGAGCGTGTAAAAGAGCCAGTAGCGCTCCGTCACGCGCTTGCCGGGATGAGACGACCGCCACCGGTCGAGCCCGCGGCTCTCCGAATTCACAGCGCCGTGGTCCACGGCGTGGACGGTCACCCGACGGCCCTCTGCCGGCGGCAGTAGTGGATCCGAAACGGCGCCTTGGGGGCCGCCACCACGCCAGTGAAGTCGCCGGCGATGGGATCGTCCCCGAGCCAGAGTTCGTAACGCAGGAGGAGCTTGGCGAGAATGGTCTTGACCTGGAGAATGGCGAAGGCATTGCCCATGCACTTGTGGCGCCCGCCGCCGAAGGAGATGTAGTTGAACTTGTTCTGGTCCTCGTGCCGCTCGGGGCCGAACCGGTCGGGGTCGAAGAGCGCCGGCTTCTTGAAAATCTCCGGGATCTGATGGGAGACCATGGGCGAGACCACGAGGAACGTCCCTCGGGGAAAGACGTAGCCGCCGTAGTCGAAGTCCTGCATCACGCCGCGCATCAACATGAAGAGCGGCGGGTGAAGGCGCAGGGCCTCCTTGACGGCCCACTCCGTCAGCGTGATCTCACGCAGCGACTGGAAGCTCACGTCCTCGGTGTTCGCGTACACTGTCTCGAGCTGGGCCAGGACGCGCCGCAAATAGTACGGATGGCGCAGGAGCTCGATCATGGTCCACGCCGCGGTCACGGAGCTCGTGTGGTGACCGGCGAACATCGCCGCCAAAAGCATCCCCGTGATCTCGTGGTCGTTGAGGGGCGCGCCGCTCTTGTATTTCGCGTCCATCAGCGTCTGCAGAAAGTCTTCGCCCGTGCGGCCGCTCTTCTTGCGCTGCTCCACGATGCCGCCGATCATTTCCTGCAAGCGAATACGCGCTCGATCGCGGCGCCGAAAGGCGGGGATCGGTAAGTACGGATTGAGGTACCCGATCGGATGAATGCCCTTCTCCAGGTCGTAGTACACCGCCGCGAACTCGGAGGTGAGGTCGTTGCGAAACTCGGGGCCGAGCAGGCAATGCGCAGAGGTGAAGTTGGTGAGCTTGGCGCAATAAGCTACGAAGTCGACGCACCCTTCGTCCCCCAGCTCCTCGATGCTGAGGTCGACCTCGCGTCCGACGATTTCGCCGTAAGTGCGCATGCGCCGGTCCTGCAGCGCGGGCAGGAGCATCCCCAGCTGCTCCCCCATCTTCGCAGCCGGTTTGGCATCGTAGGCGACGTCTTTGCCGAAGACCGGCGTCATCATCTTGTACGCCTCTTGCGGGCTCAGCTGCTCGTCGGGCGCGCGGAAGAAGGCCTCGTTGGCGGCAGTTCCGGTCAGCAGGTACATCTGCTTGTGCGCCAGCTTGAAACCGGCGACGTCACCGCATTCTTCACGCGCGCGGCGCAGAAGACCCATCGCGTCGCGGCCGAAGGCGATGGCATGCCCGAGCAACGGCAGACCGCCGGACATCGTCGGCGGCGTCCGCGAGAAGCGCGGGCTCGTCGGTGTTGCTTGGGTCGCTGCTTCGGTGATCATCGATTCCTCCTCGACTTGTGGCGATGGATCATGCGGCGTTACTCCCGCGGTCACCGCCGGACGACATCTTCCCCGCGCCTTCACGTAGCGACGCGCGGATCGCCTTGGCGACGCGATAGCCGATGAGCATACTCGGCGCATTCATGGCCGAGACCGGCGTGAACGGCACCACCGATGCGTCGGCGACGCGCACGCCCCTCACCCCGCGTACCCGCAGATCGGGCGTCACCACCGCGTCCGCGTCGTCCCCCATGCGACAGGTGCCGGCGAAGTGGTACGTCGTCATGGCGTTTTGCTCGATCCAGCGCTGCAATTGCGGACGCGTCTTGCGGCGGCGACCGGGGACGAGCTCCTTGCTTCCCCAGCGCGAAAGACTCGGCGCGGCGGCGAGCTCGCGCGCCCGTTGCGCGGCGCAGAGCATGGTCTCCATGTCGGCGGGGTGTCGGAAATAGGCGGGGTCCAGCTCGGCCTGCGCGCGCGGATCCGCCGATCTCAGCCGCAAGCGTCCGCGACTCAAGGGTTTGCCGAGAATGACGACGATGCCCCAGATGCGCCGGATGAGAGCCGGAAGGGGCGGCAAAGCGAGCACGATGCCGAGCAAGGTGCGCACGAGCCAGCGCAGCACGCGCAGCCGGTAGAGAAACGCCGGCAGCCGGGTGGGCAAGATCCTCATCGCCGCTTCGCGTAGCGACGAGCGCGCCGGGTAAAAGACGTAACAAGTGTCGGACTGTCGCGGCGCGAGCGGCAGATCGAGATTGACGCGATCGAAACCGTAGAGCTGCGGATAAAAACAATCGACGTCGCGTTGGCCCAGGAAAAAGAGGGTGACGTTGGGGTGATCGTGCAAATTGGCGCCCACGCCCGGAGCGTCACGAACGACGTCGATCCCGTGCCGTTCCAGCTCCTCGCGCGGTCCCACCCCCGACAGCATGAGAAGCTTGGGCGTCTCCAGCGCACCCGCGCACAGGACGACCTCGCGCTCGATGTTCGCGACGCGGACTTGCTTGCCGTGTTCGAACTCCACCGAGCGCGCCACGCCGTCGGCATCGAAGTGCACGCGCCGGCCGCGGGCGCCGGAGAGCACGGTGAGATTCGGGCGCATCTGCGCATCGCGCAAGAACGCAACGTAGGAGCTGCGGCGATCGCCGTTCTCGTAGTTCATCCATTCGTAACCGAGGACGCGGCTCAAGTCGCCGTCGTTCATGTTGGAGGTGGGTGCAAATCCCGCCTCGCTCGCCGCGGCGATGCAAGCTTCGGTGAACGCGGTGGGCGGGCGCTGATGCGGGCGAAGCACCGCTTCGATGGCTTCGAAATCGCGCACCACCTCGTCCCAATGCCAACCGCTCGGCCACTCGGCGTAGTCCTCGCGGGCGCCGCGGATGTAGACCATGCCGTTCACCGAACCACTGCCGCCGAGTCCGGTGCCGCTCCCCATGAAGAGGCGCTGCCGGCCGCACTCGGGCTGCTCGACGCTGAACCGTTCCCAGATGAGCGCGTCGTTGGCGAACGCGTCTTTGTAACCGTCGGCGCGCAGCGTCTCGGGGTGGGCTTCGGCCCGATCGCCGGCTTCCAATAGCAGCACCGAGAGCAAGGGGTCTCGCGAGAGCTCCGCCGCCGCGATGCACCCGGCCGAGCCTCCGCCGACGACGATGTAATCGTAGCGTTCGGCGTTCATGATCGGTGCTGACT
Organism: Polyangiaceae bacterium; assembly: GCA_035318465.1. Lineage (GTDB taxonomy): Bacteria > Myxococcota_A > Polyangia > Polyangiales > Polyangiaceae > DASWDH01. Next base: position 25,775 of record DATHES010000059.1, read on the forward strand.
CCTCTTGTTTTGTCGCGGGTACTTGCGGTTCTAAAAAATATATCGCATATTACTCGGCATGCTGTCAACCGCCGAAACCCGGCCCAAACGGCTGCGGGACGCGCGAGCCGCCATGTACACGGAGCTCATCCTCGAGGCGGCCACCATCGTCTTCGCCCGCGAAGGGTACGAGGCCACCAAGGTCCAGCAGGTTGCCAAGGAAGCGAGCATCTCTCTCGGTACGCTCTACGAAGTCTTTCCGGGAAAGTTCGAGATCTGGCGCGCCATCCACGAACGTCACCTCGGCGCGCTCTTCCAGGCAACACTGACGGAGATGGGACGGGCCGGCGCCTCGAACCTCCTCGACCATCTCTTGGTCGGGCTCGAGGCTTATCTCGGCTATCTCCTCAGCCACCCCGACTACTTACGTCTGCATCTGCTCGATGGCTCGGCATGGGCACTCGGTACCGGCCTGCGCAGCAACGAGCAGCTCGAAGCGTGGGAGCGCGGCAAGGGACTCATGACCGCTCTTTTGGCACGCGGCGTCGAGGAAGGCATGCTGGTGGACGAGGACCCCGAGCTTCTCGCACAGATCATGATTGGCATGCACCAGGTGCGACTCGCTCACTGGGTAAAGCGCGGAATGAAGGCGTCTCCCAGCGAGGTCGTGACCCGCATCCAAGCGCACACCATTCGCGCCTTCTTCGTGCCGAGCTTGGTGAAGAAGGCTCTGGCGCGGCTCGAGAAGCGAAAGAGCATGAGGGACTCGGCCTCGCGCACCAGCAAGGGAGCGGCGCGCCCCCTGCCGCGCGCGCGGAGGCGATCATGACGGCCATCAAGAGCTTGGTGACGGGCGGCTGCGGTTTCATCGGTCGCCTGCTGGTCGACGCGCTGGTGGCCCGCGGCGACGACGTCACGGTGGTCGATTTCGCCGAAAAACCGGCGCGACCCGACGTCCGTTTCTTGCGCGTCGATCTCCGCGATCCCGAGGGGACGCGGGCCATCTGCGCCGGGCAGGACGTCGTCTTCCACAATGCCTCCATCGTCCACACCCGGCGCAACCGCGAGGAAGACGTGTGGGCCGTGAACTTCGACGGAGCGCGCAACGTCCTTGCCGGTTGCCAAAAATACGGAGTGCAGCGCCTCGTCTACGTGAGCTCGGCCAGCGCCGTCTACGAGGGGCGCGACATCGAAAACGGCGACGAGAGCCTCCCCTACTCGCGCGTCTCCCAGGCGCCCTACGCCGACAGCAAGATCGCAGCGGAAAAAGAGATCCTGAAGGCCAGCGGCACGGGCGACCTGCTCACCTGCGCCATCCGCCCCCACGTCGTCTTCGGTCCCGGCGACGAGCGCTTCCTTCCCGCCATTTTGGAGCGGGCGCAGAAAGGGCGTCTCAAATACGCCGTGGGCCTGGGGCGCAAGCTGAGCGACTTCACTTACGCCAGCAACGTCTCCGATGCGCTCTTGCTCGCGGACGAGAAGCTCCGGCCCGGCTCCCCCGTGGGAGGAAACGCCTATTTCATCACCAACGGCGAGCCGATGGGCTTCTGGGACTTCGTCAGTCAGATCCTGGCGCGCCTGCGCCTGCCTCCCATCCGCGGCCGCGTCCCTTTCCCCGTGGCCTATGCCGTCGCCGCTGCCTACGAAGCGGCCGATACGCTGCGCGGCGGCACGCTGAATTCCGAGAATGGCTTGAGCCGCTTCGCCATTCGCTACATGTGCACGCACCACTACTTCAGCATCGGCCGCGCCCGCCGCGATCTCGGCTACGTGCCAGCCGTATCCATCGCCGACGGCATCGAACGCACCGCACGGCACCTGGAGCAGATCGGGCGCGCTTGACGGCGCGACGGCGGCCACCAGCGTCCATTTCATTCGTACCGGCTCGAGGAGAGAGAGAATGTCAGCGATTCACTACGATCCATCGGACTACGTCATCGACGCCGACCCCTACCCGCTCTATCGCCGCATGCGCGACGAGGCGCCGCTCTATCACAACGAGAAAATGAACTTCTGGGTGCTCTCGCGCTTCGCCGACGTGTGGGATGCGACCATGGATTTCGAGACCTACAGCTCCGCCCAAGGCACGACCTTGGAGGATCAGCCGCAAGGGTTTCCCCTCATGCTGTGGATGGATCCACCCGGGCACCAGCGGCTGCGGAATTTGGTCAGCAAAGCCTTCACCCCTCGCCGCATCCAGGAGCTTCACGGCATCATCCGCGAGCTCGCGGCCGAGTTTCTCACGCCCTTCGTCGGCACGGAGGGGATGGACGCCATCAACGACTTTACCGGCAAGCTGCCGATGAACGTCATCAGCACGCTGCTCGGCATCCCGCGGGAAGACCGGGAGATGGTGCGCCTCATCTCCAACCGCATCATGCACCGCGAGGAGGGCAGCGTGGAGCACACCGCCGACTCGATGGAGGCCGCCATGGAGCTTCTCGGCTATTTCGGCAAATGCGTGGAGGAGCGCAAGAAGCACCCCACCGAGGACATGATGACCGCGCTCGTGCAGGCCGAGGTGCCCGACCCGGCTGGCGGCTCGAGCACGCTCTCCGAGGAAGAGATTCTCGGTTTTTGCATCTTGCTCGCCGTCGCTGGCAACGAGACCGTCACCAAGCTCCTCGGCAACGGCATTTACTGGCTGTGGAAGCATGCCGACCAACGCGCTGAGCTCGCTCAAAATGCCTCCCTCCTTCCGGGCGCGGTGGAAGAGCTTTTGCGTTATGATCCTCCTTCGCACTACCAGGGACGGGTCACGATGAAGGACGTGCAATGGTACGGGCAGACAGTTCCCCAAGGGGCGCGCGTGCTGCTTTTGACGGGCTCCACGGGGCGCGACGAGCGCGAATTCCCCGACCGTCCCGAGCAGTTCGACATCCATCGTCACGTCGAGCGGCACCTCGGCTTCGGGCATTCTCGGCACATTTGCTTGGGAGCCACCCTGGCGCGCCTCGAGTCGAAGATAGCGATCGAGGAGCTTTTGCGCCGTTTTCCTCGCTACGAAATCGATATCGACCACGCCGAACGTGTCCACTCCAGCAACGTGCGCGGCTACGCCAAGCTGCCGCTTCGCTTTTGAGGTGTCCCTCTGCGCGTCCTTCTCACGGGAGGTACTGGGTTCCTCGGCTCGCACCTGGCCCGTGCGCTGCTCCAGAACGGGCACGAAACGGCGCTCTTGGTTCGCAGCCCCGACAAGGTGACGCGCATCTTCGGCGCTGACCTCGCGCGCCGCTTCGAAATCGTTGCCGGAGACATGACCGACGAACAAGCCGTCTCCCGGGCCGTGCGCGGGCGGCACGCCGTCATCCATGCGGCCGCCTTGGTCGCCCTCGAGCGCAAGCACGCCGCACGCGTTCTTCACGAAAACCGTCGCGGCATCGAGATCGTCGTCGGGAGCGCCGCCGCCGCCGGGATCGAGCGGATGCTCTACGTCTCCAGCGTCGTGGCCCTGTGCCAGGCCGGTCAGCCGTCGATCACGACCGAGACACTCGGCGACGCCACCGGCAGTGCTTACATGCGCTCCAAGGTCGAATGCGAGCTGTTCGTTCGCTCCTTGCAAGCCACCGGCTCGCCGATTCGGACCACCTACCCGGCGGCAGTGCTAGGCCCCGACGATCCGGGCCTCAGCGAGGCCAACCGCGGTGTACTGGCTTTTTTTCGTGATGCCCCCATCGTCACCGACACCGGGCTGCAGATGGTGGACGTGCGCGACGTCGCCGCCGCGCACATGCGCTTGCTGGAGGCGCCCACTGGTGCCGGCCGTCACATGCTGGGAGGACACTTTCTCCCGTGGGCGCGGCTCGTCGATTTGTTGGAGGAGATCACCGGCCGTAAGCTGCGCCGCTTTCCGATACCGGGAGCAATCCTGCGCGCCTCCGGCGTCGTCGCCGACGTCGTCAAGCACGTCTGGGACTTCCAGTTTCCCCTGTCGCACGAAGCCATGCGCTTCATGACCCAGTGGGTGCCGGTCGAAGCAACACCGGCCGATAACCTTTTCACCTTCCGCGATCCGCGGGTGACGCTGAGCGACACGCTGCGATGGCTCTCGGCAGCGGGACATCTGCCCGCGGACCGCCTCGGTCAGCTACGCCTCGATGCCCCGCCATGAGTGTCGCGATTCGGGTGAGGACCCGTTCCGGACTTGCTGCGGGCCCCGTTCCGGACTTGCTCTGACTTGCTCCGGCGGGGAGGGGGCGAACTCAGCATTCGTCACATCCCGATGAGAGAGACCACCAGGGCGCCAGCGCCGTCACCGGGGCCGCCATGAGAATAGGGATCTAGGGCCCGCCTCTGAATCCGGCCCGCTCCCGGTCCCGCTCCCGATTTCACCCATCCTGGAGGACCTTGGCCAACTTGACGAGCATGGCCACAACTCGATCAAGGGTCTCCTTGCCACTGCGATGGGTATCGTCGTCGAGGAGCTTCAGTCGGTGGCAGACATCGAGAATGGCGGCCGATCGGTGGCAGAGCCAACAGCCGACAGGTAGTAGCGGCGCTTGTCAGGCTTGGAGAACT
>DATHES010000060.1:0-39893 GCA_035318465.1 Polyangiaceae bacterium
CTGACGTGATGAACAAAATCACGCCGGCCGATATTTCCGACCCTCAGGAAGTCGTCGCCCGGGCAAAAGCGCTCAGCATCGAGCTCGGAACCCCGATCACGCCCGGCTTCGAGGCATTGGTGTTCAAGGCTTCGCGCGGCATCGAGGACATCTACGAGCTGACCTACTTCCGCAAGGATGGCAGCCGGTTCGGGGCGGTCGTGTCCGTGACGGCACTGCGCGACGCGCAGGACGCGATCATCGGTTATCTGCTGATTGGCACCGACAACACCGCGCGCCAGCAGGCGGAAGAGGCGCTGCTGAAAGCCGGGGCGTTGCAGAGCGCGATCTTCAACAGCGCCAACTTCTCGAGCATCGCCACCGACGCCAAGGGCGTCATTCAGATATTCAACGTCGGCGCCGAACGGATGCTGGGCTACACGGCGGCCGAAGTGATGAACAAGATTACGCCGGCCGACATCTCCGATCCGCAAGAGCTCATCGCGCGCGCCGAAACGCTGAGCGTCGAGCTCGGGACGCCGATTACGCCTGGCTTCGAAGCCCTCGTGTTCAAGGCTTCGCGCGGGATCGAAGACATTTACGAGCTGACCCATATCCGCAAGGACAGGAGCCGTTTTCCGGCGGTCGTGTCCGTCACCGCGTTGCGCGACGCCGAGGGCGTCATCATCGGCTATCTACTGATTGGCACCGACAACACCGCGCGCAAGCAAGCGGAAGAGGCGCTGCTCAAAGCAGGGGCGCTGCAGAGCGCGATTTTCAACAGCGCCAACTTCTCCAGTATCGCCACCGACGCCAAGGGCGTCATTCAAATCTTCAACGTCGGCGCCGAGCGAATGCTGGGTTACACGGCCGCCGACGTGATGAACAGAATAACGCCGGCCCACATTTCCGATCCCCAGGAAGTGGTGGCGCGCTCCACCGCGCTCAGCCTCGAGTTTTCCACCCCCATCGCGCCGGGATTCGAAGCGTTGGTTTTCAAGGCATCGCGCGGGATCGAGGACATCTACGAGCTGACCTACATCCGCAAGGATGGAAGCCGTTTTCCCGCGGTGGTGTCGGTCACCGCGCTGCGCGACGCGCACGACACCATCATCGGCTATCTGTTGATTGGCACCGACAACACCGCGCGCCAACAGGTCGAAGAGGAGCGCACGAAGCTCGACCAGCGGCTGCGCGACCAGCACTTTTACACCCGGTCGTTGATCGAATCGAATATCGACGCCCTCATGACGACCGATCCGCGGGGCATCATCACCGACATCAACAAGCAGACGGAGGCCCTGACGGGATGCACGCGCGACGAGCTCATCGGCGCGCCCTTCAAGAACTACTTCACCGATCCGGGCCGGGCCGAGGCGGGCATCAACCGCGTACTGAACGAAGGCAAGGTCACCAACTACGAGCTCACCGCGCGCGCCAGGGATGGCGAGCTCACCGTCGTGTCGTACAACGCGACGACTTTTCACGACCGTGACCGCCGGCTGATAGGCGTGTTCGCGGCGGCGCGCGACATGACGGAGCTGAAGCGCTTCGAACAAACCTTGCGACAGAAGAATGCCGAGCTGGAAGACGCCAGCCGAATGAAGTCCGAATTTCTCGCCAACATGTCACATGAGCTAAGAACGCCGCTCAATGCCATCATCGGTTTCTCCGAGGTGCTCCGAGACGGCCTCTTGGGTCAGCTGACCGACCAACAGCGAGGGTTCATCGGCGATATCTTCGGCAGCGGCAAGCATCTGCTCGCGTTGATCAACGACATCCTCGACCTGTCCAAGGTGGAGGCCGGCAAGATGATGCTCGACCTCGAGACCGTGGAGGTGTCTTCGCTGTTCGTCAACAGCTTGTCCATCATCAGGGAGAAGGCCGCGACTCGCAATATCCACCTGACCATGGATGCCGCCGAAGACCTTGGCTCGACGCGCGTCGACGTGCGCAAGGTCAAGCAGATCGTTTACAATCTCCTCTCCAACGCGGTCAAATTCACCAGCGAGGGCGGCGAGGTCATCCTCCGCGCCCGCCGCGTTCCGCACGCCGCGGTCGGCCACCTGTCCGATGCTTGGGCCGGCCGCACTTTTCCGCTGGCCAAGAACGAATTCCCGGAGTTTCTCGAGCTCTGCGTGGCCGACACTGGCATCGGCATCTCGCCCGAAAATCTCCCGCAGCTATTCAAGCCCTTCAGCCAGATCGACAGCGGCTTGGCGCGAAAATTCGAAGGTTCGGGACTCGGTCTGGCGATGGTCAAACTCCTCGCCGAGTTGCACGGGGGCCTGGTGGCCGTCGAGAGCAAGGTGGGGGAGGGCTCGCGCTTCACGGTCTGGCTGCCACTTCGTCCGAAGCAAGATGTACCCCTGCAGGTCAAGGGCCCGGCCGCGCCGCGGCTCGAGGCGCTGGCGGGACCGCCTACCGCGCTGGTGGTGGAAGACGATCTCAAATCGGCGGAACTCGTCCGGGTGCAACTCGAGACCCAGGGATTCAAGGTTCTCCACGCCGTCTCCGCCGAAGACGCTTTGATCCTCGCCGGTCAGCAGCCTCTGTCGCTCATCACGCTGGACATCATGCTCCCCAACATGGACGGCTGGGAGTTTCTGAGGCGCATCAAGCAGCTACCGGCGCTCACGCACATCCCCGTCGTCATCATCTCCATCGTAGCCGATCGCAATAAGGGCGTTGCTCTCGGCGCCGCAGCCGTCATGCAAAAACCCCTCAGCCGGCAGGATTTGTCGGAGGCGCTCGTCGAGCTTGGTTTGTTCCCCATCGCGCCGGGCCACACACTCAAGGTCCTCGTGGTGGATGATGATCCCAAGGCGGTCGAGCTTATCTCCATCCGCCTTCTCGATATGGCCACTACGGTATTGCGCGCCTACGGTGGCCGCGAGGCGATCGACATCGCGCGGAAAGAGCTGCCTGATTTGATTGTGCTCGATTTGATGATGTCGGACGTGAACGGCTTCGACGTGGTGGAGGCGCTCAACAGGAATGCTCGCACCACCGGCATTCCCATCTTGGTGGTCAGCGCCAAATCGATCAGCCCCGCGGACCGGTTGAGGCTGAATCGCCCCGCGGCGATGACGATGGCAGACGGCGGGTTCGACCGCGACCGTTTCGCCGCCGAAGTCCGGCGAGCCATCGGGGGCCGCACGCTGCGGGCATAGCATGGCAAAAATTCTCATCGTCGAGGACAACGCCGCCAACATGAAGCTGGCGGTCTTCCTCATCGAATCGGCTGGCCATAGCGTGCTCAGCGCCAGCGATGCGGAGGCTGGACTCACCTTGGCACGTGGCGAGCGACCCGACCTCATTTTGATGGATATCCAACTTCCGGGCATGGACGGTCTCGAAGCCACCCGACTACTCAAGGAGGACGAGTCGACGCGCGCGATTCCGGTCATTGCTCTGACGGCCCTAGCGATGAAAGGCGACGAAGAACGCATTCGTGCCGCGGGGTGCGACGGCTACATCGCCAAGCCCATCAACTACCAGGAATTTCTGGCCACGCTCGCGTCTCGGACGGCCGCAACGTGAATTCGAACACCCCGGTCGCCGCCCGCCGAGCGCGAATTCTGGTCGTGGACGACGAACAGCTGGAAAGAAAGCTGCTCGAACTCATGCTCGCGCCGGAAGGCTATGACCTTCTGACCGCTGTCAGCGGCGAAGAGGCGGTCGCGATCGTGGCGCGGAGGCCACCCGACCTCATCCTGCTCGATGTCCGGATGCCAGGCATGGACGGCTTTCAGGTCGTGGCCCAGCTCAAGAGCAACGTCGCTACGAAGAACATTCCCGTCATCATGGTCACCTCCCTGAACGAGCGCAGCGCCACGATGCTCGGCCTGAACGCCGGAGCGGAGGACTTTCTCAGCAAACCCATCGACCGCGCCGAACTATGTGCGCGTGTGAAGAACCTGTTGCGCCTCAAGGAATACGCTGACTATCACGACCGATATGGTCAGCTGCTCGAAGGCGAAGCGATGTCTCGCGCGGCCGACCTCGCCGAGAGCGAGCGTCTCTACCGAGAGACATTCGAGGAGGCACCGGTCGGGATTGTCCACGTTGGACTGGACGGACAGTGGTTGCGTGTCAACCAGCGCATTTGCGCTCTGCTGGGGTACTCGCGCGAGGAGCTGCAGAGCAGCCGCGCTCAAGAACTCACGCAGCCGGAGGACGCGGCCGAGGACACCGAGTCGTTCCGTCGCACGTTGACCGCAACCGTGAGCCACCACGTCGTCGATGAAAAGCAATACCGGCGGGGGGACGGCAGCGCCTTGTGGGCAAGGATCAACATTTCCGTTCATCGCGATTCCGCTGGTCAAGCCCAGCATTTCATCGCCGTCCTCGAGGATATTACCGAACGAAGAACGCTCGAAGGACAGGTCCGGCAAGCCAGCAAGCTCGAGGCGATCGGCGGATTGGCGGCCGGGATTGCCCACGACCTCAACAATCTCTTGTCGGTCATTCTCGGCTACAGCGAGCTGCTCACCGCAGACTTGAAGGAAGGTGACCCCCTGCGCGCCGACCTGGGCGAGATCAAGTCAGCAGGCCTGCGGGCGGTCGATTTGACGCATCAGATGCTCGCCTTCAGCCGCCAGCAAGTTCTGCAGCCGAAAATCATCGACCTTTCCGAAATCGTCCGCGGCATGGAGAGAATGCTGAGGCGACTCATCGGGGAGGACGTCGAGCTCGTCGCCATGTGCGCTCCTCTGCCCGCCAAAATCGTGGTCGATCCGGGACAGATGGAACAAGTGATCATGAACCTGGTCGTCAACGCTCGCGACGCCATGCCGAAAGGCGGCAAGCTCACCGTCGCGACGTCGGAGATCGTGTTCGACGCAGCCTACGCTGCGAGCCACGTTGGCGTGGAGGCTGGGCCCCATGTCCTCCTGACGGTGAGCGATACCGGCACTGGTATGGCCCCCGCAACGCTGGCTCGTATGTTCGAACCCTTCTTTACGACCAAGGAGATCGGCAAAGGCACGGGGCTCGGATTGGCGACGGTTTTCGGGATCGTCAATCAGAGTGGCGGGACCATTGCGGCGGATAGCCACCCCGGCAAGGGAACGACGTTTCGAATTTGCTTTCCCGCGTCCGACCAAACGGCGGTGCCCCTCACCTCATTGGCCACTTCCGATCGGCGCCCCGCCCGCGGCTCCGAAACCATCCTCCTCGTCGAGGACGATGCGGGGGTTCGCGGTCTGGCGTGCAACATCCTGCGCAAGTACGGATACGAAGTGCTCGAAGCGCAGAGCGGAGGTGACGCGTTCCTACTGTGCGAGCAACAGGCTACGAAGATCCACCTTCTCTTGACCGACATGGTCATGCCAAGGATGAATGGGCGCGAGCTCGCCAAGCGACTTCTCGCGGTCCGACCCAGCATGAAAGTGCTCTTCATGTCTGGCTACGCCGACGATGCGGTGATGCTCCACGGTCCTCTCGACCCGACGTTCGAATTCCTTCAGAAGCCGATCACGCCGGAGATGCTCGCTCGCAAAGTTCGAGAGGTGCTCGACGCGAAGGGGACCCGACTGGCGGGCGCGGCCGAGCGCAAGGGAGAGGCCCGCAACGGTCCTCAGTGACGCCCGGCGGACGGCGTTCGTATGCCGGTTCTGAGCAAGGTCGCGAATTGGTCGGGCGGGACCGGGCGGCTGAAGTAGTACCCTTGCGCTTCGTCACATTGGTGAGTCTGAAGAAAATCCTTCTGTTCGATGGTTTCCACGCCTTCCGCGACGACCCGTAGCTTGAGATTCTGGGCCATGCTGATCACCGCCGTCACGATGCTCGTATCGTCTGCTGCGGCGGTGATCTGACTGACGAAGGACTGGTCGATCTTCAGGGCATCGATGGGAAACTTCCGAAGATAACTCAGGCTGGAATAACCCGTGCCGAAGTCATCGAGCGCCACCTGCACTCCTCTCGCCCTCAGCTTTTGGAGAATGGCTGCAGAAGACTCGGGATGCTTCATGAGAACGCTCTCGGTCAGCTCCAGTTCGAGCGATGTCGGATCGAGACCGGTGTCGCTGAGGACGGCGAACAATCCTTCCAGGAAGCCCTCGTCGCGAAACTCCATCGCCGAGACATTGACGGCCATGGTGGCCACGGGGAGGCCGGCGTCCACCCAGGCGCGGGCCTGCTCGCATGCTTGACGAAGGACCCAGCTACCGATGGGCCGAATCAGACCGCACGCTTCTGCGACGGGAATGAACTGCATGGGAGAGACCGATCCTCGGGTGGGATGCGTCCAGCGTAGCAACGCCTCCGCGCCGGTGATCGCTCCCGTCTTGAAGTTGATCTTCGGCTGGTAATGCAACGCGAATTGGCGCCGTTCCAAGGCACGGCGCAGACTCTCCTCGATGGATTGCCGCTCCACCGCCCGCTCGTTCATCGCCGGCGTGAAATACTGATAGTTCTGACGGCCATTTTCCTTGGCCTGGTACATGGCCGTGTCCGCGTTCTTGACGAGCGTCTCCGCATCCGTGCCGTCCTCGGGATAGATGCTCACGCCAATGCTCGTGGTAACGTGAATTTCGTGTTCGTCGACGGCGTGCGCCTCGGCCACCGCCTGCAGCATTCTGCGCGCCGCAATGGCAGCATCCTCCGGTTGTTGCAATTCCGAAAGCAGCACCACGAATTCGTCGCCCCCCTGCCGGCTGACGGTGTCCGAGGCGCGGCCACAATCGATGAGGCGCTTGGCGATGGATTGAAGAAGCTTGTCGCCGACGGGATGCCCGAGAGAATCATTGATGTGCTTGAAGCCGTCCAAATCCAAAAACAACACCGCGAGCTGTTTGCCGTGACGCTGGGCCATCGTGATCGCCTGAGAGACCCGGTCATTGAGGCGCACGCGATTGGGCAAACCGGTCAGAAAATCGTGCTCGGCCGAATGCGCGATCTCCAGCGACATCGCTCGGGCCGCGCTCACGTCGCGGAAAACGACGACCGTTCCGGTCAACTGTCCCTGACGGTCGTAGATGGGAGCGACCGAGTTTTCGACGGCAATGTCCACTCCGCCACGTCGGATGAGAATGCAGTTGGAAGGTAGATGGACGGGCGGTCTCGACCCGACGGCGATGCCCGTCGGAATCGGGATGGTTTGGCGATTGGCCGCGTCGAGCATCCGGAACACTTCGGTCATGGGCCGGCCCGCCGCCTCGAGCAGCAACCAGCCCGTCATTCTTTCCGCGGCCGCGTTCAGGAACGTGATGTTTCTCGAGACGTCCGTGCAAATCACGCCTTCGCCGATGCAGTTGAGCGTGACCTGGGCGCGTTCCTTTTCCTCGAACAGCGCATCCTCCATGATCTTGCGCTCGATGGCATAGTGCAAGGCACGCCGCAGCCCGCGCGCCTCGATCTGCCCTTTGACGAGATAGTCCTGTGCGCCTTCCTGCAGGGCCTGTACGGCCAGCGAGTCGTCGTCCAGCCCAGTCAGTACCACCAGAGGGATCGCGGGGGCGAGGGCGCGGGCTCGCCGCACGGCCACGAGCCCTTGTGCATCGGGCAGCCCCAGGTCGAGCAGGATGACATCGACCGCCCCCTCTGCAAGATGCATCTCGGCTTCACCCATGGACTCCACGTGCGTCAATTTGGAGCTCTGCGAGCCCTCGCGAAACATCTCGCGGAGCAAGCGAGCGTCTCCGGGATTGTCTTCGACGAGGAGGACTGTGGCCATGGATTTCATGATTCAACTGCGCTGGCCCGGCTGTGGCAACTTCACCTTGGTCAGCCAGAAATCGTTGATGCTCTTCACGAGAGCCTCGAAGTCGTCCAACTGGACGGGCTTGCTGAGAAAGCAGTTCGCCTGGAGCTGGTAGCTCTTCACGATGTCCGCTTCCGCCTCCGAGGTGGTCAGGATGATCGTCGGTATCATTTTCAGGCTTTCATCCGACTTGATCTGAGCCAGAACTTCGCGGCCATCCATCCTGGGCAGGTTCAGATCCAGCAGGATGAGATCCGGCCGAGGGGCACGGGCATGGTCCCCCTCGCGCCTCAGAAAGGCCATGGCCTCGATGCCATCGGAAGCGACGTGCAAATGGAGGGACCTGTTGGAATCACGCAAAGCTTCTTGGGTCAGCCGGACATCACCGGGACTGTCTTCGACCAAGAGAACCTCGATGGGCTTACCTTCTCCTTTGATGACTTTCATGTGTTCCCCGCGCTTTCTGCCAAGGCAAAGCGAAAAGTGGAACCCTGCCCGGGTTGTGATTCGACCGAGATGGTGCCGCCGTGGCGCTCGACGATCTTCTTGCAGATCGCCAATCCGATACCGGTGCCATCGAATTCTTCTCGCTTGTGCAGCCTCTGAAACATGCCGAAGATCCGCTCGAAGTATTTCGATTCGATGCCCAGTCCGTTGTCTCGTACGGAAAACATCCATTTCGCGTCACCATTCTTGGTGGAAGAAATGTGGACGAGGGGCACTCCCGCGCTTTGGTACTTGATGGCGTTGCCGACGAGGTTCTGAAAGAGTTGGACGAGTTGTCCCTCGTCGGCGAGGACGCGGGGCAGCGGATCATGCGTCACCAGCGCAGCGCTGGCTTCGATGGCGCCGCCTAGATTCAGCATCGCCTGTTCCAATGCTTCCTCGCTGGAGGTGTCGGCGAGGGCCTGGCCCTTGGTCCCGACGCGCGAATAGGACAGGAGATCCTGAATGAGCCGTTGCATGCGGTTGGCCCCGTCCACGGCGAATCCAATGAACTCGTCGGCATCGGCGTCGAGCTTTCCCTTGTACCGTTTGGATAGAAGCTGCGTGTAACTGGCCACCATTCGCAGCGGCTCTTGCAGATCGTGAGATGCAATGTAGGCAAACTGCCCCAGTTCTTCGTTGGAGCGATTGAGCTCGTCCAGGGTCTGCAGAAGGCGCGCTTCGCCCTTCTTACGCGAGGAGATGTCGCGGATCGCGACGCTCAAGAGGATGCCCTCGTCGGTGTTCAACGGACTCAGCGTCACCTCAATCGGAAAGGTGGTTCCATCCTTGTCGCGCCCATCGAGCTCAATCGCCGTGCGACTCTGCTGCGCATACGCGCCGCTCTCGGTTCGACGGGTATAGACGGTCAACCGTTGCAAGGACTCCTCCGTAATGAGCTTCGTCGGGCTGAGGCCTACGAGCTCATCACGCGGGTATCCGAACACTTCCTCCGCCTGAAGATTCACCAGGACGATTTCCCCATCCGGATCCACCAGCACCATCGGATCAGGAGCCGCCTCCAAGAGCCCGCGGTACCTGCCCTCCATCTGCGCCAGATGCTTGTCTGCATTCCTCCGCACGCTGATGTCGCGGATCGCCGCGGTCACCAGAATTCCCTCCGCACTTTGCAGCGGGCTCAGCATGATCTCGATCGGAAACTCGCTTCCGTCCTTGCGCCGCCCGGAAAGCTCGATCCCTGTCCCGATCTGCTGCGCGACCGCCTCCGCCGCCGTTCGGGTGCCGTCGGCAATCAGCCGTTCTGCGAAGCCAACCGGGACGATGTTCTTCACCGCCTGCCCGACGAGCTCATCGCGGTGGTATCCGAACTGCCTCTCGGCCTGAACATTCAAGAGGACGATCCGCCCGTCCTGGTTGACCACCACCATCGCGTCGGGTGCCGCTTCCAAGAGCCCGCGGTACCTGCCCTCCATCTGCGCCAGATGCCGATCCGCATCCTTGCGCACGCTGATGTCACGGATCGCCGCCGTCACCAGAATTCCCTCCGCGCTTTGCAGCGGGCTCAGCATGATCTCGATCGGAAACTCGCTTCCGTCCTTGCGTCGCCCGGAGAGCTCGATCCCGGTACCAATCTGCTGCGCCAGCGCCTCCGCCGCGGTTCGCGTCTCGTCGGCGATCAACCGTTCGGCGAACCCCTCGGGAATGATGTTCCTCACCTGTTGCCCGACGAGCTCATCGCGGCGGTATCCGAATTGCTTCTCGGCCTGAACGTTCAAGAGGACGATCTCCCCGCCCTGGTTGACCACCACCATCGCGTCGGGTGCCGCTTCCAAGAGCCCTCGGTACTTCGCCTCCGACTCCTTGCTCTCGCTGAGATCGTGGCTGAACTCCGAAAACCCTCGCAGATTTCCACTCCCATCGCGCAACGCAGTGAAGGTGAGATTCGCCAAAAATCGCGTGCCGTCTTGGCGCACGCGCATGCTTTGCTCCTCGTGTCGGCCGCTTGCGGCAGTCATCCGGAGCACCTCATCCGGTCTGCCTCGCTCGATATCTTCGCTAGGAAAGAAGCAGGAGTAGTTCTGACCGATAATCTGGTCGGCTCTGTAGCCTTTGATTCGCTCGGCACCGGCGTTCCAACTGACGACCTGGCCCCGGGGGTCCATCATGAAGATGGCGTGGTCTTGGACCCCGTCGAGGAGCAGCCGATATCTTTCTTCGCTTTCTCGGAGCGCTTCTTCCACGAGGCGGCGGCTGCCATCCATCTGCACCAAATGCTTTTCCGCCTCCTTGCGCACGCTGATGTCGCGGATCGCCGCCGTCACCAGGATGCCCTCCGCGCTTTGCAGGGGGCTCAGCATGATCTCGATCGGAAACTGGCCTCCGTCTTTGCGCCGCCCCTGGAGCTCGATCCCCGTACCGATTTGCTGCGCCAGTGCGTCGGCCGCGGTCCGCGTCCCGTCGGCAATCAGCCGTTCCGCGAAGCCCTCCGGAATGATGTTCTTTACTTTCTGCCCCAGAAGCTCATCGCGGCGGTAACCGAACCGTTTCTCCGCCTGAACATTCAAGAGGACGATCTCGCCTCCCTGGTTGACCACCACCATCGCGTCCGGAGCGGCTTCCAAGAGCCCGCGGTACCTGTCCTCGAGGTGCACCAGATGCTTGTCCGACTCCCTGCGCACGCTGACGTCGCGGGTCACCGCCGTCGCCAGAATTTCCAATTGCTCGTTCTGGGTGGCGAGGTTGGTGCTCTGGCGCTTTATTTCCGCAGCGTCGAGCGCAGTTTTCTGACCTTTCGCAATCCAGAGATGGATGAATGCCGCGAGGGTAAACAGGGTCGCAATGAGGAGACCGCGGTTGAAGGAAGCGACCCACGGGTCTACCTGTTCGGGCCGATCGAACCCCCACAGCTCGGCTGCCACGGTGAGCAGGGCAGCAGCCGTCGCTGTTCCCCAGAGCAGCCGCTGGGAGCGGTGCATCGCGCACAAGGCAATCGGGACGGTGAAGAGGATGGATCCGATGAGGTCGGCGGAAGTCCAGAAGTCGAGGCCAGCAGCGACTGCACCGCTCAAGACGATGATGGCGACGAGCGGTATGCGATTCATTTGCCACCGCTCCCGCCAACCGCCGTCCGCGTGACGATTCAGCTGAGCATCGTCCGGCGCTGATTCATGGCCACCCTCGCATCCGCCGCTACTTCTCACCTCCATCGCTACTTCGTCCCCCTCGTTCATCTCGCCCCCGGCCCGCTCCACACATCTCACCCACGCCAAGACGCGGCCGTGGGCCGCCGGGACGTGAAAGAAGACCCCACGCCGAGACGCTCGGTAGCCTATGCCGCTGCGCCCGTCCCCGTTCTCGACGCCAAGGCTGTCTTTAGAGATCTTGACGACAAGTGTGGGCTTCCGCCATCGAGAAGATCAATCCTTCTTTCGCCTCGACGGGCCATCGACCGTCGCGATCCGCCGACTCACATGGCGCTGGGGAGGGGGGAATATCCTACCCAGGTTCGCACTCCGATTGCGGATAGTCGAAGGCGCTCACCCATGCGCCGCCGTCACGCCGTGGCCAGATCTCGCGCGCCTCGCCTCAGAATCCAGGCCTGGTAGAGGCCAGCCATGCCGAGGAAGGCGTTGGCGAGGCACCGCAACGTCTCGAACGTGGCCTGCGAAACCGATTCCGACACGCCCATCGCCGGCAGAAACGACGCCGTTCCGTCGACGAAGAGCCAGGCCAGACCGGACAATGTCAGCAGCGTCCAGGTCCACACGAGGACGCCGCCGCGCAGCGAGAGCGCGGTCAGAAACATGGGGGCGAGCAAGGAAAAGCAAAAGATGTCGCCTGCGCACGAGGCCAGCATCCGAATGGCCTCCATATCGCCCGCGGCCAATTGCCGCGTGTAGGTAACGGTCGCACTGCCGGTCGCGACGAGGGCCAGCCCAATGGCCACGAGTTGAACGGCGATCCGCACGGGTGCGCTCCACTGTGGCTCGAGACCCGCAATGCGGCTCGCGCGGGCGAGTCTCCAGATGGACGCGGCGGCAGCGATGTTGCCGACGATGGTCAGGATGCCGTTGGCGAGCGGAGTCCAGGAGCGGTCGGAGAAGAGGCCGGTGGTCAGCGTGAGATCACCGACGAAATAGAGCAAATAGGAAAACGCAAAGAGGAGCCACGCGTTGCGGAGGTAGTCGCCGCGCCGAAACTGGAGCGCCGCCGCCAGGCTGCCCAGGCACGCAAAGGCCTCCATCGCGGCGACCTCGACCCGATAGAAGGCCGCGCGCTCCGGCCCGATCGCGAGGAGCGCCAGCGCCATGACGATACCGGCCAGGAGGGGACCTCCCAGAAGGAGCCAGGGCTTCATGGTTGGACAGCGCCTTCCTCGCGCGCCAACGCTGCACGTGCAGACACCCACCACCCCTCTTGCCAAGATGCACGATCGAGAGCCAAGCTCCTCCAACCTATCACGTCGACCAGGTACGCCGCCTGGCTCTTACTACTTTAGGAGAGAAGCACGCGCGACCGCATCGCCCTTTTTTCCAGGGAATCGTCATCATTCGTGCGCGCGCATTTCCGAATGAGCACCGAGCAAGAACGCTAGTCCGGCTTGTTGTCGCCACGGCTTTCGTACATCCTGAAGGATGCCGGCGCAGCTTGTCGGCAAGCGGCAGCGATGCGGGGGGGAACCAAGGAGGGCCTATGGGAACGATTCTCGTACGGGATGAACGTCACCTCTTCTCTCTCGTCGCCGTCGCGCTGAGCACGGCGCTGCTAGGCCCCTGTCCCTGAATCCGGCCCGCTCCCGCCACCCGATCAGTGGCGCAGCGCCATGAGGACTTCGAAGGCGATGAGCACGATGACGAGGACCTCCAGCAAGAGGTCGCGCCGGGTGTGGATCTCGTGGCCGAGCACTTCCGAAACGCGGCTGATGGTCTCTACCTTCTCCTTCACCGAGGCATCGGCTTCGGCCAGGCGAAAACGGGAAGCGGCTTCGCGGTAGACCTGCACGGAATAGGAGTCGCCCTTCAACGTGATGGCGCGTTCCAGTCGGTCGCTGAGCTCGCCCAGTTCGATGACCAGGAGCGCGGCGCGATGAGCGATCCGGCGGAAGGGGCTGCGCAAGAGCCACACCGTCGTTCGCGCCATGCGCACGTCTTGCAGCAGTTTCTCGAGCGCGCGCCCCAGCATGCCTTCGTAAAATCGGAGCTCGAGCAGCTGGGCCGACGCGACTTCGAAGATGTCGACCAGCGCCGTGACGTCGTCTTGATCGACGATAACGGCCGCATCGTAGTCGACGAGCACGAGGTCATCGTCGTAGTAGCGAATGGCACGACGGGCGAGCTCCTGGATCATCGCCGGCGCCAGCTTGCGGTCGCGAGGCTCGCCTGACAGAAGGTGCGCCAGGACCGCTTGAGCATCCATGTCTCCCGATGGGACGCTGCCGAGTGCGAAGACCGTGAAGTCCTCCATCAGAGGCGCGGCGTCTCGCTCTTCCCAAGGCACGATCGCGCTGGCCATCTCGCGCGCCATCGCTTGCCAGATCTCCCTTGCCTTGCCGTCGAAGCTCGGGCCCGCTTCGGAAATCTGGCTCGCGAGCGCGACCAGCGCGGCGCCCGACGATTCGGAGACGGACAGGGTGAATCGGATCGCCACGACGCCGAAGTCGAAGAGCCTGGTGCGCAATTCGGCGCGGAACGGGCCGATGTCCACCGGGTCGAGGGTCAGTTCGAGCGGCTCGCGACGCAAAACGACCCCGGCGCCCGGCTGTTTCGATGGATCAGCCCTGCGCGCCGACTGCGCGAACGTCTTACTTGCACGCTCGAGATCGATCGAGTCGCCCACATCGATTTGGCGCAGGACATGAACGGTGGCAGTCATGGGGGCGGGATTGTACTTCGACAGCCGCTCGGAACGGTACGAGGTGGAGCAGCCAGCAGGGTCGATTGAGCTAGACTGCGCCCCATGGTGCCGTCGGAAGATGAGCTGCATGGCTTCATGCGCGAGGCGATCGTGGAAGGCCAAAAGGCGCTGCCCGCGTGCCGCCCCAATCCGCCGGTTGGCTGTGTGCTGGTGCGGGGCGGCGCCATCGTAGCGCGCGGTTTTACCCAGCCGCCCTATCAACCGCACGCCGAGCCGATGGCGCTCCGCCAGCTCGACGGCGATCTCGGCGACGTCATCGCCTTCGTGACGCTCGAGCCGTGCGCATTTCACCAGCGAACGCCGTCGTGCGCGAAGGAGATGATCGCGCGGCGCGTGGGCGCCGTCTACGTGGCGTTCATCGACCCGCACCCCAAAAACCAGGGGCGCGGGATCGAGATGCTGCGCGAAGCCGGAATCCGCGTGGTGACGGATTTTCTCGTCGATGAGGCGCGCCCGCACCTGGCTCGGTACCTCTACGGCGCCGATGGAAATATGCCACCGGTGGGCTGGTGATCGGCGATGATCGATCCGGCAGCGAGAATCTGACAGAGAGTCGTGCTATTGCGCCGCCCCTTTGCTGCGCCGTGACAAGCTTTGTTCGTCGTTCCAGGCGAACAACTCTTCGACGTACATCTTGAGTTGTTCGGCGCAGAGCGCGTCCATCTCTGGTGGTTGCAAGGTCTCGCCCTCTTTCATGAGAGCCTTGGTAAGCGCCGCCACGGCGCGCTTCTGCGTGTTTTCGGGGACGGAGCGCCCCTTGCTCCACATGACCACGTGATCGCTCGCGTGAATGTACGACTCTACGTGGTTGCCTTTGAACCGGTCCGACATGGGCGTCACCTCCAACATGAGTCTAAGGGCCCAGGTCGAGCCTCGGTATTCGACGGTGGGCGTATTGCACCTCAGCCCGCGCCTGCGTCGCCACAACCGACGACGACATCGAGATGACTGCCGCTCGTCTTCACCAGGCTCTCGCAGGATGCGGGGCAGAGCGTGACGCGCGTCGGCGCGACGTCGGTGTTCTGCCCATCGCCCGTGATGGGTGGTTTTTCGTAATACCATCCTGCGCTATTTCCGCAGCCTTCGATGCCCGACACCTGCCCCACCGGAGCCGGCGCACCGGTCATCCCCACGCGGGTCGCGACTTTGGCAGGCGTTCGCTCCGCCGTCTCGCGCCCCTCCTCCGGAATCACATAGACGCAACTCTGGGCGCTCGTGCGAATGGCGTCGAGCGCGACGGTGAGCTCGGCTTCGCCGCCCGACTCGACCAGATAGGCGCGACCGGTGCCGCCTGCCTCGGCGATCGCGTTGAGCGAAGAGAGGCTCGGTCCGACGCCGAGCACGTACGTTTTCATCGCAGGATTGCCGCCCGACGCGTGCGTGGCCACGGCCGCCGTCGTTTCGATGGTGCTATTGCACTGGCGCGGCTGACCGTCGGTCACGAGCACCACCGCGGTCAGGCGTCCCGACTGCGCTTGGTTGCGCGCGTAGATGTGCGCCCCTTGCAAGGCGGGGGTGGTGGGGGTGCCCACGGCCAGGATTTGCGCAGCAATGCCGGTGGAAATCGCGGGCACGACGGCGGGAAGGATGCCGATGGGCACGACCGGAAAGGCATAATCCGCAGCATCGCAGAGCGGGTTTCCCGAGGGATCGATGCGCGGGAAAAAAGCGATACCGGCCCCGAGCCCCGCGCTCTTGGGCGAATTGATGAATATCTTCATTGCCTGCGAGACGGCGTTCCAGCGCGATACGGTCTGACCGCGGTCGAACATGCTCATCGACGACGACTTATCCATCATGAAATAGAGATCGATGGGGATCTCTCCCACGAGCTGCGACGACGTGAAGCACTGCGAACGCGTGCTGCCGTCGACGGTGCGGGCCGAACCGACGAAGGAACCATCCTGCGGATCGATATCGAGGGGCGTGCGACTGCCGCATCCGATGAGCAAGACCGCAGTGACGCCGAGGACCAGCGAGCCGTGCGTTGAAGCAACCGCGAAACGCATCTGCTTCATACTAGAGCCGAAGGGGGGCGCTGGCGAGGCGTGTCGCGGCTGTCCTGCTTTGCGCCGGCGTGGCGCCGGCGCCGTAGTCCGGAGGCCACCGTACTTCGGCATTGTGCTGGGACCGGTTTGACCCCTCCCCGTCGGACGAGCTACACCAACCAACGAGGATATTGCGCAGTCCTATCGCATCCCTCCGTCCGACGCTTCTTCGATGCTTTCGCAATCGGCGAAGGCTGGGCGCGGCGGTGATACTGGCGGCAACCGTTCGCTGCTCCGGACAGTCGAACCAGAGCGTGTGCGCTTCGATCACCTCGCGTCCCGACGGCATCCATCTCACCGATTGCTCCAACGGCACGGTAACGCTCGACGACGTCGAATACGATCGCAACCGGGCCAAGGTCTCCTACGACTTCCTCGTCACTTGTCATGGCCGCTCGGCGCGCGGGACATGGAGCCGCAGCGGTGGACTCACCTGCCTGGAAGGGGCCACGGACCCCTGCAAATCCGGCGGCGTGTGCACCCCCACCTCGGCCGACGATTGCCGGAGCATTGCCAATTGCAAGGAGTGGGGCGATTGCGGATACCAGGATGGCAAATGCGTGCCGACCGAGGACGGCTGTGCCCATAGCGACGTGCCCTGCGGACTTTTGGGGCAGTGCCATCTCGGGCCTGACGGCGCCTGTGTCGTCCTCTCCAACGCCGATTGTCAGGCGCCTTTTGGCGCTTGCCCGACCTGCCCTTACAAGGGCGCCTGCGCGACGTCCGGCAGTTGCTACGCCGAGAATGGCGCCTGCGTGGCGCGCGCGAGCGCCGACTGCAAGAAGTCGACACAGTGCAGCTTCGCCGGCAAATGTGCGCTCGAGGGGAGCACCTGCATCGCCGCAACCGACGCTGACTGCGCGCTGTCGGAAGTCTGCCGCACCGCGCGACAGTGCAGCGCCATCGGCGGCGTGTGCACGGTCAGACCCTGATCACCCGGAAGGTGAGGTTCAGGCGCGGGCCGATCGGGGCGCGCGTGCGCGGCAGATGGTGGCGAAAATGTCGCTGCGTCGTGCCCCCCATGACGAGCACGCTGCCTTCGCCGAGCTGGAAGGCATGAACCTGGCGCGTGCGGCGGTGCCGTAGCACGAAGCGTCGCGGCGTGCCGAGCGATACCGAAGCGATGCGAATGTCGTCCGCGAAGGGTCCGAGCTCCGGCTCATCATCGGCGTGCTCTCCCATCGCGTCGCGCCCGTCGCGATAGTAGTTGACGAGCACGGAGTTGAACCCGCAACTTTCGCGCGCCGCCAGGCGATCACGCAAGGCAAGAAGGTCCGCTGTCCACGGTGCCGGGTGAAAAAGGCGGCCCGAATAAGCATAGGAACAGCCGGGATCGCCGTGCCAGCTCGTGAGGCGCGGCATCGTCACCGTCCGCCCGAAGAGCACGATCGTTTCTTGCTGGAGTGGCAATGACGCGACCAACCGTTCCATGAGTGCGACGGGATGGGGCACGAATTCCGGCTCGAATGTAACCCACGCTCCCTCGCCGAGATCGACACGTTCCACGCCAGGCGATCTTACCCTTCGCCGCCTCCGCAAGGCGTCCACATTTCGGCGCAGCGCGAGGCCCGTTCGGGTTAAGGTGGGCGTCGGAAAACGCGTGTTGCCGGCACCAAGTCCGACCGAGCTGCCCCCCGAGTCGCAAGGCACGGTCGACGCGTCCGCCGATGCCGGGACGTCGTTGCTCGACGACTTGGAGACACTTGCCGAGCCGATCGTGCAAGGTGCGACCGATGGCCTTGGCGCGGGCTTGCTCGAATGGATCCTGTTTCTCCGACTGGGGGAGGAGCGGGGGCTCGAGCGGTTCGGACGGCTCGGCGATCTCACCGATTGCAAAGGCATCAGCCCCAAGCTCGTCGCGCTCTTGCGTGGCGCGGCCCATCGCTACAGCTCGAACGATCTGGGTGCGTCGCTCGGCATCCTGGCCGACGGCGCCGCGAGCCGATCGCCTTTGGCCAGCGGCGAGGACCGCGCGCTGCGCGATCTTTTGCTGCGCCTCTATCCCGACACGAATCGGAGCGAGTTTTCGATGTTGCCACCCGACATCCTCGGGCGGCTCTACGAACGGTCGCTCGCCAAGCGGCAGCCGCAGGGAGCGAAGACGTCGGGTTCGCGAGGTGCCGAAGCACGCAAGGCGAGCGGCGTTTTCTATACGCCGGCCCGCATCGTGGACTACGTCGTCGAACGGACGCTCGGTCGGCTTCTCCAAGCCGACGACCGTGATCAGGCGGCGCGTTCGCGCGTGCTCGACCCCGCTTGCGGGTCGGGTGCTTTCTTGCTCGGCGCCTATCGACGCTTGCTCGCGTGGCACCGCCAAGACGGCGAGCTCGTTTTGGCGCGCCGCAGAGAAATACTGCAAAACGGAATCTTCGGCGTCGATGTCGACCAAGCGGCCGTCGAGGTCGCCAACCTTTCACTTTTGCTCGCCTGGGCCGACGACAGGAGTGAAGACCCCCGGGCCGTGGAGCCGCCCGGGCGCGAGGCTCTCCCTCGTCTCGAGCGCAACCTGCGCGTGGGCCACTCGCTCATCGACACCGACTGGCTCGACGTCGGGGTCGACTCCCCGCGCGGCAAGAGCAAGAACGGGGGCGGTGCCCCGCGCGTGGCGGTCGAATGCGCCCGCCCTTTCCCCTGGCGCCAAGAGTTCCCGCAGATCTTCGCGGACGGCGGCTTCGACGTCGTGATCGGCAATCCACCTTACCTCTCGTTCGGGGGGCGCCATGCCGTCGGCATTTCGCACGAGCTTCGCCGTTACTACGCCGAGCACTACGAGAGCGGCGGCTGGCCGACCGCGCATTCGCTCTTCTTGGAACGTTCCGTCAAGCTGCTCTCGCGAAGGTTCGTTTCCTTCGTGGTCCCCGATCAAGTCGGGCACCTCGGTGGTTACCGCTCCCTGCGCGAGATCGCCCGGCGCGAAGCGGGGCTCGTCGAGGTCCGCTACTGGGGAGAACGCGTTTTCCGCGGCGTCACCACACCGACGCTGACCATCGTCTTGGACAAGCAGAACAAGGACGTGCCGACGGAGCTCGTCGATCGCGACGGCGCTGCGCGGCACGCCGTTTTTCGCGCCGGCGAGCCTTGGAGCGTGTCCCCCGCCGCGGCGCTCATCGAACGCCTTCGCCGTCACTCTTTTTCGCTCGGCAAACTCGTCGGTGACTGCGGCATCCGCACCACCGCCTCCAAAGAACAGGTCATCGACTGGGTCGGTCCGGAGGACAACGTCGTGCCGGTGCTCGAAGGCAAGCTCATCGGTCGCTACGGTTGTCGACCGCCCCGTTTCGCCGTCCGCCTCGACTCGTCGCACCCTCTCTTCATCAGCCGCCCCGAGCGCTATCGAGCAGCGAGCTTCGTCATTCGGCAGACCGCGTCGTACCCCATCGTGGGTCCGCACGAGCACGCGCTCTACTTCCGCAACTCGCTCTTGGCGCTGTTTCCGCCGGCCGACGGCGTCGACGTGCACTATCTGGTGGCGCTGCTCAACTCCAAGCTGCTTCGCTTCGTCTACACCGAGACGGTGCGCGAGGCGCACCAGCGCGCGTTTCCGCAGGTCAAGGTCAAGGCGCTGCAGAGCCTCCCTTTGCGCAAGGTCGACCTCGGACAAGCGCGCGACAAGCAGCGCCACGATGCGCTGGTCGAGCTCGCCGTGAGCGCGCTGGCGGCGCAGAAGGTCGCTCTTTCTGCGAACGGAACCGAGAAAGCGCATTCGTCGCTGCATCGCTTCGACGCGATTGACCAAAGGATCGACGAGTTCGTGTACGAGCTCTACGAGCTGTCCCAAGAAGAGCGCGACACGGTCGAGCGCAGTGTCGTTCGGGCGGTGACCTGACTCGACTCGTCCCGACCTGCGATGGCTGCTCGTGAGCGCCGGCGTGCGCGGCGCGCGCTACTTGGTCGGACGCGTGTAGCTGAAGTTCGTGGCGCGCGTGCACCCGGTAACCTTTTGCGTGTCGCAATCGGCATGGCCGTTGGTGTTGGGCGCATAGGTCAGCGTCCCGTTCAGGCTATTGCCGGCGAGATCGGCAGAGATGGTGCCCTTCCACGTATAGGCGCAGGCCCCCTGCGTATTATTGACCGAACCGACGATGGCGGCCTCGACGTGGCTGCCCGCAACCTGGCCGGTGAAACTGGCACTGCCAAAGGTGGCAAGAAAAGCCAGACTCGTCGCCCCCTGCGTCTGAAACTGCACGTCGTTTCCGCTCTGCACGAGGTTGACCGCGCCTTCGGCCATCGCCCCCGTGGTCCAGGCACCGGGGCAGGTGCTCATCCCGTTGGTCGACGTGCCCGTGTATTGCCCGTTGAAATCGAGGGGAGGGCCCGAGTCGGAAGAGCCGCACCCGAGAGAAAGCCCAACCACGAATGCGAGCGCAATCCGTTCGTGCATGGAGACCTCTTTGGCCAGAATAACGCAGATCGGCAGGCTCCGGCCAACTTCGCCCGAGGGCGGTCCCTCCGTACGACCGCCATGATACGTTGCACCCGTGCGTTCGCTTCGGCTCGCTGGGGCCCTTTTCTCCGCCTGCGTAGCCACCCTCGCCTTTGCTCTGCCGAGCGGGGCGGAGGATCTCGCCACGGCTGAAGAACGCGCCGCCGTGGCCTCGCCGGAAACGGCGGCCGCCAGCGCGGAAGCCACGCCGGGGGACGCCGCCGCGGGGGGTCGTTCGCGCATTCGTTACCTCTTGCAGGGAATCGAGGTGCGCGGCAACACGCGCACGCGTGACCGCGTCGTTTTGCGCTACGTCCCCTTCCGAGCCGGCGACCTGCTCGACGTCAACGATCCCGAGCTCGAGCTCACGCGGTATCGTCTGCTCGGAACGAGCTTCTTCTCCTCCGCCCAGCTGTCGCTGCGCAAGGGGGATCAGCGCGGCGAAGTCATCCTCGTCATCGATGTCGTCGAGCGCAATACGCTGGTCGTCAACGATTTTTGGATGGGGCTGGCGGGGGAGCGCACCGACGAGGTCGGACCACCCAAGGGCGTCTATGCGTACGGCGGCCTCGACGTCGCCGAAACGAATCTGGGCGGCACGGGGATCACCCTCGGCGCAGCGATGGGGTTGGGACTCGATCAGATGGCGCTCCGGACGCGGTTTTTCGATCCGGCCTTCCTCGGCACGGGGTGGATGACCTCGGCCACGCTGCTCTACAACAATGCGCGCGATTTTTTCGGCAACTATCAGGTCCGCTACGCGTCGACCACGGACCAGATCCCCTATGCCGTCGTCGACTATTCGCGCTTCGGCGGCAGCTTCGGCGCCGGACACGACGTCGGCATCGCCACCCAGCTCTGGTTCGACCTGCGGGTGGAGAAGATCCACGCCGATCTTCCGCTGGCCGCGTCGCACTTGCGCGGTCTCGACCGCGAGCCCATCGCCTTCAACGTCATCGGTGGGGACAGCGTGCTTTCGACGGTGCGCGGTATGCTCATTCACGATACGCGCAACGAGCCCATCCTCCCCACGCGCGGCTCGTACATCACGGTGACCGGTGACACGGCGCTGGCGCCTGCCGGCGGCGACTATGGTTTCACCAAGCTGCAGATCCGCGCTTCGCACTGGTGGACGTTACCGTGGAAGCACGTGGCGCGGCTCGAGCTCAACTACGGCGCCATCACCGGAGATGCTCCGTTTTTCGAGAAATTCTACGTCGGCGACTTCACCGATCTGCTGCCCGACCGCGTCCTCGATCTGAACTTCGACCGGCGCCGCGCGCCGAACTTCCTGCGCACCGACATCAACGAGGTGCGCTACGGCGACTACGCCGCCAAGTTCCAGCTCGAGTACCGCATACCCGTCTACCGCGGGCATCGCTCGGTTTACGGCATCGACTTCTTCGGGGCAGCCGGAATCTACGGCGTAGCTGGTTACCGCGATCTCACCGATCCGCCCCGGGGCTACAGCGGGTTTCGCCGAATCCCCATCGATCTCACCTTCAACCTCGGCTTTCGCGTCGACACCCACGCCGGTGGCTTCGTATTCGCATTCTCGAATTTGGTGGGCTTCATCCCCGTGCGCGAAGAAGGGCCTCGCCCGTGAGACGGTGGGGTCAAAGGGCTAGGGTCCTGCTCTTCGCCCTCCTCGTCTTCGCACCGACGACGGTGCACGCCAACGACGAGCTCCCGGTGCGGCAAGCGTCCCTCGCGTTCGACGAGAAACAGACGTTGCGCGTCACGATCGGCTATCGCGACGTCGTCGACGCCGGCACCGTCGCCAAACTCATGGGCGGTCTTCCCACGACCATCGTCATGCGGGCCTATGCGTTCCGCGAATCGGGCGGCGCGCCTCTGGCCGCCGCGTTCAAGACCTGCCGCGTGATCTTCGATCTGTGGGACGAGGTGTACCGGATCGAAATCTCGCAGAGCGGCGGGAGCGACGTGGTGACCGCCTCCCCAACCCTGGAGGGCGTGCTCCGCCGCTGCGCCGAGGCCGATCGCTTGGCGGTGATCGGCCGCAACGCGCTTCCTGCCAGCACCAACTATTACCTGGCCGGTATCGTGGAAGTAAACCCGGTCTCCCCCGACATGCTGGAGCGCATCAAGCGCTGGGTGAGCCGCCCCTCGGGGACGTCGACCAGCGCGCCCGGCGACGCGCTCTTCGGTTCTTTCGTCGGACTCTTCGTGGCGCGCATCGGCGTTGCCGATCGACAGCTCGCGTTTCGCACCCAGGCGTTTTCGCGCTGACCGCGCGCTTCAGGGCAGCCGCGCGCGTCCTTTGGTCTCCCACCAGTCGTTCCACTTTTCGCGGTTTTTGCCGAACTCTTGCCGGGTCATCGCGGTGAGGGAGCGCTGCGCTGCCTCGGAGATCGAATCGAGCGGATCGGCGAGAACGGCGATGAGGGTGGGGATCGATCGATAGAGTCTCAGCTCGCCGATGGTCCAAAGGGCGATGAGCCGCCGACCTTCGGGCTCTTCCGAATAGGACACCGTGCGCTCCAGTGCCTTGCGCAACGGGATCCCCTCGTTGCCGCCGGCCGCCAGCGTGCGTGCCGATCGCACGGCGATCCGACGCACGGCCGGGTTCTCGTCGAAAAGGCGCGGCACGAGCGCCGCCGCCACGTCCGCGTAGTTGAGCTCCCCCAAGAGGTAGGTCGCCCAGAAACGAACTTCGACGTCGGCATCCGCGCTGCGTACGGCGAGAAACGGCAATGCCAAACGGCGCATGGCCGCCACGATGCGCAGCACCGGCCCACAATCGGCAGGACGGGGCAAGTCGCCGATGGCTTGGTTGCGATCCACGGTGAGGGGCCCGGGAAAGCGCGCGAAGACGGAAGGAATGGCGGCTTCACCGAGCTCGAGGATCTCGCCCAGGGCTTTTTCACCTCGTTCACCGCCGGAGATCACTTGATCGACCAAGTCGGAGCGTATGAGCACCCGCGGCAGGTCTTGATTCGGTGCGCGTGATACCGGAGGAGGGTGCGGGCTGGCGGACATGCTGGCCGAGGCCAGCGGGTCATCCCGGTCGCCCCAACCGCTGGAAGGGGGTGGCAAGGAGTCGGCTTCCATCTCGCCGATGATCGACTGCACCGACGCATCGTCCGTCTCGGAGACGCCGAGATCGGGGCTCGTCTCCGACGGGGTGGCGGGGACAAAGGGCATCGGCTCTGCCGCGCCCGACTCGGCCGCGCCTTGGGTGGGTAGGGACTGCCGCACCATCGCGCGCTTTTTGCGGAGCAAGATGCGTTCGAGTACGCCGGCCAGAAGCGGTGTCATGGCGACGACGGTGCCAACCTCGGCGCCGTCGACCGGCTCGACACCCTGATCTCCGTACAAGAGCGCGACGCACCGTTGCCGCACCAGGACGGGGAGCACGAACACCTCGCGGCCGGCCGAACGCCCGAGATCGGTGCGCAGGTCGGCATCGAGTCCGGCGCGCTGGAGCGGAGCAATGACCGCGGTCCCCTGCGTGCGCGCGTGGGAAAGTGCGTTCGGCAAATCGAGCGCGACGCCGACCGTACGGACCTTTTCGCGCGAGGCCCCCGGTCCCCACGCGTCGTACCCCGCTGCCAGATCGCCGTGCACGACGAAGAGCGCGCAGTATTCGAAATACTGGCGGGCAAAGGCAAAGAAGATGGCCAGGGCTTCGTCACCGGTGACGGCGTCCTCCATGTGGAGCTCGGCCGCGGCCGGCGTCAGCGGTCCGCGCCGACGGTCTTTGGCCCGGTCGTCGGCGACTGCGCTTCCTGCCGCGCGCTGCGCCCAGCCGAGCAGCGCCTTGCCGGCTCGTTGCTCGGCTCGGCGTTGGCGCTTCCTTTCGACGCGGGCGGCGGTGGCCATCGTCGCCTCCATCACGAAATCGTGCGGTGGAGGTGCGGGGGGAGGGCGGCTCGACCACGTCTCGCTCACCGCACGTCGTTCGACGCTCGTACTCTCGGGTGCGTTCGACGCCGCTCGCTCGCCAGTGGGAAGTGTCGACGGCACATCAGAGTATCGGGTCGGCGGATCGCTGTCGGGCGTCGCCATGGCGAGCACATCGGACACCGGAGGCACGAGGGGGGTGGGCAAGAGCTCGGACTCGGAAACGGGCGGCACCGCCGGGGTCGGGGCGAATTCCGACGACGCGGTCGGGTCGATGAGGAAGGCGCCCGGGTGGGGGGCCGCCGCGACGCCACCGGAAACGCCGTCGACGGCCACGTCGATGTCGACGGCGACGATCTCGGCCCCAGCGGCAACCTCTTCGCTCGGTCCTTCGGCGGGTTGGCGGTCGCCCCCGACGTCGTCGCCGGAAGGCTCTCCCTCGATGTCGGAAAAGTCTTCGGCAATGCTCGGCGCCGCGGGGGCAGCAGGGATCGACGGCGAGGGCGGCTTTTCCCCCTCTCGCACGGCCAGCATGCCGGGCCAGGTGCGCTTGCGTGGGGCAAACGATAGAACGCTGCTCGGTCCCGGCTCGCCAGATGGCCTTGCGCTGTAGCTCTCGGACGGCGGCCCGCTCAGGCCCGGGTCGGAACGCCGGTCCATGACCGCCAGCAGCCGCACGTAACGCCGCTCGAGCGCAGCGCCGTAGTCGCGTGCCAGCGCCTGATGGACCCGCACCGAAGTGGCCACGTACTGCTTCAAATGCGCGCCCAGCGCGAAGGTGAGGTCGTCTTCCACCGCTTGCGGCAGCGGCTCGACGACCGCAAGGTGAAGCTCCCCGTCCACTTCGCCGACGGGATAAAGCCGGTACGTCAGCGCGACGGCATGGGGCACCATCCGCAAGAGCGAGGAGGGCGCCTGGGGCAACGGTCCCGGTGCCAGCGCGGGCAGGGCATACGCCTCGGCCAGCAGAGGCAGCAGCGTCTCTTCCCTGATCGCGCGCAGCTCGAGCAAACACATCCCCAGATCGCCCCCCCGCATCACCTGACACGCGAGCGCCTCGTCCACCTGAGCGATGGTCGCTGCCTGGCGGGTGATGACGAGAGAGCTCAGGGTCGTCATGGGTGTTTCACGGCAGATCCAATGACCTCGGCAAGCACCACCTTCGCAATGTTGAAATAGATGATGATCCCGATGACGTCGACAAGGCTCGCAATGAAAGGTGTGGAGCTCGTGGCAGGGTCGAACCCGACGCGCCGCAAGGCAAGGGGTAACATCGACCCCACCACGCACCCCATCACGACGATGCCCACCAGCGTCACGCCGACGACGACGGCAAACCGCATGCCGTCACCCCACATCAGCGCGCGCGCCATCCCCACGCTGGCCAAAAAGATGCCGAGGATGACGCCTTGCCCGAGCTCGCGGCCGACGATGCGCCACCAGTCGGCCGGTTTGACCTCCCCCACGGCCAGCCCTCGGATGATGAGCGACGACGACTGCGAGCCAGAATTTCCGCCCGCAGAAAGCAGTAAGGGCACGTAGTAGCTGAGCTTGCTGACCGCACTCAGGACCTCATCGTAGTGCCGCATCGCCGTTCCGGTGAAGAATTCCTCGACGAAGAGAATGATGAGCCAAGTTGCCCGCTTGCGAATGAAGGTCCAGAAGGTCGTCTGGAAATAGCTGGCGTCGAGGGGCTCGACGCCGCCGATTTTCTGAACGTCTTCCGTTTGCTCCTGGGTGAGGACGTCGATGACGTCGTCGACGGTGATGACCCCCCGGAGAATACCCTTGTCATCCACGACCGGGATGGCGGCCAGGTCGTACTTCGCGAGTCGCTTGGCGACCTCCTCCTGGTCCATTTCCGGGGGGACCGTGACGACGTTGGAGGTGAGGATTTCGGCGAGTTTCTGCTGCGGATCGGCGAGAAGAAGGTCGCGCGCGGACGCGATGCCGTCGAGCCGCTTGCCCTGCGACAGCGCGTAGACGTAGTAGATGGTCTCGGCTTCGGCGCCCTTGGTGCGGATGATGTGGATGACCTCGCTGATCGACATCATCGACGTGACGGAGATGTAGTCGGTCGTCATCAAGCTGCCGGCGCTGTGCTCGGGCCACTGCGCCAGCGCTTCGACGTCTTCGGCGACCAGGGGATCGATCTGCTCGAGGTTGGCGAGCACTTGGCCGCCGACGTCTTCGGGCAGTTCCTTGATGAGGTCGGCGCGCTCGTCGGACGACATCTCCACCGCGATTTGGGCGATGGATTCGGGACCGAGCTCGGTGACGATGGCCGCCTGACGCTCGTCGTCGAGGCGCTCGAAGATGGGAGCGGCTTCTTCGGTGGGGAGCCGCGCCAGAATCTCGGCGGCTTCGTCATCCGGCAGCTCGGCAATGAGATCGGCGAGATCCTCGTCGTGGATTTCCTCGAGGAGCTCACGGACCTGATCCGGATCCTCCTTGAGGAGCTGGTGCAGCTCGGGGCCGATGAGGTTGGCGAAGCGCATGGTTCATCCACCTCCAATGCGCGTCAGAAAGCGCGTCAAAATGGCGTAACCCGCGTCGAGCTTGGCGAGAGACGTCCATTCGTTCTTCTGGTGGGCCTGCGCCTGCTCGCCAGGTCCGAAGTTCACGGCCGCGACGCCGAGCGCGGCAAACCGCGCCACGTCGGTCCAGGCCTGCTTCGGCTCGACGCCTGCGATGCCCGACTCGCGCAGGGCGCGCACCAACGGATGCTCGGCGAACGGAGGGGCCGCCGGAGAAAGATCGGTAAAGCGGACCTCGGCGCGCCCGGCGACGAGCTCTTCGACGTCGCGCTGGGCCTGCTCGAGCGCGGTGTCCGGTGCAAAGCGGTGGTTGACGTTCAGCTTGAAGCGATCGGGGATGATGTTGCGCCCGCGCCCACCCTCGGCGAGGGTCACGCTGGTGACGGTGCGATAAGAAAAGCCGTCGATGATGGATTCGCGCGGAGCGCGGCCGGCGAGAGCGGTCAAGAAGGGCCCCGCCTTCTGAATGGCGTTTTCCCCCTGCCAGGGCCGCGCGCTGTGCGACGTGCGACCGACGAACGTCACTTCGGCGTGGATCGAGCCAGTGGCACCGAGCTGTAGTTTGTTGTCCGAGGGCTCGAGGCAAACGGCGAGATCGACGCGCCCGAGCTCGGGGGTCTGCGCGAGCACCGGGCCGAGCTCGTTGTCGGCAAAAGGACCTTCCTCGCGGGCGTAAAAGACGAGCGTGAGATCGACCGCTGTTTGCGCGGCAAACCCGCTCTCCACGAGCTCGAGCATCGCCGCGAGCCCCGACTTCATGTCGGCGGCGCCCGGCGCGTAGAGCTTATCGCCTTCGACGCGCGGCGGACCGTCGTGCTCCGTCCGCACGACATCGAGATGACCTGCCAGCGCTACCCGTGGACCGCCAGTCCCGCTTCGTACCGCGCAGACGAGGGAATCGCCCACCCGTTGCAGCGGTACCCGGCCGGCCAGGCGCTTTTCGACGGCATCGCACAGCGCTCGCTCCTCCCCCGTCGGAGACGGCGTCGAGCAAAGCCAAAGGAGCGTTTCGGCAAGGCGGTTCATGACGGGTCGCGCTGGCGAGTGGGGGCATGGTGCTGGAGGCCCAACACTACTACCGAACGGTTTCCGCGCGAGTCATTACCCTAACTAAAAGGCCGTGTCCCAGATGTCGCGACCACCTCGACTCACCGAGCCCTCGTAACGTCGTCATCGCCTTGTCGCCGGAGGTGCCGCGGGGTGGGGCGCCCGGGTCATCTACACCGGAACCGCAAAGTCACGCAGGGCGTCGTTGAGGGACACCTTGCGGTCGGTTGCTTCGCTGCGTTTTCCGATGATGAGGGCGCAGGGGATGGAAAACTCACCCGCGGGGAACTTCTTCTGGCGGACCCCAGGGATGACGACGCTCCTCGCCGGGATGCGCCCTTTCGACTCCACGGCGGACGGGCCGGAGACGTCGAGGATGGCGGTCGACGCCGTGAGGACCACGCCGGCACCGATCACCGCCTCCCGCTCGACGAGAAACCCTTCCACGACCACGGCTCGCGAGCCGACGAAAACGCCGTCCTCGAGGATCACGGGACGGGCGCCGGGGGGCTCGAGCACCCCGCCGATGCCGACCCCTCCGGCCAGGTGGCAGTCCCGGCCGACCTGCGCGCAGCTCCCGACGGTGGCCCAGGTGTCGACCATGGTGCCCGCCCCGACATAGGCGCCGATGTTGACGAAGCCGGGCATGACGATCGCCCCTTTTTCGAGAAAGGCGCCGTAACGGACGACGCCCCCGGGGACGACGCGGACGCCGGCCTGGTCGAGATCCTTCTTGAGGGGGATTTTGTCGTGGTATTCGAACGGTCCGGCCGTCACCTTCTCCATCCCGCGCAGAGCGAAGTAGAGGAGGATGGCTTGCTTGATCCAAGCATGCGTCACCCACTCTCCCTCCGGGCGACGCTCGGCAACGCGAAGCTCACCGCGGTCGAGCAGCGCGATCGTCCTTTCAATCGCCGCCCGGTTTTCAGGCGCGGCCAGTCGGGAACGATCTTCGTACGTCGCCTCGATCGCGGCGCGCAGGGACGGGTCGGCAGAGCTCATGCGCCCTGCCTAGCGCAGGCGGCGGGCCGAAGCTAGAAACCGCTCGACCAGCGTGGTGAGAAACCGCCAGGGCGCCAGAATCGTCGTCAGGGCCGCCAAGAGATTGAGGATCAAGGGCCGTGCGTCTCAACAACGTTCGTCGATCGGCGCCGGAGGTGCCGCGGGGGTGGGGCCCCATTCCGGACTTGCTCCGGTGGGGCGGGGGCAGCGCCCCCGCAGGGCGTTGGCGTTGAGTGTTGCGCGGCTGCGCCGCGCAACACTAGCGCGGCCAGGAGAGCGCGGCGCGACCGGGAGCCGCGGCGAACGCGCCCCCGGCGAGGCGCGCTGCTGTTTGCGCGCAGACGAGCGTCGGAGGAACGATGAGCGGAGGCTCGAAGGTATATTCCTCGGAGCCGGCGGGGCCACTGCGCGCGATGAGGATTCGAACGGGCTCGTCGTGCAGACAGGTGGCCTGCAGGAAGACCGGTTCGTCGGCCGTGCCGCGCGACATGGCAATTCCGATGGAGATGAGCGGCATCAAGATCTGGGGACTCGCGCGAAAGCCGCTGGCATCCGTTTCGTAGGACGCCAGGACCTTGATCATTTCTCTCGGGGGTGTCGGCCGGAATGACACCAAGAAGGTCTCGTGGACGACTTCTTGAATCGACAGATCGGTGTCGGACCTCTCCGTCGCCCGAACGAGAAGGTCGAGCAGCTGCCGCACGCTGTTGAGCTCTGCCCCGACGAGCACGATGTCATTCTCGAAGGCGAGGCGCCCTTTGGCGTCGGCTGCTGCCCCGGAACGCTGGTCGAGCGCCGCGCGAAGACGTTCGACGACGCCGGGCATGAACGTCTCGAGCTCCGCCGTGGCGGCTTCGACGGACCCGTTGGCCACGTCGCGCACCGCTTGGAGAACCTGCTCGAGGGACCTGGCCAGCGGATCGCACGATCCCTTCAGCTCAGGAATGACCTGCGCGATGGCTCGCGCCCCGACGCGCGGCGACCGCAGCAGATGCTCCATGTTGCGCACGGAAGCGAGCGCATCGCGCACCACGCCACGCGCCTCGGCCAGAGCCGCGACCCGTCCGGATCCATCCGTCGGTTGAGCCAGTTCGTTGATGTTGCCTCCCCCGTTCGGAGTCGGATCCGTCGCCAAATGATGCATTAGCGCGCCTCCCCGCACCCCCCGATCCACTCCGTTACACTAGCGGACCGACCTCGTACCCTGCAAAGAAATACGAAACCTCGCTCTGCGCAGTTTCGGGGGAATCCGACCCGTGGAGCGCGTTTTCGCCCACATCGGTACCAAAGAGCTTACGCAGCGTACCGGGTGCGGCTTTCGCCGGATCCGTGGCGCCAATGACCTCGCGGTATTTTTGAATGGCGTTGTCGCGCTCGATCGCCATGACGACGATGGGACCTCGGCTCATGAACTTGGTGAGCTCGCCGAAGAAGGGACGCTCGCGGTGGACGGCATAAAAACCGCGCGCTTCGCTCAGCGTCAGATGGACGCGCTTCATTGCGCAAATCCGGAAACCTTCGTTTTCAAGGCGCTCGATGATGGACCCGACTTTGTGCTTTTCCACAGCGTCGGGTTTGATGATGGATAAGGTGCGCTCCAGAGGCATGCGCGTGCTTCTACCACCAACTCCGGATACTTGGGAGCCGAAACAGGGCGTCGTGTCATTCGAGCCCCACCCACCGGCGGCTCACCGCGCTGCCCCCCCTTCCCAGGAGGGACGGGCAGCGCGGACATTCGGCTAGGCCCGGAGCAGCGACTGCAGCGTCGACCCCATCTCCGCCGGGGTCGGCGCGACTTTGACGCCGGCGGCCTCGAGCGCGGCGCGCTTTTCCTTGGCCGTCCCTTTGCCGCCGGCGATGATCGCGCCGGCGTGACCCATGCGTTTGCCGGGGGGTGCGGTTGCGCCGGCGATGAACGCGGCGACCGGCTTTTTCATGCTCGCTTTGATGTAGGCCGCGCCCCGCTCTTCCGCCTGGCCGCCGATCTCGCCGATCATGATCACGCCGTGCGTATCGGGATCGGCGTTGAAGAGCGTGAGGACGTCCACGAAGTCGAGTCCCGCCACCGGGTCCCCGCCGATACCGATGCAGGTCGATTGACCGATACCGAGCGCCGTCAACTGCCCGACGGCTTCGTAAGTGAGGGTTCCCGAGCGGGAGACGACGCCGATGTGCCCCGGGCGATGGATGTGGCCCGGCATGATGCCGATCTTGCAAGCGCCCGGCGTGATGATGCCCGGGCAATTGGGCCCGATGAGCCGGGTGGAGCGCCCGGTGAGCCAACGACGAACCCGCACCATATCCATCACCGGAATCCCCTCGGTGATGCAGATGACGAGCGGGCAGCCCGCGTCGGCGGCCTCGAGGATGGCATCGGCCGCGCCGGGGGGGGGGACGAAGATGAGCGACACGTCCGCACCTGTCTTTTCGACCGCTTCCGTGACGGTATCGAAAACGGGGACCTGCCCGTCGAACTTCTCTCCCCCGCGACCAGGGGTGACGCCGGCCACGACTTGGGTGCCGTATTCGATGCACTGGCGCGCGTGGAAGGAACCCGCGCCGCCGGTGATTCCTTGAACGACGACCCGCGAACTTCGGTTGACCAGAATCGACATGGCTAGCCTCGCGCTCCGATTGCCGCGACGATCTTCTTGGCGCCGTCCGCCATCGTCGAGGCGGTTTGAATGGCGAGCCCCGAATCGCCGAGCATCTTGCGCCCGGCATCGACGTTGGTCCCCTCCAGGCGCACCACGAGCGGCACCTTGAGTCCCATCTGCTTGGTGGCCGCGATGACCCCCGCGGCGATGACGTCGCATTTCATGATGCCGCCGAAGATGTTGACGAAGATCCCTTTGACCTTGGGGCTGCGCATGATCATGCCGAAGGCCTTGGCGACCTGTTCCTGGTTGGCGCCGCCGCCGACGTCGAGGAAATTGGCCGGGCTTCCGCCGTAGGTCTGGATGATGTCCATCGTGGCCATGGCGAGGCCGGCGCCGTTGACGAGACAGCCGATGTCACCATCGAGCGAGACGTAGGAAAGGCCGGCCTCCTTCGCTTCGAGCTCGACCGGATCTTCCTCGTCGCGATCGCGGAGCTCGTTCCACTCGCGGTGACGGAAATCGGCGTTGTCGTCGAAGTTGATCTTACCGTCGAGGGCGACGACCTCACCCTGCTTCGTCACGATGAGCGGATTGATTTCGCAGAGCGAGCAATCCTCGGCGACGAAGAGATCGTAAAGGCTCGTCGCGAGCTTCACGAACTTGCCGATCTGCTCTTTGTTGAGGCCGAGCAAGAATCCGAGACGGCGCGCCTGGTACGGCGCAAGGCCGACGACAGGGTCGATCTCGACGTGATGAAGCTTCTCGGGCGTGTCGTGCGCGACCTGCTCGATGTCCATGCCACCCTCGCGCGAGGCGATGACCGCCACGCGGCGCGCATCGCGATCGAGCACGAAGGCGAAATAGAGCTCGCGGGCAATGTCGAGTCCTTGCTCGACATAGAGGCGCCGCACCAATTGTCCGCCGGGACCGGTCTGATGCGTCACCAAGGGGCGGCCGAGCATCTTGTCGGCGAGCTCACGCGCCTCGGCCGGGCCGTTTTTGGCGAGCTTCACGCCGCCCCCCTTGCCGCGCCCTCCGGCGTGAATCTGCGCTTTGACGACCACCACCGAGATGCCCGTCTCATCGATGAGCTTCTTGGCGGCGACCTCGGCGTCGGCCGCGGTATTGGCCGGGTAGCCCTTGGGCACGGGGACGCCATAGCGGGCAAAAATCTGCTTGGCTTGGTACTCGTGAATTTTCATGGGAGCCCCTTCGAGGAGGGCCCCGACCCTAGCACAAACGTCGGGACGACGAGGGCTCGGGGATCACGATCGGTTGCGGGGGAGGATCGCTGGCCACGACGCGGTTTCGTCCCTCTCGCTTGGCCTGGTAGAGGGCCTCGTCGGCAATTTTCAAGATCGAGTCGAGCGTTTCCCCGGACCGGCGCTCGACGACGCCGGCGCTGATGGTGACCGGCACCACCACGCCATCCTGGGAGCTCACCGGTTCGGCGACCTTGGTGAGGAGCCGCTCCGCGACCCGCTGCGCTTCGACGAGACCAGTCTCCACGAAGAGCACGACGAACTCCTCGCCGCCGAAACGGCCGAAAACGTCGGTCTTGCGCAGCGCGCTGCGACAACGATCGGCAATGATCCGCAGCACGCGGTCACCGGTGGCATGACCATACTGGTCGTTGATGTCCTTGAAGTGATCGGCGTCGATCATGGCAATCGACAGCCTGTTGCCGTAGCGGTCGGCGCGCTCCAGCTCCTTGGCGGCGATCTCCAGGAAGTAGCGACGGTTGATGCATTCGGTGAGCGGGTCGCGCGTGGCGAGCTCGCGCAGCTGCTCCTCCACCGCTTTTTGCGCACTGATGTCGAGCGCCGAGACGACGAATGCCGGCTCGCCGTCGAAAAGCAAACGCTGCGCGGAGAGGAGCGCCGGGAAAACGCGACCGGTGGCCGTCTTCAAGAGGGCCTCGAAGTTCTCGACGTGCCCCTCCTGCTGTACGCGCGCCAAGAGGCGATCGCGCTCCTCCGGGTTCACGTAGTAATCGGTGGGGCGCTGACCCACCATCTCCTCCAGGGGAGTCTCGAAAAGCTCCGAGGTGCGCCAGTTGGCCAGGATCACGCGCTTCTCGACGGCGCTGGTCAGAACGAGGCTGACCGGTGCCACCTCGAACAGCTTGCGCAAGTTGTCTTCGCTGCGCCGGACGCGCGCCTCCGCTCGCTCGCGCTCGGCCACTTCGCGCACCAGGTTCTCGTTGGCGAGGGTGAGCGCCGTGGTGCGCTCCTTGACCTGTACCTCGAGCTGCTGCTTGGCGAGGTTGCGCTCGCCGGCTTCCAGCGCCAATGCCACGAAATCGGCGATCGAGCCGGCCACGAGCTCTTCCCAGGGCTGCCAGTTGCGATGCCCGCCGATATGCTCGTGACAAACGACGCCGACCATGGTGCCCCGCACGAATATCGGTGCATCGAGCATGGCCGAGATGCCGTGCTGGCTGAGGTACTTCTCGCTGAAGTCGACCGTACGCGGATCGAGAAAGGCATTGCCCACGGCGATGCTGCGCTCTTCCGCCAGCGCGGCGAAGTAGCGTGGGTTCGAGGAGGCGAGCAGCGTACCGCCGTCGCTGTGACGACGGGGCGTGCGCTGGTACAGGTTGGCACACTCGAGCGCGCCGCGATCTTCACGGTATCGCCACACGCTCGCCCTCTCGACGCGCAACAGCTGCGCCGCGATCTCCGTCACGAGCTGCAGCGCCGCACCGACGTCACCGCGGCTGAGCGCCTCGGAGTGCATCAGCGCCGCCAGCGCTTTTCGGTGGGGGTAAAGGATGTCCTCTACCTGCCGGGTGGAAGGGGCCTGGTCGATCTCCGGCTCGGGGGGGCCGAGGTCGTTCATCGGCCCGCCAACGTTTCCGACTGCACCTCGATGCTCCGTGCTTGCGTCATGCTTCAGCGATCCCTCCAATCGATTCCGATGACGGACAGTACTCCCGTCCCGGCCTCCCCCTGAGCATGGCCCGACTGTAAGTGATCGCTCGGCACCGCGCCTCCAGAATCGAGCGGTGCGTGGCTCGCCCACCACGCCTGCGCTTCTTCGGGCGTCCAGCGGACGCCTTCCTGTGCCAAGCGGAGCTCGCGGGCGAAAGCGTCGGCGGACGGGTACCGGTGGAGCTCGTTGCTCGGGTGCGTCAGATACGCCTGGAAGCTGGCAATGCCGGTGCTGACGGACGTCGCAAAAGCGAGCACCGCGAAGCCGAAGCTCACCACGAACATTGCTGCGGAAGAAAAGCTCGAGCCGCTCCTGCAGGGTGAGGTCGGTGCCTTCACCGCCTTCGTCGACGCTCGCCAGTGACCCCTTTTTTCCGGGGAAGGGACCATCTTCCTTACCTGCGCGCGACACGGGCAGGGGCAAATGCTTCGGCGTTCCGGACAAGGGGGCGATCCTCAGTTGGCGAGGATGAGCATCGTATCGCCGAATTCGTGCTGCAGGTACTCCGCCCGCGCCGCCGCATCGAGGGCGCGCTCGAGCAAGGCGCGCGGGGCGAAGGCCTGCAGGAGAGCATAGTGACTCGTCGTCGGCTCGTGCATGCCCGAGAGGATGCCGTCGGCGACGCGCGGCCGAAAGCCGGGGCCAATCACCAAACGCGCTTCACCTTCCCCGGCGCGGAGCCGACCATGCTCCGCTTGGCAGGCCTCGAGCGCGCGCACCACCGTGGTACCCACCGCAACCACGCGCCCGCCGGCGTCTTTCGTACGCTCGATCGATTGTACAGTGGAGAGAGCGATTTCGTAGCGCTCGGGGAAAGGTAGCCGCTCATCGAGCGCCAACGAGCCCGTCGAGGAGATGCCGGCCGCGTGGGTGACATGGGCGATGCCGACACCGCGCGCACGCATGCGCAGCAACGTCTCCCAGGTAAGGCAGTGGCCGGCGGAGGGGAGCTCGAGCGCCCACGGACGCGCGGCGAAGCGATTCTGGAAGTGCCACAGCGCGAGCTCCCTTTCGAGGTAGGCATACTGCACTGGGCGGCCACACCGGTAGAGCGCGGAAAGGAGCGCTGCCCCGCGCAGGTGGAACCGGATTTCCACGAGGCGAGGCAGCTCGGGGTCGACGGCGGTCACCGCCGCCGAGAGGCCAGCGCCGAAATCGAGTTCTTCCCCTTCGCACACCGCGCGCGGCGGCCCGCGCTCTTCGGTCGGCGAACGAAAATCGCCGGCACCGAGGAGGATCGCGAACCACTCGGCATCGGTTCGGCCGCGACGCACCAGACGGACCTCGAGCGACTGCCCGGTGACCGCCAGCGAAGCCGGCAGCGTGGCGGCATCGTTGACGACCATCAGATCGCCGGCCCCGAGCAGGTCCGGAAGATCACGAGCGACATGGTGCGCGAAGCGGTCGTGGGCGGGGTCGACGTAGAGCAGTCGCTCCGTGCCCGGCTCGCTGCGCGGCCTCGTCGCGGGTTTCACGCGGCCCTCCAGGTTTGAGCGATGGCCCGAGATCCGCCCGCGATCGACCCGGACTCGATCATCTCCGCGATGCGCTGGGCCACCACACGCGGCGAGGCGAGACTCGAACGATCGGCGGCCGGAATGGCGCGCGCGTGCATCTCGGTATCCATTTCTCCCGGGTCGACGGCGAAGACGCGAACACCGAACTCGCCGATCTCGGCCGCCCACTGTCGCGAGAGATGGTCCTGGGCGGCCTTGGAAACACCGTAGGCGCCCCAACGCGGGTAGGCCGCGACGGCCGCGTCGGAGCTCACGTGAACGACGACCCCTTCGCCGCGAAGGGCCATCGATCCGGCGATGATCTTGGTAAGACGAAAAGGCCCTACCAGGTTGGCCTCGAGCACTTCGTGGAGGTCCTCGCATTCGGTGTCGAGCAAGAGACGGAGCGGCGTGGGACCGAGGATGCTCGCATTGTGGACCAGCACATCGATGGGGCCGACCAGCGCGGCGGCCGCGCCGGCGAGCCCGTGAACAGCGGCCTTTTCCCCGACGTCACCGGGTAGGGCGAAGGCGTCGCCACCTGCGGCGCGAATCCGGGCGGCGACCTTTTCGAGCTCGGCAACACCGCGCGCGATCAGCACGACCTTGGCGCCGCGAGCTGCGAGCTCCTCGGCCAGAGCCTGACCGAGCCCGCGGCTGGCCCCGGTGACGAGAGCGGCTTTTCCTTGGAGCTTCATGATGGCTTCCTCCACGACAAGCCTACGGGCGCCGCGAAATTGCTTTGTCATTGCTGCCAATACTCTGGCAGGATGCCATCCTATCGACATGAACGAGGAGCTCGCCGGCCGCCTCGGCCGTAACATCAAGCAGCTGAGGCAGACACGCGCCCTCACCCAGACGCAGATGGCCAAGCTCTCCGGGCTGCCCCGGGCCACCTGGGCCAACCTCGAATCCGGCGTCGCCAATCCGACGCTCTCGGTCCTGCACCGCGTGGCGCTCGCGCTTCAAGTTTCCATCGAAGAGCTGATCGCCGCGCCGCGGGCGGGTGCCAAGCAATACCCGAAGGGAACCCTTCCCACCCGTGTGCGGGGTGACGCGCTGGTCAGCACGCTCTTGCCCGACAAGGTCCCCGGCATGCTCATCGAACGGCTCGAGCTGCCGCCCGGTTCGCGACTGGTGGGAGTCCCTCACACGCCGGGGACCCGCGAATACTTGACCTGTGAAACGGGGGAAATCGAGCTCGTGGCTTCGGGCGAAACGTGGCGCGTCGCGCAAGGCGATGTCGTCGTCTTCCGGGGAGATCAGCGACATTCCTACGGGAATCCGACGCGCCGCCCGGCCAT
This sequence comes from Polyangiaceae bacterium, assembly GCA_035318465.1. Classification (GTDB taxonomy): domain Bacteria; phylum Myxococcota_A; class Polyangia; order Polyangiales; family Polyangiaceae; genus DASWDH01. The sequence goes on from DATHES010000060.1 coordinate 37,300, forward strand.
CGGCTACTCGGTCGTCATGCTGGAACCGGTGCGCTGACGAAACCGCCCACGGCCGCCGATGCCTCACGCAGTGCGTCAGTCGTGACTGCAGTTCCTGCGACGGGCCGTTCCGACGAGATGCGCCCTCTGCCCCTCCATCGGCTTTCTGCCGTGTGCTAGGGTCGCCGCGTTTTGTGGGGGACTCGAGTGAGGTGTGCGATGAGGTTCGATAAGGCAAACGGGCGCTACGGGTTCATTCTGGCCGGGCTTTTGGTCGGCGCATGCGGCGGCGGGGACAAGGCGCTCTTGCCGCCGGCACCACCGGCGGCGCCTCCGCCCGACCCTGGGCAGACCGCGGCAGCCGTCGACAAATCGGATCCGCGATCGTCGACCGCGCCATCTCCCAAGCGCCCTCTTACGAGCGACGAGGGCATGTGGCTGCTCAGCGATTTTCCCTCCGATCGGCTGGGCAAGCTGCACGGCTTTTCCCCCTCGCAGGAGTGGCTCGATCATGTCCGCACGTCGGCGGCGCGGGTCGGAGCGGGTTGCTCGGGGAGCTTCGTGTCGCCGAATGGCCTGGTGATGACGAACCACCACTGCGCGGCACACTGCATCGAGCAGCTGTCGACGGCCAAGAAGGACTACATCGCCAGCGGCTTTTACGCGAAGTCCGAGAAGGACGAAGTGAAGTGCCCGGAAATGGAGATCGCGCAGCTCCTCTCCATCACCGACGTCACCGACCGTGTCCTCGCGGCGACCAAGGGACTCACCGGGGCCCGCTTCAACGAGGCGAACAAGGGGGAGCAGTCGAAAATCGAAAAGGAGTGCGCCAAGAGCGACGACGTTCGCTGTGACGTCGTGACGCTTTATCGTGGCGGCCGCTACAATCTTTACAAATACCAGCGCCACCAGGACGTGCGGCTCACCTTCGCCCCCGAGTTCGCCACCGCCTTTTTCGGCGGCGATCCCGACAACTTCAATTTCCCGCGCTACGACCTCGATGTCACGTTCCTGCGCGTTTACAAAGACGACAAACCTCTCTCCGGCGGACACTATTTCAAATGGTCGCCATCGGGTGCGAAGGAAGGGGATCTCACCTTCGTCGCCGGCCATCCGTACAAGACGTCACGCGAGATCACGGTCGCCGAGTTCGAATTTTTGCGCGACGTCGAGTTGCCGGCCAAGCTCCTGCGCCTCTCCGAGTGGCGCGGCCTCTTGACGGAATTCCAGACCAAAGGGGCCGAGCAGAAGCGCATCGCCAGCGGACGCCTCTTCTATATCGAGAATTCGGTCAAAGGGACGAAGGGGCGCGTCGAGGCCCTGCGTGACCCGGACGTGTTCGGCAAGAAAGTGGCCGCTGAGAAGGAGCTTCGCGCCAAGGTCGACGCCGATCCGGCCATGAAAGAGGCGTATGGCGGCGCGTGGGAGGCGATCGCCGAGGCCGAGAAGAAGATGAAGAACCTCCAATCGCGCTACGTCATGATCGAGTCCGGAGCGGGCTTGTGGTCCGATCTCGTCGAACACGCACGACGGCTGGTGCGGGCCGGCACCGAATTGGCCAAGCCGAACGAGCAGCGCCTGCGCGAGTTCGTCGATTCGCAAAAGCCCGCGCTGACCCAGAAAGTAACGTCGACGGCGCCCATCTACGACGAGCTGGAGACGCTGACCTTGACTGCAGGGCTGACGGGGCTGCGCGCCGAGCTCGGCCCCGACGACCCGTTCGTGCGCAAACTGCTCGGCAAAGAAACGCCGCGCGAGCTGGCCACGCGGCTCGTCAAGGGTTCGAAGCTGCGCGATCCGAAGGTGCGCAAGGCGCTCTTCGACGGTGGCGAAGCCGCCATCAACGCTTCCAAGGACGCGATGATTGAATTCGCGCGCTCGATCGAACCCGAGGCCCGCGCCGTGCGAAAATCGTACGAAGACGACGTGGAAGCCGTGGTCAAGAAGAACGCAGAGCTCATCGCCAAGGCGCGCTTCCAGGTCTACGGCACGAGCGTCTATCCGGATGCCACCGGGACGCTGCGGCTCTCCTTCGGTCAGGTGCGCGGCTGGGAAGAAGCGGGCAGGAAGGTGACCCCGGTGACCACGCTCGGCGGCGCCTTCGACCGGGCCACCGGCAAGGATCCCTTCGCCTTACCGAAGAGCTGGATCGACAACAAAGCCAAGCTCGATCTGTCGACGCCATTCAACTTCTCGACGACCAACGACATCATCGGCGGCAACTCCGGCTCGCCGGTCGTCGACCAGGAAGGGCGCATCGTCGGGCTCGTCTTCGACGGCAACATCCATTCCCTCGGCGGCGACTACGCCTACGACGGCAAGGACAACCGCGCCGTCTCCGTACACAGCGCCGCCCTCCTGGAAGCGCTGGACAAGATCTACGGCGCGAGCCGCATCGTCGAGGACATCAAGGCGTCCCGCTGAGAGAAGCCCGGCAGAGGCAAGCCTAACGGCACGGTCATCAATGCGCCGTTAGGCGGCCTCGCAAAAGTAACGGAAATCATTGGTCGCCGTGCGCGGGACCATCAATAAAGGACTGGGGTTGTCGGCAACTCGGCGCCCGGTTGCGTCGATGGGAGAGGGTGAACCGCCAAGACGCCAAGATCGCCAGAGAA
>DATHES010000061.1:0-30930 GCA_035318465.1 Polyangiaceae bacterium
GGGGACGTCGAGATCGACGGGCACCATACGACCGAGGATCTCGGGATCGTGCTCGGCCAAGCGGTCCGCGAGGCGCTCGGCGACAAGGCGGGGCTCGTGCGCTACGGCTCGGCAACCTTGCCGATGGACGAAGCGCTGGTCCTTGCCGCCATCGACCTTTCGGGGCGACCCTTTTTCGTCTGGAGAGTCCCTTTGCCGAAGGCCAAGCTGGGAACGTGGGACGTCGAGCTGGCGCCCATTTTCTTCGAAGCATTCGCGCGCTCGTCGATGTCGAACCTGCATCTTCGTCTGCTCGAAGGGGACAACCTTCATCACATCGTCGAGATCACCTTCAAGGCATTCGCCAAAGCGCTCGCGCAGGCGACGCGCATCGAACCGCGCATCGGCGGCGGCGTGCCGTCCACCAAAGGGACGCTCGGGTAACGGGCCGCGCGATGGGCGTGAAGCAGCGATGAGCACCGTTGTCGTCGTCGACGTAGGAATCGGCAACCTTCGCTCGGTCCAGAAGGCATTGGAGCGCGCGGCCAGCGAGGCGGGTCTCGGGTGGAAGGCAGTCATCACGCCCGATCCCGACGCCATCGCCCGCGCCGATAAAGTGGTCGTTCCCGGGCAAGGCGCGTTTCGCGATTGCGCCATCGCCCTGCGCTCCGGAGTCGCCGACGCGCTGCGCGCGCAGATCGAAAAAGGGACGCTCTTCTTCGGCATCTGCATGGGGCTGCAGACGCTGTTTCGCACCAGCGAGGAAGCACCTGGCTACGAGGGGCTCGCCGTCTTCGAGGGGACCAACGTACGGCTCGTCGATGGGCAGCGCGACCCTGCAACGGGCGAAGCAGTCAAGATCCCTCACATGGGGTGGAACGCCATCGAGCCGTGCGGTGAGGGTCACCCGTACTTGAGCGCGGCGGGCGGCGCGGGAACGCACTTTTACTTCGTACATTCCTACCATGCCATGCCCGCCGACCCGTCGCTGCTCGTTGCGACGGCGCAGCACGGGCCCTTCCGCGTGACCGCAGCGATCGCGCGGCGCAACGTCTTCGCCTCGCAGTTTCACCCCGAAAAGAGCCAGTCGGCGGGCCTGGCCGTCTTGACGGCGTTTCTTCGAAGTTAGCCGCATGCAGCTCTGGCCCGCCATCGATCTGTTTCACGGACAAGCGGTGCGTCTGCACCAGGGCGACTACGACAAGGTGACCGTGTACCACGCCGACCCTGTGGTCCACGCGGCTTCGTGGCGCGGCGTGGCCAAGCACCTGCACGTCGTCGATCTGGAGGGAGCGCGAGCCGGAAAGACGGTACAGCTCGCGCTCGTGCGCGGTATCGTGCAGGCGTTCGGGCCGGGCGTCGAGGTGGGGGGCGGCGTGCGCGATCGTGCCACCATCGAGACGTACCTCGACCTCGGCGCGGAGCGGGTCGTGCTCGGCACGGCCGCCATCCGCGATCCGGAGCTCGTCAGCGCGGCCGCCAGGGCGCACCCCGGTCGCATCGTGCTTGCGCTCGATGCCAAAGAGGGGCTCGTCGCTACCGACGGCTGGCTTTCGGTATCGACGCGCCGCGCGAGCGACGTGGTGCGCGAGCTCGCCGAGCTCCCCCTCGCCGCCATCCTCTATACCGACATCCTGCGTGACGGCACGCGCGTCGGACCGAACATCGAAGCAACAGCGCGTCTCGCCGAAGAAGGTGGGTTACCGGTGCTGGCGTCGGGCGGCGTCGCCACGCTCGACGACTTGCGCACACTGGCGGGCTATCCAGGCATCGCGGGCGCCATCGTGGGGCGCGCCCTCTACGAGGGGGTGTTCACCCTCCGAGAAGCGGTCGCTCTCGCTTCCGACTAGCGCTAAGGACAAACGAGCGGCAGCGCCGAAAACTCCGGTAGGAGCACCGAATACGCCTCGATGCGACGACCGTTCCACGCCGTGTCCGTATATTGAAAATAAATGCGGTTGGCGAGCGGTTGGATGGCGGCGTTGTTGTAGGCGTCGGCGTCGGTGTTGGTGTTGCCGATCACGTAGGTGGGCTTGAGCATCTTCTGGGCCATCATGGCGAGCTCGTCGGTCTTGAAAGTCGCGGCGGCCGCGCCCGACGCTCCTCCGCCGACCAGCGTCGTGTGCAGGATGCCGGGCGGAAACCCTTTGGAGACGATCCAATCTTGCGACGTCTTGACCAGCCACTCGGGTCGGGCGGTCAGGTACATCGGTCGATACCCCTTCGAAGCGAGGACATGGAGCGCCTGCGTGGCGTCGGGATTTGCGTTGGGAACGGTCCCCGTCAGGATGGCAAAGAACTGCGCGGTCTCCGAATCGGTGAGCGTGCCGTCCATGTCACTCACGAACACGGGCGTGCTCGGCGGCACGACCTCGATGAACATGTCCACCGCGGTGAGATCGCCTCCCACGACGAGCCGCACGCGGTGGCGACCGAGGCCGAGCGCCTGCGCCGTCGGGATTTCGAAAAAGATGCGGCCCGTGACGTCGTCGACGCCTTCGACCTTGGGATGGGAAGGGGTCGCGCCGGTGGTCAGGGTGGTGCCGAGCTTTTCCCAAGTCGCTCCGCAATTGCGCAGGAGGTAGACGTCCACTTCCTCGTCTTGGAGGCCGGCTTCCACTGGACCGAGCCCGTATTGGAAGTTACCGATGACCCATTGCGCGGCGCCCGGATTGACGAATTGATCGCGGCCGCGGGGGTTCGCTGCGCCGGCCGGCGCAGCGTGGCGCCATGCTCGGGCCGGACCGGGATCGGGCGCTGCCGCGTTGCAAGCGGGAATCGGAGGGCATGTCGGTCCACTGTCGATGGGGGGTTGCGGTGCATCCGGAGCTCCGGTCTCGGGAGCCGCGCCATCGAAACGGCCACCGTCTGCGTCCGCCGGCCCTCCTTCGGCTTGCGGTCCGGCGTCGGCGCTGCCGGCCGCGCCGCCCGTTGCGCCGCCACCGTCTGCCCCGCCTCCCGCGGCGCCGCCCGTCGCGCTGCCACCACGGCCGCTGCTTCCCCCGCTGCCGGCGGTGCTGCCGCCGCTACCTGCCGTACCACCGGTGGTACCTCCGCTGCCGGTTCCCGCGCCGCCGCCAGTTGCGCCAGCGCCACCGGCGCCTCCGCTCGTGCTGCCCGCGGTGCCGCTTCCGCCGCTGCCGGTTGCCGTGCTGCCGCCGGTGCTCGTGCCGCCGCCCGCGCCGCTGGAGTCGTCTCCTCCACAGCCGAGCGTCACGGCCAGGAACGCTGCCATGAACACTGCCGTCGTTCGACTCGCCATCACGATGCCTCCGCGCCGATATCGCTCGCGCCAGCGCTTCGTAAGAATTTCAATTGAGCCAATGTCGCGCGGTACCCAGCGATTCGAGGCGGGCACGGACCGTCTGTGCTTCGCTGCCCTCGGGGGTAAGCTCCAAAAAGCGCTTCAAATCGGCGCGAGCGACTTCGATGGATCCGAGCCGCGCCGCGAGCATGCCGCGCTCTCGCAGCGCAAAGGGTGCATCGGGTGTGAGCGAGACCAGCCGGTCGAGGGCCAGGAGCGCGCGCGAGTTCTCGCCGCGTGCGAGGTACACCGCTTTCAAGTTGGTCAGCATGCGCGCCAAGATGAGGCGCGGCGACGCCGGCTCGAGGTGCTCGGCACGCAGCGTTTCCGTCGGCCCGACCACGCGCCGCAAGAGGGACAGCAGCGATTTCTCGTCGAGCGTGCGGCCCCCGAAGAACGGATCGACCATCACCGGTGGAAGATGAGGCTCGCCCTGGCGCTCGATGCGCACCAGAAAATGGCCGGGAAATCCGACGCCGCTCGCGGGAACGCCGACCCGCTTGGCGATCTCGCAATAGACGAGAGCGAGCGTGATGGGGATGCCGAGCCTGCGCTCGAGTACATCGGGCAAGAGGCTGTTTTTTGGATCGTAGTAGTCGGCTTCGTTACCGGCAAAACCCTGACGTTCGTAGAGATAGTGTGCCATCTCGAGCGCCTGCGCTTCGGCGGTCATCTGCGCAAGACCGAGCCTCATGAGCGGTCGGGCGAGCTCCTGCAAGCGCGCGAGCACCGAGGGGACGTCGAGATCGTCGTACGCATCGCGCGCGATGAGCGCCGCTCCCAGGGCGACGTCGATGGCCTGTTCGTTCGCGCCGGCAAGTTCCTCGAATCGTGAGAAAGCGCGGCCTTCGGAACGTGCAGGATCGGGCGAGGTCATCGGAGCAGAGGAATGACGTGTCCGGCGGCGCCGCGCAAGTTGCATCGCCGGGGGACTTGGGCGCCGAACGGAACGAATGTGGGAGCCTCTCCCATCGGTGCTTTCCTGCGTCAACTTCCGCGTGCCCACGGCTTGGGCTATGGAGCTCGAGGAGCGCTCGACCATGGACCAGGCCACCCTAGCGAAGGAAGCTGCGTTGAGTGCGGCAAAAACGCGCGCCGAGGAGCTGCGCGCCCAGATCGAGCATCATAACTTCCGCTATTACGTCATGGCGGCGCCAGAAGTGGCGGATGCACAGTATGACGCGTTGGTCCGAGAGCTGCAGCGGATCGAGGCGGAGTACCCAGAGCTCATTACCCCCGATTCGCCGACCCAGCGGGTGGGGGAGAGCGCGAGCGCGCTCTTTGCGCCGGTCAACCATTCTTTGCGTCTGCTCTCGCTCGACAATGCGTTCGACGAAGCCGAGCTCGAAGCTTGGTACGCGCGTGTCGTCAAAGGTCTCGGGCGCAGCCCGAGCTTCGTCTGCGAGCCGAAGATCGACGGTGTCTCCATCGCGGTCACCTACGAGCGCGGCCGCTACGTGCGCGGGGCGACGCGCGGCGACGGCGCCGTCGGTGAAGACGTGACGGCCAATGTACAGACCATCCGTGCCGTCCCGCGGCGTCTGCGAACGGCTGATCCCCCGCAGTGGCTCGAGGTGCGGGGCGAAGTCTTTCTGCGTCTTGCCGATTTCGAGCGGCTCAACGTCGAGCTCGGTGAGGCCGGCAAGACATTGTTTGCCAATCCGCGCAACGCCACGGCCGGGACCCTGCGCCAGAAAGACCCCAGCGTCACCGCGTCGCGTCCGCTCAGTGTTTGCTTCCACGGACTCGTGCGTATCGACGGCAAGGAGCTGCGTTCGTACGGCGAGACGCTCCGCTATTTGCAAGAGGTCGGCCTGCGCGTCCATCCCGAGATGAGACCCTGCGCCACGCTCGATGAGGTGAAGAAGTACGTGGCGAGCATGGAAGAGCGGCGGCACGCGCTGGAGCACGAGATCGACGGCGCCGTCGTCAAGGTCGACGCCTACGCCGATCAGAACGAGCTCGGAAGCACCTCCAAGTTTCCGCGCTGGGCGATTGCCTACAAATTTCCGGCCGAAGAGCAGACCACGCGGCTCAACAACATCATGGTGAGCGTCGGACGCACCGGCGCCGTGACGCCTTTTGCCGTGCTCGAGCCGGTGCGCGTCGGCGGGGTGACCGTGTCCATGGCGACCTTGCACAACGCCGACGAGGTCGAACGCAAGGGCGTGCTCATTGGCGACACCGTCGTTGTGCGCCGCGCGGGGGAGGTGATCCCGGAAGTGGTAGCGCCGATACCGAGCCTGCGCACCGGGCAAGAACGCAAGTTCGTCATGCCGACCGAGTGCCCGGTGTGCAAGGGGCCGATCACGCGTGCCGAGGGAGAAGCAGTGGCGCGCTGCATGAACCTCGACTGCCCTGCGCAGGCGCTCGGTCGTATCGTGCATTTCGCCGGCCGCGGAGCGATGGACATCGCGCACCTGGGCGAACGCACCGCGGCCGAGCTCCTGGAGCGGGATCTGGTGGCCGACGTGGGTGACATCTATTCCTTGACGCCGGAAGACATCGCCAAAGTCCCGCTGTTCAAGGACAAGTCCATCACCAACCTGCTCGAAGCCATCGCTGCTTCGCGCAATCGTCCGATCGACCGGCTTCTCTATGGCTTTGGCGTCAGGCACGTGGGTGCCAGCGCCGCGCGATTGCTCGCCGACCACTTCGGATCCATCGATGCCATCATGGCGGCGTCGATGGAGGAGCTCGCCGCGGTCGACGGCGTGGGGGAAGTCATTGCCCGGGCGGTGCGCGACTTTTTCGATCGAGCGGGAACCGCCGAGGTCATCGAGAAGCTACGCCGCGCCGGCGTGCGCTTCGCGGAAGGACGCAGCAAACCGAGCGGACCGCTGGTCGGCAAGAACTTCGTCATCACCGGGACGCTCGACAAATTCTCGCGCGAGGAAGCCAAGGCGCGCATCGAGGCGTTGGGGGGAAAGGTCACAGCGACCCTCTCCAAAAAAACCGATTACCTCGTGGTGGGGGAGAGCCCCAGCTCCAAGCTCGAAAAGGCCACCAAACTCGGCGTGAAGACCCTCGATCAGGCCGCCTTCCAGGAGCTTCTCGCGGCCGGCGGCGACGGCGCCGCGAGCTAGCACGACGCTGTCCAGGGGGACGGTCAGGGCAGCGTGGCGCGCAGGCGTGTGGCCACTTCGCGCAAGGCGGCCTTTTTTGCGCTGGCGCCGATGAAAACGCAGGCCTCGTCGAACTCGGCTCGGGAGAAAGCGCGGATGCGGTCTTTCATGATCCACGACAGGGCTTTCACTGCGCCGCGCGCGAGCACCGACGACGTCACCACCGCAGTGGGCGGGGCGGGTGCCTCATGTCCGGCGGCGAGCTCGAGGGACGCTTTGCGCTGGGCGGAGTTGGGACTTCCTCCTTCGGTGACCACCAGCTGCGAATCGATCACGTCGGCATTTCGCCGCAGGACATCGAGGTAGAGCTCCCAATCCTTGTCGCTAGGGTGCGTCTTGCCGTGCACGACGACGAGCGTGTGCCCCAACATCTCGACAGCGATGTTTCTTCTTGTGGCCAGACTTCCTACGTTAGCCCAAAAACGCAAGGAGGGTGAGGCGCCGGACCGGGTGCCAGCGGCGGTCGGTCTTTTCCCTCGTTTTAGGCCCCGCCGACCGCGGGGACGGTTTGAGCCGCGCGGCTTCTAATCGAAATCTTCGATTTTCCAGGCTCCGTGCTCGCGCACGAGCTGCAAAGTGCTCGAGCCGTAGGCCATGGTCGCGCGATCGCCCAGCTCTTCGAATTGCGCCGTGGGAAGGGCGGCCTTCAGGGCAGCCGTAATCCGCTGCATCTCTTCCTTCCACGCCCCCTCCCACGACTGCTTCAGACGCTGGGTGTCGAGGCCCTTTTCGAGCTGCGAATCGGGCACGAACCTGAGCATGACGTCGTATCGATTTCGCTCGAAAGCGCGCAAGAACGCGTCGATGGCCTGGCGCGGGGTCAGCTGTCCGTAGAGATCGATCGAAGAACCATCGAGCTTCCAACGCCCCTCTTCGTAGAGGAGCAAGAGACTGTCACCTTTGGGGGAGGTCACGGTGGCGGTGACCACGGGGTCACTCGCTGGACGAGAAAGCGCGTGGGCGATGTCTTTCATCTCCACCGCGTTCTCCTTGACCATCCGTCGGAACGCGTCGGGAGAAATGTTGCGCTTGGCCTCGCTCGATAGAAGCTTGTAAGCGTCGTCGGCGCGACCCTCGTCGAGAGCGCGAGCATAGGCGCGCAACGTCTCGCTCGGTCCTTGCTGCAGTGCGCTGGAATGGCAGGCGAGCAGCGTCAGGCAAGCAAATGGCACGAGAAAGAGACGTCGCTGCACGAGCGCTGGCCTACCACAGAACGGGCGATTCCGTCACGGCGGTCGTCACCAATTGTAGCGAAGTGTCGGCAGTGAGCGTCGGATCGGTACCGAGGCAATGGACGCGCGACCGGCGCTGCTCCATTCGACCTCGATCGTAGGTTTCAGAGCGTCTCACCAATGCTACGGTGGCCATCATGGCCGCAGGCTCTCCCCCGTCCCCGGGCGCGCTGACCGATACCGTTCCCATTCTGCCTCTTCGCAACAGCGTCCTTTTCCCGATGTCGGTCGTCCCCATCAACGTGGGCCGGCCGCGCAGCGTGCGCCTGGTCGAGGATTTGCTCGGTCGAGAGCGCGCGCTCGTCGGCATCTCCAGCCAAAAGAGTCCCGAGCTCGACGAGCCGACGTTCAAGGATCTTTACGAGGTAGGCACCTTGGCGCGCGTGGTGAAGGTGATCCGGCTCGGTCAGAGCAACTACAGCGTCGTGCTCAACGGCCTCGGGCGATTCCGCATTGCGGCGCCGGGCGGGCTCGAACCTTACATGCGTGCCCGGATCACGCGCATCAGCGAGGCGCTGAGCCGCGACGTCGAGCTCGATGCCCTCGGGACGAGCCTGCGCGAATCGACGCGCGAGGTCCTCACCTTGATGCCCAATCTCCCCAAGGAGACGGCGGGGATCCTCGACAACGTGCGCGAGCCGGGCGCCCTCGCCGACCTCATCGCCTCCAACTTCCCGCAGGAACACGCCTCGGTCGCGGACAAGCAGCAAATCCTCGAAGCCTTCGACGTGAAGACGCGGGTGCGTCTCGTGCTTGCCATGGTGGGGCGGCAACTGGAAGTGCTCAAGGTGAAGAGAGAGATCTCCTCCATGGTGCAGGAGGAGATGGGAAAATCGCAGCGCGAGTACATCCTGCGCCAGCAGATGAAGGCCATCAAAGAGGAGCTCGGCGAAGGGGCGGACGACGACGAGATCGAAGAGCTACGCGAAAGGCTCAGGCGAGCCAAGCTGTCGCCCGAGGCCGAGAAGATCGCGCGCAAGCAGCTGCTCCGATTGTCATCGATGCAGCAGCAATCGGCGGAGTTCAACGTCACCAAGACGTATCTGGAATGGCTGGCGGATTTGCCCTGGGCCAAGAGCACGCCCGATCGCATCGAGGTCGCCGACGTCCGGCGCTGTCTCGACGAGGATCACTTCGGGCTCGAGAAGGTCAAAAAGCGCATCGTCGAATACGTCGCTATCCGCAAGCTGCGCAAAGACAAGAAGGGCCCCATCCTCTGTTTCATTGGTCCCCCCGGCGTCGGAAAGACGTCCCTCGGTCGCTCCATCGCGCGTTCGATGGGTCGGCGCTACGGTCGCATCGCGCTCGGCGGCGTGCGGGACGAGGCCGAGATCAGGGGCCATCGCCGCACCTACGTCGGCGCGCTCCCCGGCCGCATCGTGCAGGCGCTGAAGAAGGTGGGCACCAAGAACCCGGTGCTCGTTCTGGACGAGGTGGACAAGCTCGGCGTCGACATGCGCGGGGACCCGGCCGCGGCGCTCCTGGAAGTGCTCGATCCCGAGCAGAATGTCACGTTTCAGGACCACTACATCGACTGCGCCTTCGACGTGTCGCAGATCACCTTCCTCGCCACTGCCAACAACTACGACACCATTCCGGCCGCGCTCCTCGACCGTATGGAAGTCATCGACGTCAGCGGCTACACCCGCAACGAGAAGCTGAGCATTGCGCGCGAGTTCCTCGTCCCCAAGCAGCTCTCGGAGCACGGACTCACCGACGAGCGGCTCGAGTTCGAGGGCGACGGCATCTGCACGCTCATCGATTCCTACACCAAGGAGGCCGGGGTTCGTAACCTCGAGCGCGAGATCGCCTCGATGTGCCGCTACGTCGCGGTCCGTCTCGCGGAAGGGGAAGATCCGCACGAAAAGGTGACGCCCGAGCTCGTCGAAAAGGTGCTCGGCGCCCACAAATACCACTCCGAGATGGCGGAGCGGCGCGGAGAACCCGGCGTCGCCACCGGTCTCGCGTGGACGCCGGCCGGCGGAAAGATTCTCTTCATCGAAGCCTCGAAGATGCCCGGCAAGGGAAACACCACGCTCACCGGCAACATGCGCAGCGTGATGCAGGAATCGGCGACGACGGCCGTTTCCTTCGTTCGCTCGCGCTCCGACCGGCTCATGTTGCCGGCCGAATGGCTCAAGCTCATCGACCTGCACGTGCACGTTCCCCAGGGGGGCATTGCCAAGGACGGGCCCAGCGCAGGCGTTACCGTCTTCGCCGCGGTGGCGTCGCTTCTGCTCGATTGCCCGGTCAGACCCGACGTGGCTATGACGGGCGAAATCACGCTGCGCGGCAATGTGCTGCCGGTGGGGGGCATCAAAGAGAAAGTCCTCGCTGCGCATCGGGCCGGGCTGAAATGCGTGCTCATTCCGCACCGCAACGAGCGCGACCTCGACGACATTCCGGCCGAAGTGCGCGCCGAGCTCGACATCAAGCTGATCCGGCGGATGGATGAGATCCTCAGCCTGGTCCTCGAACCGATGCCGCCCAAAGCTCAGGACAGCGCGCCGCCGATCGACGGTAGCGCGGCCGCGCGAGACGCGTAGCCCGCCCCATGAACTGGGTCCTGCGATCTCGCGCCCAGACGGTGGCTGCGATCGTCGCATTCGTTGGCCTCTTGGTGGTGGGCTTCATGCCGCTCTTCGGCGGGCCGGGGTACGAAATCGCACTCGCCGCGGGGCTGATGTTGCCGACCGTTGTGGCGGTGGCCACGGCGTTCGATGCCATTCGCCGTCGCACGGGGCCTTTCGAATCACTCTCGCGCGGCGTCGCGGCGGGCACGCTCATCGCGCTGGTCGGCTACGTCACCGTGATCCTGCATGGGCTCCGCGCCGGCTTTTGCGACGCTGCCGGGGGCACCGCCATGTATGCGCTCGGCCCGCTCTTCGGCGCTGTCATGGGGGGCGCCTGGGGTGCGCTGGTGGGGGAGCTCGTCCTTACACTTCGGAGTCCGGTGCTACGCATCGTGCTCGCCGTCCTCGGTAGCGCGCTCGGACCTTTCGTCAGCATCCTGCTCAGCGTGTGGCGCTTTTACAGCACGCCCACCATCTTCGCTTTCGACCCCTTCTTCGGGTTTTTCTCGGGCACTCTTTACGACACGGTCGTCGAAGCGACGATTCCGCTGCTCACGTACCGTCTCGGCTCGTCCCTCACTTTGATCGCGGCCGGCGTTTTCGCGGCGCACCTCGTGCATGGTGAGGAAGGAAAGCTCGCGCTGCGGTCGCTGCATCGGCCGGGGCTGCCGCTGCTCGGAGCGGCTTGCGCCTCGGCCAGTCTCGTCTTGACGCTGGAGGGGTCGCGGCTCGGTCATTGGCAAACCGCTGCCACCATCGAGCGCGATCTCGGCGCGCGCATTGCTGGCGGCCGCTGCGACGTCATCTACTCGCGCACGATGCGCGCCGAGGAAGCGCGCCTCTTCGCGCGCGATTGCGACGAGCAAGTGCCAGCCATCGAAAGGTACTTCGAAGTCGCCAACACCGGTCGGGTGACGGCCTATCTCTTTCGCAATCCGGTCGACAAGCGGCGGCTCATGGGAGCAGGAGATACGTTCATCGCCAAGCCGTGGCGGCGCGAGGTCTACCTGCAAGCGGCCGGTTATCCGCACGCCGTGCTCGGGCACGAGATCGCGCACGTGGTGGCGGGTTTCTTTGCGCCAGGCCCGTTTCACATCGCCGGCAAATGGCGAGGTGTCAGGGCCAACCCCGGCCTCATCGAAGGCGTCGCCGTGGCCGCCTCGTCGGAGGACGACCCGCTGACGCCGGCCGAGTGGTCGCGCGCCATGCTCGATCTTCGGATTCTGCCCCCGCTTTTGCCGCTCTTTTCTTTCGATTTCTTGGGGGAGAACGCCTCCAAATCGTACACCGTGGCGGGCTCCTTCGTCCGTTTCGTGAAGGCCAAATTCGGGGCGGCGACGGTGCGCGCGTGGTACGGCGGCGCCGCGCTGTCCGACCTCACGCACAAGCCGTGGGACGTCATGGAAGGGGAATGGCGCGCGACGCTGGCGCAGGTGAAGGTGCCCGAGCCGGCCGAGGCCGTCGCCCGCGCGCGCTTCGATCGCCCCGCTCTCTGGGGAAGGCGCTGCCCGCACACCGTCGATCTCTTTCGCAAGGAGGCGGAACGCTCGGTCGAGAAAGGGGATTATCTCCAAGCGCGGCGAAGCTACGAAGACCTCTTGCAGCTCGACCCGCGCGACGACAATGCCAGGCTGGCCATCGCCGGTTGTCTCTTGCGGCGCGATGAGAAGCAGGAGGCGCGCAAGCTCCTCGCCTCCATCCTCGCCGACGAGGGCGCATCGCGTCTGGCGCAAAATCGTGCCCTTTCGCAGCTGGCCGATCTCGATCTCGAGAGCGGCGACTACGATCGCGCCGCGCAGCGCTACGGGCAGCTCGCCTCGCGATCGTTCGATGAGGACTCGTTGCGCACCATCGAGGTCAAGGTGGGGGCGCTCTCCGATCCGCGCGCGCGCCGCGCCATCAGCGCTTTTTTGGTGGGATCACCCGAGCGGGGGGTCGATTCCATGACCGCCGGTGCGCTGCTCGGAGCATGGGCCGCCGAAGATCCGACCGACGGTCTTCCCGAATATTTGCTGGGCAAAGACCTCTTGAACCGCGGCCTCTTTCCGGAAGCGGCGGAACGACTCGATCGTGCGCTCGCCAAGCGGCTCCCTCCGGGGCGCGTGCTGCGCGAAGCGCTGCGCCAGCGAACCATCGTGGCCTGCGCCATGGGCGACGCGCAATCGGCGCGCAAGGCGTACGACATCTGGCTCGACAAAGGGGCCGAGCCTTTCACCGCACGGCGCGAAGCTTTGCAACGCCTGCTCGAGAGGTGCACGGGCGCCGTCAGGTGAGCGGGTCCGGTCGCCGTCGTGGCCGGCGTACCTCGTCCCGCGTCACTCCGTGCCGGGCCTCGCGCTGGTCAAAGGAATCGGGATCCACAGCGCGCGCGCTTCCGTGGCCGGACCGCGTCGCGAGTAACCGGCCAAACCGAAGAGAACGTTCCACCAGTGTCCGTCCGGCGTCTCACCGTAGGAGAACGCGGGGAAGATGTGCAGCTCCCAGTCGAGGCCGGTGCCGAGCCTCCGCTCGCGGTAGTAAGTGGGGCCCGCCAGGATGGAGACCGTCGTGTCGTCTGCAAAGCGCCAGTAGAGCGGAAAGGCGATGGTGGTGCGCGAATGGGGCGACGCGAAATCCCAGAAGAACGGCGCGATGACGGTGTGGGTCGTTTCGTAGGTGCGCCCGAGGTAGAGGATGGGGTGAATGTTCGTCGCCCACCCCTGGATGTCGTGGGTGTGCTGCACGAACGGCGTCACCCATGTCGTCTCGCTCAAACCGAAGCGCTTGAAGTGCCCAAAGAACGGAAAGAGGCCGATGTCGTCGTTGCGCGGGCTCGTCGAACGATAAAAGAACGGGAAGAGAACGGTGCTGGAAAGCCCGGTGTCGGGGTCCTCCCAGTGCCAAAAAAACGGCGTCACCATATCGAGCGTCGAGCGGCCCCGGTAGCGCGCGTAGAGCCAGGTCGCGAACAGCGACTCTCCCTTTTCGCCGCGTGATGTCACGAAGAGCGGATTGATGAAGAGCCGCGCGTTCCCTTTGTACCCGTAGTGGAAGAGCGGAAAGACGGTGAGGTGATCTTCGTTCTTTCCCCAGTTGTGCCAGAAGAGGGGAAGGACGTTGAAAGCGTCGCTCTCCTTGGTGTGCTTCCAGATGAGCGGGCCCCAGATGTTGATCGAAGAATCGTCGATCTCGTTGTAGCGATAGTAATGAAGCAGCGGCGGGACGAGCTCGTAGCGCGCCCGCTCGCTTTTTCCCGCGAAAAAGAGAGGTGGCACGCCGTAGTCGATGTCGCTGGCGCGGCTCGGCGTACACGACGAAGAACCGTTCCACGAGCAGTAGTAGGGCCCGATGAGGTTGAACCCCCCCTTGTCGTCGTGGTGCGTGAACGTGAGGAGCGGCGGGAGATGGAGATAGCCGCCTTTGGCGCGTGACCCGCTGAAGACGAGAGGCGCGAGCCAATTGTCGTGCTCCTGGGGAGCCTCACGATGCATGAAGGGCCCCACGATCGTGGTGCGCGTGTCGTCGTCCCGCATGTTCCAAAACACCGGGAAGAGAATGTCGGCATCGTGTTTGCTGCTGCGGCGGTTGAAGTACAGCATCCCGTAGAGCGAGGCGCGGTCGTTCGGTTGCTTGCGCTCCATCCACACCGGGAACACCGTCTTGAAGCTGTATTGCCCGCTCTTTTCGGAGTAGTAGGGCGGGATCACCAGGCGCCGCATCGTCGTCCCGCGCCCCTGCTCGATCTCCCGCTCGGCGTCGGTGCCGATCTGCTTTCTGATCTCCGGTGACATCTCGAGCGGGTCGACGGGGAGGGACGGCTCCGTGCCCGAGAACTGCATGCTTTCGTCGCTGGCGCCCGATGCGGCGTGCGTCACCGGTTCGTTCGCCTTCGGGGCCGCCTTCGTCGCTCGCGGCGGCGGAGGTCGTCCCATCCCGCCCCCGGGAAAGCCTTGCGCGTGCGCAGCTCGTACGCCTCCCGTGAGCGAGGCGACGAGCACGACGGAAACGACGATCCGGCGAATGGTCTCGATCATGCCCCCCCGGGCGGGCGCGAAGATCGGATCCGATCGGCGAGGATGCGCGCCACGTCCGTTCGAGAGAGATCCTCCTGGGTGTGTCCGGCGAGATCCTTCACCTGGACGGTGCCTTGCTTCATCTCTGTCTCCCCCACCACGATGCAATAGGTGGCTGCGACGGTGTTGGCCCGCCTGAGCATGCTCTTCAGCGACGTCGCTCGACCGTCGACGTCCGCCACGACGCCATAGCGACGCAGGCTCCGCGCGATGCGCAGCGCCTCCACCGTACTCGCTTCACCGAGCGGCGCGAGGTAGACGGATTTGCGCGCGGGCGGGGGCGTTTGTGGCATCGCCAAGAGCAGTCGCTCGAGACCGAGCGCAAAGCCGATGGCCGGGACATCGGGCCCTCCCAGCTCGCGCACCATCCGGTCATAGCGCCCCCCGCCCCCCAAGGCGTTCTGCGACCCGAGCTCACTCGAGCCGCTGCGTAGCTCGAAGAGCGTGCGTGTGTAGTAGTCGAACCCGCGCACGAGTCGCGCGTCGACGACGTGCGGCGTGCCGAGCTCGTTCAAGTAGCGACAAAGACCGTCGAAGTGCGCGCGATCGTCCGCTTCGAGCACGTCGAGCACCGAGGGTGCACCAGCCACGATGGCGGCATCGCGCGCGTCCTTGGAATCGAGGATGCGCAGGGGGTTGGTCGATAGACGGCGCTGCGAGTCCTCACTGAGCTCGGCTTTTTTCGGCGTGAGGTAGGCGACGAGCTCGTCGCGATAGCGCGCTCGGGTCCCGGCGGCGCCGAGCGTGTTCACGTGCGCCGTGATGTCGGTGATGCCGAGCTGACCCATCAACCGCACCAGCATGTCGATCATTTCGGCGTCGACGGCGGGACCCGGATCGCCGAACACCTCGCACCCGGCCTGGTAAAACTGCCGGTAGCGACCCTTCTGCGGACGCTCCGAGCGAAACATCGCGCCGAGGTAATACCAGCGGCTCAGGGGCTCCTTGGTATTGACGTGGTGCTCGACGTAGGCGCGGGCGACGCCGGCCGTCCCTTCGGGTCGAAGCGTCAGCTCTTCGCCGTGGTGCGCAAAGGAGTACATCTCCTTTTCGACGATGTCGCTCACCTCGCCGATCTGGCGGGCGAAGAGCGCGGTGGCTTCCACGAGAGGAGGGCGGACTTCTTCGTAGCGGTAAAGCTCGACCTGCGTCCGAAAGACGTTCTCCAGACGATGCCAACGCCCGATTTCATCGGGGAGGACGTCGTTCATCCCCTTGACGGCGCGAAGGTTCATTCGAGAGCCCCCGCTTATGGTCGGGCCAACCGTCCGGGTCAACCCGTTTCAGGCCTGTCGTCCCGGTCGGCGTCGGGGTCTCGCCCTCCGTCTTGCCCGGGGGGACGGAAGTCGACACGGGGTTCGACGGGCGTCTGTGCTAGAGCGTTGGGGCTACGGGATGCGTGTGGCGGCCGTCGATCTCGGGAAGGTGCGCGTCGGGTTGGCCGTGTCCGACGAGCTCGGCCTGGTGGCGCATCCGCGCTCCCCACTGGCCGGCGGGCAACCGCGCAGGATCATCGCCGAGCTCGTTCGGCTCGCAGTGGCCGAAGGGATCGACCGATTCCTGGTGGGTCTTCCCCTCGATCGACAAGGGGAGGAAGGGCGCGAGGCCGGGCGTGCGCGCAAGTTCGCCCAGGCGCTCGCCGACGCCGCGGGACGAGAGGTCGAGCTCGTCGATGAGCGCTTGTCGACGGTCGAAGCGTCGCGCAGGCTGCGCGAGGGTGGCGTCTCCGCGAAAAAGGGGCGCAAACTCGTCGACGGCGTGGCCGCCGCGGTCCTCCTGCAAGCGTGGCTCGATCAGCGCCGAAGGGACCGCTCTTGAGCCGCCCCCCGGGTCGGCTCCCGGGCGGCAGCGACCGCCCCCCGGGCGGCGCTGGCGGTCCGAGCTCTCCGCCCGGCGGCTCGCGTCCACCCGGTCTGAAGTCACCGCGTCCGCCCGGACGATCGATCCGCCCCTCGATGCGGCCGGGCCGCACGGTGCCCCCCGGTACGCGGCGCCGCTCGTCACGTCGTCCTCCGCCGCCCCCCAAGAACAACGCCGTGCGCTTGGTCGTCGCCGCGGTCGTCTTGTCGCTCGGGGCGCTCTACTTCACGCTCGTCATCGGCTACGGCAACTCGCGCGGCCCTGGCGCGGGGCGCGACGTCGATCTCGAACTACCGAGCGGCGCCAACGCCGACGAGATCGCCGAACGCCTCGACGCCGCGGGGCTCGTGCGGCGCCCGCAGCTCTTCGCGCTCTACCTGCGTGCCGTCGGCGCGACCGGGCAGCTTCGCTCGGGTCGGCACCTCTTGAACGACGACCTTTCGCCGCGCGGGCTCGTTCGCCGCATGCAGCGAACGCCGACCCAGGAGAAGGCGCGGGTCGTCATTCCCGAGGGCTACACACGTTTCGACATCGCCCGTCGCCTCCAGGTCGCGCGGGTCTGCTCGGCGCGGGCGTTCCTCGATGCCACCGGCGATCCCGCGCTGCTCGCCGAGCTCAAGGTCCCCGGCGACTCCGCCGAAGGGTACCTTTTCCCCGCCACGTACGAGCTTGCGCTCGACAGCGATCCGAGCCACGTCGTTTCGCGCATGGTCTCCGAGTTCACCAAGCGCTACGAACGGTTGACGCGCGAGAATGCCATGGGAACCGAAGCCTTGCGCCAGCGGATGTCGTGGGGTCAAGCCGAGATCGTCACGCTCGCCTCGATCGTCGAAAAAGAGGCAGCGGTCGACGACGAGCGCCCACTCATCGCGTCCGTCTTCTTGAACCGGATGAGCGACCCCGCCTTCAACCCCAAGCGACTGCAATCCGACCCCACCAGCGCATACGGCTGTCTCGTGATGCCCGATCGCATCGGATCGTGCCGCGCCTACAGCGGTCGCGTGACGCCAGAAATGAACGCCGACGATACTAACCCCTACACCACCTACCGGCACGAGGGTCTGCCCCCCGGCCCTATCGCCAACCCCGGTGAAAAGTCGCTGCAGGCCGTACTCGTGCCCGCCGAGACGCGACACCTCTACTTCGTGGCGCGCGGCGGCGGGCACCATACGTTCAGCGACACGTTCTCCCAGCACAACGAAGCCATCCGCCGTAACCACGCCGCCCAGCCGTGATCTCCTCCCTCATGCGCAAGCGCCTATCCCGTGATCTGCTGTTGGCTGGCGATATTGGCGGAACCCACGCGCGCCTGCGGCTCTACGATCGCGCGCACCACGTCGTGCACGAGGCAGTGTTTCCAAGCCGCAAAGCGCCCTCGCTCGCCGCCATCCTGCGCACGTACCTCGCGTCGCAGAAAGCGCGCGTCGCGGCCGCGGTGCTCGGCATCGCCGGTCCCGTCGTGGGGGGCGTCGTCCGCGCGACCAACCTGCCGTGGACGGCTGACGAACGCCGACTGGCGCGCGATCTCGACATTCCCAAAGTGCAGCTCGTCAACGATCTGTCCGCGCTCGCCGTCGGGTGCACGCGCATCGCCAAGGCATCCCGCGTGGTCGTCGCCGAGGGGCGCGCCGTCAAAGGTGGCAACGTGGCCGTCATCGCCGCCGGGACCGGACTCGGCGAAGCGCTGCTCATCTGGGATGGCGCGAAATTCCTTCCCTGCGCCACCGAGGGGGGGCACTCCGATTTCGGCCCCACCACCGAAATCGAAATCGAGCTCTTGGGCCACCTTCGCAAGCGGATGCACGGCCGCCACGTGAGCACCGAGCACGTCCTCTCCGGGCCGGGACTCGGGCGCATCTACGATTTCTTCCTTGAACGTCTCGGCGCCCCGGACGTCGCTCATCGCACGACGTCCGGCGATCGCAACGCCACCATCGCCGAGCTCGGCCTCGCCAGAAAGAGCCGCGCCGCTGCCCAGGCCGTGGACCTTTTCGCCTCCGTCTATGGCGCGGAGGCGGGTAACGTCGTTTTGCGCGGCCTGGCGCTCGGCGGGCTCTTCGTCTGCGGAGGGATCGCGGCGCGCATTGTACCCGCCAAAAAGGCCGTGTTTCTCGCGGCGATGCGGAACAAAGGGCGGATGGCGAAGCTCCTTCGCCAAGTCCCGGTCACGCTGGTCGACGACCGGTTCGTCGGTCTCATCGGCGCAGGGCATCTGGCGGCGCGCCTCGCGGCGGAGTAAGCAGCGGAGCCTGGAGGAAAAACGAGGATGCCCCGCGACTACGATTCGAAGCTCGTCGAAAAGGCCGTCAAAACGATCCAGATGCTCTCGGTCGACGCCGTGGAGAAAGCCGCGGCCGGACATCCCGGCGCGCCGATGGGGCTCGCGTCCATCGCCTTCGAGATATGGACGCGCCAGCTGCGCTACGACCCCACCGATCCCAAGTGGCCGAACCGCGACCGCTTCGTCCTTTCGGCGGGGCACGCGTCGATGCTTCTTTATTCGCTCCTGCACCTCTCGGGGTACGACCTTCCCCTCGACGAGCTCAAGCGCTTCCGCCAGTTCGGCTCGAAGACGCCGGGACACCCAGAAAACTTCTTGACCGCCGGCGTCGAGGTGACGACGGGCCCGCTCGGGCAGGGCATCTCCAACGCGGTGGGCATTGCCGCCAGCCTGAAGATGCTGGCCGCGCGTTTCAACACCTCCCAGTCGCCGCTCATCACCGCGCGCGTCTTCGGTATCGCCTCCGACGGCGATGTCATGGAAGGGATCTCGGGCGAAGCCGGGAGCCTCGCGGGGCACCTTGGTCTCGACAACGTCGTGTTCTTCTATGACGACAACCACATCACCATCGACGGCAAGACCGACCTTGCCTTCAGCGAAGACGTCGGCAAGCGCTACGAAGCATACGGCTGGTTCGTCCAGCACATCGACGGGCATGACCATGCCGCCATCCGCACCGCGCTCGATCGCGCGGTCGCCGAGCCGGCGCGCCCCTCGTTCATCGTCGCGCGCACGCACATCGCCCAGGGATCCCCGGGCAAACACGACTCGGCCAAGGCGCACGGCGAGCCGCTCGGCGCCGCCGAAGTCAAAGCCACCAAGGAGAACATCGGCTGGCCGCTCGAACCGACGTTCCTCATTCCCGACGACGTGCGTGCCCTCTTCGCGGCGCGCGCTGAAGACGGCAAAAAAGAGCGCGCCGCGTGGAAGAAGCTTGCCGACGCGATCGAAAAGGACAGCGGCGAAAAGGGCGTGCTCTTTCGCAAGCTGATGACCAAAGAAGTTCCCGCCAATCTCTTGGAGGAGCTCGTCAAGGTCGCCCCCACGCAAGACGGCGCCACCCGCGCTCACGGCGGTGTCATCGAGCAGCGCGCCGCCGCGCTGGTCCCCTCCCTCGTCGGCGGCTCGGCCGATCTCAATCCTTCGACCAAGACGTACATCGAAGGTTCCCCTGCCGTTGCCAAAGGCCAATTCGCAGGGCGCAATGTTCATTTCGGCGTCCGCGAGCACGCGATGGGCGCCTTCGTCAATGGCATGGCCGCGACCGACGGCTTCATCCCCTTCGGCTCGACGTTTCTCATCTTCAGCGACTACATGCGACCCGCGATTCGCCTCGCCGCGCTATCGCATCTGCAATCGCTCTTCGTCTTCACCCACGACAGCGTGTACGTCGGCGAAGATGGCCCCACCCACCAACCGGTCGAGCATTTCTGGGCCCTTCGTCTCATTCCGAACCTCGATTTCGTCCGTCCCGCCGACGCTCTCGAATGTGCAGCAGCCTGGACCCACGCCCTTCAGCGACGAAGTGGTCCCACGGCCATCGCCCTCACCCGGCAAAAAGTGGCCAACATCCCCCGCGCCTCCGGATTCGACCCTCAAGTCATGCTCCGTGGTGCGTACACGATTGCCGAGGCGAGCAGCGCCCCCACCCTCGTCCTCATCGCCACCGGATCCGAAGTGGAGCTCGCCGTCGGCGCCAAAGCGAAGCTCGACGCCGAGGGGCAAAAGGTGCGCGTCGTTTCCGCGCCGTGCTGGGAGGCATTCGCCCGCCAAGAGCCCGCCTACCGCGATCAGGTGCTCCCTCGAGGTGTGAAGCGCGTCGTCATCGAAATCGGACGGTCCGACCCCTGGCGCGGCGTGGTAGGGCCGGACGGACTCGTCATTGGTTGGGACAAGTTCGGTGCTTCGGCACCGAACAAAGACATCCAGCAGCACTTCGGCTTCACCACCGACGCAGTGACGGAAAAAATCCGAGGTTGGTTGAAATAGCGACCCTTCGACGCGGCCATCCGCAACTGAAGAGGAGAGGGGGTTGGGATTGATCATGAGAGAAGACACGCGGCCCGAAACACCCCTGGCCAAGTCGACTTCCGACACGCCCACGCCCCCGTCGCCGAATCCGTGGCGCCGCCCAACGGCTCCTGGGCTGAACCCCGACGCGCAGTTCGGCGCCCCGGGCGGCGCGCGTTTCGACTGGGCGGTAGGCTCGGGCAGGGTGCGCACGTTTCAAGCAAGCGGTCCCGCGGGTTTGGCGCTCACCATCGTCGTGTTCGTCGCCATCGGGGTGCTCATCGCCTTGTTTTTCGTGCTGGCGATCGGAGTCGGTACCGTGCTCGCCGTCGGTGCCGGCGCGGTCGCCGCCCTTGGTCTCGGGGCGAACATGTTTCGCCGCCGATTTCCGGGCGCACAGCGCAACATGCTCGGCCCTGGGGAGAGGTAAAGAACTCCGATCGATCCGAGGGCAGCCGCGCGCGCTGACGCTCAGGCAATCGCAATTCCCTCGAACGCTCCGCGCAGCACGATCGCCGCGAGCTCGTCGTTTTCCCGTCCTTGCAAGCCGGGCAACATGAGCCGGCGCTCGAGCGACAGTGACGCAAAACCGTGCGCCGCCGACCACGCCACGAGCGCCGCATCGACGGGCGGTCCGCCGCGAACGAGCCCCGTTTCCTGGCCGTCGCGGATCGCATCGACGAGCAGCGCGAACATCCGATCGCTCGCCACGCGAAGCTCGGGATGAGCGTCGCGCGTCGCCGTCTCGGCGCTGAACATCAGCTGGTACAGCCGACCACGCCGCAGCGCGTGCCGCACGTACGCCTCGCCGAGCAGCGCGAGCCGCGAACGCGCGCCGGTCGCGGCTCGCATCGCCGATTCGAGCGAAGCCGTCATCTCTTCGAATCCGCGCGTCGCGATGGCCGCGAGTAGCGCTTCGCGCGTGCGAAAGTGGTAGTGCGCCGCGGTATGGGTCACGCCGGTGCGCCGTGCCACCTCGCGCACGGTGATCGACGGGTGCCCCTGTTCTTGAACGAGCTTCGTCCCCTGGTCGACCAGGGCGCGGCGCAGATCGCCATGGTGGTAAGCGTGGACGGTCTTTCGGCCACCCTTCGAATTCTTGATTGGTTTCCGTGGCATCGAGTGCCCTCCCAACATAGCTGAGGGGCCCATCTTTACAACGGAAAGATGGGATCTATCTTTCCACTGGTCAGATTGAAAAGGAGGCCCCTCATGGCACCGCTCATCGTCCTCGTATCGTCGTTCGTCCTGTTCAGGCTCGCCGGCCTCGCCGGTATCAGCGCCCTCGACGAGACGTCGCTCCCGCTGCGCATCGCCGTCGCCTCGATGTTTCTTCTGACGGCGTCCGCTCACTGGGGAAAGAGGCGCGCCGATCTGGTGCGCATGGTCCCGGCACGGATCCCGCGCCCCGAGCTCGTCGTCACCGTCACCGGCGTGCTCGAGCTCGTCGGCGCCGTCGGGATGCTCGTCCCCGCGACGGCGCCGTACGCCGCGGTGGGTCTAGCGCTCCTTTTGGGGGCGATGTTTCCAGCGAATATGAACGCCGCGCGCGCGAAGCTCAGCATCGGCGGGCGCCCGGTGACACCGCTCCCGCAGCGGAGCGCGATGCAACTGGTTTTTCTCGCCGCCGTCCTCGGCGCAGGCTCGATCGGCTGCTAGGAAAGCAGCATGCCGAGCCTGCAAGATACCTACGCGCCGAACAACGAGTGTTTCGGATGCGGCCCCGCCAACTCCCATGGTCTCAAGATCAAGAGCTTCGTCGAAGGGGACCAAGTCGTTGCCACCTGGCAACCGGCCCCGTATCACCACGCCTTCGCCAACATCTTGAACGGCGGCATCATCGGCGCCTTGCTCGACTGCCACAGCAATTGGACGGCAGCGCACGCCCTCATGAAAGCGACAGGCGCCACCGAACCGCCCTGCACCGTCACCGCCGATTTCCACGTGAAATTGAAGCGCCCCACGCCCATGGACGCTGGCCCAGTGAACCTGCGGGCGAAGGTCGCTGCCTTGGAGGGCGACCGCGTCGTCATCGAGGCGGAGTTAGAGGCGGGAGGAAAAGTGACCGCGACCTGCCGAGGGACGTTCGTCGCCGTCAAAGAGGGCCACCCCGCGTACCACCGGTGGTAGGGCAGGGGACGTCGAGAATGCGCAGTCACCCCAGGCATGCCAAGTGCCGCGGATACCCAACGACGCGTGGTGCTTGCGAAACCTCCTTGCCCCCGCTACGTTGCGGCCCGCTTTCGTCCAAAACTAAAAATCCGGTCCCCATCGTCTAGCCCGGCCCAGGACACAGGGTTTTCATCCCTGGTACAGGGGTTCGAATCCCCTTGGGGACGCCAGTTTGTGCTTTAATTTTGCATAGTTGCGCCTCTCCGATTGTCATGGAGACGATTGGAGAGACAATCGATGAGCCGAGGAGATCGGCGGCCAGCGCGGGGAACACTTCGCCCGCGTCGTCGCCGAGGTCTTCGGCGGGGCGGATGTACTTTTGCGTCGTGTTGAGATCCTCGTGACCGGCGGTGCGCTGGATCTTCAGAGGGTCGTCGCCGCGGATCGCGCGCCATGTGATGCCGGTGGCGCGGAGATCGTGGAATCAAAATATTTTCCGACATACGTTTCGTATCAGCCACAATGTGACCGAACTCCGTGCAGGGCGCGGTGCGCCGTCGCCGATGAAGGCTCGACAAAGTCCCGTTCGATCGGCTGGGCATCGGCATGGTCAGCTCGAAGCTCTGCCTGCTTGAAAGCGGCGGCGGAGGCGTACCGGTTCACGCGGCCCTTCGGCGAGCGCGAATCGCTCGGATCTGGTTCTGGTCGAGGATCCCGCGCTTTCGTGCCTGCCGAAATGCGGCCTCGACGAGCTCCGGCGAAACATGCGCGTCGACGCAGTCGAGCAGCGTCCGAAGCACGTTGGTAATGGGCAGCGGGCCAATCTCGATGCGGTCACTCTTGGGCACGTCGGCGAAATGAACGAGTACTCCCTTCGGCAGGCGGAGACGACGTTTCGCCCATGCCGTCGGGAGCGTGAGGTGCACTTTGCGTGGAAGAGCGTCTGATAGGTTGTGAAGCGTGTTTAGTTTCGTGCAACAGCTCGAGCAAGAGCGCACTGACCCAAAGCGCGGCCCAACCTCCGAAGCGTGACCGGCCATCGGCAGCCATGTGCGGGGTCTCTTTACGACGGCGATCGACTACGTCGTCGCGACGAGCAACTCCTCCGAGTTGTTCGGCGGACGAAGGCCGTCCGCCCTGCCCGCGAAGTAGCGCTGGGCAAGAACGGCTGCCGACACGTGCTGAACGTCTCGAAAGCCGGCTTCGCTGGCCAGCGCGAGTATCTCCGTCGGCGTGAAGAAGCTGAGGAAGGGCGTGCCGTTGGCGCGCGCCCCTTCCGCCGCACGCTCAATTCCGGGACGCATCTCGGGGTCCGCCAGCTCGATCGGAAGCATGAATGACATGGCGAGCGTGGAGCCGGGTGCAAACGCCGCGACCTGGCGCAGCGTGGCCGCGATCGCGTCCTTGGTCAGGTACATGCTGACGCCAGTGGACGCCACGACCGCCGGCCGCCTGGCGTCGAAGCCCGACGCTGCCAGCCGCTCCCACCAGGCGTCGCCCGCCTCGAAGTCGACCGGCACGAGCCGCAGGAAAGACGGGATGCCGAGGCCGAGGTCGACGAGGCGCTGGCGCTTCCACGCCTGAGGACCGGGCCGATCGACCTCGAACACGAGCAGCCGGGAGGCGAGCTCTGGTCGACGTTGGGCGAAGGTGTCGAGGCCCGCGCCGAGGATGACGTACTGCCCGACGCCTCGGGCAGCTTGTTCCTCGACGAGATCTTCGATGAAGCGGGCGCGGGCCACGATGGAGGCGCGGAAGGGCCGCGTGAACGGGCTCATATCCGGACGGCTCTGCCATCCGTCGTCCGGAGCCGCGAGCTTCAGGCCGACTTCGTCTTCGAACACGTGCGGCAGCGGATCAGCTTGTACGTGCAGCGCGCGCCACAAGGCCACCCGCACCGCTGAGCTATCTGCTGCGGCGTTCGGCTTCTCCGGCATGGCGTTCCTTTCCCTTCATCAACACGCTGGGGTCCCAGTTTGCGAGCATCCTCGTGAAGGGCAACCACCTCTGCATCCCGGCGTGGAGCTGGCGATCAGGGGCCCACCCGAAGCATGACAGTATCGCTGCTGACGTTATCGACAGCATCCTTCACCGTCAGCTCGATGGTGTGGACGCCTTCAGGAAGTCGGATCGTCACGCGTCTTCCCGTCAATGATTGACAGCCTGCGCCGACGAGCACTCGCCAATTGTATTGCGCAATCGGCCCCGCGAGATTTCGCGAGGCTGATGCGTCGAGTGTGATGTCGGCGCCTTCGCCAGGCGTCGCTTCCCTGGCGCATTGATCCTCGCCAGCTTCAGCCACCAAGTCACCTAGAAAATCGGAAGCCGGAAACTTCGCGTGAATGGGATTTTCCCAAACGTACATCAACGCGTTGCCGCGCACGAACTCGGGCAGCGCGAGGTTTGGCTGCACGCTATAGGCCCGACGCCCGTCCGGATGCGCGTATTCGTAGAGCGGAATGGTCTTCGCTGGCTTGGGCGTGGCGTCGGGCGGTATTGCATAGAAGAGGGGTGGCGTATTCGGTGAACCGCCGACGATGAGCCGCCGCGCTCCGCAAGCAGGTCCGGACCAAGCGACAGGGACGAGTCCAGGCCCCGGGCGGTCGGGCGCGAAGAAGGCTACGTCGAGCGGTGGCATCTCGACGCTGAGCGTTTGCTTCGTTGCGAAATGGCCCGGCAAAGCCCCTCCGCGATCGTAGATGGCCACGGGCAAAACGAGACGCTCGTCCGCGAGGTCGAGGCGGTACATGATCTGGTTGTAGTCGTAACGAGGCGTGACGGGTCCTGGTCCGGAAAAGGTCTTGGTGTAGGTACCTTCGACGAAGATGATCCGTCCGTTCTCGCCATCGAAGAACGGGTGCTGGCGCGGATTGTAGAAGGCGTAGTCGTCGTGAGAGATGATCTTGCGGGCGTACACCCATGGACCGACCGGCGTGTCACCTTCGGCGTACCAGAGTTCGCCTAGAAACGACGTGCCTCCTATCTCGAGCACCATCTGCGCAAATCGCTTGCGGTACGGGTTCCAGGCTCGCGAGCTGTTTCCATGCGCTTCCATCCCGGCGCCCGTTGCGATATCGCAAAAATGGCCGTCCAGCGACTGGTCGAGTCCCACCTGGGCGGCTCGGAGTTTGTCGCGCGTGACCAGCGCGGCGCCGGGCTTCCAGTCATAGCGCAGCGTGCCGTCCGGCGCGCGGTCGAGGGTACCTGAACCATGTGGCCCGTACGCGCTGAACACCTCGTAGGTCGATCTATCGAGCAGGGATTCGGCCGTCGCGGGAATGCGTAAGGGCGGCTGGTAGTAGATGTACTCACGAACCGGGTGGCGCACCTTGGTCGGATGACCGTCCGGTCCCACGAAATCGGTCAGCGGATAGTCGGTGATGACCCTTTCGAACGTCTGGCTGACGTCATTGAAACGGACGAGGCCGAGCTGGAGCGGCGACAGGTCGGGGGCAGC
This sequence comes from Polyangiaceae bacterium, assembly GCA_035318465.1. GTDB lineage: Bacteria > Myxococcota_A > Polyangia > Polyangiales > Polyangiaceae > DASWDH01. Next base: position 25,986 of record DATHES010000061.1, read on the forward strand.
TTTGGCATAGGCTGCGAAAAGCCGCTCTTGCCCGCTCGCATCGGAAACGGCAATCATCGCCCCCAACCACGTGGGTGCATTCGTGGGAGCGAAAGCTTCGACCATGGCGCGGGAAAAGCCATTCGGATCCACGAAGTATTGCAAATTCACGCCGCGATCGGGGAGCAATCCTCCGGCACTGGGGAGATCCGACTGCGCGCCCGATGCTCGAAAATTGCCGAGCGGATAGGCGGCCCTGTTCGTGTCTCCCCAGATCCAAAAGATCTTGCCTCGATAGAGCGCGGTCTGCACCGTGTCTTGGCCCATGACCAAACCGTTGATCGCCGGGCGCTCGAGCGGCGTTGCGAGACCGAGAAGCAGGCTGTCCCGATAAATGCCCTGGCCAGTGATTCGGTAGAGCCTCTCCGCGATGTTCCTTCGATCGATCCCGAGCACCGCGGTCGTATCCGCGACAGCGTCGAGGTCGATCGCGCGCCCCGGGAGCTCATGTCCGTGACTCGACACGGTAAACCTCACCGTTTGCCCGAGATGATCAGGATCGCAATACGCGATCATTCCTTGGCTATCGGTCAGGTAGTTGTCGCCCCAGGGCGTGGCGAGCTCGACGAGCGGCACGCCGCGCTGGGTGCTGTTGTCGACGACGCGAATGGCAAAACATTGGCGATATCCCGGAACGGGTGCCCGCAGGAGTCGTGTGTGGAGGTCGGACACGGAAGGGCCGGGCGCGTCCGAGACTTTGCTCATCGTGATCTCCCCCGAAGCACCTTCAACGGGGCGGAGCACTTTGCCGCGGTAGCCGAACCCGTCGGCAGCCATCTCATACCCCGGGTGCGTGCCCAAGAAATAGACGTCGATGTCCATGAGCCCCGGCTCGTAGAACGCGACGACTCCGTTGCTGTCGCTCGTCAGGGCGATGTGGTTCGTCGTCTCGAGCCGCGCCCCGGCGATGGGTGCGCGCGTTGCCTGATCGAGGACGGTGATTTTGAAAAACTGGTGCTGCTCGTTCGCGCGAGCCGGATCGCGTGGCGGCGCGCCGGCGCCCGAATCGGGCGCCGGCGGTGGCGGGGCGGGAGGATTGGTGCAGCCGTCCGGTGTGCCCGATCCAAGGTCACGCTGCCCTCCATCGGTGAGCGAGGTCCCGGTATCCGCTCCGCCGTCCAGGAGTTCTCCTGGCAAAGTGGTCGAATCGCAGCCAAGGACGGAAAACATTGCCCAGAGGGGAAGGAACGACCGACGATCGCGCTGGCTCTCGTGCTCCATTCGATGCGGCATAGGTTACACCTCCTGGCCGAGACGTTCCCTCAGCGCGAGAATTCCGCCCTGCATGCCCTCACACCCGGCCACGGCTTTTCCATCACCAACCAGAGCGCGTCTCCGATCCCCTTGTTGTCCGTCGGCGGGGGATCGATCGGGCGTGCGAAGTAGAGGTGCTCGAACTCGACCATCAGGCTTTCGATGCGTCGGCATTGGTCGAGCTCCAGCAAAGGATCCTGTTCGCAATTCAGCGTGCGCTCGAACCTCATCCGCGGGACCAGGGTGCTCTGGCTCGCCGTGATCGTCGCTTCCATGCCGTGGACCGTCAGCTTGAGGATCCTCCCGTCGGCGCACTCGCTGACCTCCTGAGCGTCACCGCAGAGATCCGCTTCGCCCGTGTTTGGATCCACCGGCGTGAGCGTACCGACCTCGCAGTTGCCGACCTTCCAGAGATAGCGACTGGCAAAGACAGCAGTCGTCGATGATGGATTCGCAGGATCATCGCCGCAGCCTGCGACACACGAAACGATCAACCCCAAAAAGCAAACCATTCCCGTTAAGCTTCGCATGACATCCTCCACTCGGGCGAAACGACCAGCGCCAGCATGCCCGCGCTGGTAGATGTTGTGGATGGTAGGTAAGCAGAACCCGTACCAGAGCCGTTCGAGTCTGCAATTGGCCCAAGGTGACCTGCGCGGCCGACCGCATGCATCGTTGCCCTGTGGTCCGCGACGCACACTGTGCAAGCGTGACTTCACTTGATGCAGGGGAGCAGGGCGAGTTTTCCGCAGCGCCTCCGAAAGCGCCGAAAATGCTTTCCGCGGCGCCGCATAGGAAAGTAGGCTGGCCGGGTAGCGTGTTCGCCGATCACGCTCGGAAAAGGAGCGATACCATTCTTCGCGGCGTTCATAGCGATGGCGGAGAGCCGAGTCGGGTTTTCAACGTGCGTTGGGCCGTCGCCGTCGCCAGTCTTGGTTTGGCTGCCCTGACGGGATGCTCTTCCGAAGAGGATTCCCACGCTGCCGCTCCTGCGGACGCTTCCGCAGAATCCTCCCCTGCGGTCGATGGTGGCGTCGACGAGTCGCCGCGGCCGGAAACGAGTGCAAACGACGGGCAGAACGACCGGGTTCCTGACGCGATGGACGACGCCCGGAGCGAGGTGGCGCCCGACGCGAGGGGAGAGGACGTTGGCCGCACCGATGCCCCGGAAGCGGGCAGCCCATCCGCCGACGTTACCCCAGATGCGCGCGACGTCGATGCCGGCAGTGGTGGTGCGGACGGCGCCACCGATGGAAATCCCCGCGACGGAGGCGACGTCGGCGACGGCCCAGCGAGCGATGGCGCAAGGCCGATCGACACCATGGCAGGCGCAGCGCTCACCCGCGGTCATCACATGGGTACGGCGGTGCAGACCGCGCTTCTCGACTCGGCGACGGAACCTCTGTTTACGACCGTGCTCACGACGCATTACGACGCGCTCGTGGCGGAATACCAGATGAAGTGGGGAACGACCCAAGCGACCCGAGGTGTGTTCAATTTCGCGCCCGGCGACCAGATCGTCGCCTTTGCATCGCGTCACGGCATGATGGTGAAAGGCCACACGCTTGTGTGGCATCAATCGCTGCCCGCTTGGGTGACGGCGCTCGCACCAACAGAAGTCGGGGCCGTGCTCGACGCACAAATCGCCGCTGTCGTTGGCCATTGGAAGGGCCAGCTGTATGCATGGGATGTCGTCAACGAAGCGATTACGGACGACGGCGCCGGCTACCGAAGCTCGATCTGGTTCCAGCACCTTGGCGCAGCGTTCATCGAACGCTCCTTTCGCGCCGCCCGCGCCGCTGACCCTTCAGTGCAGCTCCTCTACAACGACTACGGAGCGGAAGCGCTCAGCGCCAAGTCCAACCGCGTCTACACCTTGGTGCGCGATCTCAAAAACGCCGGTGTTCCGATCGACGGTGTAGGGTTGCAGTTTCATGTCAATGGCGCTGCACCCCCGGCGCTCGGGGACGTCGCGACCAACCTCGATAGGCTCATCGCGCTGGGGCTCACCGTCAACTTCTCGGAAATCGACATCCGGGTGGCCGACGTACCGGGCACGCAAGCAGAGAAGCTCGCGCGGCAGCGCACGCTCTATCACGACATCATCGCGCTGTGCGCCGCCCGACCTCAATGTCATTCGGCTTCTACTTGGGGAATTACCGACAAGCACACGTGGATCGATATGCAGTATGGAGCGGGCCACATGCCGTTACCGTTCGACGTCAATTACGCAGCCAAACCCGCGGTCGCCGGCGTCATCGACGCTTGGCTGGGAAAATAATTTTTGGCCGTGCAGCGGATTTGAGCGGGGGCCGTAACCCGGCCGTTCATCAATAGGTGATTTGCGGAAATGCCGTGCGGGCGGCGTTGAACTCTGCGTCGGTCGGGGAATTGGGGCCGAACGCCGTGTTGGCCTGCGCTTTCAGGTTGGTCTGGGCTGCGCCGCTCATGAAATGGACGAACTCGCCCCAGTTCAGATCGCGGCTGTAATTGCTGCCGTTCTTGGGGAAATATTGCGAGAGCAATTGAAAATAGCGCGCCATGACTTGCGCGTGCCCGTGGTCGCGCCAGAGCGGGTAAAACCAATCACGAAACCAGCGCGTGCCGGCCTGCGGGTAACTATCGGTCGTGTTCGTGAACCTGGTGAAGACGCGATCGGCGTCGCTCGTCATGCCGAGGGCCACATAGAGATCGTATTGATAAAATTCGGACCACTTGCTGTCCATCCAGATACCGAAAGCAGGCGAGCCGTGCGTCCCGTTGTTCGCTCCTTCGACGACATGAGCGGTTTCGTGACTGGGCAGATCCACGCCGGATGAAGGCCAGGGTCCTGGCCCGCAGTCGCTGACGTTGCGCAAGTCGTGCGAGCTGTCGAAATAGGTCGAGGGATGGCCGCCCGAGTATTTGCCCTGATGAAAGATTCCGTAGAGCCGGCCGTCGGTCGTGCCGTTCTTGAACTCGCCGTAGGTGGCGCGGGTGTACCGCCACATGTTCGTGAAGAACGGGAGAATCCAAGCGGTGACGGTCCGATCGACGTCGGCATCGAAATAGATGGCGGCCTCATCATTGTAATCGACGAGCTGCAGGAGCTGATTGTGCTCGAACCAATGCTCCTGCCATGTGGCAGGCGGCGGAGGCAAAGTTCTCACGTCGACCGACCCACCAGCGTCGAACACGCCAACGTCGAGCGTGGTACCCGCGTCGGGCGTGGTACTCGCGTCGGGCGTGGTACCGGCGTCGGGCGTGGTACTCGCGTCGCGCGCGCTCGCATCGGGGGGCGCACCGGTCTCTCCGCCTTCCGCCGACGATCCGCTCCGTCCGTCCGATCCGCCCGATCCATCGGGGATGCGACCACCGCTGCCCGCTGCGCCGCTGTCGTCCCCTGCTGCTCCACCCGCTTCCCGTCCACCCATGCCGCCGCTGCCACCGCCTCGACCACCGGCACCGCTCGCACCATCGGCGTCTGCCGCTCCCGCGGCTCCGCCGGTCCCCGCCCCGGCGCCAGCAGCGCCGCCACCGTCGTGGGGGGGTTGCTGTTCCCCCGAGCATGCCAGAACGAAACATAACGACAGGCGGAGGCTGACCGCCACATATCTCCGAGCTTGGCGCCAAAGACTGACCGGCATCGTCCGATGCTGCGCCGCTGGCGGGC
>DATHES010000062.1:0-99158 GCA_035318465.1 Polyangiaceae bacterium
GGCTCCGCGCCGTGGGGGCGAATTGGCATCCCAAGTGCAGGACAGGAGATGACAACGATGCTCATGATCTCCCGCCGTCTTGGCGAAACCATCGTCATCGGCGATATCGAAATAACGGTGACGGAAATACACCGCAAGGCGGTCCGACTCGCCGTCAAGGCGGGCCCCTCCCACGTCGTACTTCGAGGCGAGGTACGGGACTCCATCGAGAAGGCCAATCGATTGGCGGCCGACAGCGCGTTGGACGGTCTGCCCTTGCCGCAGCCCGGCAAACCCAAACCGACATGATGAACGAACCTGCCCTGGACGCGCCGGCACCGCCGGTGAGCGTCCTCGAAGAAAACCTCGCTGCGCTCGACATCCAGGGGCGGACGCGCGACCAGGTTCTGCACGCTCAGCCGAGAGGCAGCGTCGTGCGTCAGGCCGACGGCAACCATGTGCTTTCCGTGGAGGGGGAGACGCTCGGCGCCCCCGGCGATCCGGAATCACGGGCCGCGACGCTGACCAAGATCGTCTCGGCGAAGAACGGCGTCGTCGTCTTGCTCGGCCTGGGGATGGGCCACGCGCTGCGAGAAATCCGAGCCCACACCGACGCACGCATCCTCGTCTACGAACCGGATCCGAGGCTTCTACGTACCGTGCTGGAGTGGGGACCGTGCGACCTAGGAGGTGCTGCCATCTGCACCGATCTGGTCGACCTCCGGCTGCATTGGGCTTCGGCGCGCGTCACGCGTCCGGAGGTGACGCTGGTCTGCACGCCCGGCTACAAGCACGCTTTCCCCGAAGCCGAGCGCACGCTCGCGTCTACGCTCCAATCGCTCATTGCCGACACTCAGCTCAACGAGAACACGCACTACCTGCGCGCCCGCACTTGGCTGACGGACATCTTCGCCAACCTCGAGCACTTGATCGGCGTCACCCCTTTTCTCGCGCTGGAGGATCGCTACCAAGGCGTTCCTGCGTTCATCGTGGGCGCTGGCCCTTCGCTGGAAAAGAACGTCGAACACCTGCAGGAAGCGACGAAGAAGGGGATCGTCTTCGCCGTCAACACCAGCGGTCGCGCCCTGGCCAAAAGGGGGGTTACTCCCCAGGTCCTGGCGTGCCTCGAGTCGATCGACTTGTCGGCGGACATGCGCGAGCTTCCGTTCATCGACGAAGTCGTGCGCGCCTTCAGTTTGACCGGCAGCCCGGCGCACATGACAACGGGACGCGGGCCGCTCTTGCCCACTTACGAAGCCATCCGCGCTTGCTTGCCGCTCGTCGAGCTGTTCGGCGCTCCCGGCATTTTGGTGGGCGCCAGCGTGACCACGGCGGCCGTCATGCTCGCCGAAAGGCTGGGGTGCAACCCCATCGTGCTCGTCGGCCAGGATCTCGCCTTTACCGGCAACCAGGCTTACGCGAGCGGAACGCGCTACGAGGGTTCGACGGTGCAAGTCGAGGCCGGCGGTCGCATCGTCCACAGCTGGTCGCAAGCCAAGCTCGACGCCCATGGAACGACGGCTGGCCCACTCCCCAAGTCGCAACCGCATCTCGAGGTGCCGGCCTGGGGGGGCAACGGCTCGGTGCCCAGCACCCCGTCCTTTACGGCCGTGCGCGATTGGTTGGCAACCGCGGCCGACCTGACCAAGCGTACCAAGCCACACCTGTCCTTCATCAACGCCACCGAGGGGGGAGCCCGGATCCCCAACTTCGAAGAGCGCGCGCTGTCGGAATTGCTGTCGGAAATGCCCGAACGCGGCATCACCAGCCGCACCATTGCCGACGACGCCGCGCGCCTCGACAAGGCCGTCACCCGCGCACAGATCCACGCCTGGGGTAACCTGCAACTTGAGCGCGTACGTAAGGCCAAGGAAGCCGCCATCCTCGTCGACAAGCTGGTGAAGAAAGCGCTGGCCGAGCTCGATGCGGACAAGCCCGAAGCCGTCACGCGCTCTTTCCGCCGTCTCGAGTCGGCGGAAAAGGGGCTACGCCAGGCCTGCGTCGAGCAACCGCTCATCGAGACGTGGAGTTCGGCCGAGCTGCAGCGTATCGGCGTCGCCCGAACGGACACCACGGTCGAAAACAGCGCGCAAGCCGAAGCCAAGCACGCGCTTTGCAACGAAGCACAGATTGCCGACATGGTCATCCGCTCGTCGGACGAGCTGGAGACGGTTCTCGGTAACCTGGTTCAACATCACAGCGGTTGACGCGATCCGGAGGATCCATGGCTCTTATCATCCCGCCCCATACCTCGTCATCTCCCCTCGAACAGCAGCACCGTCTGAACGAGACAGGCAAGACGACGGGCAAGCTGGTGGAACGCGTGGCGAGCCAGCCCTCGGGACAGGGTACCGCGACGGATGGTGAAGGCCTCGCCATCAGCGACGCGCTCCGGATCCAGATCCGTTCGCTCGCCTTGGTCGAGCGAAACGCGAACGAAGTCATCTCCATGGCCCAGACGGCCGATGGTGCGCTCGGCCAAATGGGCGGGCTGCTCGAGCAGATGCGCGATCTCGTTCAAAAGGACAGCAGCGCCGAGGGCGGCGACCATGGGCCCGACGACGCCACGGTCGAATTCTCCAAGTTGCAAGCCGAGGTCGACCGAATCCAAAAGGCCGCCACCTACGACGGACGCGCTCTGCTCGGAGCGGAGGCGGTCGATGTCGGCGTCGATGTCGGTACCGAGGGTGCAAGCGATCGACTCGCCATCACACTGGGTGGACTCGCTCCTTTGACCGTGCTCACCGCGAGCGACCACACCGCGGGAGCCACGGGGCGCGCATCGGGCGCGGTGGTGGGTCGGATCGACGACGCTCTCGCGGCCATCACCGGCCAGCGCGCGCGATTCGGCGCCGCCGTGAACCGATTCTCGGACACCACGGCGGCGGTGCAAACGGCGCGAGCCAATCGAGCGGCGGGCAGCGCGCCCATCGGGAGCGCAGATGCCGCCGAGGCGCTTGCCCTGCTCTGCAAGACGAAACTACTCGCCCAAGCGCCGACCACTGTTTCGGCACAGACGAGCCAACTGTCCGCGCACGCCGTGAGCCTGCTGCAGGACTGAGTCGCGCCCTTGCGTCCGTGTACCGTCACCACCTCCCAACGGGGGAAAGGTCGACGCACGCCCACACACGCTCACCGAAGGCCCGAGCGGCGCCCCGACGAAAGCGCGTACCTCGCAGGATTCTCTTAAGGAACCTCGGACATGACCGTTCAGCCAGGCACGAGGCAATGACGCCTCCCGAGGACCGCGCAAAGTGGTCGCTCATGCAAATCTCCAAGAAGGGGAAGGTATCTCACAATGCTAACGATTCAGACCAACGTCGGTTCACTTCAGGCCCAGAAAAATCTAAACACCGTTCAAAAGGGCTTGAACGTCTCTTTCAACCGACTCTCTAGCGGTTACCGTATCAACAGCGCCGCGGACGACGCAGCTGGTCTTGCCATCAGCGACACTTTCACCGCACAAATTCGCTCGTACTCGGTCGCGGAACGTAACGCGAACGACGGCATCTCGATGGCGCAGACGGCTGAAGGCTCTTTGGGCCAGATGACCGGCCTGCTCACTCGTATGCGCGAGCTCGCGGTGCAATCCGCCAACGGCTCGAACAGCGCCACCGACCGTGACTACCTGAACACGGAGTTCGGGCAGCTCAAGGCCGAAATCGCCCGTATCCAGGTCTCGACCACCTACGACGGCAACGCCCTCATTGGCGCAACGACCAGCTCGGTTTCGTTTCAAGTTGGTATCAGCGCTGCCAGCACCGACCGCATCGCCGTCACCTTCGGCGGCCTCGGCATGACGACCTTGCTCGCCGCTGGCGAATCCGTCGCCGGTGCGACCTCGGGTCTCGCCCTCACCGCCATCGGCGACATCGACACTGCCCTTGGCAAGGTCGAAACCGCCCGCGCTCGGTTCGGCGCCGTCATGAACCGCTTCGAGACCACGACCTCGAACATCCAGACGGTCCGTACCAACCTCGCCGCTGCCAACTCGCGTATCCGCGACGTCGACGTGGCCGAGGAGTCGGCAGCTCTCTCGCGCAGCCAAGTGCTGAGCCAGGCGGCAGCGGCGGTTCTCGCCCAAGCCAACCAGGCCCCGCAGCTGGCCCTCGGTCTGCTCCGATAAAGTAAGTAAATCTGTAGAAACCGTACCGGCGGCTTCAGTGCCGCCGGTACGTGTTGTGCGGGTTTGCTTGGAAGAGGAGCGATGAAATGGCGGGCATAGTAACGATGGGAGGCCTCGGGTCCGGAATGGACATCGAGGGGTTGATTTCGGGCCTGGTCAAAGCCAATGGCGTGACGCTGACCCGACTCCAGAGTCAGGCGACGTCGTTCCGCACGGCCGCGTCCACCCTCTCCGACATCGGCACCGCGCTCGCCACGTTGCAGACCGCCACCACGGCACTCTCCACCAATACCGGCGTCGGCGGCATGACCGCCACCTCCAGCGATGCAGCCGTCGTCGTCAGCGCCAGCGGGGCGGCCCTGCCCGCCGCCTACGAGATCTCGGTCGAGAGTCTCGCCAGCGAGCAGCGCACCTACTCCAAGACCTTCGATTCGAGCTCCGGCGCGCTCGCTCAGGCGGGTAACTTCACCATCAAGGTTGGCAGCGGCACGCTCAAGCAAATCGACGTGCTCGCCACCGATTCGCTCGACCAGATCGCCGGCAAGATCAACCAGGCCGGCATCCGCGCCAGCGCTTCCGTCTTCTTCGACGGGTCGAAATACCGCCTCCAAATTCGCGGGCTCGATACCGGCGCCGACAACGCGATCGCTCTCGTGGAAAACGGGACCACGCTCGACCTGAATGGCGACGGCAGCTCGCCGACGGGCGGCAAGACGGTACAGCAAGCCGCCAACGCCAAGCTCACCATCGACGGCTTCAGCGTCGAGCGCTCGACCAACCAGATCACCGGCGCGATCTCGGGCATCAACTTCGCCTTGACGGCCAAGACGACGAGCCCCGCCAAGGTGAGCATTGGAAGCGACCCCGCCGCGCTGCAAACGAAGCTGACCGCGGTCGTCAATGCCTTCAACGCCGTCGTCAAGGCTGCGCACACCGCAGCGGGTTTCGCGGGATCGATCGCCAAGGTGGACGCCTTGGCCGGCGACTCCACCCTGCGGTCGGTGACGGGCAAGCTCAGTGCCGCCATCACCGCCAAGGGAGCAACGACCGGCCCCTACCAGACGCTCCCGGACATCGGTCTCAGCCTCGATCGCAACGGACTACTCACCCTTGACAGCGCCAAACTGTCAAAGGCGATGGCGGCCGACTCGGCCAGCGTCGTCAATCTCATGGCGCGCACCACCGGCGTTTCGACCGGTGGGCTCATGGCCAAGCTCGGCGACGTCGTCACTGCCATCACCGATCCCACCTCCGGCATCTTGATGACCCGCAACCAGAGCTTCACCAAGCAGGCCAAAAAGAGCGACGAACGGGCCATCCAGGAGCAGACCCGCCTCAATCAATACTCCGATCGCTTGAGGAAGTCGCTCGGCGATATGGACGCCAAAGTAGGCGCCAACAAGGTAATGCAGCAGACCATCACCAACTCGTTCTCGTCGTACTACAAATAGGCGCATTCGCAGTGCACGCGAATTGCATGGGCATAGGGGACGCCTCGCCATGATCGAAGCCACCATTGCCCGTTACCAGACCGTCAAGGTCACGACGAGCACGCCAGGCGACCTCTTGGTCGCGCTGCTCGACGGACTGTTCAAGTTTCTCCACATCGCCCGGCACAACCTCGCGAAAAAGGGTGATCGCGCCAAAGCAGGGATGGCCATGTCCCGCGCCCACGCCATCATCTCCGAGTTCATGGCCTCGCTCGCGCCCGAGCACGCGCCCGAGCTCTGCGAGAATCTCTCGCGCCTCTACGAATTTTGCCTCACGCGCATCACCTATGCGAATCGCCACAACGACCCCGCTGCCATCGAAGAAGTGATGCGGGTGATGACGCCGATCCGCGAGGCATTCACGATCGCCGTGCGCAGCGTGGCGCAGGGCACGACCGTCGAAAATACGGCACCGGCCGCGGCCGCGCGAGCGACGCCGTAACGCGGAGAAGATGACGAAATGCAAGGCGCTCTCCCCGATTCGCGCGTGATGCGCCGAGCGGCTCCCGGGGCTCCCACCTACGAAACACGCGCCGGCGTAGCCGACGCCGTCGCCCAGTTTTCCACCGGGGCGAGCCTGCGCGTCGATCGCAGCCGCGAGCGTTATTATCCCGGTCTGGCAAGCAGCTCGCCGCCCACGTTGAGCCTTTACGACCAGGCGCTCGGCGTCATCGGAAACGCGCGGCGGGTGCTCGATGCCGGCTGCGGATCCGGCGTGGGGAGTCAACTCCTCTGCCAGCGCGTCACGGAAGTGATCGGCATCGACAAGAGCCAGATCGCCGTGAACTTCGCGCGCACCATGGCGCCCGACGCCAAGCTCTTCGTGGGCGATCTCGCCTTGCGCCTCTCGATTGGCTCCGTCGATGCGGCGGTCGTGATCGACGTGCTCGGCCACGTCGCCGCCCCGGAGAAGGTGCTCATCGCGCTGCGCGGGGCGTTGCCCCTCGGAAGGAAGATCTACCTCGCCGAGATGGCAGCCTATCCCGCGCAGTACTTGAAGACGCCGGCGCGGCGCGCCTTCTCGCAAAAAGCCTTGGCCAGTCTGCTCGCCACTTGCGGCTACGAAGTGGTGAGCTGGGAACGGACGGATGGACCCTTCCTCGCCTGCGTCGCATCCCCCTTTTCGGACCCTTCTTGGGAGGCGCTGCAGCGCGGGCTCGAGCGCGCCTCCGGTGGTGACACCAAAACCGCCGCGCAGGATCTCGCCCAGGCGCGACGCACCGCGCGCCAAGGCATCGCTGTCGAAGCCTGGCTCGCCGAGGCGACTCTGGGGCTCGCCGAGCGCAATGGCGATCGCGCCATCCTCTCCTTTTTCAAGAGCCGGGAGCTCGCTCCGGAAGATCCTCGACCCCTCACCGGATTGGCGCGCATCTCGCTCGCCATGGGCGACCTGAAAGAGGCTTCCGACTTCGCGTCCGCGGCCGAACGTCTCGATCCGACCGATATCGACGTGGCGTGCACCCTTGCCCTCGTCGCCGAGCGCACCCGTCCGCACCTGGCCCAAGGCTTGTGGCTCACGGCATCGAACCTTGCTCCCGACTCGCTCGAGGTCGCGCTGCACTTCGCGCAGGCAGCGGCGCAAGGCCGGGAGTGCGATCGCGCGGTATGGGCGCTCGAGCGCGTACGCAGCTACGGGGACGACTACGGCACGGCGCTGCATCTGGCGCTTGCTTCGGCTTTGCTCGGAGCGGAGCGCCGCGCCGACGCCCTCCTCGAAGTGCAGCTCGCCCAGAAGGTGAGCCCCGACGACCCCGGCGTCGCCGATTTGATGGCTCAATTGAAGTCATAAGTCAGCGCACCGCCGCCCCGACGGCGAATGAGCGTCAGATCGTTGACGGCCGACCATTACCCCGCTCGGCATCACCCAAGCGGCAGAAACGCCGTTAGAATGGTTGGCACGCCGATAGCGCGCTTGCCGCAGCATTTCCAGAGCCCAGCGCGCTTCGGCATGCTTGCTGCACTTCCAAGGGAGGCGCCAACCCGCGCTCACAGCCCACATGATGATTGCAGTCATCCCCGCCCGCGGTGGCTCCAAGCGGCTCCCGAAGAAAAACATCCTCCCCTTCGCGGGTAGCCCTCTCATTTGCCACACCATCGCGCTGGCGCGATCGCTCCCGGCCATCGACCGCGTGTGCGTGTCCACCGACGACGACGAGACGGCGCGCATCGCGCGCGAAGCGGGTGCGGAGATCGTCGTGCGCCCACCCGAGCTCGCCACCGATCGCTCCACCACCGCGAGCGCCGTAGGTCACGCGCTCTTGAAGCTCGCCGAGAGCGGCCCTCGCGCCGACGTCGTCATCACCTTGCAGCCGAACTGTCCGCTCCGCACCGCTGCCATCGTCACCGATGCCATCGATCTTTATCGCCGTGAAAAACCCGATTCGGTGATGTCGGTCACGAAGAGCCAGCACAAGCTCGGTCCCATCGAAAATGGTCGCTTCTTGCCCGCGTATCGACCGGGCATGCGCTCTCAGGAAATGCCCGAGCAATATTTCGAGAACGGCGTGGTCTACGTAGCGCGCGCCGACATGGTCACGGCCACCGAAGACCTCTTCGGCCGCGCCATCGCCCCTCTCATCATCGATCCCCTTTATGCCCTTGGCGACATCGACACGTTGCTCGACTTCCAAGTGGCGGAGTTCTTGTTCACCAAGTACGTAGAGCGGTTCGTCCTTCCGACGGGCCTGGCCGCCAAAGGAGCCGCGTGATGGATCTTCGCGTTGGAAAGAGGGTCATCGGACCCGGATCTTCTCCCCTCGTCATTGCCGAAATCGGTATCAACCACGAAGGCAACTTCGACAAAGCCGTCCAGATGATCGACGACGCTTACGCCGCCGGCTGCGAGTGCGTGAAGTTCCAATCGCACGTCATCGACGACGAGATGATCCCCAACAACGTCATTCCCGGAAACGCCAAAGAGAGCATCTGGGACATCATGTCGCGCTGCGCTTTCGACGAGAAGCAAGAGACGCTCATCAAGCGCTACGTCGACGGCAAAGGTCTCATCTATCTCTCCACGCCCTTCTCGCGCGCGGCTGCCGAGCGCCTGGAGCGGATGCAGGTGCCCTGGTACAAGATCGGCTCGGGCGAGTGCAACAACTACCCGCTCATCGATCACATCGCTGCCTATGGCAAGCCCATCATCCTCAGCACGGGGATGAACGATCTCCGCTCCATTGCTCCTGCCGTCGCCATCTTGCGTCGGCGGCGAGTTCCCTTCGCGCTGCTGCATTGCACGTCGATGTACCCGACGCCCTACGAGAAAGTGCGCCTGGGTGGCATGCTGGCCTTGGGGCGCGAGTTCGGCGACGCGGTTCTCGGCTTGTCCGATCATTCGCTGGGCAATTACACTTGCTTTGCGGCCGTCGCGCTCGGCGCCTCCATCGTCGAAAAGCACTTCACCTCCGACAAGACCTGGCCCGGCCCCGACGTCGCCATCTCCATCGATCCGCGTGAGCTCGCCGAGCTCGTGCGCGGAACGCGCGCCATCCACGCCGCCATGGGCGGGACCAAGGACATCCTGCCGGAAGAACAGCCCACCATCGACTTCGCCTACGCCTGCGTGGTCGCGACGCGGGACATCGCCGAAGGAGAAACCTTCGGACCGGACAACCTTTGGGTCAAACGACCGGGCACCGGGGAGATCAAAGCCGCTCACTACGATGTGCTGTTGGGCCGGCGCGCACGCCGCGCGGTGCGCATGAACGATCAGCTGAAGTGGCAAGACATCGCCACCGAGCCGACGACGAGCGCCAGCGATGGCTCGATCAGGGCGCCCGCGTGAACGAGCTCGTCGCCGAAGGCGCACCGAAGAGGGTCCTCTTTCTGACCGGCACGCGCGCAGACTTCGGCAAGCTCAAGCCGCTCATCACCAAGGTCAAGGAATCGCCGCATTTCGAGTATCAGATCTTCGCCACCGGCATGCACATGCTGGCCCGCTACGGCTCGACGGTGAACGAGATCAAGAAGGCCGGGTTCGACCACGTCTTTTCCTTCATCAACCAGAACCACGCCATCGGCTCGCAGATGGACCTCGTGCTCGCCAACACCGTGCAGGGCTTGTCCCTCTACTTGCGCGAATTCCCGGCCGATTTGATCGTGATTCACGGCGACCGTGTGGAAGCGCTGGCCGGCGCCATCGTCGGCGCGCTCAACAACGTGCTGGTCGCGCACGTGGAGGGGGGCGAGCTTTCCGGCACCGTCGACGAGCTCATCCGCCATGCGGTGACCAAGCTCTCGCATCTGCACTTCGTGTCTCACGAGGAAGCCAGGCGCCGGCTCATTCAGATGGGCGAGGCACCGGAGAGCGTCTACGTGATCGGCTCCCCCGACATCGACATCATGCTCTCCGGCGAGCTCCCCGCGCTCGCCGAAGTGCTCGACAAGTACAGCATCGGATTCGTCGACTACGGCATCGCCATGTACCACCCGGTCACCACCGAGCAAAGCGCCCTCCCCGCTCACGCCGACGCTTTCGTGGAAGGGCTCATCGGCTCGAACCGCAATTTCGTCGTCATCTATCCCAACAACGACGCCGGCTCCGACGTCATCCTGCAGCGCGTCCTCGAGCTTTCCCATCATCCGCGCTTTCGCCTGATTCCGTCGATGCGCTTCGAGTACTTCCTCACTCTGCTCAAACACGCGCGCGCCATCGTCGGCAACTCCAGCGCTGGCATCTGCGAAGCGCCCGTCTTCGGTGTCCCCACCGTCAACGTCGGCACGCGTCAGACGAATCGATTCCTCTACCCGTCGATCGTCAATGTCGCCGATGATGCCGCCGCCATCACCCGCGCGCTCGGCAGCCTTCCCCAGGCCGTTCCCCCTTCGCTCCATTTCGGCAAAGGCAACAGCGCGGCGCTCTTCGTCTCCCATCTGGCGACCCGCGAGCTCTGGAGCACGCCCCGCCAGAAGCTCTTCCGCGAGCTCAGCCTGCGGCTGTCGGGGAGACCTTCGATGGTCGTTCCCGCGCCGCTGCCGGTTTGACGCCCGGTCATCCTATTTACATGGCCGTCCTTTGAACGGCCCTTCGTCGAAGAGATTGGAAAGGCAGATCGCCCCCTGCTCTTCTTCGTAAGGAGCGACGCGAAGACCGAGCGGTGTCGGCGCCGGATACTCGGCGCGAAATGATTGTTTCATGGGACCTGCGTCGTAGGGCAGCTCCCGTGGATCCTCGTCGCAGTCGCCGCCGAGGGCGTCGTGCTTCACGGCGAGGTCGGCGTGGAGAAGCGGCGAGCCGCCGAAACGACCATCCCATGTGATGTCGATGAGGCCGCAGGTGTAGACGAACTCGAGAAGGACGGTGTCGCCCTCGCCCTTGATGTCGTTGACGTAGTAGTTGTCACTCCCGCCGCCGCAGCCAAACGCGAGAAGCGCAAGCGCGGAAACCCCTGCCGCTCGATGACATCGCAAGGCGGAGTACGTCCTCTGTCCCATGGTCCGGCTGCGTGACATCGCCTACCACGGTTAGTGCGCGCTCAGCCCAATTTTGACTTAACCCCGCCGCCGCTCGTCGTCGGTGGCCGCGATGCGCATGGCTGCCCGGCAAAGTTCGTCGGCCATGGCGAGGGCGTCGGCCGCGTAATAGGCCTGCGCTTGCACGGCGGCGTCACTCGACCCCGCGGCCGTCACGACAGGACTGGAAACTGAAGGCAGCCCCTCGGCGGCGAGCGCGCGCGCGACGTGCATGGACGCCTTGACCATGGGCTCGGCCGACGCGCCGCCGTGCCCGATGGCGTCGAAACCGCTGTGGCGCGCCTGCTCCGTCAGTCGACTGACCGACCGCACGTAGTCCTCTTCCGAGCCGGTGAAGTATCCGCCCTGCTTCAGCGCGCGCACGAACCCTTCGGCATCGCCTTGTCGCGCCTGTGCCATCGCCCCCGAGAAGCGCGTGGCGAGAAACTTGACGTAGTCGGTCGCGCCTTCGGCAGCCGAGCCGTAGGCGCGGAAGCGATCGGTGATTTTCACCGCCTTGGCCCCGGCCCCTTCCGTCGTCAAATAGGCAGCCGACAATCCAGCCGGGCTCGACCCTTTGATGCCGCCGAAGTTGTAGTTCATCATCGCGCGCCCGCCGCCGGTCTCGTGCGACCACTGCGCAACGAGCACCCGGAGCGTCGCCGGCGAGGGAACCTCGTGAAACACGTTCGTGTACGCGGTCGCCAGGGAAGCGGCTGCTTCCCCGCCGGAAATGTGCGTCGTGCTGGCCGCGATCGTTCGGGTCTTGCCAGCCATGGAATGCAGCGCATTCGGCGTTGCCGCGCGAGCCGTCACGAGCTGGCGTTCGAACGTCCCATCGACCGGCGCTTCGCGCTTCGGCTCGACGGCATTGGCTTCGCCGATGCCCCCACGCTCACCTACCCGTCCAATGTCGATACTAGCCATGCTTTCCTTCAATCATCACAGCAAGAAGCAAGCCCATCACGGGCTCCGGACGACGGTCACCATCCCCGCGCCAGGAGCGCAGAACCGCCTCTCAGAAGGCTCGGCACGGCATCACTCGCACGCGCCTACCGTCGAGGGCCACACCGCCGTCTGTCCTCCGACGGTCAGCGTCAACGCCTTGACGTGCCTCAGCTCTTCACTTGCTGCGCCAGATAATGCGCTTCGCCCATCTGGGCAATCTGAGCCAGCTGGGATTCGAGCCAGTCGACGTGCGATTCTTCACTCGTCAAGATGTGCACGAGCAGGTCCTCGGTTCCGTTGTCGCCATGGTCGCGGCATTGCTTGATGCCGTCATTGAGCCGAGGAATGGCTTCCATTTCCAGGGCGAGATCGAGCTTCAGCTGTTCGGCGACTTTCTGGCCAATGGTGATTTTGCCGAGGCGCTGCACATTGGGAACACCTTCTAAAAACAGGATACGCTCGATGAGCTTGTCGGCGTGCTTCATCTCGTCAATGGACTCTTTGCGAATACGCTCGGCGAGACGGTGGTAGCCCCAGTTTTCGCACATCTTGGCGTGGAGAAAATATTGATTGACGGAGGTAAGCTCGCCGGTGAGGACGGTGTTCAGCAGGTTGATGACGTCGGCGTTGCCCTTCATGGTGCGCCCACCCTAACACTGCGAAGCGGCGCGCGGCAGCCGAATCCCGTAGGACTTCTGGCGCCCAACGTCCGGGCAGAACCTCGACGCGCGCTCCGATTCAGAAAGCGCCTTCGGACGCCTGGTCCGAAGGTGCAAAAATCGGGGCGCGGCAAGACCTCCGCGCGAGGAGTCGATTCACGGCGATGATTTCGGTCAGCTGAGCGCGGCACGCACCGCAATCGGTGCCCGCGCCGCACGCAGCGCTCACCGCGGCGACCGTGTCGGCACCGTCTTCCACCAGCTCCTCGACCTCCGCAGAGGTGACGGCGAAACAAGAACACACGATCATACAGCCAACCTCCATCGCAGTTGCGGCGATGTCCCGTGGGACGCACGCGCGCCGCGCGTCCGCGATCCCTGGGAGATGCCCGGAGCCTCGCTACAGCGGTGACCCGAGGCAGTGGACGCGCGTCGGCAGGCGAAGCGCGTCGCAAGCAAGGGGGCGCAGGAGCGGGAATCAGTCATGCGTGCAGACCTAGTGATAGCGCACCTGATTATCACTTTCAAGTTACCGCAAATAATTGAAATAACTCGACATTACAAACCGGTCTCCCCGGCCGGTCTTTTCCGTCCCCTGCCTCGTGCCGTGGCGGACCTGCTGGAACGGCCCCGCGACGCCCCCGGCGGCTGTCGCTTCGAAACGAACCGTTCTTCTCGATGGCGAAAGTCACTTTCAAAGTCTTGAGGCGCGATCGGAAACCGCGAAGGGCGAAACGGCGCCCTCCGCCTCACTGACGAAAGTCACTTTCAATGTCGCGAAGCGAAATTCGCGTTGCTACGTGTTCACACGACCGCGCTGCTGGTGGTGTCGTCGCGCGGCGGGAGATCGGCTGCGGCGACGACGCGGTTGCGGCCGCCGCGCTTGGCGGCGTAGAGCGCACCATCGGCGGCTTTGACGAGATCGAGCGGCGATGGGTAGGTCGAGCCGGGCTCGAGCGACGCGATCCCCACCGACATGGTCACCTTCATCGGCTTGTCCCCCCCGTAGGCGATGTCGGCGGCTTCCACGCGCGCGCGTAAGCGCTCGGCAACGACCTTGGCGCCGACGGCGGGCGTATCGGGCAAGAGGATGACGAACTCCTCCCCGCCATAGCGCGCGACGAGATCGGCTCCGCGCATCCGATGCGCCAGAAGCCCCGCCACCGTGACGAGAACGATGTCGCCCACGGCATGACCGTACCCGTCGTTGACCTTCTTGAAAAAGTCGACGTCACAGAAAAGGACGCTGAGCGGGCGACCTTTCACCTGGGCGACGTGGAACTGCTCGGCCAGGTAGCGATCGCAGCGGTCGCGGTTGGAGAGGCGGGTCAGTTTGTCGGTCTGCGACTCTTCGGCGAGCTCGCGGTTCTTCTGCTCGAGCTCCGTGGCCGATTGGCGCGCGTCGTCGGCCTGCTGATCGGCGCGGAACGTGGCCACCACCAGCGCCTCTTTGGCCTGCTCGAGGATGCCTTGGATGTCTTCCGCCGAACCGACGTCGACTTCGAACAGCTTGGCGACTTCGCCCGTCATCGCGGCCGCGATCTCCTTCAAGATGGCGGGAAGTTTATCTTCGCCGAGATTCAAGATCGACTGCGCGCGCTGGCGCGCCAGCTCGATGGCCGGGGCAGCGTCTTCGCGGATCCAGATGTCGGCGATCCATCCCGACAGGCGGACGATCTTTTCGATCGTGCCGCTGTCGTCGTGCGGGTCCCTGACCGTTTCGACCATGTGGCTCGAGCCAGCTGCGTCGCTGAAAAGGCCGGGCAGCTTCCAGCGGGTGAGGAGCCACTGCGTGACCTCGGCGTGATCGGTGCCGAACGCTTCGCGCTCGAGATCGATGAGGAGCGTGTGGTCGCCTTTCGCTTTTTCCCAGTTGGCTGCGCACACCTTGGGCTCGACTTGCGCGAGTGCCAGCGCGCCGATGTCCTGCAGCAGCGCCGCCAGAAAAGCTTCCTCGGCGAGGCGCGATTCGACGACGCGCGCGATTTCGCGCGCGCTGATGGCCGAGAGAATCGATCGCTTCCACACCCCTTGCTGCACTCCCTTGCCGGGCTTTTTTAAATCCGAGGCGAGCGAAAAGGAGAGCGCGAGCGTGCGCACGGTGTTGATGCCGAGAAGCGCGAGCGCGTGGCTCACGGTGCGGGCCGGCCGCTTGAGACCCGACACCGGCGAGTTTGCCATGCGCAATAGCTTGGCGGCCAAGGCGGGATCGTTGCCGATGACGGTCGCGATCTCGTTGAGGTTGAGATCTTCGTTCTGACAGAGCTCCAACACTTTCAGCGCTAACGCCGGAAGCGTGGGCAACGTACGACAGCGTTCGAGACGATCCTTCAGGTCGGCGCGCATCCCTTGACCTTCGAGCCCCCACCCCTCGGAAGGGTGCTCAACGAGAGTACCGGACGCCCGCGACGATCCCAAGGCGCAAAGAGACGTCTTCGCGCCGATTGTGGGTGGGTGCCCGACAGAGGCGAAGAGGCGGGGCGTCGTGGCGCCCGCGTCACTTCTTGCCGGCTTTGGTGGCCTCGTCGAGATCCATCTTGTAGATCGTGAGGTCCTCGAGAAATTGGAGCAGGACGGTTTCCAGTCCCCGATTGCCTATCAGGGTGAGGGCCGGGCCCAGCGAATCGATGGTGCGCTGGCGCGCGCGGGCATGACGAATGACGCGGGCCGACAGCACTTTGCTGTACGACGCGAGCATCTCGATTTTGCGGCTGCTGACATACGGATCGTTGAGCGCAGCCAGGAGATCGTGCAAACCCTTGAGCTGGTCGAGATCGTCCGGGCGAATCTCGCACTCGTCAGGGGCGTTCTTCTTGTCGATGAGACCCACGTATGCCGCTAGTTTAGCAAGACGTCCGCCTCAATGCACACTTCCAGCCCGCTTCCGTTCCGGCCCCTTCCGTTTCTCGGCTCACCCGACGCCGGAAAGGCGCATTTCCTTGGCGCCCACACCGCCGCGGTTGTCATGGCGTGGGCGGCTCTCGCGGGATGCTCGGGTGATCATGACTACCTGGCGCAAAAAAACGTCGATGCCGGGTCTCCCCTCGACGCCAGCGCCGCCGACGCCCGTGGCGACGAAGGGCGGAACGTCGCGCCGCCGGCTGACGTCGGCGAAGCATCCCCCGAGGATGGGATGGATGCGAGCGAGATCTCCGAACCACCCGAACCCCCTGGTTCCTGGACGTTCACCTGGACGAATGGTCTCGTCGATGCCGAAAGCGCGCGCTTCTGCTTCGTGCCGGTCCGAGGGGATCAGGAGATCCGTGACGGCGTCGTTGCAGTGCCAGCGGGAGGGCTCCCCTTTGGAAAGAGCCTCGTTCTCGGCGATTTTCGCGGCGTCGATGGGTCGACGATGGGCGTGCATCCCTACGTGGTGGTCGGAACGGCCGCCACGGACGTCGACGGGGGACGGGAGTGCGCCGCTCTCCTGGACGCGCACGACGGTGCCGCAGGGGACGACGGGGCCCTTCGCGGCCCGATCGCGGTTTCGCTGCCGCTCATCCCAGCGGGGACGCTCGTCGAAGGCCGGAGCTATCTCGGTGTCGTCACCGGCTGCGCACGGTCGTGGCCGTATCCCGAGATCGAGGCGGGTGCCGACGCGACGGATGCGGCAGACGCGGGCGTCAGCGACGCCGCAGACGGCACGTTGCCTACCGACGCGGCGGACGCAGCGGAGGGGGCGGACGCGAGCCCGACCGACGGGACGACGATGGACGTCTTTCGCCGGCCTTCGCGCGCGGCGATTTGCGGCTCTTCCAGCGATGCGCCCAACGCGGGGCTCGTGCTGGTGCGCCTTTCGCGGCGCGAGGTGGGAGCGCGCTTCGGCTTTCAAGCCGTGCACGCGAGCGCGGCGGTCGCGGGGGCCCGGATCGCGCTGGAACGCGCGGGGGGCGATGTGCCGATCCTGTCGGCCGATATCGCGCCCTATCAAATCGTCCCGCGGGACGGACTCACCACGGTAACCAGGAACGACTTCGGACCGAGCGTCGGCGCGGCCACCCTGCGCGTCGCGTCACCGGTCAGCGCCTTTCCCACGGCTGCGTTTTCACTTGCTTCGGCGCTCGCCGAAGGCGACATCGACGAGGCGGCGCTGGTGGAGGGGGATCGCCTTTCTCTCGTGCTCATCGGCGCACAGCCTGGTCAAAACCCGGGTCCGCCGTGGAACGCGGCGCGCATGGCCATCGTCCGCAATGCGCCGTCGGCCGGTAGGGACTAGGCCGAGCGCTCGCCGGTCGCCGCGCGCGCAGCCCGCACGCTCGACCCGAGATGACTGGGTCGAGGCGGCCTTCTCCGGTTAACATGAGGCAATGCTGCTGACCGTGCTTACCTCGATTGGCGTGGCTATCGCGGGCGGGGCCGTGGGCTCGGCCATCGTCGTCTTTCTTTTGTTCACCGTTCGCAGCACCATCATGGCGGCGTTCGAGCAAACGGCGGCCCGGGAGCTCGAATCGCTGCGCGCCCGGTACGTCGAGTCCCTGGAAGAAAAGCGACAGCAATTCGCCCGCGATCTGGAGCGAGAGCGGCAGCAGGCAGCGCGGGCGCTCGAGCTGTTGAAATCGGAGCTCGGGGATCGGGCCGAGATGCGCCGTCAGGTCATCGCCAAGCGCCTCACCGCGCTCGAGGAGATCGCCGGCGCGGGCGAGCCGGTCGTGCGCGCGCTCTCGGTCGCGCCCCCGGTCAGGGACGGTGCAGCCAAGGTATCGGCCCTCAGCCATTTGACTGCGGTGATGCGGCAAAATTCGCATCTTTTGCCGGCGGATCTGCAACGCCATTTGTTCGCCAGCGTCAGCCGGATCGACGGAGCGCTCGAGAAAAGCAAACACGCGAATGGCGAAGGCGGGCTCGTCGAAGCACGCAGGGCCAGCGAAGAGTTTTTGAAGCGTGTTCGGACGGAACTTCTCGTCGAGGAAGTGGAGGAACTCGGCGAAGCGACTTTTCCGCGCGGCCCCTGACGCCGCGGGTGCAGGTCGTTCGTCGGTTTCGCAGGAGGGCGGATCGCGCGCGGGGGCGATGTGCGCGCAAAGCTCAGGTTTCGGAAAGCTCCACCGTAGGTTCCAGGCACAGCAATGGCCACCGATCGGACCTTCAATCCACCTCAGGTCGTCACGGTGGGCCTGCTCGACGGACAGGATCGGACGGGGACCCTGGCGCGCTTCTCGCCGAACATGCCCGACCTCACCCTCACCCTGCCGAGCCCGCATCCCAAGCTGACGCTTGCCGCCGAGCGGATTGCGTATATCGGATTTCATCGCGGTCCCAGCGATCCGCCGTCCACGGCAGGAACGTCGCATGGCGAGCTCAAGATCCATCTCAGCGCCGGCAAGACGTTCTTGGTCGATCTCGTCGATGCGTCGGTCAAGGACGCGGTCGGCTTCCCGGCGCGCCCCGCCGACCCGCGCAGCCCTTTTCGGGAGATCTTTTTTTATAACCACGGCGTCAATCTGAGGGAGCTCAACGAACCTCTCGGCTCGATGCTGGTGCGAGACGGCAGGGTCGGAACGACGGCGCTCGAGAAGGGGCTCGCCGCTCAGAAGGATCAAAAGCGGACGCCCATCGGCCAAATTCTGGTCGAGTACAAAAAGATCGACCGCGCCGTCTTGGAGCAGGCGGCATCGCTTCAGAGCCGCAAAGGCACGCGCCTCGGGGAGGTGCTCATCGAGGCGGGTCTGGCCGATCCACATGACATCGAGTTTGCGCTGGCGGAGCAACGGCGCCGCGGCGGCAAGAGAATCGGTCAGATCCTGGTCGAGATGAACCTCGTTTCCGAGATCGATCTCTCGATGACGCTCGCCAAAAAGTTCCAGCTGCAGTTCGTCGATCTCGATACCTGTTCCATCAATCTCCTCGCCGTCGACGAGCTCCCGCGGGAGTTCATCGAAAAGCACAAGATTCTCCCTATCGATTTCGACGCCCGCACCTTGACGGTGGCGATGGGCGATCCCCTGGCCGTCGATGCCATCGACTCGGTGCGCATGCTCGCCAAGAGGATCGTGTGCGAGGTCGTTGCCACGCCGAGTCAGCTCGAAAAGTACATTCCGACCTACCTCGATCAGCTCGAGGCCAAAAAAGTCGCCACCGAGATGGACTCCCTTCTGAAGAGTCTCGCCTCGGACGACATCCAGGCCGTCGCCGACGTCGAGACGGCCGAGGCCGGGCCCGTCAAGGAGTCCGACAACTCCATCATCCGACTCGCCAACCAGATCGTCATCGACGCCTACCGGCGTGGCGCCTCGGACATTCACCTCGAGCCCAATGGCAAGGAGCGGACGATGATCGTGCGCTTCCGCATCGACGGGGACTGCGTTGCCTACCAAGAGATTCCCTCCGGATTTCGCCTTCCGCTCGTCGCTCGCTTCAAGATCATGGCGCTGCTCGACATTTCGGAGCGCCGAAAACCACAGGACGGCAAGATACGATTTCGCGTCGGGGAAAAAGAAATCGAGCTTCGCGTAGCGACCATCCCGACCGTCAACAACAACGAGGACATCGTTCTTCGCATCCTCGCCGGCGCGAAGCCTCTGCCCATCGAAAAGATCGGACTGAGCGAGCGCAACGTGCGCGAGCTAAAGAAGATCATCACCCTTCCCTACGGGCTCGTTCTCTGCGTTGGCCCCACCGGCTCCGGCAAGACGACGACTTTGCACTCCGCGCTTGGCTTCATCAACACCGTCGACATGAAGATCTGGACCGCCGAGGACCCGGTCGAGATCACCCAAGCGGGACTACGTCAGGTGCAGATGAACGCCAAGATCGGCCTCACCTTCGCCGCCGCCATGCGGGCCTTTTTGCGCGCGGATCCCGACGTGATCATGGTCGGCGAAATGCGCGATCAGGAGACCGCCAGCATCGCCGTGGAAGCGTCACTCACCGGCCATCTCGTGGTGTCGACGCTGCACACCAACAGCGCGCCCGAAACCATCACCCGCCTCATCGACATGGGTCTCGACCCGTTCAGCTTCGCCGACGCGCTCCTCGGCATTTTGGCCCAACGGCTGGCTCGTTCGCTCTGCAAACAGTGTCGTGAGCAGTACGCGCCGGAGAAAGCCGAAGTCGAGGAACTCGGACAGCTGTACGGAGAGGAGCGCTTTCAGAAGCTGCTCAAAGAGGAGCACTCCTTCGGTTTGAAGCTCTGGAGAGCGGTGGGCTGCGCCGCCTGCGCCCAATCCGGCTACAAGGGCCGGCTCGGCCTGCACGAGCTCTTGGTGACGAACGACCCCCTCAAGCAGGCCATCCAGAAAAAAGCCCCCGTCGCCGAGGTGCGCGTGCTCGCCCGCCAGGGCGGGATGACGACGCTGCTCGAAGACGGCATTCAAAAAATACTCGCCGGGCAAACCGACGTGAAACAAGTTCTCGCGGTGTGCAGCCGCTAGTCGGCGCTACAACGGCGCGGTGCGAGGCCGGAAGATTGACAGGGAGGCAGGGAGACGGGGAGGAGGATTGATGGTTGGTGCGTCGGGTAGGTCGGGTGGGCCTCCCTGGCTCCCTGTCTCCCTGTGAATCCGCTTCACCGTCGAGGCGCCGTCGAGCGGGAGGGTGGAGTGTGGGCGTTCAGGTGAGGCCGGAGAGGGGGCCGGTGCAGAGCTCGGGGATGCCGAACGTCGTCGTGTCGGTGAGTCCCATGGCGTGGCACATGGAGACGAGCAGATTGTTGTGGTTTTGGTCTTTGTACTGGAGGTAGCGCCCGGTCCTGAAATAGCCGCCGCCGCCCGCCACCACCCAGGGGATGTTCTGGTAGGTGTGGCTGTTGCCAACGCCGAGCTCGTTGCCCCACAAGAGGACGGTGTTGTCGAGCATCGTTCCGCCGCCGACTTCCGTCGTGGCCGCGAGCTTGTCGAGAACGTACGCGACTTGCCCGGTGTGCCAGGTGTTGATCTTGATGAGTTTGTCGGTCGCGGCCGTGTCGCTGTCACCGGCGTGCGAAAGCGTGTGGTGCTCTTCGTTGACGCCCGCGAACGGGAAATATTGCCAGCTATCGGCATTGGCCCACATCAGGGTCGAGACCTGGGTGAGCCCGCAGGCATGCGCGAGGATCATGAGGTCGATCTGCAGCTGGCTCACTTTGTCGAAATTGGCGATGTCTTTGTGATCGAATTTGGCCGGCATGGTGAGGGGCGTGCAGGCGGCCTTCGATTGGCCGAGCTGCTGTTCGATGCCGGAAATGCCGGTGAGATGGGCATCGAGCCTGGCGCGATCGCTGGCACTGACGCGGCCTTTGAGCCGCCCGATGTCGTCTTTCAAGAAATCGAGCACGCTCTTGCGCTCGGCGATGAGCTTGGCAAGCTGCGTCGAGGAGACGTTGCCGTTGGCGAAGATGCGGCTGTACATCTGCCACGGATCTTCGATAGCCGTGTTGGGCTGGTTCGAGTCGCGGTAGGAAATGATCTCCAGCGGGCCGCCGCCCTCCACGCGCACTCCGAATTCGAGCGAACGAAACGTCGTCGCGGTGCCGATGCGGTTGGCGATGTGCTGATCGACGGAGATGCGATCGGCGTAACCTGCCGGTCCGCCGGCCCCGGGGAAGCTCCCTTCCAAGAGCTTGCCGGCGGTGAGCATCGCGCCCGGCCCTTTCATGTGCGGCCCGCCGGGCTGGGGGACGTTGGCTGACGACATGTGCACGCCCTTCAGCACCAGCAATCTCGATTTGTGCTTTTCGAGAGGGGCGAGGATGGGGCCCAGCGTGAGCGGCGCGTCGGCCGCGGTGCCGGCCGGAAAGAAAGCCGAGGGGATCGTGCCGTTGGCAGAAAAAAGGCCGATGAAGCGTTTTTTCGGCGCGACCCCGGCGTCTTGTCCGAATGCGGTGGCAGGGCGCCAGATGGGGCTCGTCAAGATGACGGCGAGCGATCCCATGCCGGAGAGGAGCCGGCGCCGGGTGAGCTTGGTGCGGAGATCGC
Organism: Polyangiaceae bacterium; assembly: GCA_035318465.1. Lineage (GTDB taxonomy): Bacteria > Myxococcota_A > Polyangia > Polyangiales > Polyangiaceae > DASWDH01. The sequence goes on from DATHES010000062.1 coordinate 21,545, forward strand.
GCGGACCTTGGTTCACGGCGACACCTCATCGACGGGACGGCGGTAGAGAAAAGCGTCGGTGCCGACGAGCGCGAGCGGCAGCACCTTGAGATCGCTACCCGCAGCGTGAAACTGATCGACGAGGCGCTTCATGGAGCAGCTGTCGACGCTCTGCTCGAAGCGGCTCAAAAAGAAGCGGAACCATTGGCGCGCCGCGCACTCTTCGACCTCGGCGCTCGTGGCGAGTTTCTGGCTGAGCTCGGCGATGCCGTTGAACGGTCCGTTCAGCTCGCGTGTCAGAAAAACCTCGCCGCTGACATCCACCGGCGCGCCGTTGTCTGTCGTTCGATAGCGCCCGACGGCGTCGTAATTCTCGAAGGCGAAGCCAATGGGATCCATCAGGCGGTGGCAGCCGGAGCAGGCGGGATCCGCTTCGTGCTGCTTGAATTTCTCGCGCGTGGACACCCCGGGCGGCACGTCGGGCGGCTTGGGAACGTTGGGTGGGGGCGCGGGCAGCTCCTGGCAGAGCAGTTGTTCCCGTACGAACTTGCCGCGGTAGATGGGGGAGCTTTCCGTGGCCGACGCCAGGATACCGAGCAACGCCGGCAAGGTGAGCAGACCCTTGCCCGAGCCGTCCGCGCGATCGAGCGTGAAGAGCGAGGGCAGACTTCCGCGCGCGGGGCTGAGAACTTGGTCGAAGAATGATTGCCCTTGCGTGCGCAGCTGGGCGCGGAAAGGGAGGTTCGCCCAATCGGGAAACAGTTGCTTGTCTTTGACGACCGTCTCGACGGACGATAAGTGGACCCACCCTTCGAGAAATCGACGTACCGCCTTGACCCCGCGCGGATCAGCGAGCATCCACGCAAGCTCGCCGGCGACCCCGTCCTTCGTCGAGAGGGTCCCTGCTGCCGCTGCCGCGGTGAGGCGAGCATCGGGCATCGTGTTCCACACGGCATAGGAAAGCCGCGACGCAACTTCGTAGCCGGAGAGTTTGACGGCCTGGGGCGCGACGCGATCGAGCGTGGCCGGTTCGGCGCGGTAGAGGAATCGCGGGGCTTGCAGCATCGCGCGCAGCAGCATTTCGATGCCGTGCGCGTAGCTCGTCGTGGCGCCGAGATCGTAGGCGAGCAGATGGCGATCGATGTCCGCCGCGTCGGTGACCGGCGCGCGATAGGCGCGCGCGCCGAAGCTCTGCACGAACGCGCGGGCACAAGTGCGCTTGTCGGCCGTCGTGGCCGCGCATGGAGCAAGCGCATCGAGCTTGGCGGTGGTGGCGACCACGGCCGCGGCTGCGGTCTCCGCGGCCGTGCCGTAGTTTTCGAGATCGACCTGCGCGACGTTGCCCTGCACGAGCCCGAACGTCAAAGGCGTGTGATCGTCGGGGAGAGACGACGCGACATCGATGTCGGTGCCCAGGAGGTCGTGCACGCTATTCACGTACTGTTCGCGGGTGAGAAGCTGCATGGTGGAGGGGGCGACTTCGACACTCGCTCCCTGGCAGGGATCGGGCACGCTACCGCCGTCGTTCGTTCCGCCGTCGACCCCCGGAGCGCCGCCCGTCGAACCGCCGGCCCCGCCAGCCGGGCCCGTTCCCGCGCCGCCAACACCACCACTGGTACTTCCACCGGATCCACCGGTTGCCATAGGTCCGGCGCCCACACCGGCGCTGCCCGTGGCAGCGCCGCTTGCGCCGCCCGCGCCGCCCGATTCACCGCCTCGCGTGCCGCTGGAGCCGGGCCCGACGCCAGGCGAATCGGCGATGATGCCGGTGCAGGCGGAAAAGCACAGCATCATGCAAACGCCGGCCAGAGGACGCATCATCACGGTACTCCTTGAGTGGGGGGCAGCCCACGGCGCGATCACTGTTTTTCGGGGGAGTGTCAGGGCCCGGCGCAACAGACGTCGCAGTCGTAGGCCGGCAGAATGGTTCGACCCTGGCACTCGGGAGCGCCGCATTGGTTGCCGCCCTGGCTGCCACAGCTGGGAATGCAACTTCCTTTCACGGGAATGGAATGAGGCGGATTACAGGGGGTGTCGTTTCCGGGAGGCGTGTCCCCGTCGGCGGTGAAATAGAAGCGATCGAGACGATTGCCGTCGACAGCGTTGGCGACCATCAGCTCGTGCGGACCGGCGACGAGATCGAAAGGCAGCGGATTACTGTAACGGGTGTTCTCGTGCAGCGGAACCCAGTACCAAACTTCGCCGGTCGTGATGTGCCAGATGAACCACCGACCGCCGTCGAGCCGCATCCAGAAGGCGTTGTGGGGCACGTCGGGCGAGTGAATTCGCCCCCAAATGAGGTAGACGCCGCCGGTGGCCACGTCGAACGTATAACGAGCGCGCGCCGCGCCGGGCTCGTCGGCGGAAGCAACGCCAACCGGTGGTTCGATGCAACCACCGGCGGAGGCCGTGGCATCGCTTCCGATGGTGAAGCCTCCCGAAAGTTGTCCACTTTCCGCTTCCAAATAGAAGCCGGTACTCGCCTCGGGAAGACCGGTGCCCGCTTCGGGGAGAGCGGTACTCGCGTCGGGGAGATAGGCGCCGAGTGATGTATTCGTGGCGCCGCATCCCGCGAGAAGGACGATGCTCGAGAGTGCGGCGCCGCGCGTCCGTGTGACGGCGCTTCGGCCAATCACGGATTGCCCAAGAGCCGACGCAACTGCGGGGCGTGCGGACTCTCCGGATAAGCGTCGAGGAATTCCTTGGCCTTGCGATTCGCGGTGGCGGCCTCGCCGAGCGCCGACAAGATTTGAATCGTGAGAACGTCGCGCTCTTGCGTGAGCGTGCCTTTCGGCGAGCGTGCGCGCAGCCGTTCGAGCGTTGCCAGCGCGGCGCGGGGATCCCCGCGGTGTAGCTCGGCTCGCGCGTCGGTGAGCATGCGGCTCTCGAGCGAAAGCAAGTTGGCCCGCGGGCGCCCGTCCTCGACGACCTTCGCCGGGCGATCGGGTGCCCGGGGGGGCATCGTGATCGCGAGGGGCGCCGGTTCCGTTGCTTCGAACGATGGCACGGGCGCGATCGGCGCGGCAGGGATCGCGACGCGCTCGCTCGCCACGCGAGCGATGGGCGGCGCGACGGACCGCTGGTGAAGCCACCATCCACCTCCGACGGCCGTCGATCCCGCGAGCGCCACGCCCATGACGACCTTGGCCGTCAACACTTTGGTCGCTTGCAACGCCGCGACCGCACCGGTGCGCCCCACGGCGTGCACCACGGCGCTGCCCGTCCCGATGGTGGCGACGGCCGCGGCTGGGAGCACGAGCCGATTCCACGCCTCGCCCTTTGCCCCCGGGCGCGGGGAGACATCGCGGAGACTTCCCAGAAGCTCGCGTTCCAATTCGTCGCTCTCGTTCGTCAAGCCGAGCAAGCGTTGCGGATCGCCCATCAGACGGCCTCCCTTCGTCCCATCGGATCGGCTGCAGCCAGGCGTTTGACTTCGCGTCGAAACCGTTCCCGTGCCAAGCGAAGACGCGATCGCACCGTACCGACGGAAAGATTCAAGAGCTCGGCGATGTCCTCGCCGGACATCTCTTCGAGCTCGAAAAGCACGAAGACGACCCGCTGCGGCTCCGGCATGCGATTCAAGATCGCCTCGGCGACGCCGGCGCGCTGGCGCGACTCCGTACCGACGACAGACTCCTGCTGATCGGAACGCCGCAAGTCCATCGCCGCGGCATCGGTCACGATCTCGCGGCGAATCGGCGAGGAACGGCGATAGTCGCTGGCGATGCGACGGCAAATGCCGAACAGCCAGGTGCGAATCTTGGAGCGACCCTCGAAATCGGCCCAGCCGACGTGTACCGCGAGAAACACCTTTTGTACGAGGTCCATGGCGTCGGCTTCACGGACCCCGAGCCGGCGCAGCGAGCACCACACGAATTCGAAATGCGCGTCATAGACGGCCCGAAACTCCGTAGAAAAAAGGCTCATCGGTACGCCGGACTAGGGATGTACCACTCGCTTCTAAGTGGGGCCAACGGGCAGCTGCGATCACAAAACCTTCGATGCCGAGAAGAAGCAGCGCACGCTGGCACACATCGGTTACCTTCGAGGGGGTCTTCGCTCATCGCCAGGATGCGCATCGTTTCGAGCCTCGTGCTGATCGCGGTGGTCGTGCTCTCTCCCTGGGTACGGGCCGAGACGATCGCGCCCCTCATCGTCGAACGCGCTCAAGGAGCGGAACGGTGTCCCGACGCGGAGTCGATCAGCGCACGCGTCGAGCAAATCCGCGGCCGAGCGATGCGCGATGCGCGCAGCCCGTACCGCGTCACCTTCGCTCGCAAGGACGACGGCTTCATCGCCACCATCCGCACCGACGCGAGCGCGGGAGGCATTCGCACCCTCGAGCACGACGGCCCACAGTGCGCGGCGCTCGGCAACGCCGTTGCCGTGACGCTCGCCCTCCTCTTCGATGCCGATATCGAGCCGAAAAAAAAACCCGACCCGCCCCCGGCACCCGCTCCTGACGCCGTCGCTCCACCTGCGCCGCGGGTGCCCCCTAGGCCCTCCACGTCGGACGGAGCGACGTTGTCGCTCGGTGCGGCGGCCCTGGCCGGCATTCTTCGTCCGGTGTCGCCGGCGTTTTTGGCGGAGGCGGGCGTGGGCATCACGCCCTTTCGCGTCAGCGCCGGCGCGCTGTGGGCATGGCCGCAAACGGTGTCGCTCGGGCCGGGCGAAGTGCATGAACGCCTCATCGCTGGTTTGGCGCGGATCTGCTGGGCACCCTGGCAGGGCAATGGATTTCGCTTCGACGCATGCTCGGGCGCCCTCGTCGGCGCAGTGACGGCGGACGCCGAGGGCTACACGCGCAACGAACGTCGCGTCCGCTCCTGGATCGTCCTGCCGTTCGAGGCCGCGCTGGCAGGATGGACGTCGCCGATGGGATGGGAAGTGTCGCTGGCGGCCCTTCTTCCCCTGCACCGCCCGGATTTTTCGATCGATGGGGTCGGCGTCGCTTATCGGTCCCCCCCGCTCGGGGCCATGCTCTCACTGCGCGCGCTCGGCATCTTCCCGTGGTGAACGGTCCAGCGATGTTCACGCCGATACGAACGCGGGAACGTTTGATTTGGGATCGCACATCGCGCTTCCGGGATCGCACATTCGCGCTCGAATGCGTCAATGACGGAGGCTGATCTCGGCGAGCTGCATGCGCACTTCGTTCAGGTGCGGGCTGTCCGAGAAACGACGGCTGAAGCTGCGCAACGTGTTCTTGGCGTCATTCCACGCCTGGATGTCGACGAGGCACTGGGCGAGGAGAAAGGTCGCGTCGTCCATGACCTCTTTGTCGGCCGACGCTTCCGACAGCTGAATCAGCACGGGAATGGCGTCGCGCTGGCGGTTCAAGTGCCGGTACGCGTCGGCGAGGCTGTAGCGCGCTGACGGACTGTGGGAGGCGTCGTCCTTGTAACGCAGCGCCTCTTCCAGCGAGGTCGCCGCCTCGTGCCAGCGGCCGACCCGGGCGTGGTCGAGCCCCTGGTGGTAGGCGGCGAAGGAGAGCTCGCCGCGCGCGCGTTCGACGGCGTCGGTGAAGACGGTGAGCTCGGTCTTGGTGAGGCGCTCCTTGCCGAGCGCTTCGAACTGCTCGACGAGCTCCGTCTTCTTCCCTTGGCGCACGAGGTCGTAAAAGGTGGCCGCGCGGGCTTCCGCCTTGGAGCGTTCTTCGTCGCGCTTCTGTGCTTCTTTGAGCTCGCGCGAGAGTCGATCGACCGACTGGCGCGTCTGCTCGGTCTCGGCGCGCACGGCATCGACGCGGGCGTCCCAGGCGAGCTTCAGCGCGATGAAGACGACCACCACGAACACCACGTAGGCCGTGGCGCTGTTCCAGATGAGGCGCCGCTCGTAGCCGTGCTGGCGTTTGGCGATGCTTTTGAGATCGGCCGAAAGCGCGTTGGTAAGGTTGTTGGTTTTGATGATGAGACCGCGAGTTTCGATGATTTCGCGCTTCAGCTCGCGGAGCTCCTCATCGAATTCGTTGATCATCGCCGGCCGGGAAGTACCGCACATCGGCGCCGAAGGGCAAGGTGCGGCGGCGGGAACCCCTTTTGGCCGCTTTCCGGTGGGGCCGACCTGACCGCCCGGTCGCAGCAGCGGAAAAGGCGGGCATGGTTGCGAAAGAGCCGCGGGCCGTGCTACCAGGAGCGCCGATGGGTTCGACGCAGGACATCCGAAAAAACCTGAAAATGCTGGTCGATGCGACGCCTTACGTCTGCCTGGAGGCTCAATTCGTCAAGCCCGGCAAGGGGCAAGCGTTCACCCGCTGCCGCCTGAAGAACCTCATCACGGGAAACGTGATCGAGCGCACGTACAAGTCGGGGGAAACGGTAGAAATCGCTGATATCGAGCAGCGAAAGATGCAGTACATCTACCCGGAAGGCGAATCCTACGTCTTCATGAACCAGGACACCGGGGACCAGATCCACGTCAGCGCCGAGAGCATGGGGGAAGAAAAGCGGTTCCTCAGCGACGGCCTCGAGGTGGAGGTGATGCTCTTCAACGGCAACCCCATCGGCGTCGAGCTTCCGGCCCACGTCGTCATTCAGGTCACCTCCAGTGAGCCCGGAATCAAGGGGGACACCGCCAGCGGTGCCAGCAAACCGGCCACGCTCTCCACCGGCGCGACCATCAATGTGCCGCTCTTCATCAACGAGGGAGAGTGGATCAAGGTCGACACGCGCAGCGGCGATTACCTCGAGCGCGTGAACCGCCGGTAGGCGGGCGCGGAAGCCTCGGTCGCGGGCACGTCTCCTAAGGAGCGGCCGGCGCGAGCATCGCGATGAGTCGGCCGCTGCGCACGCAGGCGACGGCGCGCGCGTCGTTGGCGGCGGTGCAGCCGCGCAGATCGGCGTACGCGTACGCGCCTTCGAGGTCGGCCGGGCGCCAGATCTGCCAGGCTTTCGGGGTACGGACCAGGACGCCGAGCTTCGTGCCGCGCGCGAACGAGCGCCCGTCGGGGGAGCGAGGCGACCCCGCGTGCACGTTCTGACCGAGTGAACCCACGCCGCCCACGGGGCGCGCCTGGGCGAAGTCCGGCGCGATAATGATCGGTTCTCCCGCCATCCACGCTTCGAGCCCCGCTGCCCCCCAGGCCAGGGGGACGGTCTCCAGCACGGTGGCGGTTGCCCCGGGTGCGCAGCGCGGCGGCACCGGAGGCAGGATGGGCACCGGCAAATCGCGCGCGCCCGGCGGAAGATCGCCGGGGGGCGGCGTCACGAAGGCAGCATCGCCCGGTCCACCGAAGCGCGCATGCAGCGCGGCCCCATCGCAAGAGTCATAGAGCGAGAGCCACCGCACCGAGCCGTCGAAGCTCGTGACGGCGCTCGGCCAGCTGGGGATCCCTTGGGCAGCTCCCTCCGTACCCGTCTGCACATTGACCATCGAGAGGCCGGCTTTGGTGCGCACGAGGAGATCGCCGCCAGGGGTGAAGGTGAGGGGTCCCCAGGCGGGGGCGCCGCTCGGGTCGAGGTCGGGGACTGTGGCAAAAACGCGCGTCACCGAGGGCGCGACAGCGGGAGCGGCCTTGAGAATCGCCTTTTCGATTTCGCCGCGCTGGGGCTTGGTGGTCTTCACCGGTCGCCAGGCGAGGTGCTCGAAGGCAGCGACTGCCCGCGGAAGGTCGCCCTGCGCCAAGGCAGCACGCACGGCAACGAACGAAGCGTCTTCGAGCGCCTTGCTCGGACCACAGCGGATGGCGCCACTGGAGACGGCGAGGAGCGACGTACCGGAATCGGCGCACAACCAGGCGTAAAGTCGCGCCACTTGCGCAAGCGCGGCCGCGGTGCCGTCGTTCTTCTTGGAAATACGCGCTTGCTCGGCGACGACGATGCGCTTGAGCGACGCTTCCGGTTCTTCCGGGTCGCGCGAAAGACCGGTCGGCCGGTCGAGCCAGCGCAGGTCGGCCGTCACGCGTGGCCCTGGCTCGAAAGGTTGCGGCGCACCCTCGACGGCCACGCGCGCCACGAGATCGTCACGGCGATCTTCGTCGACGTCGGACGCATCGAGCTCGAGGCTCAGCTTGGTGCCAGCGGGCGGATCGGCGAGCACGAGCTCTTCGCGCAGCGCCGGGTCGCGCGCGGGCGCGGCCACCGCGACCCAGCGCACCTTCGTCGCGCCGGGAGGCTGCGGATTGCATGCTGCGTGGACGCTCACCGCAACCGTCTGGGGTCCAATCTGTTCGAGCGCCGGCTCGGCCGTGCAGCCCGCGAAGCCGATCATGCCGCCCGGCAGAGTCGCCAGCTGTTTTGGCGCCGCCGGAGGCGTACCGGCCGCGCCTCCTTTGTAATAGAGCAGGCGCCCTCCGAGCGCATCGTGCGAAGCGACCCACGACACGCCGTCGCGCACGCCATCACCGTCGACATCAGCAACGAAGACGAGCACGAAGGACTCCCCTTCGGGCGGCGCGATCGACGTGGTCCCTTCGATGCGAAATCCACCCCCGGGGTCGCCGGGACGCTGTCCGACGACGTGCACGAAACTTCCGGCATCGCCGCCCAGGCCGGGCGCGGTGGTGGCCGACGCCGGCAGAGGTGCGGCCGAATCCGTCACCGGCTCGCTGTCCATGGCGTAGGGCGTGTAGGGGCGATCGCGCCCACAACCGCGTGAGCATCCGGTCGCGGCGAGCAAAGCCGTCCAGCACGCCGCGCGAGAGATAGAAGCGGGGGCCACGGCTAAAGGCCCGTGTACTCCGGCTTCCTCTTTTCGATGAAGGCTCTCATTCCTTCCTTTTGATCCGCGCTGCCGAAGAGCATCGCGAAGGCCTGGGCTTCGAGCTCGTTGGCGGCGGTCATGTCGCCGGCGACGCCGCGCAGCATCGTGCGCTTGGCCTGTGCAATCGCGAGCGGTGCTTTGCTCGCCATCTCCGTAGCGAGCGCGCGCACCCGCGGCAAAAGCTCGTCCTTGGCCAGGACGGCATTGACGAGACCGATGGCGAGGGCCTTGTCCGCGCCGATGATCTCGCCCGTGTAAATGAGCTCGCGGGCCCGGCCGAGGCCGACGCGCCGCGCGAGGCGCTGCGTACCGCCGAAACCGGGGATGACTCCGAGATTGACCTCGGGCTGCCCGAACTTGGCGGCCTCGCTCGCGTAGATGAAGTCGCACGCCAGCGCCAGCTCGCATCCGCCGCCGAGCGCAAAACCGTTGACGGCCGCGATGACGGGAAAGGATAGCTCTTCAATCAGCGCACCGAGCGCGTGTCCCGCTTCGGAGTAGCGCTTGGCTTCGATGGTGGACATGGCGGACATCGCTCCGATGTCGCCACCGGCACAGAAGGCCTTGCCGGCGCCGGTGACGATGACCACGCGCGGTCGTCGAGCCGAAAGCCCGCGCAAGGCTTCCACGAGCTCGGCGATGAGCGGAGCGCTGAGCGCGTTGAGCTTGTCGGGGCGGTTCAGGGTGAGGGTGGCGACGGCGCCGTCCTGCTCGATCTGGAGATTCGAGACGCTTTCCATAGTCTCCTCGTCTTCGGACATCGTGCCGAAGGAACTGGGTCAGAGGCTGCTCTTTTGCTTTTCGCCCTTGTCATCGTAAACGTAAAAGCCGCGTCCCGTCTTCTTGCCGTACCAGCCAGCCGCGACCAGGTTACGAAGGACGATGGCAGGACGGTACTTGTCGTCGCCGAAGTCGCGGTGCAGGACCTCGGCAATGGAAAGAACGGTGTCCAGGCCGATGAGGTCGGCCAGCTCGAGCGGGCCCATCGGGTGATTGAGACCGAGGCGCACGCCCTGGTCGATGTCCTCCGACGAGGCCACCCCGTCTTCGAGCGCGTAGCAAGCTTCGTTGAGAAAGGGAATGAGCACCCGATTGACGACGAATCCAGGCCGATCGTTGGAGGTAATGACCGTCTTGCCCATGGCGAGCGCGAGGGCGCGCGTCGTTTCGTACGTTTCGGGCGACGTCTGCACGCCCCGCACGATCTCGACGAGCTTCATGAGGGGCACCGGATTCATGAAATGCATGCCCACCACCTGCGTCGGGCGCGACACCGCCGCCGCCAGCTTGGTGATCGAGATCGATGACGTGTTGGACGCCAAAATCGCCGCCTTCTTTTTCATCTGGGCGTCGGCTTCGCGCAAGATCTTGAGTTTCAGCTCGAGGTTCTCGGTGGCCGCCTCGACGACGTAGTCGCACTCGGCGAGCGCCGAAGGGCCACCCACCGGTTCGATCCGATCGAGCCATTCGCTCCGTGCCCCTTCGGACATCTTCCCCTTGGCGACCTGCCGTTCGAGCACGGTGCCGATCTTCAGCTTGGCGCGCGTGGCGAGGTCGACGTTGACGTCGGAAAGGACGGTGCGATAGCCCGACGCCGCCGAGACTTGCGCGATGCCGCTCCCCATCTGTCCCGCGCCGATGACTCCGATGACCTTGATATCCGTAACGTTCATGAGCGCCTCGGGCTGCCCGGCTCACGCCGCCCCGCGCTGCAAGGGAAAGGTGACCGGCGATTGGTTCTTCTCTGGGACGTGCCTTTAGCACGACGCTCGTCCTGCTGGGCCACAGATCCGCGAGCTTGGGCCAGCGGCACGGCGTCATCCGCGGACTACGTCAGAAAGGGCCACGGCAGCGCCGAAAGCCCAGGGGCGAGCGACCGCAGCTCCTTGCGGAACGTGGTCACATCGATGCGATCCTTGGCGGTACGGCGCAGCGCTCGACCGAGGAGCATGGCCAGAGGAGCGAGCACCGCCTGCTGGTGCAGGGCGCGCAGTGGATTGGGCCAGCCGTCGTGGGTGACGTGTGCCGAGATGAGCGCGACTTCGGATTCTTGCGTGAAAAGCGCTTGCGCGGTGAGCGTCTCGTACGTGAGGCAGGCGGCGGCATAGACGTCCGTTGGCATCGGCGACAGCGGACCGTCGTCCGCCGTGTAGCCCCACACTTCCGGCGCGCCGTACGCACCGCTGCCGCAACCGAGCCGGATGTGACGACCAGCCAGCCCGAAATCGACCAGCACCGGCTCCCTGCCGCTGCGCATCACGACGTTGGTGGGTTTGAGATCGAGGTGCGCGACACCGACGCTGTGCATGGCCTCGAGCCCCGCCAAAAGTCCATCCACGAGCTCGAGCGCCCCCCTGGCCGTGAGTTGGCGGCGCGCCAGGAAGGTCTCCAGCGTAACCCCGTCGACCAGCTCCATCACCAGCACGGGCTTGGGACGCGCCGCGAGATCGAAAGTCACGAACCTCGCGAGATTCGGGTGCAGCGGCAGGCTCAGGAGCGCCGTCGCTTCGCTCTGAAACATACGCAGGAAGTCGGTCTCCGACATGTGGCGCGCGGCTTGGGCATCGTATTCGGGCACCTTGAGCGCGAAGGACTCTGCTTGAGGATCGTTGCGCTCCTCGATGCGTTTGACGACGAACACCGAGCCGACGCCTCCTTTGCCGAGCGAGCGCAGGACGTAGAACCCGCCGAGCGTGCGGCGCGGAGGTATCCACGATGGCAACAGATTCTCGGCGGCGTCCTGTTGGACCGGCGCGCGTGTCGCGATCGGGAGCTGCGGCACGCGCTGCAAGGTCGTCATGATGAGCGACGCCAGGGGGCCCGGTAGCATCTGCACCAGGGCGCCCGGAAGCCCTTCCATGGCTTCGGTAAAATCGGCGCCCTGCCCGGTGACGGCGAGGTCCACGATCCGCAGGAGCGCGCTCAGGTGTCCGCGCCCGGGAACGGCGCTCCGGGCGTCGCCGGTCTCCCCCTCGGATAGGCGCAGGCGAGCCGCGGTCACCATCTGGCCGAGTGACGCAATGGCTTCCTCGAGCGAGGCGAGCGTCGATTCGGTGCCGGGCGCCGCCGAGCTGAGCTCGGCGAGCGACGACGCACGGGCAATTTTTTCGAGCGCGCGGACGAGCCGCACCAGAACGGCGCGCAGCGCCTCCTCGCGACTCGAATTCTCGCCCGAGAGCTCATGCGCAAAATCGGAAAGAGCGGCTAGCCGGCGCGAAAGCTCGTCTTTCGGTTCTTTCGGTTCCGCCCCCAGCCCATCGGGACCCGCTGGGATCGAAAGCGACGAGCGATCGAACGGCAGGGGCAGCGATGGTGACGCCTCGTCGACCAAAGGCTTTTCGATGGCTGGTTTGCGCGCCTCGAGCTCGGCACGCGCAAACCTTTCGTAGCGCTCGAAGAGCAAGGCGAGATCGGGGTGCTTCGCCGCTTCTTTCAGGGTGGCGAAATGTCCCGGTCCGTGCAGCCGCTGCGCCACGAAGAGCAGCGCGTCGACCGCATCGCACATTTCCGCGCGCACCAGGCCGTCGAGGGCGCGCGCGAGGGCCGCCACCATCGACCGGTCGAAGACCGAGGGGGGATCGGACGAGAGCCGCCGGAGCAACGTGTGCGAAGCCCGGAGCCACCGCACCCGCACGGCTCCCCCCCGCGCGCTCGATTCGCTGGCTTGCTCCCCATCGACGTCGAGCAGGTGGATGAACGCCTTGAGACGGCGCATGCGAATATTGGCCTGCGGCACCTTCTTGCCCCCCATCGGTACGGGCGCCGAGGCCTCCCATCCGACGAATAGAGAGCCGAGTTGGTCGCGCAGTTCTTCGACCGGAGCCGGAGCCACGCCTTGATCGGCGGTGCGCAGGTCGAGCGCCAAGAGGTTGGCGAACACGGCCGACTCGAGTAGCGACATGTCGAGATCGCGCAGGATGGCGAAGACCGTCCGAAGCTCGCTGCGTTGCGAAGCGGCGACGAGCCGCGCCACTTCCGCGCGCGCAACGCCGAGCGTATCTTTGGCGAGATCGAGTGCGCGACGTGAACCCTGCGTCCCAAACGCGAGCAGCGCTTCGGCCACACCTCGGCGCACGGACTCGCTGCGGGGCGCATCCTCGAGATCGCGCAGGATCTCCGCGGCGAGTGAAGCTGCACCGTCGTCGGCTCGCTTTCCACAGATGAGCAGCTCCAGTTTCAGATGGCGGCGGAGCAGCTGACAGGCGCGGGTGCGGAGCCACTCCGGCTCCTCGCGGGCACCTTCCTCGACGGCTTCGGCTACCGCGGTCCCCTGCCGCACGACGATGGCGTGGAGCGCCTGTTCCGCGGCTTCCGGATCGAGCCTGGCGGCGTGGGCGAGCCCCCATACGAGACATCCGGCGACGCCGTAATCGCGTTCGAGAATGCGGTGAGCGAGCAGCTCGTTCACCCGGCGCACGACGCGAGGAGGGTCGGAAGCGATGGAGGCGCCGAGCGAGGTCGCCGCGCGCCGCCATTGCGTCGGCGAAAGGTCGAGCGAAAGATGCTCATCGATCTCGGTCGCCAGCTCGGGTATCGCCCCTACCAGCAGGCCGCGCGCGACCGCGGCGTGTTTCCATACCAGCGGTTCGCGGTCCCAGAGCAGCTCCTGGTAGGCCTTGGCGAGCGCTTCGGTCCGAAAGACGCGCACCGCTTGAACGTCACCCTGTGAGGCGAGGTGCGAGAGCTCGCTCGCGGCGCGCTCGATGAGTCGCCCGGCGAGCCGACGTGCAGGCAGCGAGCCGCGCGCGGGGCGCGCAATCCAATCGCGCACCAGATCGCGGCGCGACGCCAGCGCGAGGGCCATCACGTCGACGCGCTTGCTCGTCTCCGACGGAAGCTCGAGGGCGAGCGCCACCCGCGCGCGCACCGCGGGACCGGCCAGCGCTTTGCCCGATCCGAGCGCCATCCGCGTGGCCACCGCGGCGAACGTGTCGGCGACGCCGTCATAGGTATAGGCCGCCACCCGACGCCCGAGCTCCCTCTTCTCCTGCCCGTGCGGCAGCGCGGCCGCGATTTCGTAAAGCGCGACGGCGGCCGCCTCGGAAGAAAGCCAATCGAGCTCGTCGACGAGGCCGTCGCTGAGCGCGACGCGCACGGCCGGCACGAGAGCGGCGGGATCGAGCCCTTCGAGGGGGCTCGGCCCGTGTTGCGTGCCGGCCTGCCCGAGCGAGACGATGCTCTGTCGCCACGAGGAACGGCGCGCAGCGCGGTCGTCGAGGCGCGCCAGGTCCAGCAGTCCCTCTAGAAAATAGCCTTTGCCCCGCACCTTCGCGGCGATGATAGCATTCTGCTCCTCAGCGGAGTTCGACGTTCGTCAGCCCCTCGCCGAATGGGGCGGCTTCGCCGCTCAAATACTCGTCGAGGTCGCGTGCGGCGCGGCCAGCCCAGGCCGGCTTGTGGGCTTCGTAACAGCGCGACCGCCAGGAGAGGACGCTGAGCCGCCAGGGCACGTGTGGCTCGAGCCCCGACAGCGCCTCCACGCAGGCCGTCTCCAGCGGCAGTTGCCCGGCGGCGACCAGCATCGCGTCGGTCCGCATCTCCTGTTGCAGGTCCCCCGCAAAAGGCTGGCGGAGCGCGGCGTAGACCCGCTCCGCCAGCGCGCGGTCCCCCTTCGCCAGGTCGGCGGCCAGCTCCACGGCGTGCCGCATGATGACCGGCATCGGCCAGGGATCGACACGGTGGCGGGCAAATGCCGATTCGAGGAAGGCCATTGCCTCTTCGCGCTTGTCTTGTCGCGCGCGCAGGCGCGCCAAGATGGCGTCCGCTTCCGCCGGTTGCAGCGCGCGCAGCGCCTGCGCGTAACGAAGAGCCCCCTCATCGCCTTGTTCGGCCATCGCCTCGGCCACCACCGCCAGCTCGGTGGGGTCGGTCGGATCGCGACCCTGCGCCTGCCAGAGCTCGACCACGCTCGCCCACTGACCGGCCAAATATTGCGCTTGCGCCGCGGCTCGCAGGCGCTGCGCCGGGCGTAAATCGGGCGGGGGCGGGCCTGACTCGGCCTCCGAGGTTCGAAAGGTGATGCGCTCGTCGTCGACGCGGTCCCACGCCACTTCGCCGCGGACGTCGGGTCGCGCTTCGCCGCGCGCGCGCGCCGTCGCCACGACCTCCACGCTATCGAAGCCGCCTCGATGGTTGGCGCTCCGCGCAAAGGCAAACTCGACCAGGGTGCGGTCGTCGGTGTTGAGCGACGGCTCCTCGTCGGCGATGGCACGCGCCAGGGAGGGGCCGGCCACGAAGTGGGCCAAAAAGCCTTCCATCTCGATGGCGCGCCACGCGGCGGCGAGGGCCGCCTGGTAGGGCTCACGCGCAACCTTGGCGCGCAGCACGGCCGCGTCGAGGACGAGCGGCTCGCGCGAGCCGACCAAGAGCAGATCATTGGCCCCGAGCTCCCATGTCTGCACCGACGGAAACACCGCTGCCAGGGTGGCGTAGATCTTCTTCACCGTTCGCGAGTCGACGTCGTAGGCCTGCACCCACTGCAAGAAAAGGCCTCCGTCCTCGAGCCGATCGAATACAGAACGGTAGTATTCGAGCGTAAAGAGACTGGCGATGCCGGCGCGGTAAGGGTTCGACGGCTCGGAAAAAACGAGATCGTACTTGGCGCGCGTCGTCAAAAGCACCTCCCGCGCGTCGCCGATCACGATCTTGACCTTGGGATTGTCCAAGACGCCGTGATTGACGACTGTGCAGTCTCGGGCGACGCGCAGGATGGCGGGCTCGAGCTCCACCACGTCCACGCGCTCGAGCTCGGGGATGGCGCCGAGCCACCCCGCGCTGCTCCCCGTGCCGAGACCGATGACGAGAGCGCTCTTCGGTTGGGGGTGCAGGATGGCGCCGACCATCCCGCTCATCACCTGCGTCGGAGCGTCGGCCCGGATGTGCCCGTCGACCTTGCCGTTGACGACGAAGGCGAGACCGGCGCGGTTGCTCAGCGCGACGGCGCTTTCCACGCCGTCGGCTTCCCACTGGATGCCTCGGCGTTCGGCATTGACCCACGAGCGCCAAGCGTTGGGCGACGACGTCATCTCGGCGGGGATACGCCCCACGCCGATGGGGCTATGGCGAAAGAGCGCCGTCGGCCCGGTCGCCCGTAGAAGGAGAAGCGCGACCGAGGCGAGCCCCACCGCGATGGCGAGCCGGCCACTGAGATGCCCGCGCCGCAGCGCGATCGCCGCCGCCGCGAGACCCAGCACGACGAGCAGGACGACGACGCCGCGCCAGCACCCGAGCGCGCCAACGGTGGGCAGCAACACGAAGCCGCCGAGAAGCGAACCGGCAATGGCCCCCGCCGTGTTGGCGGCATAGGCGAGGCCCGTTTGCCGGCCAACGTCTTCAGAGCCCTCGCCGAGCAGCGCGATCAACATGGGAAACTGGACCCCCGCCACACAAGCGGCAGGAAGCACGACCAGCATGGCCACGAGCGCCCATCCCAGGGCGAGCCCGGGAAAGCCGAGGATTTCGAGCGAGCGCAGAGCGAGAGCGGTGGTGGCGACGCGATCGCCGAGCGCGTAGGGAAGCGCCATGCACAGTGCCTCGAGCACGGAGGTGATGGCGAACGACGCGAGCGACGGACGGCGCCCTTTTTCGAGCACACCGTAGAAAGCCCCACCGAGGCCGACCCCGAGCAACGCCACCGCCAAAATGAGGCCAAAGGTGAACACCGTCCCGCCCAGGAGCGGTCCCAGCATCCGGTACCAGACGATCTCCATCACGAAGAACGCAAAGCCCGCCGCGGCGGCCGCGATGACGGTAAAGCGCGCGACGGCTACGTCCCGCCCCGGCGCGGCCGCTCGGGCCGGGAGGTTCGGCTCGCGGGTCGCCTCTTGGGCCGCGGATGCCGTCGCATCGCCCGCGACGCTACGGTTGGCGGTGCGTCGCGCTTCGGGGGCGCTCCTCGCGAGCCACCACGCTCCGCCCGCGACGAGGACGTTGACGGCGCAGGCCGCGAGCAGCGTTCGTCGCGTCCCAGCGTTTCGAGCAACCAGAAATTCGCGGCGACCGAGCCGGTGACGGCGCCGAGCGTATTGAGTCCGTAGAGCCATCCGATGCGGCGGCGCCCGACGTCGTCGTCGGCTTGCACGGCGCGGGCGACGGCGGGGAGCGTCCCTCCCATGAGAAACGTCGGCACCGCGAGGACGAGCGCCGAGAGGACGAGCCTCAGCAAAGTGCCGCCGAACAGGCCGAGCACCGGCGTGCCGCCGAGAGCGATGTACGCGCGGCGCGTGACCCAAAGCAACGCCGGAGTGAGCGCCGCCGAGAGGGCAATCCCGAGCTCGAGCGCCGCGTAGAGGCGCACCGGGTTGGCATGCCGATCGGCGCGCCGCCCGAGCCAGAGGCTTCCTGCCCCGAGACCGGCCACGAAGAACGCCAGCACGGCGCCCGTCGCTGCGGTGGATGCACCGAAGACGAGACGAAATTCGCGAAACCACGCCACCTGATAGACGAGCGCGCACGCACCCGAGCCGAACAGGAGCAGCGCGAGCTTCGGAGCGAGGCGATTCACGTTGATGCGAGGCGAGGCTCGGTAACCGCGATGCTCGTTCGAATGGGCGGGCGGCCCCGCGGATCAGTGGGCCGGGGGTGGACGACTCAGTTGGCCGGGGTGGACGACGATGCGGGGGCCGTCGTCGCTGCGCTCTGGGGTATGCACAATCCCTGCACGCAGGCGCGCCCCTTCGTGCAGGGTTTGTTGGCGTTGCATTCATGATCGAGACAGAGCCCCAAGTGGCAAGAGCGCGGCGTGCAATCCTTGTCGTTGGTGCAGCGGCCAGAGGTACAGGTGCCGTTGAAGCAGAGGCGCCCCGAGCCGCAGTCGGAGTTCCAATTGCACTTCTCCTTGCCGGGCCCGGGACATCTGTCCCCGTCGCGCGGACAGGAGATGAACAGACACACCCCCCCGACGCAGCTGCGGTCGTCGGGGGTGCCGGCCGTCTCGTCGTCCCCGAGGCAGCTGCTGCTGGTCTGACATTCGCGGTTGCTGCACGCGCCTTCGATGCAAGCAGCGTTGCCGCCGCAATCGCCGTCGGTGGTGCAGCCACCGGCCTTGCATTGGCCGTCGACGCAAGATTGGCCGGACGCGCAAGGATTGCTCGAGTCGCACCCTTGCGCCTTGCCCGGCGATTTCGGCTCACCGCCCGGGTTGGCGCAGGCGACGGCGACGGCGAGCACGCTGGCGTAAAACCACTGCGAGTAGGATAGCCGCTTCATGGTGAAGCGATTGTAGTCAAATTCCCTCCCGCCTACGAGAGAACAAACCTTTCTTTATAACGCCCGGAAAGGGCCCATCTCCCAAGCGCACCAAGGATCTGGTAGGGCGAAGAACCGACGGCGTAGTCTAGGGGGTGCTTTCCCGAGCCCGAGCTCGATTGCCGAATACGCCAAGGCATACGAAAAGCGGCACCATGCACCGATTTTGCGTGGCTTTGGCTGCCCATCGCTTTCCTCGCCTCCTCGTCCGAAGTGACGACGTCGTCAGAACCCACCGTCGATCACGACGTCGTCATCGCCATGGGCCTCACGTCAAGCTTGGCGAAGAGCTGCACCGGCGAAGAGCTGCACCCGTGCCAGTCGGTCTCGCTTCCCCCCGATTCCGAAATCGAGGTGGTCGCCTTTTCGCACAAGTACACCGTGCTAAAGGTGCATGCGGCCGCTGAGAAGCAGTATCAAGAGAATGATCACGACGATGCCGACGCCGCCACTCGGATAGTATCCCCAGCCGCGGCTGTGCGGCCAAGTTGGGGCTGAGCCGATAGCCACCAGAATGAGCACGATCAAGAGTATGGTGAGCACCTCATCATCTTGACCATCGGATGGCCCGCAGACGATCGGGCCTTCGCCCGAGAATAGGGGAGCTATGGGAAAGCAGGAAAAGCTGTCGAAGGACGCGATCGAGGCTTTCGTCACCGCACACGCCGGCTGGAAGCGCGACGGCGATGCACTCACGAAGACGTACGCGTTCGAGCACTACGGTGCTGCGATCGCTTTCGCCGTGCACGTGGGCTTCGCCGCTGAAAAGCGCGATCATCACCCCGACCTGCACATCTCGTGGGGCAAGGTGGAGGTCCGCTGGACGACGCACGATGCGGGCGGTATCTCGGCCCTCGACACCGAGATGGCCCAGCAGGCCGACCTCATCCACCGACGTTGAGAGGCAATCGACCCGTTCTCGATGTCGGAAGATCGGGTGGCGGGACCGGGTGGCGGGACCGGGAGCGGGAGGGATTCGGGGACCGGCCCGGTTAGTTCGGCAAACAGAAGCGCCCTTCGGTCGCCACGTCGAGGTGGTAGCCCGTCGGGCAGCCCAACCCTCCATCGGGCATCGGGACGGGCACGGGGACGCAGGTGCGCCCCTCGCTGATGATGTATTCAATCGTCCCGGGGGGACATCCGGTCCCAGCGTCACCGCAGTTGAGCCCCTCGGTGATCACGTCGGGTTTGCACTGGGGCCAGGTCGGCGGACAGTCCCCTTTTTTCACGGCGATGGTGTTGGTCGCTGCCTTGGAAGGCGAGGCGTGCACGTTTTCCAGCAGCGTGTCTCCGGGGCCGGCGGGGCCGTACGCGGCGGCATCGATCCACACCTCGTAGACGACCCGATAGTCCCAACGCGGCGTGGCGGGATTGGGTGTGTATTTCCCGTCGGTGGCGGGGGAGTCGACGGTGTAGCAATAGCCGCACCCATTGAGGTCACGGTCGAGCGACGTCGCCACGGCGAGGATCGAGGCGGCACTCCCCACCAACATTTTCCCCTCCCCGCCGGTGACACCGAGCGTGCCGTATCCGCAGGGGCGCGTCGCGTCGGCGGAGATGTAGTCGACTTTGAAATGGAGCGCGAGCTTGCCAGCGGCGTCGAGGAGCTGGACTTCGACGTGATCGCTGCCGACGAGATCCTTGAAGGTGTGCCCTTTGCCGGGCATGGGCATGGGCATCGGCTTGGGCATCTTGCCGCCGTTCGCGTCCCAACCGACGGCGTTGGCGCCGTACGTGTTGTCGACAAAGCCGGGGTCGAACGTGATGCGCAGATGGACGACGTTCTTTCCATCGATCACTTCCGCGATCTGTTCGATGGTGGCCGACGGCGTGGAGGTGGTGGTCACGGTGACGCTATAAAGGCATTTCGTCGTTTGGGTGACGACCTGCGGCGGCTGCGAGATGACCGGTGTCCCGCCCGCGCAATCGCGCGCCGAGCCGGGCGGTGTACCGGGCCGCAGCGGATCGCCCCCGGTCGTTCCCGCGCCGGGAAAGCCGGGAACGATGACACCGGGGCCGCCGCTTCCGCCGCCGGTCGGTCCGTTGCCCACGCCGCCCCTCCCTCCGCAGTCGATGAGGCCCGCAACGCCGAGCAACGCCCAAAGGCAATTGTGGGCAACCGACACCATTCGATTTCTCATGGGTGACTCTCCCTTTTCCGAACTTCTTCGAACGATTGACGACTCGACACGGCGGTCTCGCGCGAAACAGCGTCCGCGACGGGGCGCTCTCTTCCTTCTCTCAGGGCGGTGGCGGGACCACCGTCTTGCAGCCAATGGCGTAGTCGAGCTGGCCGCCGATCTCGTATTTGACGATGTTGCAGGTGCTCTCGCAGAGCAGGATCTTCTTGGGCTGCGTGGGGTCGTCGTAAAACCAGCCTCCGCCGCTGGCCGCGCAACCCGCGCTGTCGCCGGTGTTGTAGAGCGCGGAGCGCTGTCCCTTGGGGTCGGTATAAAGCAAGTTGACGAGATTGAAATCGAGCACCTTGCCCGCCGGGGCCGCGGGGATCTGCAGCTCGCAGCGGATCGACGCCGCTAGCCGGATCTCGTTCAGCGCCGCCAGGACTTGCTCGCTGACGTTGCCTCCCTCGACGAGGTACGTCTTGTCGGTGCCACCCGCCTCGGTGATCTGCTGCAGGTTCTGCAGCGAGGGCCCGACGCCGATCACGTAAGTCTTGATGGGAGGCCCACCGGTGCGGCACGCCGTGGCGGCCTGAACGGCGTCGCCGAGGGTGGGGGCACAGCCGTGCGCCATGGAGACGGGCGCCTCAGGAACGCCATCGGTGACGAGCAACAGGAAGACGACGTGGCTCGGGTGAGAACGCTGGTATTCCTGGGCGTACCCGCAGGCGCCGCGGATGGCGGCGCCCGTTGGCGTTTCACCCGTTGGGGCAATGCGATTGAGGGAGTCGAGCACCCCCTGCGCGCTACCGGGAAGCGTGGCGATGGGAACGGCAGGGCTGGCATAGTCGGCCGGATTGCAGGAGGTGCTCCCGATGGGGAAATGGCCGAAGTAGCCGATGCCGACGCCGAGACCGCGGCTCTCGGACGAGGTGAGAAATTGGGAGGCAGCCGTGCGCACGGCGTCGAGTCGGGTACCGGTCCCGACCGGCGTTGCCATCGAGCCGGATTGATCGAACATGACGTAGATATCGACGGGGATGGTCTCGCCTTTGAGCGGCTCGGCAACGCAGGCGTCGGTGCCGAACACGACGCCACCGTCTTGGCTTCCCGGGTTGCCAGTGATGATGATGCCGCCGATCCCACCGGAACCGGCCGCACCACCGTTGGCACCGTCCGACCCGCCACCCGAGCACGCCACGACCCACGCCACGACGAACGAGGCCAAGAGAACTCGCGGAAGCGGGACGCGCGTGGATGGCATGAAGTCTCCTTGGCTCAGTCGTCGTCGACAGGTGAAGGTCGGGGCATCTAAGGCGCACAGCGCTGCATGGGATCGCATCGGCGCCCCGCAGCACAGTCGAGGTCACTCACGCAGCCGACGCATTTGTCGTTGGTGGGATCACAGAAGGGGCGTTCGGCGGGACAAGGCAGGTTGTTCGTGCATTCCACGCAGGCGCCGCGCGACCCACAGGCCGGCTTCTTGGCGTCGGCGCAGTTGGCGTCGGTCAGACATTCGACGCAAAAGCGGCGGGCTTCGTCGCAATACGGTTTCATCGGGTCGCAGGTGGAGCTGTCGGCGCAGCTCGGGACGCAGCGACGGTCGGGATCGCACACTCTCGTTGCATCGCAATGGACATCGACGAGACATTCCGCACACGCGTAACGCTCGACGTCGCAATAGGGCTTGGCTTTGGCGCACCCCGGATCCCCGACGCACTCCACGCACGCCCCGCGCGGACCGCAGAACCGCTTGGGGCCGGAACAATTGGGATCGGCCAAGCATTCGATGCACGTGGCGGAGGCGATGTCGCAGTACGGCGCCGGAGGGGCGCACTCGCCATTGCCGGCACATGGTTTGGGGGGCTTCTTCGGACCTTTGGTGGTGTCGTTGGTGACGAAGTCGATGAAACCGGTGTCGCCCATCGTGCAATCGATCAAGGCCGCGCCGAGGGGTAGAAAAAGAGCGAGCGGCGCCGCCAGGCGAAACCTTCGCCCTGCGCGGGGGCGGAGGGGACGAACCTCGGTGGGGAGCAAGCGATCCATCCTCAGAGATACAAGTAACCGGAGCGTCCTCTTCGCAGGCACTGCGCGCTCGAAATACGACCCAGAAGGTTGCTGAAAGAAGGGCCTCCGAAGGGCCGTTGCTGCTGTTTCTCCCCCCGCCCCCCCTCGCTTCCTCACCATTCGTCACAACTGTGGGACGATCATGGGAAAGAACCGCCAAGGCGCCACGGCCGCCAAGATCTTTGGTTAAGAACCCACGGAATCATTCTCAAAAACCCACTGATCTCCGATCTCTTGGCGATCTTGGCGCCTCTCATCATTTGTCCCAGTGGTGGGTCGATCATAGAAAAACCGCCAACGCGCTACGGCCGCCAGGGTCCTTGGTCGAGACTCACTGGCCTCGATCCCCAATCTCTTGATCCCCAATCTCTTGGCGACCTTGGCGTTTTGGCGGTTCTTCTCAGCATCGCTACACGATGTGATGAATGGCGAGATCGGGGCCTTTTTTTAGTAACCCGCTAGCGCAATGCACCGCCGAGGATGCGATTCGCCTCTTGTCGAGCAAAGCCTCGCGGGTAGTCGGCAAGGTACGTGCGAGCTTCACCTTCTGCGGCCACGGGACCACCCGCGCCGAGCAGGGCGCGCATCCGCTCGACGCGCGCCTCTTCGACCAGCGGTGACGCCGGGTAACGCGCGACGAGCTCGCCGGCGAGCTGCGCCGCGCGACGGGGATCGCCCTGCTGGCGTGCTGCCATCGCTGCTTGAAGGAGGCGGTTTTCCGCCGCGAGGCTGCTGGTCTTGTCGGACGAAGGGCCATTTCCTTTGGCGGACGCGCCGCTCGCCCCCCGCGGCGCCGAAAGGGTCGCCTTCGGTTGGTTCGGCGTCAGGTCGGGAGCCGTCGCCCGTGCGTCGGAATCTTTGGGCGGATCGAGCTCCGAACCGGATGACCACGCCGACGACCAGCGATCGCCGGCATGCAGGAAGACCGCGACACCGTGACGATGAATGGCGACGCTCCCTTCGCTCACATCGACAGTCGTACGCGGGGACTCGCCCCCCGCCCCCGCGGTGCGCTCCACCGAGAATGCGGTGCCATGCACGACGATCGTCGCTTCCGGTGTCTCTACGGCAAAGGATCGGGCCGGTCCGAGCTTGGGAACGCGCACGATGACACGACCGCTACCGAGGGCCACCGCTTCCCTGCCCGCTCGCGGCGATGCGGCAGAGCCATGCGCCTCCTCGTCTTCGCTCAAACGAACCTTGCTTTCTGGCTCGATGTCGACCTCGGTACCGCTCGCCAGCGACGCCCGCGCGCGCGCTCCCTTTCCCGTCACGATTTCGTCGGCGCTGCCGACCGGGACCCGCTCCAGCCGCGGCGCGATCAATTCCGTGGCGCGATGGATGACTTGCACCGACCCCTCGAGTGCAAGCACCGCGCTCGGCGCCGTTCGAGGTTCCGATGCTTGCGCTTGCGGGCGCGTTCGCGCGGCGACAAATCCGATGGCCAGCGCCACCGCGGCGGCGGACGAAACGGACGCCGCCCAAGCAAGACGGCGACGGCGCTGCCGCCGAGCCGGCAAGGCGGGTACCAGTTCCGCGAGGTGCGCGACCACCCGATCGCGGCGGGCCGCAGCACGTGCCGCATCTTCGACTGGCACGGCCGACATCGAGAGTTGGCGCAGGAGCTCTTCGCTACGGGTCTTGACCTCCATCACGGCTCCCTCGGGGCGTAAGGACCGATCTCTGCGTGGCGCAGTCGGTCGTGAAGCTCTTTGCGGCCGCGCACGAGTCTCGATTGCGCGGCGGCCACCGTGACGCCGGTCAGCGCGGCGACCTCCATCAGGTCGTGCCCGAAGACGTCGTAGAGGAGCACGGCGGTGGCCTTTTCTCGATTCATGGCGGCGAGCTCTACGCAGACGCGCGCGAGCTCGCTGCGCGCACCCGCTTCTCGCTCGGCGTCGCCCTGCGAAGCGGCACGCTGCGCCTCCACGTCGGCGTCACGCATGCGGTCGACGACGCGCCGCTCACGGACGCGCGAGCGCAACGCGTTGAGACCGAGGTTGCAAGCGATGGCCGCGGCCCAGCCGCCGAGCGCGCACGTGCCGGCAAAATGGTCCTTGCCAAGGGCGACGATGATCTGCTCGAAGACCGACTGCACCAGATCGTCGTGATCTTGCTCGCGTCGCCCGAGGATGCGGACGAGCGTGCCGTCGACGACGCGGATCAGGCGATCGTAGAGGATGGCGGCCTTTTGAGCGTCACCGTTGCGCAGCGCAGCGAGCAGTGCCTCGTCGCTGATGGAATCGGCGGTCACTTCCGACGGCCCGCTGGAAGCCCCGCCGGCTCCTCCCTGCACGACGCGCAGCCGCGGGGGAACCTCGGCGGGGCGCGGGGTCGGCATGCATGTAGAGTAACCGCGGGGGGGCGAGGGCAGGCAAACCGCCGGCATTTTCAGCACGTCGCGGCGAGCCAGGGCGCACCACCAGGGCTGCAAAGCCTGGTAACCGCAGAACTTCTATGGTCAAGGGAGCTCGGCGCCCGCCGGCTCCCATACGGCTCAACGAAAAGACCACTGCCCACCGAGAAGACCGGCGTAGCTGAGCCACGGGGACGAACCGAGCTCGCGTTGATCGAGCCGGATGGCGGTTCCGCCAGGGAGCGACCACACCGAGAACCCCAACGTCACGGCGAGCGTTCCGCTGGCGGGCCAGATCGCATCGGCGCCCACGCGGAGCCCAGGGCTGAGCTGGCTACCGCCGCCGGAGACCGCAGCGCCCGAAGAGCTGCTCGCCTGGAGGTATTCGAGCAGCACCTCGAGACGGACACGCAGGCCGAGATCGGCGTGAGGTACGACGGCGCGCGCTCCGCCGCCGACGGCGAAGGTCGTCCAGCGCACGTCGAGCTTCTGCTCGTCGAGCGGGCGCAGGGCGTGGCCGAGGGAAGCGACGAGAAAGACGGGGGAAGGTCGAAAGACAATTGCGCCGTGCACGACGGCACCGAGCCGGACGCTGCCGTCGTCGAGGCCGGGGCCCGCCAGCGCGGAAAGGCCGACCCAGGGCGCGGAACCGCGTGCTGCGCGGCCCGGCGAAAGTCGACCGTCGGACTCGGTGGCGCTCTCGAGGGGAGCTTCCGCTTCGCCGACCAACGCCGCGATGACGAGTCCGACCGTGCGCCACCGTTCCACGATCGGATCCTCGTCGGCGAAGCGCGTGTCGCGGTTCATGACGCGCACCGGGGCGGCATCGAACCGCTCGAGGGCAATACGAACGTGGCGGTCAGAGCCATCGGGCAAGACGATGACGGCCGTCGCATAAGGCGCCGCTGCGCCTCCCTCCGGCTCGTCGCCCGCAACGCAGGCGCGATGCTTCAGAGCGTCGGAGCACGCGAGGAGCACCGCTGCGCGCAGGTCCGCTGCCTCGGGGAGACCCTGAACGACGACGGGCGCGGCCATCCGAGGATTCGACGCAGCCGTGCTAAGCGTCGAGCGCGAGTCGCACTTCGCGCAGGAGCTCGGGCTCGAGGAAAGGCTTTTGCAGGAGACGAACCCCTTCGTGGAGCACGCCTTGCCGCGCGAGGATGTCGTCTTCGTAGCCCGACATGAACAGCACGCGCCGGACCTTGCCCTGTTCGCGCATCCGGTCGGCCAAGATCCGCCCCGACATTTCGGGCAGGATCACGTCGGTGAGGAGCAGATCGAGCGGGCGATCGGCTTGATGCAAGATCTGCAGCGCTTGAATCGGCGTGGCGGCCTCGAGCACGCGGTAGCCATTTTGGGAAAGCGCATGGGTGACGAGCTTGCGCACGCTGGCCGAATCTTCGACGACGAGGATCGTCTCACCCGCCCCTTTCTTGGGCGTGGCGGACGTCGTGGTCTTCGGCCGCGGCGGGGGTGACTCGTCGACCACCGGGAAAAAGAGGCGAATGGTACATCCCGCCGTAGGGGCGGTGGCGAAGATGAGATGGCCGCCCACCTGCTTGACGATGCCGTGCACCGTCGACAGCCCGAGACCGGTGCCGAACGCGCCCTTGGTCGAGAAAAAAGGCTCGAGGGCGCGGGCCGCGACATCGGGCGCCATCCCGACGCCCGTGTCGCTGGCGGTGAGCAGCGTGTAGCGCCCGGGCTTCAAGTCGATGAAACGCGCGGCGTAGTCGGCATCGAGCTCGACGGTCTCGGTGCGGAGGGTGAAGGCGCCTCCCGTCGGCATGGCGTCGCGCGCGTTCATGGTGAGATTCAAGATGACTTGCTCGATCTGGGGCAGCCCGAGACGAATGATGCCGAGATCGGCGGCGAGCTCCAGCTTGAGCTCGATGTGCTCGCCGAGCGCGCGGCTGAGGAGGTCAGCCAAGGAGCCGATGGCTTCATTGAGATCGAGGGCAATCGGCGCCACGACGCCGCGCCGTCCGATGAGCAAGAGCTGCCGTGTGAGGTGCGCCGCCTGGCGCGCCGATTCGTGCAGCTCGGTCAGGTACCCGAGGTGACGCGGATCGGAGAGCTCGCGTTTCAACATGTCCGAGTAGTTGAGGATGACGCCGAGGAGGTTGTTGAAGTCGTGGGCCACGCCGCCGGCCAGCTTGGCGACGTTCTCGAGGCTGCGGGTCTGCACGAGCTGCGCCTCGAGCAGCTTGCGCTCCCCCTCGGCGCGTTTGCGCTGCAGAGCGCTCACGAAGATCTCGCCCACCGTCTTGAGGAGGGCGATGTCTTCCTCCGCCCACGATTTCTCGGCGTGCACGGCGTCGAACCCGAGGAAGCCCACCACGCCTCGAGCGGCGGAGAGGGGCAGCACCAGCGTCGATCGGATCGACTGCTCGCCGAAGATCTGCCGTTCGGCCGAGGCCTCGGCGGGAAGATCGGCGACGCGTTCGACGTAAATGACCTCGCGACGCCGCAGGCGCGTCGTGAGCCAGGGCAAGATGCTCACCGGCAGCTCGCCCAAATCGTCGATTTGCGGCGCCAACCCGGACCCGCACCATTCGTGGGTGTTGCTCATCGAGGCGCCGTCTTCGGAGAAGAGGAAGACGTAGGTGCGGTCGACGCGGGCCAGCCCGCCCATCGCCGAGAGCGCATCGTTGATGGCACGGTCGACGTCCTCGGGGGCGAGGTTGATGAACTGGCTCGAGAGCTGGGCGATCTGCTTTTCGAATGCGACGCGGGCGTGGAGCCGCGCCTCGATCTGCGCGCGCTCGGTGGCGTCGGAGATCATGGCGAGCACGCCGACCACCGCGCCGCCGGCGTCGCGGAGGGGAAAGAGCTCGCACCAGAGGGTGTGACCGTGTGCCTCTTTCTTGACGATGACCGCCGTGCCTGCCAGGGCCTTCGCTAGATGCGGCCGGATGCTCACCATGACGCCATCGACCACGGCGGGGGGTGGGCCTGCCGCGTAAGGGGCCACGATGAGCCGCTCCCGCAGGTTGCCCTGCGAATCCCAAATTTGCCCCGCCAGGATCAAGTTCGACATGCGCGAGACCTTTCGGGCAAGACCGAACCCGAGCGCCGAAACGCTGTTCAACCAGGATAGCCCGGCGGCGCACGAAAAGGCGAGGCTCCTCCGCGACCCGCCTCAACAACCGCAGCGTCGGATGCACGCCGCATCACCGCCGCACATCGCGGCGCAGTTTTTGTCACACGAGCTCCCGGTCGGAGGAACCGCGCTCCGCGGTGCGCAGCGCCCCTCGCTCACCTGCAAGCACGCGTTGAGCTCGAACTGCGATGCCAGGAGATCGCGCGCTTGCCCGCACGTCAGCGTGGCGCCGAGCGGGCAGAGGAAGTCGTGGCACAGACACTGGAGCTCGATGATGCCTGCGCCGGTGCGAAAGCCACAGTTGGGAAATCGATCGTGATCGACCGCCAGCCCAGGGCAGAGCGCGATGGCCGTGCAGAGCGTCACGCGGGAAAGGGGATCGACGATGCAGCCGGAGTCGCCCGCGGCGTCACGTTCCGAGACTTGGGTATCGCTCGTCGCACCGCTGTCACGGGCAGCGTCGGAGACCCCACCATCCTTGCCGTCGGGCAGCCCGAACTGCAGGCACGATCCGAGCAGCACAAAAAACAATGGACGAAATTCGACCGAGCCGGGTCGGTCGCAAAGGATGGCGCCGCCGCCATGGGCATCGCGGGGTACGAAAGGGTGGCGCCGACCGAGCATCGCCGCCGAGGGTGCTCCGTCTGGACGGATTGGGACAAGTTTTGGCAGGGCCGCCGTTGCCGGCAGCGCGCCGCTCGTGTAGCTGTGGTCGTTCTTGACGCGGCGTTCTCGGATCGGTTCGGCCGGTGGGCGCGCTTGGGTCGGCGTGGGTTGCGCCGCGACGCTCGCGCTCGCGGTCTGCACCTGCAAGATGGGCCAACCGACGGTGCTGCAGCGCGCGACTTCGCTGGCCCACGATCATCGGGAAGCGGACGCCATTCGACTCCTGCGCGACGAGCTGGCGCGCCACCCCGAGGACGTCAAGAGCCGCCGTCTCTTGATCCGCGTGCTGGCGCTGACGGGCGATCTCGGTGCGGCGCGGCGGGAAGTCGACGCCCTGTCCCAGCAACTCGGAAGCGCCGATCCGCTCCCTTACATCGAGCTCGGTCACGCGTATGAGCTCGTCCACGAATACGAAAAAGCACTCGAGATGTATGATTACGCTGGAGAAATGGCGCCCGCCGACGTGCGCGGCCCTCGCGAGGGGGGCATGCGTGCCGCACACTGGGGCGAGGTGGAATGGGCTCGCCCGCGGCTCGAAGAGGCCATGCGGCGGGGCGCGAACGACGCAGCGGCGTGGCACGCGCTCGGCCTGCTTCGGATCCACGCTGGCGAGCTCGACGGCGCGGAGCGGGCCTACCGTTCCGGGCTCGCCGTCGACGCCAAGGCAGCCGAGTGCCATCTCGGTTTGGCCACGGTCGCTGCACTGCGCGGAAACGCGACGAGCGCGCTCGCCGAGTACGACGCCATCCTCGCCGAACGGCCCCGTTTCGCCCCCGCACATCTGGGGCGGGCGTGGGCACTAGGCCGACTGGGGCGGAAAGCGGAAGCGCGCGACGCCCTCGTCGTCGCCGAGAAGCTGGGCGGCGAACCGCGCGCGATCGCGGATGAACGGAGATGGCTGGAGGCCGAGCGTGGACCTGCGACGAGCACGAAGTAGTCCGGCGTCGGAGGTGCGGCGCGCGAGAGGCGAGGAAGGGGCTCCGCAACGCTCGGGAGTAAACCGCGGCCGTCACCCTACACGAAGTTCGCACCGCGCGGTGACCGTTCGTCGAGAACGTCGCTGTGACGCGAAAAATTAGCGGCGGAGGCCTGGAAACGGTCGTTCTGGCCCGCACGCGGCGCTTGTGTCGATGTGCCCCGGCGCGTAGCATGGTGACGTCACGCGCGTGAGGTTTTTGCCCCATGAATCACCCGCGTTTGTCGTCCGATTAGGACGCCTTTCCGTTTGTTGTTTCTACCTTCCGAACCGGTTTTCTCAGGGTGACGATGAGCGCGCAGAAGATCCGAGCGGCACTTGGCCAGCTTCAGGATGATCCTGACAATGAGAGCTCGTGGAACGAGCTGACCGAAGCAGTCACCGCGTCCACGAGCGCCGGTGGAGAGGCCGAGCTTCGTATGCTCCTCGAGTCGGCCCGTCGCGGCCACGAGACGCGGCGAGAGTGGGAGGCCGTCGCCAAGCTGCTCGGTCTCGAGGCAGCGCTCAATGCCGGCACGCCGGTCGAATTCGCCATGCAGTTCGAGCTGGCGCGCGTTTACGAGGACGAGCTCTTCGACGATAGGCGCGCCACCGCCGCCTACAAACGTCTGCTCGAGCTCCGCCCCGAAGACCCTACCGCCGAAGAAGCGATCGAGCGCGCCGAGAACAAGCGCAAGAAGTGGCAGGAGCTGGTCAGCCATTACATGAAGGAGGCGGAGCAGACGTCCGACGCGGCCTTCAAGAGCTCGCTCGTCACCAGCGCGGGGGAAGTCGCGTACCGCTACGGGCCTCGCAAGAGGGAGCCGCTCGGCAATATCGCGGAGCGGTTCGGCATGGCGCTCGAGCTCGATCCGAAGAACGTGCGCGCCGCCAACCTGCTCGAGCACGTGTGGTCCTTCGACGAAAACTGGGAGAAGGTGGCGCTGCTTTTGGAGATCCGCGCCACCAACACGCCGCCCAAAGAAGAGCGCGCTCTCATCTTGAACCGCCTGGGGCGCGTTCTTTACCGCAAGCTCGACCAGGAGGACAAGGCGGTCGCCGCCTTCGAGCGCGTGCTCGACCTGTGGCCCGGCAACTCCGAGGCCATGAGCTTTCTCTCCGAGCATTTTTCGCGGACCGAGAAATGGGACCAGCTGGTGGCGCTCTACGAAGACCAGCTGCGGGGCGGCGCCAAGCAGGGCGAGGAAGCGGGCATCGTCTTTCAGATCGCCATGGTCAACTGGCGCATGCGCGAGAGGCCCGAGCTCGCCGAGCCGTACTTCGACCGCCTCCGTCGCCTCGAGCCGGCGCACCCCGGCATGCTGGCCTTCTTCCGCGACTATTGCGCCGAGGATCGCGCGCGTCTCCTCACCATCTTGACCGACGCCCAGCGCTCGCTCACCGATGGACCGGAAAAGACGACGCTCGCCACCGAGATCGCCAAGCTTGCCGAGGCGGGCGCCAACTCGCAAAAGGCGATCGATCAATACAAGACCATCCTCCGCCACGACCCGGCCAATCAGGAGGCGCGCAAGGCGCTGAAGCGCCTCTACACGCATACCGAGGGGTGGAACGCGCTCATCGAGCTCCTGCGCCAGGATCTAGAGCGAGCCAAGGGCGAAGACAAATCGGTGCGCCTGGAGGTGCTGCGCGAGATCGCCGGGGTCTACCGCGACCGCATCAAGAGCGACACCGCGCTCGTCACCGTACTTACGCAGATCGTCCAGCTCGACACCAACGACGTGACGTCGCTGCGCGAGCTCGTCCGCGTGTACGAGGTGCTCGGCCGCCATCGCGATCTTCTCCAGCACCAAGCCGCCCTGGCGGCGCACCTTCCCATCGGGGAAGAAAAGGCGGAGCTTCTGCGATCCGTCGCGCGGCGCTGGCTCGAGCAGTTCAGCAATGTGCAGAACGCCACCGAGGCGTACGAGTCGCTCCTCAGCGCCGCGCCGGGAGACGAAGAGGCGATCACCAAGCTGAAGGAGCTCTACACGAAGCGGCGGGCGTGGGCGCCGCTCTATGCGCTCTTCGAGAAGCAGGCCCTCGCCGCCGAAGGGGATGCGAGATACCTGTTGCTCTTCGAGATGGCCAAACTGGCGGCCGAGCGGCTCGACCGCGGCGCCGACGCCATCCGCATCTACAAAACGATCCTCGACGAAGATCCGCGCCGCAGCGACGTGCTCGATCTGCTCGAGCGTCAGGCCGACCGCGACAAAGATTTCGCCACCGTGGCGTGGGCGCTGGAAAAACGGCTCGCCGTCGCCGAAGGGGACGCCGCGCGGCTGGTCGTCTTGCAGAAGCTCGGCAGCCTCTATGCCGATCGCCTCGCCGATCACAGCGGCGCCGCCAAGACCTGGCGACGGGTCCTCGAGATCCAACCGGGCCACCCCAAGGCGCTGCGCGTGCTGCGCGACGCGTACCTCGCCAACGACGATTTCGACGGTCTCGAGGACCTTTACTCGTCGCAGAACGACTGGGAGGGCCTGGCCGAAGTTTTCTCCACCGCGGCCGACCGCGCCACCGACCCCGACGTCAAAGTCGACCTCTCCTTTCGCACCGCCCGCCTCTTGACCGAAAAGATCGGCTCCAAGGAGCGCGCCTTCCGCTCCTACGAGCGCATCCTTTCGGTGCGCCCCGAAGACGTCAAGGCCGCCACCGCGCTGGTCGAGATCTGCGAGGCCGAGGAGAAGTGGGCGCGCCTGCCGGCACTTTACGCGATCTTGCTCAGCGCGACCGACGATGACGACAAGAAGCTCGACATCCTGCACCGGCTCGTGGAAGTCACCGGGCACCGGCTCGGCGAGCGCACGAGTGCGGTGGAGTGGGCGTTCAAGGCCTACGAGCTGTCACCCGCCGAGGACCGTCTCGACGAGCTCGAGCAAGCGTCGCGGGCGGCCAAGAGTTGGGACCGTTACCTCGAAGCCGTCACGGCGCGGCTGCGCAAGAAGAAGGGGCTCTCGGCCAAAGACCGCAGGAACCTCCGGGCCAAGCTGGCACGGCTCCAAGCGACGGAGCTCGGGCGTATCGACGACGCCATCAGCGACTACCGCGCTCTCGTGGAAGAGGATCCTTCCGACGAAGCGGCCGTGATGGCACTCGACAAGCTCTTGCGCAGCGAGGATCGGCGCGATCAGCTGCGCTGGCTCTTCGAGCTGCGGGCGACGCACGGTCCCGACGATGAGCGCGCTTCGATCTTGACGGAGTGGGCCAGTCTCGAGCAGGACGTCTTCAGCGAGCCGGCGCGCGCGGCTCAACTCTACGCGCGCGTCCTCAAAGTCGACCCGGGCAGTGAGCTCGCCGCGCGCACGCTTCCGCGGCTGCTTTTGGCCGCGGGCAACGCCGAGGAAGCCGCCAAAGTCATCGAGGGTCATCTGCCGCGAACGGAGGGGCAAGTCCGCGCCGAGC
The DNA here is from genome assembly GCA_035318465.1 of Polyangiaceae bacterium. GTDB lineage: Bacteria > Myxococcota_A > Polyangia > Polyangiales > Polyangiaceae > DASWDH01. The sequence continues at coordinate 54,142 of DATHES010000062.1, forward strand.
GTGAGCTCGATCTGGCCGACATCTACATCGACCACCTCGGCCGACCGTCGCAGGCCCTCGAGGCGGCAGCGCGCGGGCTCACGACGCTGCCCCATTTCCCGCGCGCCATCGCCATGCTCGATCGGCTGCTGACGATGCCCGAGACGCGCGCCCGCGCGGCCGAGCTTCTGGAGACGGAATACGCCGGCACCGGTGACGCGAAGAGGCAGGCCCAGTCCCTTGCCATCTTGCTCGATACCACCAAAGACGGGCACCGGCGTCTCTCGCTTTTCACCACGCTTGCCGAGCTGGAAGAGCAGCGTCTCTCCGCGCCGAGCCGGGCGTTCGACGTCGTGCTGCGCGCCGTCAGCGAGTTCCCCGACGAGCTCGATCTGTGGGATCGGGCGGGAGCGCTGGCCGCCAAGGCGGCGCGCCCCATCGATCTCGCCGACGCGTACCGCTCCGCCCTGCGGTCAGCGACCGATCTGCGATTGGCGACGGAAGTGGAGCTCTGCGAACGCGCCGCCACGCTCCATGACGACAAGCTCGCCGACCCCGAGGCGGCCACGCCCTACCTCGAGCGCATCCTGGAGAGGCGCCCCGGAGACGCACGCGCCTTTGCACGGCTGAAACAGATCCTCACCGGCGCCGAGAAATGGGGCGAGCTCGAGGCCCTCTACGCCAAGGCCATCCAAGGGACGACGGATCCCAAGCGGCGCGTCGATCTCCTCAACGAGGTGGCCCTCGTATGCGAAGAGATCACCAACGAGGCGCCCAAGGCGATCGGCTACTACGAGGCCATTTTCGAGCTCGACTCGACGCACGAGAACGCCATCCGCGCGCTGGAGATGCTCTATGCCCGCGAGGGGCGCTACGAGAAGCTGGCCGGACTGCTCGAGCATCGGCTGCAGACCTCGTCGCCCGGCGACACCATTTCGCTCAAAGTGAGGCTAGGGCAGATCGACCTCGAAAAGCTGCATGATCCGGCGCGCGCGCTGGGGCACCTGGAAGAGGTGCTCCGGCTCGATGTCGGCAATCAAGAAGCGCGCTTGCTCGTGGAGCGCATTCTCGATATCGGAAGCTTGCGCATGCGCGCCGCCGAAGTGCTGGAAGCGGTGTACGACGCGCGCGAGGAAGTGCGCGACTTGGTGCGCGTGCTCGAGATCCGGCTGGAGGGCGCGGAAACCGACGACTTGAAGCGCGAGCTCTTGCGCCGCATCGCCGCGCTGCGCGACGAGCGCTTGTCGGACGACGCCGGCGCGCTCGGCGCCTTGTCGCGTCTCGTTCCCCTCGAGCCGACCGACGTCACGGCGCGCGATCGACTGACGGAAATCGGCAAACGGCTCGGCGCCCACGAGCAGGTGGCCACGGTCCTCACCCAGGCTGCACAAGCAGCAGAAGAGCCGCGCCTGCGCTCGGAGATCCTCATGCAGGTCGCCTCGCTGTGCGAGACGATGCTCGGGGATCTGCCGCGCGCGGAATCGCTCTACCAAAAAGCGCTGGCCATCGACCCGAACAACGCCGAGCTGGCCCTCCCCGCGGCACGCGCACTCGAACGCCTCTATACCGCGTGGGGCAATCACGGCGCGCTGGCCGACGCCCTCGCCACGGAAGTGGGCCTCGAAACCGACGCCGACGCGCGGCGGCAGCTCTTGGCAAGGCTCGGCGAGCTGGCGGAGTCGGTGCTCGACGATCCGGCCCGCGCCGTAGCCGCTTGGCGACAGCGCCTGGAGGACGACGCCGGCGATGGCATGGCGCTCGCCGCCCTCGAGCGCCTCTACCAGAGCACCGGCGCCTTCCGCGATCTGGTCGGAATCCTGCGCGCCCAGGAGCAAAATGCGACGTCGCCCGAAGCGCGCCGCCGCATCATGGTCAAGATCGCCGATACGCTGGCGACCCAGCTCGACGACAAGAACGAGGCCATCGTGGCTTTCGGCGCCGTGCAGACCGAATTTGGTCCCGATCAGGCGACGATCGCCGCTCTGGAGTCGCTCTATGAGGCAACCGGGCGGCACGACGATCTCGCCGAGGCGCTCGAGGTCGATCTCGGCCTCTCCGAGACCCCCGTCGCGCAGGTCGCGGTACTGGCACGTCTCGGCGAAGTGCGCCGCGTCCATCAAAACGACTGGTCCGGCGCCCTCGAGGCTTTCCGCCGCGCGCTCACCCTCGATCCGGCCCACCAGGGCAGCCGCGCCGGCATCGAGAAACTGCTCGACGTGCCCGATGCGCGCCGCGAGGCCGCCGAGACCTTGCATCCTCTCTACGAGGCGGATCAGGACTTCGACCGCTTGTTGAAGGTTCTCGAGATCGAGACCGAGACCGCCGAATCGCCGGAGCAAAGGCTGCGATTGCTGGAACAAGCAACCGCGGTCGCGGAGACCAAGAAAGGGGATCTCGAGCGGGCCTTCGGTTACGTCGTGCAAGGGGTTCGCGAAGCGGCTAGAGAGGCCGAGATCACCCTGTGGCTCGAGCGCGCCGAGCACCTCGCCATTGCCACCGATCGCTACCCGGAGCTCGTCGGTTTGGCGCGGGAAATCTTGCCGCACATCCCCAACGAAGACGTGCAGCTCGCCGCGAGCTTGCGCATCGGTGAGCTCGCTCAGACCAAGCTCGGCGACCGCGACATGGCGCGGACATATTACCAAAAGGCGCTTTCGATACGGGGCGACGATCGGCGCGCGCTCTCGGCGTTGGAATTGCTCTACGAGGAGATGGGGGACGGTCCGGCGCTCTTGGACATCCTGAAGCGCCGCGTCGACGTCGCCGAGAACGACGACGAGAAAAAGCAGCTGCTGTTCCGGCAGGCCAAGCTGTGCGCCGAGACCCTGGCCGACGAAGACGCCGCCATCTCCGTCTACGAGACCATCCTCGACATCGCTCTCGTGCCCGACGCGCTGTCCGAGCTCGAACGTCTCTACCAAAACAAGGAGCGGTGGCGCGACTTGATCGCTCTCTACGAGCGGCAGCTCGATCAAACGGGTGCCAGCGCGCCCGACCTGCACGTGCGCATCGCGGTGGTTGCGCGCGAACGAATGGACGACATCGATCGCGCCTTCGAGGAGATCGATGCCGCCTTGCGCAGCGACGGGCAGCATGGAGGCGCCATCGGCGAGCTCGAGGCGTTGCTTCGTCACGGCAAGAATCCGCAGTACCGCGCGCGCGCCGCGGAGATGCTGGAGCCCGTTTACCAGAAGCGCGGGAACTTCACCGAGCTCATGGCGACCATCGGGGCACGCCTCGAGTCGACCCAGGACCCGGAAGAGCGCCGCGGGTTGCTCAAGCGGCTCGCCGACCTCCAGGAAGAGCAAGCGGAAGATTACCGCGGCGCAATGGAGACGATCGCCAAGCTCCTCCACGAAGACGTCACGGACCAGGCGACTTGGACGCGCCTCGAACGACTGGCCAAAGTCGCCGGCAGCGAGGGGCGCCTCGCCGAGATCTACGCCGCCGAGCTGAGCGGCGTGACCAGCGAGGACGCATCGACGGCCGCGCTGGCGCGGCGTACAGGCGAGCTATTCGCCCTCCTCGGCAACTCCGAGCGCGCGCTCCATTTCCTGCGCCGCGCTCACGAATTCGAGCCCGAGTCGACCACGCTCTTCGAGGCCATCGACGCGCTTTTCATCAAGGAAGGGAGCGCCAACGAGCGGGTGAAGCTCTACCGCTCGGCCCTCGACTACCGATCCGATCCCGGCCAGCGCACGGCGATGCTTCACACCATCGCCGACCTCGAGCGGACTGCGCTGGGGGAGCTCGACCGCGCCATCGACACCTATCGTTCGGTGCTGGAGATCGACGAGAACGACATCCGCGCCCTCGATCAACTGACGACGCTCTATCGCCAGCGGGAGAGGTTCCGCGATCTGGCCGATCTCTACGAGCGGCGGGCCGAGCAATCCGGTACTCCGGCCCAGGCCAGTGGTTTCCGGATGGACCTCGCCGCCCTCTTCAAGGGGGAGCTCGACAACGTCGCGCGCGCCATCGATCAGTACGAGCTCATCGTCGAGGCGACGCCCGACCACGCAGCGGCCATCGCCGAGCTGGAGGCCCTCGGTCAAATCGACGAGCACAAGGCGCGCATCGTCGGCATCCTGCGTCCTCTCTACGAACGAGCCGACGATTGGCGCCGTCTCATCGGGCTCAATCAGCAGCGGCTCGCCCTCGCCGACGATCGCGGCGAGAAGATCTCCATCCTGCGCGAGGACGCCGAGCTGTGGGAGAAGCGGGGCCAGGACGAAATGCGCGCGCTGACCGCCCTGCGCGCCGCTTTCGAGCTCGACCCCGACGACGGTGAGAGTCGCGCCGAGCTGGAGCGCCTAGCCGAGAAGACCAAATCGTGGGACGCGCTCGGCGAGGCTTACGAGCAGGCCATCGAAACGGCCGACGTGCTCGTCAAACGGCAGCTGCTTTCGGCCCTGGCGACGTTGCACGATCAAAAGCGGGACGACCCGCGCCGCGCGCTCGCCGCGTACGATCGCCTCTTCACGCTCGACGAGTCCGATCCCGAGCCGCTCGACCCGATGGACATGCTGGCCACGCTGCTCTCCGACTGGCCGGCCCTGGTGAAGATCCTCGAGAAGAAAGCGGACCTCATCGCCGACGACAGCGAACGCGCCTCCCTCTACCGCCGCATCGGCGAGACGAAGCGCGACATGCTGGAAGACCCCAAGGGTGCCACGATCGCGTACGAACGTGCTCTCGAGCTCGACGGGGAGAGCACGTTCACCCTCGACTCGCTCATCGAGCTCTACGAGCGCGGCGACGACCATCGCAAGCTCGTCGAGCTCTACCGCCGGCGTATCGAGCTTACCTCGGCCGACGATCAGGATCTCAAGTTCACCCTGCTTACCCAGGCCGCCGAGCGGTTGGAGAAGCACCTCGGGGAACCGCGCGAAGCCATCGATTGTCTGCGCGAAGCAGCCATGCTGCGGCCGAGCGATGCCAGCGTTCTCACGTCGCTCGATCGCCTTTACCGCGCCGAGCAGATGTGGCCGGAGCTGCTCGACAACCTGCGCGCAGAAGTGTTGGCGGCAGGGGCTCCGGCCGACCGCGTGCGGCTGCAAAAGGAAATCGGCGCGCTTCACGCCGGACGCCTCGCCGACCCCCACTCCGCGCTCGACGCCTACAAGGCCGTCCTCGACGAAGTGCCGAGCGAGCCCGATGCCCTCGCCGCGGTGTTCCGCATCGGCGAGACGAGCGAAGAGCTCAGCCTGGTGGCGGCCGATATCATGGAGCCGGTCCTGCGCAGCGGTGCACAGTACGAGATGCTCGTTTCCGTGCTGGAGATGCGCGCCCGCGCGCAGATCGATTCGGCCGACAAAGCCGCCACCTTGAAGGCCATCGCCCGCGTGCTCGACGGCTCACTCGATCGACCGGCCGACGCGCAGACGGTCCTCATGCGCGCGTTGGCCGAGGTCCCCAGCGACGCCGAGGTCTACCCGGAGATCGAACGCTTGGCAGCGCTCTCGGGGGGCTTCGGCCGCTACGCCGATTCGCTGGAAGAGCGAGCACAGGGGATCTTCGACGCGTCGGTCGCGCAGGATTTGTGGCGGCGACTCGGCGTCGTCGCCGAAACCCAGCTCAAGGACGATCGCCGCGCCATCCACGCCTACGTCAGGGCCGGCGAGCAGATGGGGGACGATCCGGAGATCCTGTCTTCCCTCGATCGGCTCTACGAGCGCACGCGCGACTTCCGCGGGCTCGCCGACGTCATCGAACGTCGGGTGGGGGTCATTGCCGAGGTCAAGATACAGGCCGAGCTGCTGCATCGCCTGGCCAAGCTCCAGATCGAAGAGTTCCAGGAGCGCTCGCTCGGGCTGGCCACGCTGCGCCAGGCTCTCGAGCGAGACGTGGACAACCGCGCCGCGCGCGAGTCGCTCGAGGCGCTCACCGACGACGCCACGCTCTTCGAAGAAGCGGCCGAGGCGCTGGAGGTCGTGTACCGCGCGCAGAACGACAACGCGCGGCTCACGTCCTTGCACGAGAAACGCATCAGCTTCGCCGGCTCGGCGCGGGAGCGCACTCGCATTCGCCTCGATCTGGCCAAGCTCCTCGAGGACCGCGCTGGTGACGTCAAACGGGCGCAGGCCGTTCTCGAAGACGCCCTCGGCGACGATCCCACCGACGCCGACGTCCTCGGCGAGATCGAGCGTCTTGCCGCCGTCAATGACGCGTGGCAGAGCGCCACCACCAAACTCGCCGCCGCCATCGCCAACGCTTCCGATCTCACGCCCGACGACGCCCGCGACGCTTACGTACGGCTCGCCACCTGGTACGAAGACAAGCGAAAAGAGTCGGCGCTGGCCGAAGAGGCGCTCGATCAGGCACTCACGCGCGATCCCGAGAACGTCGAGATTCTCCGCTCCATCGAGCGAATCCGCCGAGCGCCCGGCCGCGAGCGCGACCTGGTGAAGAGCCTGCGGCGGCTGGCCGAGCTCGAGCTCGATCCCGCCACCAAACGTCACCTTTTCCGGGAAGCCAAGGTCCTCGCCGAAGAGCACGTCAAGGACCCTTCCCTGACGGAAGAGGTGCTGCGCCAGCTCCTCGACGAGGACGAAGCCAACCTTTGGGCTCTCGAAGAGCTGACCCGTTTGCGAGAGGCGGCTTCCGCTTTCGACGAGGTGTTCAAGCTGTTGCTCCGCCGTGCCGAGCTTTCCACCGACGGCCTCGAGATTGCCAAGCTGCAGCATGCCGCGGCGACCATTGCCTACGAGAAGCGCGGCGACGGCGCGGGCGCCATCGAGCTCTACGAGACCATCATCGAGAACAATCCCGCCGACACCCAAGCCGCCAACGCGCTGCGCGAGCTCTACGCCAAGAACAATCAGGACCGCGAACTCGCGCGGCTCCTCTCGCGTCTCATCGACGTGGCCACGACGACCACCGAGCGGACCAAGCTTCGCCTCGAGCTCGCGCGCTTGCAGGCCGTTGCCTCCGGCGACGACGCCATCGAAACGCTGCGCAGCGTGCTCGACGAGGAAGCGGGCGACAGGGACGCGGTCCTCTTGCTTTCCCAGCTCTACGAAAAGGCAGGCCGCGACGAGGACCTGGCCGAGCTCTTGCGCTCGCAGATCGACTTCGCCGAGGAGCGCAAGGACGCCAAGGCCGCTCTGATCCTCACCGTGCGCCTCGGCGAGATCTACGAATCGCGCCTGGGCGACGTGGACAAAGCCATCGAAACCTATCAGGCGGTGCTGGAACGCGACGCCGTGCACCACAGCGCCCTTACGGCGCTAGCCCGCCTCTTCGAAGCGCGCGGCGATGCCCAGAGCGCCAGCGAGATGCTGGAGCGGCTCCTCGGGCAGAGCCACGGCCCGGAAGCGGTGAGCATTTCGCTGCGCCTGGCCGAGGTGTTTACCAAGCTGAAGGACGACGAGAGCGTCGAGCGCGCCCTGGAAAGCGGGCTCCGCGCCGACCCGCGCCACGCCGACATCCGCCAGCGCCTGCTCCATGCGTACGAGAAGACGGGCAAATGGGGTCGCGTAGCGGAGCTCATGGCCGAGGGAGCCGAAGCGACCAACGATACGGCCGAGAAAGTGCGCGTCTACCGGGCTGCAGCCGATCTTCACCTGTCCAAGCAGAAGGATCCGGCCGCAGCAGCGCTCCTGCTGGAGAAGGCCGCGGTCCTGGCCCCCTCCGATCGCGAGCTCCTGCTCATCCTTTGCGACGCCTACAGCGCAGCGGGAAGATCGAAGGAAGCGGCGATAGCGCTGGAAAAGGCCATTGCCTCGTTCGCCGGCAAGCGCTCCAAGGAGCTCGCCGGTATGCACCAGCGGCTATCGCGCGCCTACCTCGCCGATGGCGACAAGACGCGCGCCTTGGCCGAGCTCGATCAGGCCTTCAAGATCGACCCCGGATCCATCGCCGTTTTGCGCGACCTCGGGAACTTGTCCATCGACATCGGGGACCTCGACCGCGCCCAAAAGACGTACCGCGCCCTGCTCCTGCAGAAGCTCGACGGCGGCTCACCGATCACCAAAGGGGAAGTGTTCCTTCACCTCGGGGAGATTTCCAGCCGCCAGGGAGACAAGGCCAAAGCGGTGCAGATGCTCGAGCGCGCGCTCGAGAACGATCCCAACCTCGCTCCCGCCAAGAACCTGCTTGCCGAGCTGAAGAGGTGACGTCGCGGCAGGCGCTGCGTTCCGCGCTCGGCCTCGTGCTCGGCATTTTCGTACGGCTGTATCTGACCACGCTGCGAGTCACCGTCCGCGCCGATGCGGCGCTCGACCGCCGCGATGGTCGGCCGTGGGTCCTCTGTTTCTGGCACGGCGATCAGCTCCCGCTCTTGTGTTATCGCCGGCGGCGTCCGACCGTGGCCCTCGTCAGCCATTCGGACGACGGACAGATGCAAGCCCTCGCGCTCCGCGTGCAAGGGCTTCTCGTCGAACGAGGTTCGTCGTCGCGGGGAGGCGCGCGCGGGCTGGTCGCCATCGTGCGCCGACTCGCGCGCGGCGAAGATGCAGCCTTCGCTCTCGACGGACCCAAGGGACCGCGTTTCACCGTTCTGCCCGGCGCAGGCGCCGCCGCGCGTCTCTCCTCGGGCGTGCTGGTCCCCATGGGGAGCGCCGCTCCCCGCGGTGTCACACTCGAGGGGGCTTGGGACCGCTTCCGCATCCCCCTGCCCTTCAGTCGCGTTGCGGTGCGGCTGGGCGCACCGCTTGCCGCGAGCGCGTCGGACGTCGAGATCGGGGAAGCGGTCGCCCGCGCTTCCGAGCTGGCCTCCCACGACGTGCGCGTGCTAGGGTCGGCGCGAAATGCAGTACTTCGTCGCGCTCGGCGCGCGTGAAATTCCAGTCGACGTGACGTCGCTCCCCGGCGGGGGCTGGAAGGTGCGCATCGACGGCCAAGAGGTCGCCGTGGACGCCGTCCACGCGGGCGACTGCTTGTCCGTGCGCGTCGACGGTCGCGTCATCGATTTGCTCCTCGATGGCACGCTCCCCGACGTGAAGTTCACAGCCTCCGGCGTGCGCGGCGCAGCGACGATCGAAACCGAGCGCACGCGCGCGAGCCGTTCCCTTCGCAGCGGCGCAACGGCGAAAGGCGCCGAGTTCGTCACCGCGCCGATGCCGGGGCGCATCGTGCGCGTACTGGTCGCCTCGGGCGACGAGGTCGAGACCGGCGCCCCACTGGTCGTCATCGAAGCCATGAAAATGGAAAACGAGCTCCACGCTCTGCACGCCGCACGGGTGAGCACGGTGCTGGTCCGCCCCGGCGACACGGTCGAAGGCGGAGCCAAGCTCATCGCATTCGAATAGCCATGGGTCGCATTCATCGTTCCCTCCCCGAAAAGGGCACTCGCGTCGGAATCGCGTATTCCGGAGGGCTCGACACCCGCACCGCAGTGGCCTGGCTCTCGCGCCAAGGGTTGGTCGTCCACGCTTACACCGCCGATTTGGCCCAGCCCGACGAGACCGACGTGGCGTCGATTCCCACCGGGGCCCTCGAGCACGGCGCCGCCGCCGCGCGCGTTCTCGACTGCCGCGAAGCGCTCGCGGTCGAAGGGTTGACCGCACTGCAATGCGGCGCCTTCCACATCACGACGGGCGGGAAGAAATATTTCAACACGACGCCCCTCGGTCGCGCCGTCACCGCGACGCATATCATCCGCGCCATGCGCGAAGACGGCGTCAACGTCTTCGGCGACGGCAGCACCCACCGCGGCAACGACATCGAACGCTTCTTTCGCTACGGCACGCTGGTGAACCCCGAGCTGCGCGTGTACAAGCCGTGGCTCGACACCGCTTTCGTCGAGCAGTTCGGCGGCCGCAAACAGATGTCGGACTACCTCACCGCCATCGGCAAGCCTTACAAGACGTCGGCCGAGAAGGCCTACAGCACCGACGCCAACATGCTCGGCGCGACCCACGAGGCCAAGGACCTGGAGCGGCTCGATCGCAGCACGCACATCGTCGAGCCGATCATGGGGCGCCCTTTCTGGAAAGAGAGCGAGCGCATCGAGAAGGAGACGGTGGTCGTCGAATTCACCGAGGGAGTACCGACGAAGCTGAGCGGCAAGCATTTCGACCGCCTCGTCGATCTCATGCTCGAGGCCAACGCCATCGGCGGCCGTCACGGGCTCGGCATGAGCGACCAGATCGAAAACCGCGTCATCGAAGCCAAGAGCCGCGGCATCTACGAAGCTCCGGGGATGGCCCTGCTTCACCTTGCCTATGAGCGGCTCCTCTCCGCCGTGCACAACGAGAACACGCTCGACCTTTACTTCACCTGGGGCCGCCGCCTCGGTCGGCTGCTCTACCAAGGCCGCTGGTACGATCCGGAGGCGATGGTCCTCAAGGAGGGACTGCGCCGGTGGGTCGCCGGGCCGATCACCGGCAGCGTCACCGTCGAGCTGCGCCGCGGCGACGATTACTCGTTGCTCGACACCCGCGCGGTGGCATCCGCCTACGATCCCGACAAGCTCTCCATGGAAAGGACGGAGGGCGCCTTCACGCCGGAAGACCGCATCGGTGCCCTCGAAATGCAGGCATTGAGCGTGATCGACAACCGCAATCTACTCGCGCACATGTTCGAGACGGCGCGGCGCATCGGCCCGCAGGACGCTAGCGCGCTCGGCGATCTGCTGGAGAAGCCCCCCGATACCAAGCGACTGTCGCGTCCGAAGTAATTGCAGTCGACGTATTAGCGCTGCCCCGTGCTGGGCGTCGTGCCGCTCTCGTCTCGAGCACTTGCCCCGACATGTCTCTCTACGCCACCGAACGAGGAATCCTGCTGCGCGCCGCGGAGCTTGCCGGACGAAGTCTCATGCGCGACTTCGCACGGCTCTCCAGTCTGCCCATCTCCGAGAAAGGACCGAGCGATTTCGTCTCGAGCGCGGATCTCGATGCCCAAGCGCTGCTCTGGGCGGAGTTATCGGCGGCATTTCCGACATACGGCTTTCTCCTCGAGGAAGAGGCTGGCCCCGGCGAGCCACGGGCTGGCGCGGGGCAGGCGAACGCGCGGACCACGGCGGACGCGCGGTTCATCGTCGATCCGCTCGATGGAACGACGAACTTTTTGCACGGGATACCGCATTTCGCGGTGTCCATTGCCCTCGAGGTCAAGGGAGAGGTCGTCGTCGGTGTCGTGCTCAATCCAGCCAACTCCGAGCTGTTTTGGGCAGCAAAAGGCGCCGGCGCGTGGCTCGGGGAGCGACGGCTCACGGTCGCTCCGCCGAAAAAGACAGCGCATTGCATCGTGGGCACGGGAATACCGCACATCGGTAGGCCCGCGCGCGACCCGTTCTTGAGCGCGCTCGCGAAGATCATGCCCGAGGTGGCCGGCATTCGGCGGCTCGGTTGTGCGGCGCTCGATCTCGCCTACGTCGCCGCCGGGCGATTCGACATGTTTTGGGAGGTGGGCCTTTCAGCGTGGGACATCGCGGCGGGCCAATTGCTCGTGAAAGAAGCGGCAGGACTTGTCACGTCGTGCAACGGTGAACCGCTGCGGCTCGATGGAGCGGATATTCTGGCGACGAATGGTGAGGCGCTGCACCGGACGGCGATGCGGTGGCTCGAGACGGACCTCAGCACCCCAGGCGGCCACCCAACGGACGCCAGCCGCTAGCAGGGTGTCAAGTCGATCCGCCGGCCTAGCTCCTCGAGCGCCGGACCGGTGTGTCACCGTGCTACCAGTTTGTTTTTCACAACTTGGCCGCCTACGTGTGGTGGCATCCAGACCGATCGGACACCGAAGATCGCGTCCGCATCGGTAACCGCAGGCGGCGCCGAACCGGCGCCGTGGGAAGGACCGACCATGGGACGAGCAGTCGTGCACTTCGAGATCATCGGAAAGGACCCGAAGCGACTCCGCCGCTACTACGGCGAGCTGTTCGGGTGGGAGTTCGACACCAGCGGCGCGGTCGCCGAGGCGGTCTCCCAGCCAGGCAACTACGGGTTCGTCGAGCCCGACGCAACAAGCGACGCGCCCGGGATTCCCGGCGGCGTCGGTGGTGGCCCCGGCTACGATGGTCACGTCATCTTCTACGTCGGCGTGCCGAATGTCGAAGCCGCACTCCAGGAGGCCGAGCGCCTCGGCGGCACGCGCCGGATGGGCCCTGAGCAGGCTCCGGGGAAACCGCTCGTGGTGGGGCACTTCACCGACCCAGAGGGGCATCTGATCGGCGTCGCGGGCCCCGCGTAGCGGACAGCGCCGAGCGGGCAGCCCCGAGCGGCTGCCGTCCAGCGACCAGGTAGTCCTCGGGCTGCGGCCCCGAGAAAAAATGTGCGGCGTGTCGATCCCGGCGGCTCTCGTTCGACGTGAGGGGAGAGGGCGCATTCACCCGCAGGAGGATGGACATGAACTGCAAGAACATCTCGATCGCGACCGTCTTGTTGCTCGTCGCCGCATGCAGCGCCGGAACGGACGGCGTCGCCAGCGAACCGAAGGCCTACGCCGACATGACCTTCGAAGAACGCGCGCTCTTCATGAATGACGTCGTCCTGCCGCACATGAAAGAGACGTTCACGGCGTTCGATCCCAAGCTAGCGAACATGAGCTGCGAAACGTGTCACGGCGAAGGCGTCAGCACCGGTTCTTATGCGATGCCAAGCAGGCAAGTTCCCCGGTTGCCCGCGTCGGAAGAGGAGTTCCTCGAATACGTGAAGGACCCCGAGCACGGCCGCTGGAGCCAATTCATGATGGACAAGGTCTGGCCCGAGATGGCCTCACTCTTGAAAGTGAAAATGTTCGATCCTCAGACGCAAGTGGACGGATTCTCCTGCCACAATTGCCACAAGGTCGAGGGCGAACACTGACGTCGCGCGAAGCATCGGCATGGCGAATGCGCTAGGCGCCGCCGAGCAGCGCGGCCACGGCGCCGTCGACCGCGGCCACCGCAAGATTGGCCCTTTCTTCCACGATGGTCAGGGATTCCTGCGCAGCCACTGTCTCGCGATGATCGATGTAGTATTTCAGTTTGGGCTCGGTGCCGCTCGGGCGAATGACGATCCGCGTGCCGCCCTCGAGGAGGTAGCCGAGGACGTCGCTCGCCGGCAATCCGAGCCTCTCACTCGTGCCGTCGGCGTGCACCCGGACCCCCGCCGCATAGTCGCGGCGCTCGCGCACCGGTCGATCGCCGATCGACCACGGCGGGTGCGCGCGCAGATGGGACATCATCGTCGCGATCTTGGCGGCGCCTGCCGTACCCTCCAGAACCATGTTGCGCTGCACGCTCGCGTAGTACCCGAAGCGCCGGTAGAGGTCGGCGAGGTAGGCGAGCACCGACGTGCCCTGGGCGCGACAAACGGCGGCAAGCTCGGCGAAGAGCACGGCGGCGCTCACGCCGTCCTTGTCACGCACCAGATCGCCCACCGAGTACCCGAGCGCCTCTTCGAAGCCAAAAACGAAGCGCGTGCCCTGTGATTCGAGCTCGAGGGCCCGGGTCGCGATCCATTTGAACCCGGTGAGCGTCTCCTCGTAGTGGATGCCGAGCTCGCGCGCCATCTCTCCCAGCATGGGAGAAGATACGATGGTGGTGATGACGGCGCGCGCGTCTCGTCGAGGGTCCTGGGTGATGACGTAGTGGCCGAGCAGCACGCCGACCTGGTTGCCCGAGAGCTGCACGAACGCGCCGCTACCATCCTTGACGGCGACACCGAGCCGATCGGCATCCGGGTCGTTGGCGAGGATGAGATCGGCGCCGATCCGACGCGCATGCAGCATGGCGAGATCGAGGGCACCACGCTCTTCGGGATTGGGGAATCGAACGGTGGGGAACGTGGGATCGGGGCGGGTTTGTTCGGGTACACTGCTGACCGCAGAAAAGCCGGCCGCCACGAAAGCGCGCGCCGCCAGACTGTATCCAACGCCGTGCAACGGGGTGTACGCGATACGCAGGGGCGGACGAACCTCGCGCGCGCGAAGCAAACCCGCGACGCCCGTCAGGTAGGCCTCGGTGAGATCGTCTTGGATCGTCGCGATGAGGCCCTTCGCGCGCGCGTCCTCGAAGGATGAACGCGGAACGAGGTTGGCGGCGGGCGCCGCGGCAACGGCGTGGGCGATGGTTTCGTCCCGAGGGGGGATGATCTGCGCGCCGTTGGACCCATAAACCTTGTAGCCATTGTAGTCGGCCGGGTTGTGGCTGGCGGTCACCATGACGCCGGCGGCAGCACCGAGATGAGACACCGCGAAGGCGGTGAGCGGCGTGGTCACCACGTCGTCGAACCAATGCACCTTCACACCGGAAGCCGCGAACACGCCGGCCGCGTCGCGCGCGAAAACGTCGCTGTTGTGTCGCGCGTCGTATCCGATGACGATCCCGCGTTCGGCGGCGCGCGGGACTTCCGCCAGCACGCTGCGCACGAGCCCGAACGACGTGCGGATCACGACGGCGCGATTCATGCGGTTCGGCCCCGCGCCGAGCAACCCGCGCAGCCCAGCCGTACCGAACGTCAGCGATTGAGCGAAGCGTTCGACCAGCTCGTCACGCTCGCTTCGCGCCAAAATGGATCCGAGCTCGGCGCGCGTCGCTTCGTCCGGATCGTCGCGTAACCAAGACTCGGCTCGGGAACGCAGCTCTTGGTAGGCCCCCTCGTCCACGGATCCTACTTGCCCTTGGCCAAGGCTTCGGCGAAATGCGTGTCGTAGGTGCCGGCGCGAAACGGTCCACTTTCGAGCACGCGCCGCAAGAAGGCGAGGTTCGTCTGGACGGGCCCTTTGGGCCCCACGAGCTCGAGGTCGGTCGCGGCGAGCGCCCGGTCGAGCCGCTCGATGGCGGCTTCGCGGTTGGCACCATGGGCTACGATCTTGGCAAGGAGCGGGTCGTAGAAAGGGGTGACCGTGTCTCCTTGGCGAAAGCCCGTTTCCACGCGCAGATCGGCGCTCGCCTCCGGCCAGACGAGCTTCTGCAGCTTGCCCGGCTGAGGTGCGAAGGATTTGGCCGGATCTTCGGCATAGAGCCGAACCTCCACGGCGTGACCGCGTCGCGTGGGCGGGCCTTTGCCGAGCTCTTCTGACCATCCTTCGCCCGCTGCAATACGAAGCTGCTCTTCCACCAGATCGACCCCCGTGCACATTTCGGTGACCGGGTGCTCGACCTGCAGCCGTGCGTTGACCTCCAGAAAGAAGGCTTGGCCATCTTCGCCCACGATGAACTCGCAGGTGCCGGCGCCCACGTAGCCGGCGTGGCGAAAGATCTGGAGCGCGGCTTCCTCGACTGCGCTGCGCCGCACGCTGCCCGCTGCCTCCCGGAAAAACGGGGCCGGCGAGGGGGACTCTTCGACGATTTTTTGGTGGCGGCGCTGCACGCTGCACTCGCGCTCGCCGAGACTCATGACGCCGCCGCGGCCGTCGCAGAGCCCCTGCACTTCGATGTGCTTGGGGGACACGATGTACCTTTCGAGGTACACGCGCGCGTCGCCGAACGCCGAGCGCGCGCGATCGGCGCACGTTTTCATGGCGCGCTCGAGCTTGTCGGCGGACTCCACGATCTGCATTCCGATCCCGCCGCCGCCGCCCACGGCCTTGATGATGATCGGGTAGCCGATGCGCTCGCCGTGAGCGCGCGCCAGGGCAAGGGCGCTCGCATCATCGAGCGGAAGTGGCTCGTCGAGTCCGGGGACCGACGCGACGCCCGCCGCTTTGGCCACTTGTCGCGCCTTCATCTTGTCGCCGAGCGCGTCGAGCACGTCGGGAGGCGGACCGATGAACACGATCCCGGAGCCCGCCACGGCCCGCGCGAACGCCGAGCGCTCGCTGAGCAGCCCGTACCCGGGGTGGATCGCTTGGGCGCCCGTTTGCTTCGCGGCCGCCACGACGGCGTCGATCTGGAGGTAACTCTCTTTGACTGGCGCCGGTCCCACCCGCACCGCTTCGTCGGCCAGCGCCGCGTGCAAGGCGCCCTCGTCAGCGTCGGAATAAATGGCGACGGTACGGATGCCGAGGCGACGACATGTGCGAAGCACGCGACACGCGATCTCTCCGCGGTTGGCAACGAGAATTTTCGAGAACATGGCGGCGCGGATACTGCCACATTCGAGGCAGCCTTGCGACAGACGAGCGGCGCTCGCCACGCCCTTCGGATCCGCGCGCCAGGCCCCTCGACGCTCGCGTTTTTTCGTGATGGGGGGTGCGGCGAAGGATCGTCGGGTCAGCTCGGGCGCGAGCGGATGCGCGGCTTCGCCCCGAGCAAGGCGAGCTGCCCGCACGCCGCGGCCACGTCGTCACCGCGGCGCTTGCGTACGAAGCACGTATAGCCGGCGTCGATCAAGAGCTGCTGGAATGCGTACACCCTTTCCATCGGTGGCGTACCGAGTGATGACGCTTCGATCGGATTCATGGGGATGAGGTTGATCTTGACGGGAAGCCCCCGCAAAAGGCGGCTGACCTTGCGCGCCTCGTCGAGATCGTCGTTCTTGCCCGCCACCAGGGTGTATTCAATGAAAATCCGGCGGCGCTTGGGGAGCGGATAGGCCCGCAGCGCGGCCATCAGCTCGCCGAGCGGGTACTTGCGGTTCACCGGCATGAGCGCCGTGCGCGTGACGTCGTCCGCAGCGTGGAGCGAAACGGCGAGTCCAATCTGTCCCGCGAATTCACGCCCCAGTCGCTCGATTTCCGGCACCAGGCCCGATGTGCTCACCGTGATCCGGCGCGGCGAGAGATTCATCCCCATGGGGTGCGTGAGAATGCGCAGCGCGCGCGCCACGGGCTCGTAGTTGTGCAGCGGCTCCCCCATCCCCATGAGGACGATGTTGCGCAGCTCTTCGCCCGGATCGAGCGCGCGCCGGCCGAGGATCACCTGCGCCACGATCTCGTGCGCACCGAGATGACGCTTGAGACCGGCCACGCCGCTCGCGCAAAAAATGCAGCCCATCGCGCACCCCACTTGCGTGGAGATGCACTGGGTCACCCGATCGCCCTGGCCTTTCGTGCCGCCGAGCCGCCCCGGACGCGCTGCGCTAGCCAAAGAAATTACATTGCCCTGGCTCGCATTGTCGTCTTCTTCGTCGTCTCCGCCGGCCAGATCGGCATCTTGCTCGGTTCCCTTATTGGCGGGGATGAGCACCGTTTCGATGGTCGCGCCGTCGGCCATGCGCAAGAGGAGCTTGCGGGTGGTGTCGGTGGAGCGGTGGACCTGGGCCGTCTCCGCCACGGCCGGTACCCCCTCGGCGCGCACCCACTCGCGCAGCCCTTCCGGCACGTCGGTCATCTGCTCGGGATCGAGCACACCGCGGGCGTGGATCCATTTGAAGATTTGCTGGGCGCGGAACGGGCGTTCGCCGCGCGCGGCGAGGCTCTCTTTCCATTCCTCCGGCAGTCGGGCGACGGGGTGCATCGTCATTCCTTCTGCTTGGCCTCTTCCCAGTAGCGATCGAGCTCCTCGAGCGGGAGTTTCACCGCGGGAAATCCGCCGTGGCGCTCCTTGACCCGGGCCTCGACGTGCGCAAAGCGGCGCTGGAATTTCTCGGTCGTCTTGCGCAGCGCCCCTTCCGCGTCGACTTTCACGTGCCTCGCCAAGTTGACCAGGGAAAAAAGAACGTCGCCCAGCTCTTCTTCGACGCGGGCCCCGTTGCCTTCCATCATCGCGCGATCGAGCTCCCCCAGCTCCTCCGCCACCTTGGCGCGCGACCCGCGTGCGTCGGGCCAATCGAAGCCGACCCGCTCGACCTTTTCGCCCACCCGCTGCGCGCGCGTCAGCGCCGGCATGCTGCGCGGCACGCCGTCGAGCAGCCCGCGATCTTTCTTTTCGGCCGCCTTGATGCGCTCCCAGTTCTCGAGCACCTGATCGGCGCCGCTCACGACGGTATCGGCAAACACGTGAGGATGGCGGTGCACGAGCTTGTCGGCAATGGCGCGAACGACGTCGTCGGGACCGAAGGCCCCTTCGCGGCGCATGAGCTCGCCGAGGAAGACGACCTGCAAGAGCAAATCGCCGAGCTCCTCGCGCAGCGATCCCCGGTCGCCCGAATCAATGGCGTCGATGACCTCGCACGCCTCTTCGAGCACGTAACGCCGCAACGACTCCGGGCTCTGCTCGCGGTCCCAGGGGCAGCCGTCGGCCGCCAAGAGACGCTGCATGATCTCGACGAGCCGTACGTAGGCCTCCCCGCGCTGCTCGGCGAGCGGGGGGACGACGACCGGTGAAAAAGGGCGGCTCATGGCAACCCGTTTAGCATCAAGAAAGCACTATCGCTCGCAGATTCGCCGGAGACCCGGACGCGAAGGCCACGGTTTCCCGAAGGAGCCTCCTTTCGCTATGCTTTGGTGTCGTGACTCCACCGTTGTCACCGGCTCCCACGGCATCTCCACGCCGGCTCGTCTTCATTCTCGGGCTCGTGACGGCACTGGCGCTCATCTACCTGCTGCGCGGCGTCCTCATCCCGCTCTTCTTCGCTTTCCTCTTGGCCTACGCCCTCGATCCCGTGGTGGATCGGCTCGAGGTGCTCAAGGTACCGCGCAGCGTCGGCGCCATGCTCGTGATGACGCTCATGTGCGGCCTCGGCATCACTGTCGTCGTTCTCATCGTCCCTTACCTCATCGACGAGTTCCGTCTCGCTGGCGATCAGCTGCCGGAGCAGATGCGCGAACTGAAAGAACGCCTCGATCCTTGGGTCTGGCAGGTATTTCACATCAACCTGCCGCACACCTGGGGCGAGCTCGCCTCCAAAGTTGCCGAGAGTGCGCGCGCGCGCATGCCCGACGTCATTCAAGGATCGACCGGCGCGCTCTTCGGCACGCTGAACATCATCATCATCGTCGTCGCCGCGCTCATCGTCCCGGTCTTCTCGCTCTATTTGCTCATCGACTTCGACCGCAACGTGGATCGCTTCCAGGGGCTCGTTCCGCGCCGGTGGGTGCCTCTGGTGGCGTCCATCGCGTCCGAGATCCATCGCACGCTCGGCGGCTACGTGCGTGGCCAGCTCACGGCGTGCGCCGTGCTCTCCGCTCTCTACGCTGGTGGCCTCATGTTGGCCGGCCTGCGCCTTGCCGTCCCCATCGGCGTCATTACCGGCATGCTGGCCTTCGTGCCCTACGTCGGTTTTGGCATCGGCGTTTGCATGGCGGTCACCATCGCTTTTCTCAACTGGCACGGTGTGAACCACCTGCTGGCCGTGGTGGCGGTGATGTTCCTCGTTCAGATCCTGGACGGCATGGCCGTCACGCCACGCATCGTGGGAAAGAGCGTCGGCCTGCGCCCCATCGAGGTTCTCCTCACGATGATGGCGGCAGCTACGTTGTTCGGGTTTCTCGGCGTGATTTTGGCGGTTCCCCTCGGCGCCGTCGTGAAGATCCTTCTCTCGCGGGCCACGGGCGTCTATCTCGGCTCGGATTTCTATCAGCGCCCGCCCGCGCCTGTCGAAGCAGCGGGTCCGGCCCTGACCGAGCCCCCCCGCGTCAAAACAGGTAGCGTTCCCCCGAGTCGCACAGCACGGTGACGACCTTGCCGCCATCCTTGAAGCGCTTGGCCACCTCGCACGCGGCGTGAACGTTGGCGCCCGAGCTCGGACCGACGAGCAATCCAGCTTCGCGCGCGAGGCGCCGCGCCATGCGCTCGGCGGCGACGTCGGTCACGGAGATCACTTTCGAGAAGAGGCTCCTATCCAAGATGGGGGGCACGAAACCGGCGCCTAGCCCCTGAATTCCATGCATCCCCGCCGGCTGACCGGACAGAACGGCGCTGGCCGCCGGCTCGACGGCGACGATGAGCAGGTTGTCGCCGAGCTCTTGCTTGAGGACGCGGCCGACGCCGGTCAACGTCCCCCCCGTGCCGACGCCAGCCACGAAGGCCGCGACTTTGCCCTCGGTTTGTTCGAGGATCTCGAGGGCGGTCGTGCGCTCGTGGCTCTTCGGATTCTCGATGTTCTCGAACTGACGCGGCATGAAAGCGTTGGGCGTATTGGCGGCGATCTCCCGCGCGCGCTCGACCGCCGCGGCCATTCCATCGCCGGGGGGCGTCAGCGTGATTTCCGCGCCGTAGGCGCGAAGCACGTAGCGCCGCTCGAGGCTCATGTCTTCCGGCATGACGAGCACGCAGCGGTAGCCCCGCACGGCGGCAATCATGGCCAGGCTGATGCCGGTATTGCCGCTGGTCGCTTCGACGATGGTGGCACCCGGGCGAATGGCGCCCGATTTTTCGGCGGCGATGATCATCGCGTAAGCAGGGCGATCTTTCACGCTTCCGCCCGGATTCTGCGATTCGAGCTTGGCGTAGACACTCGCGCCGCCCGGGGGAGTGAGCTTGCCGAGCCGCACCATCGGCGTTCGACCGATGAGCTCGAGAGCGTCTTCCACGACGCTCGGCCGCGGGCCGGGGTACGCGGACCGCGGCGGGGAACTCACGCGCCGAGCACGGTCGCTTCTCGACCGCCCACGTCGAGCTTGGTGCCCGGCTCGGCGAAATCGATCCTTACCATCGCCAAACCCACGGCATCGCCACCACTCGGCACGGCGCTGGAGACCGTGCCCAACACCTTTCCCTCCACCGAACGAACCTCGGCTCCGTGCGCGGGAGGCTCGCCGGCGATCCGCACCGGCACGATCTTCTTGATGACGTGACCTCGCATTTCGAGCCGGCAGACGACTTCCTGGCCAAGGTAACACCCCTTGCTGAAGCTCACGGCAATTTTCTCGAGGGCCGCCTCCTGCGGATAATTTTTTTCGCCGAAATCGACTCCGAAACGGGGCAAAAAGCGGCGCACCCGCAGCCCCTCGGCATCCTCGGCGGAGCCCACCATGGTGTCCGGATGCTTGGCGACGAGCTCGCCGAGAACGTATGCCATTCGCGCCACCGGCGCCACGATGACGCCGTCGGCCGGACCACTGAGCTCGACCGAGCCCGCGTACACGCCCGCCATGGCCGCGGCCGCGGCGGCGATGTCCGCGGCGCGCGGCCCGTGCGCAAACGCCCAGGCATACGCGCTCGAGACGTCCTCGTGGGCGGCGTCTTCCATGATGAGGTACTTTTCGAGATGCTCTCCGAGCAGCGTGGTCCGATCGCGCTGGCAGGCGACGAGCAGCCGGTCGTCGGCGTGCAGAACGAAGACGTCGGACACGATGCGCCCCACCTTGACCAGCGCCAGGCCGTACGAAGCGTGTCCCGGCAAAAGCTTGGCGATGTCGGAGGTGACGAGCCCGTTCAGCCAACTCTGACGATCCGGACCGCTCAGCGCGATGGTCCCGAGATGCGGCGCCTCGACGAGGAGCGCCCCCCGCGAAGCGGCTTCTTCTACCGTGACCGGCGACACCATGCCGACAGGGTGGTGCCGCCGAGCCCAAACCGCAAGGCATGAAACAGCGCGAAGCGCGCGCTCGCTACGGCGCGCGAAAGTCGTAGAGCCGGAAATCGCAGACGCGTTCATAGCCGATCGCTCGATAGATCTTGTTCGACGTCGGGTTGGCGGCGTTGGTGAAGAGAAAGCATCGCGGGCTGCCTTCATCGAACAACTGCTGGCTGAGCGCGGCGACCGAAGCACTGGCGTACCCTTTCCTTCGCTCGGCGGGCGGCGTGTAGACGTATTGGATGCGTACGCCTTCTGCCGTTCGCCCTCCCCAAGCGACCATCGACGCCAGCACGTCGTTCTCCCAGACGAAGAGCTGCCGCGCGGCCATTTTGCCGCGGACGAAGGCGAGGCAGTCGTGCACCGGATCCATGCCCGCTTCGCGGTGAAAGGCGTCCATCCACGCGGCAAGAACGTTTTCGTCGGCCACCGTCGCGGCCCGCAGCTTGCCCGGGCCCTTCGCGAGCAGGCGAACCCGCCGGAGCTCGTAGACCATCTCGGCGATCCGCAGAACCGCGGCATGCCCCGCGCGCGTCCCCCACAGCGACGCGAAACGCTCGGCCGTCTCCTCCGGTCCGAGGACGCCGGAGAGCGAAAGCTTCGTCGACAGCGCGAAGGTGACGATCGCACCGATCGCTTCGTCCGTCGCACGCGACAGGATGATGGCGCGCGGCGGCGTCTGCAGGGCGACCGCTTCGACACCCTTCGCACCCTCGACGACGAGCAGAACGGGCGCAAGCTTCGCATCTTCGGTCGCTGGGCCCGGGAGGGAGCCGGCCCGCGCGAGATCGGCGAGCAACCCCAGCATCAGATTGTTTTCGGCCACGCGCTCCCGCAGGTGAGGACCCACCCTCTCGAGAAAGCGCGCCACGTCATGTTCGCGGACCACGCGCATGCGCCAGTTTTACCGCGCGTCTTCGTCGTTGCCCAGCCGTGCCCTGCGAACGGGCGAGACGGGGTGTCGTGGACAGTCCCGTTGCGCCTTGGCGCGTGACCTCGGGATCGCTTTGATGTTAAAAGGTACGCCGCGACGCGGTGGGTGCGTCGCTCGGCGTGAAGTCGCGGCATGTTCGAGATCGCTCATCACCTTTCCATCGCCGATGCCCACGCGCACCTGCTCGCCGTCGAAACGACGGTCAAGCGAGCCGGCGGTGGTCCGCTCCCCGCGTCGCTCACTTTCTTCATGCCGGTATGGACGCCGGGCTCGTACCTCGTTCGCGAGTACGCGCGCCACATCGAGTCGTTGACGGCGAGCGCCGACGGCCGTCCCGCCGCACACGGCAAGATCCGTAAGAACGCCTGGCAAGTGGACACCGCGGGCGCGAGCAGCGTTACGGTGAAGTACCGCCTCTATGCCAACGACATCAGCGTCCGCACCAACCATGCCGACGCAACGCACGCCTATTGGAATGGTGCCGCCACCTACCTCGGTCTCGAAGAGGCACCGAGCGCGGGCGCCCGCGTGGTGGTGCACATGCCCGACGATTGGCAAATTGCGACCGCGCTCGCCGAGGAGACGCGCAACGCATCGACCGCGAATCCGCATGCCGCGTTACAAGCGGCCGTCAGCGCCGGTTTCCCCCACGCCGGGCGCGCCTTCGTGGCCCACACGTTCGACGAGCTCTGCGACGCTCCCTTCGAATGCGCCAAGCTCATCGAACGCTCCTTCGTCGCGCACGGCAAAACGCACCGCATCGCTGCCTGGGACAACGCCGACGCGCGCGCCGTCGATTGGGACAAGATCGCCGCCGACAGCAAGACCATCGTCGAGGCGGAGGCCAAGCTCGTCGCCGGCGATCGCCCCGCCGAGCAGGCGCTCCCCTACGAACGCTATCTCTTCATTTGGCACGTCACCCCGCGCGGACGGGGCGGGCTCGAGCATCGCGACTCGACGACGCTCACGGTCAAGCCGAGCTCGTTCCAGAGTCGCAGCGGGCACCTCGACATTCTCTCGCTGATTGCGCACGAGTTCTTCCATCTGTGGAACGTGAAGCGCATCCGCCCGGGCGGCCTCTTTCCCTATCGCTACCAGCAAGAGAACTACACCCGCATGCTCTGGTGGTTCGAAGGAGCGACGAGCTACTACGACTGGCGGTCGGTGCGCCTGGCCAAGCTCTGCACGGCCGCCGAGTATTTGCACCATCTGGCCGAGGAAATCGCGCGCCTCATGGACACGCCGGGCGCGGGCGTCCACTCGCTCGAAGAGGCGTCCTTCGATGCCTGGATCAAAGCTTATCGCCCCGACGAAAACTCCCTCAACAGCACCGTCAGCTACTACTTGAAAGGCGAGATCGTCTGCGCGCTGCTCGACATCGAGCTGCGCCACCGCACGCGCGGAGCGAGGTGCCTCGACGACGTCGTGCGCCACCTCTACTGGACCTACGGCGCGAAAGACGTCCCGCTACCGGAAGGGGAGCTCGCGGCCATCGTGCACCAGATCGCCGGCGTATCGCTCGACGACTGCTTCACCCGCTGGGTCGAGGGGGTCGAACCGCTCGACGTCGAGGCGGTGCTCGCCAAAGTAGGGCTCATGCTCGAACGCAGCACG
The DNA here is from genome assembly GCA_035318465.1 of Polyangiaceae bacterium. Classification (GTDB taxonomy): domain Bacteria; phylum Myxococcota_A; class Polyangia; order Polyangiales; family Polyangiaceae; genus DASWDH01. The sequence continues at coordinate 77,878 of DATHES010000062.1, forward strand.
CGCCGCGACGCCCTCCCCTCGTCGCTCGGCGTTCGCCTCCGTCTCGATGCGGGCCGCACCATCGTAGAAGCAGTGCCGCGCGGAACCGCCGCCCATCGCGCGGGCATCGACCCCGGCGACGAAATCATCGCCATCGCCGATCACCGTCTCCCAGAAGGGCGCCTCGACCTCCCTCTTCACGGCCTCTCCCCCGGCACGACCGTCCCCGTCCTCATCGCCCGCGACGCCAGGATCCGCACCCTCGACGTGACCCTCTCCCCCCCAGTCCCCACCGAAGCCAAGCTCATCCCCCTCCCGAACGCCCCCGACTCCGCCCGCAATCTCTACGAGAAGTGGCTAGAAGATCCCTTCCCCACCCCAGCAAAGAGTCCCCCGGCGGTGAAGTAGATCTCGAACCCTGCACCAACCCCTTCCCCAGCTTTGGTGACACCAAGGCCCGGCGGGGATGCCCTCCCGGCGGGCGCCCAAGCAGGGAGGGAGGCCCCGCCGCCCCAGCGCCATCCTCCCCCCGTTCCGTCGCGCGCTCGTCGCGGGTCTGCTCGCGACGCCCACCGTAGATACACCGGCGCGCGTAACAACGTCGCGACACGAACGCCGACCGACCGCGCGGCACGGGCGCCCGCCGGGAGGGCATCCCCGCCGGGCCGAGCCGTTACCTGAGCGTCCCCATCTCGCTGAAAAGCGGAAAGATAGCCCCCTCTTTGAGCGTCACCGTCGCGTCCTGCCCATTCGGGTGGCGCACCTTGGCCACCATGCCCTCGAGGTGCGGCGTGTTGATGATGCTCTGCACCTCCCCCTTTTTCATTTCCTTCACGGCCTTGTCGTCGAGCATCACGAGCTGGTCGCCCGGTTTGACCCCGGCCCGCCCAGCCGGGGATTCCTTGTACACCCGCGTCACGAAGACCTCGCCGACGCGAAGCTCGTAGTAGAAACCAAGCCCGAGCCGGGCGTGGGCAGGCTCGATGGCCACACGTATGCGCGCGCCGGTGTCGCACTCGACGTCCACTTCGCCGCGCCGTTCCTCGTCCTCGGAGAGCTCCTTGAACTCCTTGATGCCGATGGGATGATCGTTGATCGGATTGGAATCCCACAGCTCGACGCGAAATCGGTCGTTCGGCTCGATGTGGAAATTGCCTGCCGGAGCATCGGGCCATGTCGGTTGCAGGGTGTTGGGATGGGTAGGCGTCTTCAGGAGAGGCTTCCCGTTCACGTAGAGGATGGCGTAGGGGTCGGGAGCGGCTCGGCCCAGATCGCCACCCCATTTGCGACCGTCGCGGGTCTGCTCGGGGACCGTCGCGCCTTTGAACGCGAGCCACTTGAGCCCTTGCGGAGGCGGTTCGGCTTCGTTCCCTCGCGGTGGGCGGAACGGCGCTTGTAGCTCCGGATACACTGCAGAACAGGCTAGAATCGGTGCCGCGAAAACGAGAGCGCACCCCAGAGAGCGAAGCCCCATGGTGGGGAAAGGTATCACAGCCGCGTGCTCGCGAGGCACGATGTAGAGCGGGTGTTACGTAAGCGGCGCTTCGTGAATCGCGCCGTGGCCAGCGTCGTCAGACACCACGACCCCTCCGCTCCGATGCCCGCTGTGACGCCCGCCATGCGCCTCCCGCTCGTCTGATTGCTTCCGGGGTCGAACGGCGTCAATCGGCCCACGGTGCGTCCTTCCAGGTTCCCTCGCCTTCGCCCGTCAAAACTCGGACTTGTTCTTCCTGACCAGCAGGTCATATCTAAGAAGAGGGACGAAACGCCGTCCGTGCGCCTTCTCCCTCGGAGCAACTCAATGACATATGGACTCTCTTCGGTCGTCGCGTGGCAAACGGTCGTTCCCCTGCTGACGGGCGCGACGGCGATCTTCATGGCGAAGTGGCTCACTCACGTCTGGACGCAGACCGCGTTGCAAAGAACGGTACGCGTCGTCTCTCGGCTCGACCCGCGCGATGCGGGCCGCGTCTCACGCCGCTGAGGTCGACACCCGGGCCGAAGTCCCGTGCTCGAACCGGGTCAAAGAACCAAGAACGCCCCTGGGGCACATCCCACGGGCCGGGAGGAAACGATGGCAAGACTCTTCGGCTTCGTCGGTAACCGAGCGGATCTCGGAGCTCGCGTTCTCGAGCTCGAAAGCAAACCGCTCAAGGTGGTCGCCAAAGGCACGACGCTTGGCTGGGGGATCGGCTTCTATCAAGCAGGGGAAGTTCTCCTCCGGCGCAGACCCATCGACGAGCGCGCCGAGATCGACGTGGCCGGGCTGGCCAAAGACTTGCGCGCCGACGTGCTCATCGGTCACGTGCGAGCCGCCACGGTGGGCAACCTGCGCACCGAAAATACGCACCCGTTTCGCTATCGCCAGTGGCTCTTCGCGCATACCGGGACGGTCGACGGCTACGGGCGCCTGCGCGACCGCGTGTCCGAGTCGCTGCCCGAATTTCTGCGACGCAACGTGCGCGGCGATACGGACAGCGAGCTCGTCTTCCACCTCTTTCTCTCGTTCCTCCACGATGCCGGCAACCTCGGCACCGGTCACGTCGATCCCGATGCGACGCGCGCCGCCCTGCGCGCCACGCTCTCCCTCATCGACCGGCTACGCGCCGAGGAGGGGACGTCGAATCACGACATGAACATGCTCGTCACCGACGGCGAGCACATGGTGGCCGTCCACCACAGCGCCACCATGGGCTACCGCGTCATCAAGGGGCGCACCGATCTCGAGCGTCTCCTCGGTGACGACACGCTGCGACGCATTCGCATCCCGGACATGGCGACGTGTCGGTTCTGCCTCATCGCCTCGGACTTCGACGAAGAGCCGCGTGGATGGACGATGGCGCCGCCCCATGCGATGGTCACGATCACCCGCACGGATGATCCGACGGTCGAATAGCGCTGATTTCTGGTCGCTTGCCCTCCTTGCAGCCGCGTGCAGCTCGAGCGCTCCGCGCGGGCCCACCTTCGCTACGCTGACGGAGCTTCCCGAGGCACCACGCCGTCCCGACGGCGTGGTGGTCGACCCGAGTCCCGAGCTTCCCGCCCCTGCGGAAACCGCCGGCACGGGCCGAGGGATCGTCGCGCTGAAGCCCCCGCTCCCCGATCGGGCCGCGCGCTCCATGGTGGCGGCCTTTCTGCGCGCGGTGGTGGGAGAGAACGTGGAAGCGTTGTCGGAGCTGGTGACGAACGACGCCACCGTGTCGGCGCGAGGGCGGACCGGCGCCCCGTCCCTCATCGACCACTGGCGCGCACGGATGCGGCACTTCCGCTACCGCGCACTGGCAGGCGAGATCCTCTACCAGGAGGCGGACATCGAGCTTTACCGGTACGAAGACCTGGAAACGCCGCTTCCGGGAAGGCCGCTGCGCCCGCCGGAGATGGCAGCGCCCGACGTGCTCTTGCGCGTGCCGATCCTCATCGTCCGTGCCGGGAGCGAACGCGTGTTCGGCGACGACATCCTCTTCCATCTGCGGCGCGACAAAGGAAAATACGTGATCCGCCAGATGATCGAGGACTTCCAACTGCCGTAACAGGGTCCCACACCCGCCGTGCCTCCGGCACGAGAAAGCCAGCTCTTTCGAGCTGGCTTCATCTCGTTCGCCTCCCTGCGAGGGCTTCGCCCCCGCCCCGCCGGGGCAAGCCCGGAACAGGGCCCCTCCCCCACCGTGCCTCCGGCACGGGAGCTACACGTGAGCGCTACATGCCGCCGATGATCTTGTAGGCAGCTTGATCGGCGACGAGCTCGAGACGATTGTCTGCCACCGTGTGGCGCCATTCGTCCGCCTTCAGTCCAGGGATGCGGTACGACGCCGTGTACGTGAAGTCGATGAGGATCTTGTCGTCTCGGCCGCGTCGGATGCGCCGATATCGGATTTCGTACCGGATGGCGCGCGTATCCTTGAACCGCCCCTCCAGGTATTCGCGCAGTCCGGCGTAGTCCATGTCGTCCGCGGCGTCGACGTTGCCTCCGTCCTCGAAGTAGGACGCGCTCGCCATTCCGAGGAGCAGAGGCACGTTCCGCTCTTCGACCGCGTGGCGGTACTTCTCGCAGAACGCGATGATGCGGCGGTTCTCGTCGTTGTCCTCGACGTCGGTGTTGGGGATGTAGCGCGTGGCGCACCCCGCGACGACGAGGATCCAAGGCAACACCCAGAGCGCCCACGTTTTCATGACCGGTGCCAAACGCCGTTCCAAAGATTTCTATTCCTCGTCTGGCCCGCGCGGAGCCGCGACCACCATGCCAGACCTGGTGGTCGCGCGGCAACTTCCCCGGTCACCCAACCCAAGGGCCGCGACGCAGAACCACGGCAGGCGCGTGCGAACGACAAGGGGGCCATGGAACGCCCGCTACGCTTGGCTAAATGCCGTCCCTGCTGTAGCAGCCAACTTGGGCGCGGTCGTCAGAGGGCGCGCAGGTAACGCTCGAGCTCGATATGGCCTGCCAGGCCCGACCAGATCCAGTCCGAATCGGGCCCCAACGTCCGCGGGACGTCGACGGGGACCTCGACGTCACGTTCTGGCCTGCAAGCCGCCTGGCACGCCGGCAAGGCACGTAGAAGGGCCACGCAGGCTCCTTCGGGGATGGGCATCGCGCCGGCCGCCGCGAAGAGCTCCGCAGAGACCATCCCCGCGACATCCGCGGCTGCGACCAGCATCGTCTCGGCGTCCCCCGCCGCGATCAGATCGCGTGCGACCGACAGCGCTTCCAACCCACCGTGGAGGCTTGCTCCGACAGCGAAGCTCGGTCCCGTGAGCCGAAAAGCGATCGCGCATTCGCCAGCGGCAGCGTTGGGGGACGTCGCGGGAAATCGGCGCGGCTCGACCGCGCGAGGTCCACGCTCGCGCCGGCGCGCGTCGAAGAGCTCGTTCTGCTCGAGCGTCGCAAGGGCATGGCCGACGATGATCCCGCCTCCCTCCATCGCCGCCGCGCCGGTGACCGCCGAAAGCTCGTGGATGGCGGAAAGGACGAGTCTCGCCAGCCGGTCGAGGCGCGGCAGGTTGGGGTGCCGACCACCGAGACGATCGGCGAGCGTGCGCCCGTCGAACGCGTCCTTGATCGTGACAAAAGCGTGCAGGAAGACCGCGCGCCCGCGCGGCCGCGTCGCTGTGTCGATGCGCGGTGCGAAGACCAAGGCGGCGTTGGCACCGCCGAACGCCGAGGACAGCTTGAGCGAAGCCGAGCAAGGCAGAGGCGTGTTGACGTTCGCGAGCTGGACGGCGCACTCGGGATCGAGCTCCCCCTCGCCGGCAGCCGCCGGAGCCAGTCCCCTCCGCATGCCGTCGAGCAGCGCCAGGGATTCGAGAATCCCGGCAGCCCCGAGGGTGTGCCCGATCTGGGCCTTGAACGGGTGCACGCGTTTCGGCGTGGCTTCCCCGAGCGCGATCGCCATCGACTTGGCCTCGGCGGGGTCGTTGAAAGGAGTCGCCGTGGCGTGCGCGCTCACGAGGCCGATGCTCGCTTCTGCGATGGCGGCGTCGGAAAGGGCAAGGGTCGCCGCGCGCGCGAGGCCTTGTCCCGTCTTGTCGGGCGCGGTGATGTGTACGGCGTCGGTCGATGCACCGAACCCGACGACGTAAGCGAAGGCACCCGGGGAAGCGACCAGGGGACCGTCCGACGTCGGCGAAGCCAGCTCGAGGGCCATCACGCCGGCACCTTCCCCGAGCGCCAGCCCGTCGCGGCCAACGCGAAACGGGCGCGGCCGCGTCGCGGTCGTGGCGCGGAGGGCTTCGAACCCGGAGGCCACGAACTCGGAAATCGCATCGAACCCCCCCGCCAGCACGATCTCGCAGCGCCCGAGCTCGAGCCATCGCCAGGCGAGCCCGAGAGCGAGGGTCGACGAGGCGCAGGCACCGAGGACGAGGACGCGCGGCGCGAAGTCCAAGCCGATTTCCGAGGTCGCGGCTTCGAGCGGCGCGAAGTACGTCGCGCCGCGCGCGAGAAGCTTGGTGACCGGCTCCCGCCGCGCGCACCGGGCGAAGAACGTCTCCGCGGTCGACATCCCGCCGCTCGAGGTACCGATGGCCAGACCGACGCGGCATTCGCGCCAGCGCGGCCGAACTTCGCCGAGACGCGAGACACATTGGTCGAGCGCGGCTCGCAGCAGATGCGCCGCGCGTTCCCCCGCCCGCGGCGAAACGGCGGCGACGCGGGCAGCGACGGGACGCAGAAAGCCGGCGCGCGCGAGCGCGTCGTCGTGCTCGATGGCCACGCGCGCGCGCTCCCCCGGGCCCCCCACCGCAAAAGCGGCGTCCCCAGCGCCAAACGCCGAGACCGCACCGACGGCGAGGATGGTCGCGCCGCTCATCGCCGTGCCAGGACGAAGGTGACCCACCGGTCGGGCGCGAGACCCAGAACGAGCACGTGCTCGGCGCGACCGTCGCCGAGAGCGCCCACCGCCGCCGCCACCGCGACGGCGCCGAGACCTTCGTGATGTCCGGCGCGGCTCGCCACCTCGGCGATCGACACGTCGCGCCACGACGTTTCGGCCAGCGCTCCGAGTGTCGACTCGTCCCGGCGCGCGACGACCACCAGCGCCGCTCCTCGAGGCGCCGGCAACAGCGCCGCGGCCCGAGCAAAACCGTCGCGCCCGCTGGCAGAATGCTCGATCTTGCAAAGTGCCCTGGCCCCCCGGCGCTCGGCGTGCCCCTCTTCTTCGAGGACAATCGCGGCCGCCCCTTCGCCGCGAACGCCGGTCCAGCTCCCCGACCCGGCGCACAGCGGGCCGAGCACGTGCTCGGTAATCGCGCTCTGTTCCTCGATGCTCCCCGCGACGATCGCCGACGCCTCGCCCGCCTCGATGAGCTCGCATGCGAGCGCTATCGCGGCCTCGCCGGTGACACCGAGATCCAACGTCGCCAGGACGGGACCGCGCATGCCGAGGTAAATGGCGGCATGCCCAACCGGCGAAGAGGGGACGAGGTTGGGAAAGGCTAGCGGGCTGGCGAGCCGTCCCCCCTTTTCGTAAATGCGCTGGATGAACTCGGCGGAGGCATCGACGTTGCCGTACGCCGAGCTTGCGATCGCGCCGAGCTCGGGGCCAATGGGGCGTTTGCCCGTGCACTCGCCGAGTGCAGTCTGCATGGCCATCGTCAAAAGGCGGGCCGGCCGATCCATGCGCCGTGCGCGGCTGAGATCGAAATGTTCCTTGGCTTCGAATCGCAGCGGTTCTCCGGTGGGGGCGGGCCCCGGCTCCAGGTAACCGAGCGATCTCCGCGAACCGAGAAGCCCGAGCGACCCCAGCGTGGCCGCGCCCGTCACCACGACGCGCGAGCGGCGCGCCAGGCGTTCGCGCGCCGCGGACCGTTCCCCATCACGGCTCGCCGCCAGGACCTGAGGCCGCGTGAACAAGAGAACGGTGTCCGTTCCTCCGAAGCCGAAAGAGTTGGAGATGGCGGACCGAACCTCCGCCCGGCGGCCTTTGCCGATCACGTGCACGAGATCGCATTCCGCGTCGGGCTCTTCGAGACCGCCCGTGGGAGGCAGCTCGTCGCGCTCGATGGCCAGCACGGTCATCGCGGCTTCGATGGCGCCGGCCGCACCGAGCGTATGGCCGATCTGCCCCTTGCAGGAGGAAACCGCGACCCGCGCCACTTCCGGCCCGAGGGCCCGATGAAGGGCGCGCGACTCCATGGCGTCGTTGAGGGGCGTGCCGGTGCCGTGGGCGTTCACGTAGTCGAGCTCGTGCACGGCGACGGCACCCCGCTGCAGCGCGCGGACCATGAGCCCGGCCGCCGTGGCGCCCCCTTCTTCTGGATTCGTGATGTGGTGTGCTTCGGAACCGACGGCCCAGCCGGACAGCTCGGCCAGAGGGACCGCGCCTCGCATGCGCACCGAGGCCTCGCTCTCGAGAACGAGGAACGCTGCCCCCTCCCCGAGTCCGAGACCCGCGCGCCGGCGATCGAACGGGCGGCATCGATCGGGCGCGACGGCACCGAGCGCGTTGAACCCCGTGAACGTCAAGCGGCAGAGGCCATCCGCGCCGCCGGCGAGGACCCGCTCGCTGCGGCCCGAGCGAATCCAAGCGGCACCGAGGAGAATGGCGTTGGCGCCGCCCGAACAAGCGCTGCACAGCGTGCGCGAACGCGCAAAAGGTCCGACCGCGGTTTGAAGGCGGTCCGACGTGGCGCTGAGCGGGTGGCTCAGCATGAGCGCGTGAGGCTCGCGGCGGCTCGCGTCCCGGTGCATCTCGGCGAGCAGCTGCTCGGTCTCGAACATGCCTCCCGTCGTTCCCCCAAAGGCGAGGTGCGTCTCGTGGCGCGAAACGTCGAGCCTGGACTCGGCGAGCGCTTCGCGCGCCGCCACGACGGCCATGGCGTCGGTCCTGGACCACGTGTCGCGGTGGGTCGGCGGGGCGACATCGGCGACCGTCAAGCCGACAACCTCGGCCGCGCGATGGGTCCGCTGGTCGCTCGTGTCGAAGAGTGTCAGCTGCCGAAACGCCGTTCTCCCCTGCACCAGGGCGTCCATCGTCGCCCGAGCGCCGAGCGCGAGCGGAGAGACGACCCCCAGGCCGGTGACGAAAACGCGCATGGGCCCGACACTACCGCCGGGCATTTCGCGCGGCCAGGTGGATCGTCCCACCTGGCATGGGGGTTCAAGCGTTGACGGTGGCGAGCGACTTGGAACGGGCCACGAAATCGGCGAGGGCGGCTACGGAAGCGAAAATGGGTCGCACCTCGTCCCCCTCGGGCAGCGTCACCTCGTAGCGTTCCTCGATCGCCATCGCCAGCTGGAGGGCATCGAGGGAGTCGAGCCCGAGGCCCGCACCGAACAGCGGCGCGTCGTCGTCGAGCTCCGCCGGCGTTTTCCCCTCTAAATTGAGCTCGCGGATGATGAGCTCTTTGATTTGTGTTCGAAGTGCGACGCTATCCATGAGGCTGGGGAAGAACGGAGAAAACGAGGCGAAAACGGGGGAAGACTAACACATGCCCGCGCATCGCCAAGGCCGAGCCTCCTTTATCACCTCGACAAAACGATCTGGAAGCAAAAAGACGCCGGAAGTACTCTCGCCTTTGGCTTAAGAGGAGAAATTCATGGGAAATACCCTCGTCGACTACAGGACGGAAGCGGGCGTCGCCACCATCACGCTGAATGACCCGCCCATGAACGCCTTCACGCACGAGATGATGAAGGACCTCGACGAGGCGATTCTGGACGCGCGGTTCGACAACGACGTCCACGTCATCGTCCTCACCGGCCACGGCGAGCGCTTTTTCTGCGCCGGCGCCAACATCCAGATGCTTTCCGAGGTCGACGAGACCTTCAAATACTACTTTTGCCTTCACACCAACGAAACGCTCAATCGCCTCGAACAAACTCCCAAGCTCGTCATCGCGGCGCTGAACGGCCACGCGGTGGGCGGGGGACTCGAAATTGCGCTGGCATGCGATATCCGGATCGCGCGAAAAGGCGAAGGCAAGGTCGGCCTCCCCGAGGCCAACCTCGGCCTCATGCCCGGCTCCGGCGGCACCCAGAGGGTGGCGCGGCTCATCGGCAAAGCGCACGCTCTGCAGCTCATGGTCGAATCCGAAAACCTCGACTACGAGCGCGCGCTCCAGCTTGGGCTCGTCAACTACGTATGGCCAGCCGCTTCGCGGGAAGACTTTCAGATGAAGGTCACGGAATACGCACGCCGCTTTTTGCCGCCCGACAAAGCGAGCCTCGCCGTGGGCCGGATCAAACGCGCCGTGCAATCCGGTCTCGAAATGGGCTTCGAACAAGCGCTGGCGCTCGAGCGCGAGCTGCAGGCCTCGCTCTGGAGCTCGAAAGACGCCAAAGAGGGAATCAAGGCTTACATCGAGAAGCGCAAACCGAAGTTCGCCGGCAAATGACCAGCCGGAGCTAGCGCGGTCGTCTCCGTCGCGTCGGCGTTACCCGTCGGCGCGCCGAAAGAGCTTGGCGTAGTAGTCGTCCACGACGCTCCCGCCCATGCGAAAGAAGAAGTTCGAATAGGCGGTCCATATCGCGAGCCCATTCATGTCACGGAACATCGGCGGGACGTGGATGGGCGGACGAACGACGCCGTCGGCCACCCGCGCCTGAAGGACGGGAATGTCCTCGTGCGCGACTTTCCCCACGAACAGATACGGGACCAGGTCGGCCCTCTTGTTCTGAATGGCGGCGCGGATGAAGGCGTAGTTGAGAACGATGCCCTTGCAATAACAGGCGTCCTTCGTGAAGGGCGCATCCCCCTCGGTCATGCCGCCCCGAAAAACGCGCCGGGCGTTGGCGTAGCACTCGTCCTCTTCGTAGCCTTCCGTACGGTACCACTCGAAGACGTCGATGAAATTGGCGCCGTCTTCGGCCTTGTCCACGGCGAGGATGCGATCGTTCAGCTTGCGCGCTCTCTTCGGATAGCTACGGAACGTAAAAAGCTCGAGCATCGCCGCGAGACCTTCCTGCACGGCCGTCGTGCGAGGCGGTCCCTTAGCGAGCCATTTGGCGACAGGCTGCGCCTGCCCGTTCAGGCTCGTCGCCACGTGCACCCACCCCTCGTGGACCTCGAGGATGTCGACGTCGCGCTGACTGAACTTCGCCCCGCTGCGAATCTTGACGTAGTCGCTGCCGGCGGCGGCATCGGCGAGCATGGAGTCGTCGACTTGGACCTGGATCGGCGTTTCGTGAAAATAGCTGGCGAAGCGCTGGTTCAGAATCTCCGCCGCGGTTTCAGCGTCGATGTCGGCTGGTTGCTTGGGCCCGAGATCGCCGACGGCGATGGCGCTGAGCGTCTCGTAGAGGGCAAGGCCGAGATCGCGGACGCTCGTTTTACCGTCGGGGAACTTGTCCTTGGGCGACCCGTAGAGCTTCTTCGAGCACTGATAGAACTCCTTGGTCCCCCGCGCCGCCAGCATGCGCACCACTTCGCGGTACTCGGTGGCCGACACCGCCAAGATGCGGCCAATCGGGTCCTTGGCCCCAAACTCGTTCTCCACCTCTTCGGCAATCGCCTCGAACTCCTCCATCTTGGCCTTGGGCTCGAAGCCGAGATCGACCTTGGCGTACTCCTCGACCCCGACCCGGGGCAACTCGCGGTACTTGCTGCGGCGGAAGGCCTCCTCGACGGTCGGCTCCCAGCGCAGCGCCTGCAGGACCCGGATCGGTCGCTGCGCATCGACGATGTGCTGGGCAATACTGGCCACCTGCTCCTTGTAGGACCGCCAGGGGCCGCGCCGGGCGGCCGCTGATTCGCCCCTCCCCTCGCCGTTCGGCTTGGCCTCCACGCCGTTGCCGTTGGCCGAACCGTCTTGCGCCGGCTTGTCGCCTTCGCCGCGCGGGTCGGTGCGTTGCGCCATCATTCTAGGTAAGCAGAATCCAGCGGGATCGCAAAAGCGTTAAATAAGTGTACTACCCATGATCTTCCGGTTTTTCGGCGGCGTCGAAACCGCCGTCACGTCGCATGAGACGAGGCACGGGTGGAGGTAAAGCCACAGGCTCTTCCGGCGTTGCAGGCTCGATGGTCATGGCGCCGCAGCTCTCCAGCCAAACGGCGGCGAGTAGAGGCGGACAGAGCCACCAAGGGGTTGGCCTCGGCAGTGGACCCCTGTTCATCGGTCGACGGCTCTGGCGACAGCAGCCAGAATGTCCTCGGCCCTGATCCTATCCGCTTCGGCGCGGTAACTGAGGACCAGCCGGTGACGGAGAGCCGGCACGAGCAGCGCGCGAACGTCGTCGACATCGGCGGCAGCTTCTCCACGGAGCGCCGCGCGCCCTTTGGCTGCGAGTACGAGCGCCTGGCTGCCGCGTGGACCGGCGCCGAAGCGAACGTAGTCCGTCACCTCCCGCACGGAAGAGGCGCCGGCTGGTCGCGTGGCGCGCGCAAGCTTGACCGCGAGCTCGACCGCCTCGTCGGTGGCGGGAATGCGCGGAACGAGCGCGCCGAGCGCGCGCACGTCCTCGGTGCGAAGGACAGGAGCCAGCACGGGCTGTGCTGCCGACGTCGTGCGGCGCGCCACCTCCATCTCGTCTTTTTCAGAGGGATAGTCGACGTGGATCTCGAGGAGGAAGCGATCGAGCTGCGCTTCCGGCAAGGGGTACGTCCCCTCCTGTTCGATGGGGTTGCGGGTGGCGAAGACCTGGAATGGATCAGGCAGCGCGTGGGTGGTGGTCCCCACCGTCACTTTGCGCTCTTGCATGGCTTGCAGGAGCGCGGCCTGCGTCTTCGGCGGCGTGCGGTTGATCTCGTCGGCCAAGATGAGGTTGGCGAAGATAGGGCCTTGCAGGAACTTGAGCCGCCTGCGCACGTGACCCGAGTCGCCGTCGCCCTCCGTCTCGTGCAGGACGTCGGTGCCGGTGATGTCGGCGGGCAGCAGATCGGGCGTGAACTGAACGCGGCCAAACGAGAGGTCGAGCGCCTGCGCCAGCGACGAGACGAGCAGCGTTTTGGCGAGCCCGGGGACCCCGACGAGGAGCGCATGCCCGCGCGCCGCCAGCGTGACGAGCATGGCCTCGATGACCTCTTCTTGGCCAATGATGGTCTCGGCGATGGCACGACGCAGCTTCGCGGCAGCATCCGAAGCCCGCTCCAGGAGCGCGAGATCAGAGGGAGCAGTGGGCAAATCGGGGGCAGCGGTCACGGGGCTTCGCTGTGTTTAGCATTCCTGTCTCGAAGGGGAGCAAAATGACGTCCCGCGCGACGCTCCGGGAGGCCTCCCTGTGCCCTAGATGCTCAAAAAGATGCTAAGAGGCGCGGGTACGTTGCTCGCCTCGCAAGACATGAACCCACTGGCTGGCCCGGGAGCCGGACTGATTGCGGCTCCGGTTTGGGTCGTGGGGGCCGTGGGCGTCGCGGTCGTCCTTTCGGGGGTGATGTATTTCGTCTGGCGCGCGCGAGCGTCGCGACGAGCGCCGACCAGCCCTACTTCGGTGCGGCCCGCCGCAAGCAAGATCCGATGACGCGTCTTCTTCGGCGGCTCATGGCGGCGATGATCATGGGGGTCTTCGTCTACGCCGCGTTCGCGCTCTACCGCGGAATTCACGAGATCGGCGAGACCCTCGCCCGGTTCCACTGGTCGGCGTTCGCCGTCGCCTGCGCGCTCGCCTTCGGCAACTACCTCACCCGCTTCCTCAAATGGGAGTTCTACCTGGCGCGGCTCGATATCCGCGGCGTGCCCAAGCTCGACAGCCTGCTCACCTTTCTTTCGGGCCTCGTCCTCACCGTGACACCGGGCAAGGTGGGCGAAGTTTTCAAATCGCTCGTCCTTTACCAGACGCATGACGTTCCCGTGGCGCGAACGGCGCCCATCGTGCTCGCCGAGCGTCTCACCGACGTGCTCGGCATCGTGATTCTCATCGTCGCCGGAAGCGCGAGTTTCCCCGGAGGTCTCGTATGGGCCGGCGCAGGCTCGATCCTCGTCCTCGCGGTTCTCATCGCGGTGAGCTCGGACCGCGTGTTTCAAATCCTCATCGGGTTCTTCGAGCGCGGACCGGAACGGGCGCAGAAGCTCGCGCCGAAGGTTCGCGAAGCGTGGGCCAGCTTGCGCACGTTGACGACCCCGGGGGCGCTGGTGCTGCCCACGCTGCTCTCGATCCTGGCCTGGTTTCTCGAAGGACTGGCGCTGTGGGTGATCCTGCGCGGCTTCGGCGAGAACACGCCGCTTCTCATGGCGTGTTTCTTCTATGCGACCGCCACGCTGGCGGGCGCACTGATCCCGGTCCCCGGAGGGCTCGGCGTCACCGAGGGGACGCTCGAGGAGCAGCTGCACCACTTTGGAAACGTCGACACGGCGACCGCGACCAGCGCTATGATCCTGGTGCGTTTTGCGACGCTCTGGTTCGCGGTGCTGGTGGGATTCGTGGCGCTCGCGCTCTTGCGCCTGCGTTTTCCGGCGCTGGCACGCGAGGCCGCGGCGGTGGCCGATCCCAACGCGGCGGCTCCGGGCATCGCGAAGAACTGACGAGCACATTAGCCACGCGTGGCACTGCGCAGAGCGTCGAGCGCGGCCATGAAATCGTCCGGCGGTGAGCGCTCGAAACGCAATCGTTCCCCGGTCACGGGATGAACGAAGCCGAGCAGGAAGGCATGTAGCGCCTGCCGCCCGAGGCGTTCTCCGATCTCGTTCAGCAGCGGATCGGGCGTTTGCCTGGTGTAGAGAGGGTCGCCGAGAATCGGTGTCTTCGCACATTCCAAGAGGTGCACGCGGATCTGATGTGTGCGCCCGGTCTCGAGCCTGCACTCGAGGAGCGTCGCGCGAGGCGTCGCGCCGGCGCCGGTCGGGGCGAGCTTCTCGAGCACGCGCACATGCGTCATCGCCCGCCGTCCTCGCGTGACGCGGGTCGTGAAGCGCAGCCGATCGGTGGGATGGCGGCCGTGCAGCGTCTCGAAATCAGCGCTCGCCCCGTTCCCCACCACGATGGCCAGGTAGGCGCGCTCGATGTCGTGCCGCGCGAATTGCGCCTTCAGGCCTTCACGCGTGCGCTCGTCTTTGGCGACGACGAGGATGCCGCTCGTCCCCTTGTCGAGCCGGTGGACGATACCCGGACGAACCGAGGCCGACCGATCGACGGCATCCAACGCGCCGTCCCCCGCGCGATCGACGAACGCATCGACCCCCTTGGGGAACGACCCGCGCGCCAAAAGACCATGCACCAGCGTTTTCTGCGCGTGACCGCGGCCAGGGTGCACGACCAGCCCCCCCGGCTTGTCCACGATGATGAGATGCGGATCCTCGTGAAGAACCTCGAAAACGACCGTCGGATCAGGCTCGAGGTTCGTCGTCTCGGGAGGGAGCGGCATCACGTCGACCACCGCTCCCACGGGTAGCGTATCGGACGCCGACGCGGGCCGTCCCCCCACCGTCACCCGTCCCGCCCGAATCCAGCGCTGAACGGCCGATCGCGATGCCATCGCCCCCGCATCGGCCATGCGCTCGACCACGTACCTGTCGAGCCGATCGAGGGATTGACCGGACGCAGCGACGAAGCGACGGACCTTCGTCGGGTCGAGGTTCACGGAAGGAGCAGCGCGGGCATGCGTGCCGAAAACGCGAAAGTTACCAGAGCTTCGACTTCACGTGTCCCTTCGACTTGATGAGGATGTCGATGAGAGCACGGTCGTAGAAGTTGCGCTGGTAGAGCTCGGGAGAGACGCGGCTCTTGTAGAGCGCGCGCCCTTCTTCCACTTCTTCGGCGAGCGAAGTAAAGAGATTGTCGTGCTGAATACCCTGAAGAATCTTCTCTTCGTTATAGAGGGAAAGATCGCTCGCTATCGCGCGGGCGAGCCTGCGGGCGGCTTCTTCCGTTTCAATCAGGGGCATTGAGCGTCTCCTCGGTCTTCTTTTCAGTATCGCGCCCCGCCCTGGGCGCTGTCAAAATAAGGCGCGTCGAGGCCTCACCGTGGCAGAAGGCGAACGCCGTCACCAGCGGAAAGACGACCATCGAATAGCGCCCCGCCCCGAAGAAAACGGCATGCGTGACGACCGTCGCCGCCAGGCTGAGAAACGTCGCCCCCCGCAGAGCGGACCCCGTGAAAAGATCCTTCCCCAGGAGCCCGAGCGTCACCGCCAGACCAAGCACCGCTACGTAGGCATGGGTCTGGAAAAGTAGTGCAGCCGACGCCGCGGCCACGACCCAGCGCGCGCGCCGCATCGGACCCGCGGCGAGCGCCGCCATGGCAAGGGCGCTCAGGTAGACGATGCGTTCGTACGCCGTCTCCACGATGCCGAGAAGGCGCTTCGCCGGGAAGCCGAAGGCGTCGCTGTTCGATTGATGCAAATAGAATCCCGGAGCCCCCGCGTAGTCGAACGTCGCGGCGAGCTTGGCTGGCACCAGGCCGAGCCAACGCCCTGGCTCACGCAGAATGATGCGGCGTGCCTCGCGCCCGAAACACCCGTCCTTTTCCGCTTCGTCCCACACCGTCCGGCACGCCTCGGGAACATGGACCGGCGCGAACGTGCCGGTAGCTTGCTCGTGCGCGCCGATGAGCAAGTTCCAGCCGCCGTTGAAACTGACGAGCGCGCACTGGTTCATGCGCACGCAGTTGCGGATCGTCCAGGGCGTGCAGGCGGCGAGCGCCAACACCGTGGCCAGCGCGGCGCGGCGCAGGCGTGCAAGGAAGGGCGCGGAGTGAGCGACGGCGAGCAAGCCGAAGCCCGGTGCCAAGACGAGCGACTGCGGTCGGACGAGCGTGGCAACACCGACCACCAAGCCGAGCGCGATCGCCCCTCGCCGCGAGCGGCAAGACGCAGCCCAGGCCGCCAACGCGACGAGCGAGGCCGTCACCCCTTCCGTCATCACCGCGGGCGTGTACATGACGAGCGCCGGGTGCAGTGCCACCGCCAGCCCCGCCGCGAGCGCCCAGCGCGGGCGTGCCTCCCGGAGTGCAAGTCGGTAGGCCGCGACGGCTCCGGCGCTTCCGATGAGCGCGTTGGTCCATCCGGCCGCGGCGACGGAAGGGCCCGTCCACCGGTACACCAGCGACAGGATCGCCGGGTACCCCGCCGGGTAATGTGCGGCGTACGTCACCTTGCCGTCCGGCCAAAGCCAGGTCGAACCGAGACCCTCCGCCATTCGCGAGGCGAGCGTGTAGTAATAGACGCCATCGGCAGCCGGCGGAAAGCGGTGCCCCGCCCAGATCACCGCTGCCGCGCGAGCGACGAAAGCGACAGTCGCCACCAGGGCGTCGGCGCGGAACTCCGGCCAGACGCGCGCGACGCGAGCCAGGACTGGAGAATGCACGCTCGATCTGCCTCAGGGAAAAGTCGGCAAGAGGCCGAGGCGCCGCAGCGCGAGGACCACTTCGCACACCGGCAGCCCCACCACGTTGGCGTACGAACCCTCGATACGCTGGACGGCAAAAGAGCCAACCCCCTGCACGGCGTAGGCACCCGCCTTGTCCATGCCTTCGCCCGTGGCAGCGTAGCGCCGGATCTCCTCGCCTTCGAGCGGGCGGAAATGGACCATCGTGCGCACGGTCTCGGCGTGCAGGGGGACCGTCGCGCCGACGTTCGATTTTCCCACCGGTGAGGGGCCAAGCAGAAAACGCGTTCGCACCTCGTGACAGCACCCCGAAAGGCGCGTCAGCATCGCCGTTGCCTCTTCGACATTGGCCGGCTTGCCGAGAATGTCGTCACCGAGAAGCACGATCGTATCGGCGACCAGGAGCGACGACGTCCCGAGGGCTCGTTCTTCCGCCGCGACCCGCGTGAGCTTGTCGCGCGTCACGCGCTCGAGGTACGCGTCCGGCCCCTCTGCGCCGCGCCGCCGCTCGTCGGCATCGACCGCGATGACCAAGAGGGGGATCCGCAACGTCTCGAGCAGCGCCTTGCGCCGCGGCGACGCGGAGCCCAGGCCGAGCGGATTTTTTTCGTCGATCACCGGCGCGAGCATAGGGAAATGTGCGGCGCGTTCCCAGCTTCGTCTGCAAGGCGCGGCCGATCTTGATAGACAAGGTCGTGATGAGGCTCGTCGTGATCGCCGCTCTCGGCTTCGCTCTCGCGTCGTTGCCGAGGAGAGCGCGCGCGGCCTGCGACCACGGCCTTTCCACGTGCTTCGATGCCGACACCTTTTGGCCGCACGCCGGCCCGGCGTATTTCAATCTCGTCGGCGGCACGGCCACGACGTCAACGGGCCTCTTGGGATTCGGTTGGTCGACGACGTACATCGCGCGACCCATCGTGCTTCTCTTGCCATCGTCACGACCGAGCGGCACGGAGGTCGCCGCCGTCGACCGCCTCTGGAACGCGACGTTTCTCTTTTCGTACGGGCTCGCCGAGCGGATCGAAGCGACGATCGCCATCCCCACCACGCTCTACCGCACGGGGACGGGCATCTCCGCGCTGACGCAGCAGAGCTCGCAGCAGCTCGCACGCGCGGCGATGCGCGATGTCCGCGCCGGCACGGCCTTCGCGCTGCTTCCCGCACCCCCGCCCGGTGCCGGCGGTTTCAGCCTGGCAACGCGCCTCGAAATCGGTCTTCCCACCGGCGACGAATCATCCTTCAGCGGCGATCGCACCGTGGTCGGCCTTCCCAGCGTCGCCGCCGAATTTCGCCGCTCCGGTCTCGTGATCGGCAGCGAGATGGGCGCCCGCCTGCGCACGACGAGCGATCTCGCCGGCACCCGCGTGGGGTCCCAGCTCGCCTTCTCTTTTGGCATGGGCGGCGAAATCTTGGACGGGAGCAAGCTCGGCATCCTCCTGGAAGCGGTCGCTCTGCCGACCCTCGTCGCGCAGCACGAGCTCGCCCCCGCATCGACCGGTGGCCGCGCCGTGCTCGGCAACCGCCGCCCCTTGATGCCGACGGAATGGCTCGCCTCGGTGCGTACGGGCGAGCTTTTGTCGGGCGATATGTCGCTGAGTCTGGGAGCCGGCGGATCGCTCGGCCTCACCGGCGAGTCCGGTGTGACGTCACCGAGCTTCCGCGTCGTCTTCGCACTGCGCTACGCCCCGCGCGCGCGGAGGAAGGCGGCGGAGTGACGCCTGGCGGGCGCACCTTCCCACGCCGTCTCTCGTCGCGACGTCGGATACTGGCCACCCGCACGCGCCGCCTGGCGACGCTGATTTCGCGCGAAACAGCAGCTCAGAAAATGCGCTCGATGACGAAGATGGTGTCGCCGGCTTGGAGCGGGATGTCCGGCAGCGTACCATCGGTGATGGCGTCCACCGAGAGAACGATGGTGCGCGTTTGCCCCGCCGTTTTTCGGGTGAGACTGATCCGATCGCGGTTGGCAATGGGGTTGAACCCGCCCGCCAGGGAAATGGCTTGGATGAGGGTGAATCCCGGTGTGAGCGGGAACGACCCGGGTTTTTGCACCTGGCCCAGCACGACGACGCGTTTGGAGTTGTATTCCTTGACGTCGATGGCGACGCTGGGGTCGCGCAGGATGTCCGCCTCCATGAGCTTCTTGCGCACCAGATCGACGATCTCCTGCGGCTCGAGGCCCGCCACCGGCTGCCGATGGATGTAGGGGAAATCGACGGTACCGTCGGGTGACACGCGGAACTCCTTGGGGAGCTTGTCCTCACCGACGATGGAGAGGACAAAAACGTCCCCTGCGCCGATGGTCGTGCTCTCCACGGGCAGCGGGAGGTTGACCCGCGATTTGGGGCGGCCCGCGCAGCCGAGGACTGCGAGAGCGGCGAGGAGGATGATAGGGGGGCGACGGTAGAAACCACTCATGGGAGACGATGCCAAGCGACGCATCTAGCAGATCCTTGGTCTCCCGCGGACGCCTGAAAATTCAAAATTAGAGGAACCAGCGAACGCCAAGGAAGGCTTCGTAGCGGTTCCAACCGAGGTAGTCCAGGCTCACCCGTTCGTCCGTGATGTTGGCGGAATAGCGAAACGTGGCGTTGAGGCCAAAGCTGTCGGAAAGGCGATACTCTCCGAAGAGCGACGCATCGACATGTGGTGCCGTGAACCCGGCGTGATTGAACGTTCGATCCGGATTGTAGATTGTGGGGTAACGGATCGGACTGTAGCTTCCGTCGATAACGATCAAAAAGCGCCCCGCGAAAAGATGGGACAACGTGAAGTAAAATCGGTGGCGCGCGATAAAGTCGCCGAGGTAGCTGTTATAAAAATCGCGCGTATAACCGAGAGCGGCCGTGGAAATTGGCAACGGGCCGCCAATGAGCTCAGTTCCTGTCCCTGGCGTGATGAACCACTTCAGTTCGGCTTGGGCAACGACACCGTCGAATTGCTGCGCGTTGGCACCGCCGTAGAAACTCGACGCCCACCCCGCCATTGCAAGAAGCGCGAGTTGCCGGGTGACGAGACCGTTCAAACCGAGGCGCGCTCGAATGGGATTCGAGTCGAGCTGGGCGCCGGTGGGACCTTGATTATAATGCAGAAACGACGCCGAACCGTCGAAGAGGACGGCCGTCCGCGGAAGAAATCGCCAGCGCCCCCGGGTATTGAGGATGTGCGATTCATTGCTGAGGCCGCGGAACGAGCGGTCCTCGAAGTAGACAAGCCCGTATTCGTAACCCAGGCGCCAGTCGAACATCCCGCCACCCGGCGCCCACGTCACCCCTCCACCGAAGCGGGCGGTGAACCGGTTGTAGTTGAAGGTGGGATCGTTGGACGGCTGCACCGAACGCAGCGCGTCGGTGTAGACGTCGCCACCAAAAGGCCGACCGGGCAGGATTCTCAACTGAAGGCTCGCGAGCCCGGAGATGTTGCGCTGCTTCGAAAGCTGGTCGGAATTGGCGCTCTGCAGCGCGATGAACTCGCTGTACGTCCCAGCGACTGCCGCGCGAAATCCTACCTTGGGCGGTTCGGGCGCACCGCCGTCTTCTCCGCGCCCCCGGTTGATCGTCGCGACGCTGAAGGACGGCGTGATACGTAACCGCAGCGTGTCGACCGGGGCTGGATCATCGTTCGACGACCTCAGGAAGTAGTTCGAGTCGTATCCGAACTCACCGCCGATGCCGGGGTGGAGCTCGAAATCACCCGCGCGAATCCCTATGCCCTCACCGTAGCGGCGGTCCTTCAGCCAGACCTGTTCCTGCGCGGATGCTCCCGCCGCATAGCTCATCCCTACGGCGAGCACGGCGCATGTCAGTCCTCGTAGTTTCATCGTCCGCTGGGGAGTGTCGGGCAGAAGGGGAGCTTCGTATCACAACGCGAAAGACATCGTCAGCAGAGAAACACGGATAGCGGCACGCGCAGCCGCTTCGGAAACTACTTGACGCAACTCGCGCAGGGGGGAGGCATGCTGATGATGGGATTATCAGGATACGACGACGGATCTTCTCGAGGCAGATTGGGATCGATGGTGGTGACGACTTTCGTCTCGCCAAAGAGCACCGCTTCTTCGCCGATGCACTGGTTGGCTTCGGCGGCGAGTTGCTCGACTCGCTGACGCAGAACCGTCAGGATCGTAAACTCGTGGTTGGCCAGATCGGGATCGCTGCGCTGCACGGCTTGATCGAGTGAGACGCGGCGGTCGTGCGCCGAGCGCGCGGCAACGTCGATCTGGTTGAGCTTGTCGTTCAAGCACAGCGTCTTGACGACGTCGCGCGTTGCGCGCGCTTGCTCCAGCAAATGGCGAACGTTGGTGCCGGTGACGGACATTCGCGCCAAAAACGCGTCCGCTTGGGCCAATTGCTCTTTCGGCGTGAGGTTCACTTGTCGCTGCATGCCGACGGAAGTGTCGCCGGCAGAGGGGCTCGGCGTGGTGGTGGTCTGCGCGTCGGCAGCGCCATAGAGAGCGCTCAAGAGTACACAAGCAGTAAGTCCCCAACCCAATCTACGGATGCGCATCAATGCCCTCCGAACGCGAGCCAGCCACACTATAAAGCGGACCCTTCCATGCGTCAACGCTTCGGTTCAGCGGTACAACGGCGGAAATACGACTCTTTCCCGC
>DATHES010000063.1:0-26231 GCA_035318465.1 Polyangiaceae bacterium
CCGGGGCGTCAAATTCAAAATCCTCTACCGTGACGCCCACCGTCAGCCCTTTGATCATCAACGCCACGCCCGTTGCCGGATGCACACGTGCGCGGCGCATCGTTGGATAGGTCCACCCTGCGCACTCGAATCCGCCGTACAGGCTCATCCCGTCGAAGGTCGCGTCGATCGTGAGCGCGTCGGTGTAGCCCGCGCCGTCGTCGCACGCGTAGACGCGCATGACATTGCCCTTCGCTCCTTGCAGCGCTTTTGCCAGCGTCTTGTAAGGCGCCGACCGCGTTCCCACTCCCGTCGTGTCGCTCCCTTGCGGCGACACGAATACGCCGTACTTCTCGCTGATCAAACAACTGCTTTCCACGGGCGACTTCGACGTCCCGGGGTCGCACGCGTCCGGTTCGCTGGCCATGTCGACGACGGTGACGTCGGGGACGACCATGTCGCGGCCCGTATCGTCGGGGGACGTCATGTCCTGGCGGGCGTCGGTATCCCGTGCGTCCGCGCGCACGTCATCCGGAGGCTTCACGCCGTCGACCGAAACGTCGGCGTCCGCGGGCGTGGACCCATCCTCGGGTGTGCTGACGTCGCCCTCGCCGGAACCGTCATCTCCGCCGTCGCTCATCGACGCGCCTGCGGCGCCTGCGGCGCCCGCGGACCCAGGAGGGCAAGTGGCTGACTCTTCGCAAGTCGTTTCGGTAGGGCCGCACGCGATCGACGTCGTCGTCGCTACCACGCCACTGCCAACTGCCAGCCACGCCCATCGTCGTCGCATGTCGCCTCCCAGCGCTTCTCGCCGTCTAGTAGTGACCCACAATTCCCAAAATGGCGCCATCGCCCGTGGGGCCGATGCTCGCGTAGGGGGCCACGGTGGATCGCGGCCAGAGAAAGAAAGTTGCTAGCGTCGCAGCGCCGAGCACGCCGGCGACGATGAACGACCCTTGTCCAACGGCATTGGCGCGGTTGCGGCGTTCGAGCGTGTCCGTGAGCTTGGCGCACGATCGGACAGTAGCGCTCGCGCCCGTGCACGCGGTCGGCCCGAGCTCCTGCGCGACCTTGGCCCGCTGGACGGTGGCGTCTTCGTCGAGCGACGCGCCTTGCAACGAGAGCCCGATCCCGAATCCCGTCGCCAAGGCGGTAAGACCAGCTCCGCTGAGGAGCACGATGGTGCGCGTCTCGATGCCGCTGCGCTCGACCTTGTCGCTGGAAGGCGGAAATGGATGGGAGCCCGCAACGGGCGTCCGATCGGGCAGCGGCGCGATGATCGCCGGTTCGATGAGCGCTGGGCGCATCAGCGACGCTGCTTCTGTTGGAACGGGCCCGCTCGCACGCAGCGACACCTTCAGCCGAACGACGCGGTTTGGTTCGAAGGACTGCGTTTGCTCGTAGAGGTCGTAGCCGTCCTTCTGAACCCGCACCACCCGCTGCCCCGGCTCGACGTAGATGGGATCGACGCCGAGCGGCGATCGACCGGATATCTCACCATCGACGGCGATCTCCGCGCCGATCACGTCGACTTCGAGAAGCAGCTTGCCGATCTTGGTCTCCGCTTCGGCCAGCGATTTCTTGGCCGACTCGCGTTCGGCGGAGGTTCCGAAAGTGGTGTCGCGAATGAAGGTCGACAGATGCCGCGCGGCGTCGACATGGTGGCCGGTCTTGAGCTCGGCTTGGCCGAGGTTGCGCAGCACCGAGGGGTGAGGTTTGAGCGCATAGGCCTGTTGAAAGGCGACGCGTGCTGCTTCGTAGTTGCGGGAATCGGCCGCGGCGACCCCTTCTTGAAAACGCTTGCGCGCCACTTTGATCTGCTCGGGCGCGGGGTCGGCGAACGATGGCAACGTCCAGGCAAGGACGAGTGCAACTCCAAAGAAGCGATGAAGTCGTCCGTAGCCCATCATGAAATGGTCGTATCGCACGTTCCGCCTCGAGGCTAAAAGCCTGGATCGCGAAAAAATTCGGGAGTCCCCGGTCGCCGCCTCACGGGCGCGCTCGGAATTTTACCGGCGGAAGAAGGCGCTGGCGCGGAAACGGGCGCCGGTGCGGTGGTCGCTTCGAGGCGCGGGACGCGCGAAGGTGCGGCAGTGGGCACGGCGAGGGGAGGCGCGGCCAGAGGTGGTGGCGCGGTCGCCACGGCTGCGCTCGAAGCCGGAAAATCTCGGGGAACCTCGCTGGCGAGCACCGATCGGGACGACCGGCTGCTGTCGCGCGACAGGCCCGCGCGCATCGCGACCACACTGGCTGCAAAGACCAGCAGTGACGCCGCCGCGACGAGGGCCCACCGCGGAAACGGCTGGTAGGGAATGATGCGCACGGGCACTGTATCGATCTGGACGGACGTTTGGCTCGCGACGGCGCGCGCCTCCGCCGGCGGTTCGATAAGTTCTGGCGGTTCGATAAGTCCTCGGTGGGCGAAAAACGCCGCTTCGGTTTCAAAGTCGTCGCCGAAGGAGACGTCGATGGACGTCGTGTGGAACGGCGCATCGGCAAGCGGCGTTGCGTCAGGGGTACCCTCCAGCGTGATGTCGATCGATTCGCCGACATCCGATACAGATGCATCGGTCGCTGGCGGCGACGCATGCAAAAGAGGCTCGGGCGGACGCGCGTCGGGATACGTGGCCGTCGTCGCTCTGCGCGGCAGTTTCCAACCGTCGTAGAGTGGGTCGGCGGAATCGCGCAGACCTTCTTTCAGCGAAGCGAGCGCCTCGGCCATTCTCGGCCGGTCACCGAACGGATGGGACGGGCCTCTTCCACTCATGAGCGCGTGCTCCTGCCGCGGGGCGAACGCTTCGTCGAACAAGGGTCGCATGAAGCTCGTGATCCCCCGTTCGGGAAACGGAAGCGGCTGGTTGCGCAAAATCGTCGCCCCATCATGCGTGCCTCAGAGCCCCGAGGGGGGAAGGATGGTTTTCGCGTTTGGCTCGTTGCCGGGAACCAAGGGTGCGGCTCGCCTCGCATCCGAACGGCGTGCGGCCTCCTCCGCGCCGAGCGCGGGCGTGCTCGCGGGCGGCGGCATTTTCGCGCCGGCACGGGGCGCGCGAACGGTAACGGCCTCCGCGGTCGAGGCGCGCGTCGACGGGAGGCTCGTATTTCCCGCCGTCACGATGGCCGACAGGGTTGGTGCCGCCGACCCGGCTGGGATCGCGACGCTCGCCGGCGATGGGCTCGACGGCGGCGGCTGCGGACGCGCCAGCGTGGACGTGGAGCTCGGCGTGCGATGGTGCCTCGTCCACATGACACCGAGAATCGCCGGCGGCACACCAATGAGGGCGCCGAGGCCCACCGTGGCGGCCGCGCGCCGGAAGAGCGGTTGGCGCCAGAAAGCGAGCCACGGTTCCCGCCTCAAGGCGATCTCGTACGAGTCTTCGGACTGCGCATCGGCAGCACGAACGAAACCAATCGGATTGGTTTGTGTGGTGCGGTTACGCACGTCGTCAGGCGGCAGCCCGCGATCGGTCAGATCGCTTCCCTGCCCGCTCTGGGGCGGCGGAAAACCGGGCACCGACGAGCTCGACAGAAGGACCGTCGGCACATACCCCGGCGCCGGTGTCGAGCCATCCAACGTAAAGTCGATAGGGATCTGAGTTTCGGTCGGAAAATCGTGGGGGTCGGCGGCCCGAACGTCGGCCACGGTGTCCGGCGAAGCGGTTGGCGGCGGAGGGGCAGCCCGCGGGCCCGGAGTGGATCGCGGCGGGGCGCCAAATTTTTGGCGCAGACCTTCGCCGACCGCAGAAACCCCCATGCCGTCGAGCTGGTTTTCGCCGACGAACCTTTTCCGCGCCGCCCGAAGCTCGCGCGAAAGGGCGGCCATGTTGGCAAATCGGTGCTCTCGATCTTTGACGATGGTCCGATCGACGATCGCCGAGACGTAGCGGGGGCAGCCGAGCGCGACGTCCGACAGCGGCTTCGGCGTCATCTGTAGCTGCATCAGCGCGACTTGCTCGATGCCTTGCGGCAGTGCGGTCCCGTCCCCCGGCGTCAGCGCGTGGCGTCCGGCAATCATCTCATAGAGGATGAGGCCGAGGGCATAGACGTCGGCGCGGGCATCGACGCGCAGCCCCTTGATCTGCTCGGGCGACATGTACGCCGTCGTTCCGACGACCCGCATGCGATCGGTGCTGTTCAAACCGTAGCCGGTGAATTTTCCCGTCCCGAGATCGAGCACCTTGACGACGTTGTCGGCGGTGACAAATACGTTTTCCGGCTTGAGATCGCGGTGGATGACGTTGACCCCGTGCACCGCGTCCACGCCGTCGGCGATCTCCGACGCGTAGTGCAGCGCGTCCGGGATGGGCAATTTGCACGCGCGAAACAGGATATCGCGCAGCGTCTGGCCATGCAGCCGCTCCATGGCGAACCACACCATCCCCGCGTCGGTCACTCCCGCGTCGTAAACCTGCACCAGGTTTTCGTGCTGAAGCTCGGAGAGCACCACGGCCTCCATCTTCATGCGGGCCCGCGCGTCCTCTTTGTTGCGATGGCGGACCTTCAGACATTTGACGGCGACGGTGCGCCCGCTCGGGTCGTGCACCGCTTCGTAGACATCGCCCATTCCTCCCGCTGCCAGGAGGGAAAGAATGCGATAACCGTCGCACACGTCCCCCGGCGAGAGCTCGTGTTCCTGTAAAGGCGTCCCGGGTGACATGGGGATCCTACGATACACCCGGGCGCGTCAACGGACGAACCACATCGCGACCCCGCCAGCAACCGCAAAGAAAGCGGCCGCGCTGCAGAAAACGCCGCGCCGCGAAATCGATCGGTGAAATGAGCTCTTCCCCTCTTCGGGACCTCCAGCCAGCACTCCGTCCCGAGCAACCACGCCCATGCGCGCATCGGTGGGCGCACCGCATACATCGTCCGGTGGACCCATGAGCGGCGTGGCGACGCCGCACCAAGCAACCGTGATCGCGTCGTCCGATCCTCCGCTCCGGTGCACCTCGGCGCCTTGCGGGCTCCTGGCGAGCACCGGGGCCTCTCCGTAGGCGACCGGGGGTACACAGGGCGCGACCGTGCAGATCCGACAGCGATCGGTGGCGGCCCGACGCGGGTAACCCACGGCCCAGGCGATGCGGCGAACCGGCCCGCGGCGCCGTGGTCCGCGTGCCGCGCTCAAGGCGCGCCTGAGCTCATCGCGGAACGTGACGACGTCGGCAAAGCGGTCGGCGGGGTTCTTGGCGATGGCGCGCAGGATGACGCCCTCGATGGACGGTGCCAGCGGCGCAGTCATGAAACGGGAAGGCGGGGGGGCCTCCTGGCGGATGTGCGCTTGGAGCAAGTGGTCAACCGCCACGATGTCATCGAAGGGGCCACGCCCCGCCACGAGCGCGTAGAGCACCATCCCGACGGCGTAGATATCGCTCCGCCGATCGACGTCGAGACCGCTGGCCTGCTCGGGCGAGACGTAGCGCGGCGTGCCGAGACAGAACCCTTCACGGGTCGGGAAAGCGATGGGGGCGACCATGCGGCGCGCGTCCCCTTCGACCTTGGCCACGCCGAAATCGAACAGCTTGATACGACGACCCCTGCCGGTCGCGCACACCATCACATTGCCCGGCTTCACGTCACGATGCACGACGCCTGCTTGGTGCACGGCACCGAGCGCAGCCAGCAATTGGCGCGCATAGCCGACGGCTTCGCGGACGGGAAGAACGCGCCTCCTCAAGAGCTCCTCTCGCAAGGTCGAACCCACCAGTCGTTCCAGCACCACGTAGGGGCGTCCGGCTGACGTCGTGCCGTGTCCGTGCGAGACGACGATGTTCGGGTGAGAGAGAAACTGCAGCATCTCTCCTTCGCGGCGCAGCCGTTCCACGAGCTCCGCGCGATCGGCGAGCTCGGCGCGCAGCACCTTCACGACCACGGGTGCTCCCCCGAAGGGCCCGATCGCCTCGTAAATCTCGCCCATACCGCCAGCGCCGAGGCGAGCGACGGCGCGGAAGGGGGTGCCACGCAAGAGAGCGTCGAGATCGATCGATGTCACTGCCCTTGATTATCGAGGCGAGCCTCACGCGGGTTGCCTTCAAAGACGCAAGACCGGGCCTCGGACACCGAAAATGGACGACGGACGCAGGCCACATGCACAAACGTGCAGCTGTGGCGAACCCCGCCGACGGCGAATCGGGATAGCTATTCGCCGTCGCCCGCCTCGAGCGCGGGGGGCTCGTCGGAGAGCCGCTCCCATTTTCGTTCCAGGGCTTTGCGATCGACGCCGATGAGCCGCGCGGCGGCGCTCTTGTTGCCGCCCGATACCTCGATGGCGTGGTGCAAGATGGCGCGCTCGATGATGTCGAGCTTCGACCCGAGGTTGGAGGGAAGCGCGAGAAGCGTGCGGGCGATGCGATCGATCTCACGCGTAGCGTCGCTCGTTTCCCGCGCCAGATCTTCCAGCACGGGGACATCGACGAGCTCGCTCTCCGACAAAAGGGCGATCCGTTCCACCACGTTGCGGAGCTCGCGCACATTGCCCGACCATCGTCGCCGCGACAGCCACTGAATGGCGTCGTCGCTGAAACGGATCTTGCGCTGGAGCTCGGCGCAGAAGGCGAGCAGGAGCTCGACCAGATCGTGGCCGCGCTCGGAGAGCGGAGGCACGTCGATGGTCACGACATTCAGGCGGTAGTAGAGGTCCTCGCGAAAACGCCCCTCCCCGATGCCACGCTCGAGGTCGACGTGGGTGGCGGCAAGGATGCGAGCGCGGACGGGGAGCTCGGACTCCGCGCCGAGCGGGCGAAAGCGGCGATCCTCGAGCACGCGCAGGAGCTTGGCCTGCAGCTCGGCCGGCATCTCCGCAATCTCGTCGAGCAGGAGCGTGCCGCCCCGCGCGAGCTCGAGCTGCCCGCGCACGCGTCGATCGGCACCCGTGAATGCGCCGCGTTCGTGCCCGAAGATGAGGGACTCGATGAGGGCTCCCGGAAGCGCCGAGCAGTTGACGGCGATGAACGGTTGGTCGCGTCGCGCGCTCATCTCATGGAGCGCGCGCGCCACCATCTCCTTGCCGCTCCCCGTTTCGCCGCGGATCAGGACGGCACAGTTGGCATCGGCGACCCTCGCCACCAGCCTGCGCACGCGATCCATCGCCGGCGACGAACCTACCAGCGCCGCCGTTCCCCAGGCGCGATCGACGCGCTCGCGCAGCCGCGTCACCTCACCGCGCAGCTGGAGCCGCTCCCGGATGCCCTCCACGATGGGCAGCAGCATTTCCGGGGAGAGCTCGTCCTTCAGCACGTAGTCCTGCGCGCCGTGGCGCATGGCATCGCGCACTTCCGCAAGCTCGGAGGAGGACGTGACCATCACGGCCGGCGTCATGCGCCCCGTGGCGCGCACCGCGCGCAGCACGTCGAGCCCGCCGCGATCGCGCGGATCGTCGGACAACCGGATGTCGAGCAAGAGCAAGTCGGGCATCGCCGACTCCACGACGGCCATCGCCTCTTCGAACCTGCCCGCTTCGAAAATTTCGAGCCCCGGCAGATCGGCCAGCATCTGCCGGAGCACGCGCCGGGCGCTGCGCTGATCATCGACGACCAAGATTTTCATGCGACGCTTTCTTTGTCGGGGGTCCCGCGCTCGATGTCGCTGTCGACGCTGCTCTCCGTTTCCATCCCGTGCGAGATGGACACGATATCGGCGAGCGGGATGGCCACCACGAACACCGTTTTGGCAGTGCCACGGGTGGGCTCGATCGTCCAGCCATGGGCCGACACCAGGCGCGAGGCGATGGCAAGTCCGAGGCCGCTACCGCGCGGCTTGGTCGTGTACCAAGGCGCGAAGAGTTGCGACCCGTCGCCGCTGTAACCAGGACCGGTGTCCCATACGGCGAGCTCGCCCCCTTCACCGGTGCGCATCCAGCGGATACCTACGTCTCCCCGTCCGTCGGTCGCATCGAGCGCGTTGGCCAGCAGGTTGACGAGCACCTGCGTTACCTTGTCGACGTCGCAACGAACGGCGTCGATGTCGCCGAGTTCGATGTCGATGGGACGGGGCCCGATGCGATCGCGCAGCAGCACCTCGGCGCGGGCGCAGAGCTCGGCCAAGGGGACGGTGCGCCGCTCGACGTGCTGAACCGCCATGCGGCGCAGCCCGGAGACGAGCCGTTCCAGCCGCTCGACCTCTTCGCAGCCGATCTCGATATCCTCGTCGTCGAGTCCGCGCGCCGTGGAGGCGCGCTGAAAAATCGAACGAAAGAAATTGATCGGGTAGCGCACCTCGTGGGCAATCTCGGCCGACAACGTCTCTACCAGGGCTTCGCGCTCGTCGCGAAAAGCCGCCGCTTGCTGCTGACGCCGCTTCTCGAGCTCGGCGTAGGCGAGCGCGTGGGCCATGGCCAGCGCCCCCTGGTTGACGATCGTCTTCAGCAGATCGAGGTCCTCGGTGGTGAAAAGAGCGCCGCCCGGTTTGGGCCCGAGGCGCAGCGTGCCGAGGCGCCTGCCTTGAAAGAGCACGGGGAGCGTCAGTCCGCCTGCCTCGACGTGGGAAAGTGCACTGGCGTGCGCCTCTTCTAGCGCAAATTCCACGCCCGCACAGGGGAGCCAGCGGCGAACGATGCGCTCCACCGCGCGCACGACGTCTTGCGGCGAGGCAATCGACGCCAGTTCTGCGCTCAGCTGTTCGACGGTCGGCTTGTAGTCGGCGAGCGACGGGAAGAAAGCCTTGTCCCCGAAGCGGAGCGCCGGCACCACCAGCGCCGTCGCCAGGATCGCGCCCGCGCTGGCCGCCAGCAAGGAGCCGGCCAGCGGCGCAGCGAGCGAAACCGAGAGCGCCGTGCCGAGCCCGATGGCGAGCACGCAAGCAATGGCGCCGATCACGGCGCGCGTCGCGAATCGGGACAAGAGCGTCCGCGATTTCCAGATGTCGTTGCGCACCAGGGCGACCATCGTCGCCAGCGGCGTCAGCGTGAGCGTCGGGAGCGCCACGATGTCGGCCGCCGCCTTGACCGGCCCGTGCATGAGGAGCGCGCCCGCGATGAGGGCGTGCGGCAGGCCGAGCGTGAGCAAGAGCGGTCGCAGCAGGTCACGTCGTTGACCCTGCGCGCGCACGAAACGAAGCGTGACGATGGCCGCCATCGAGAAGAGTCCGAAACCGTAGAGCAAGGTGCAGGCGCGCTCCATTCCCACCGCGCCCTCCCCCTGTCTGCCTGCGGAGACGAAGGCGACGGCAAGAGCGAGCCCCGCGCCGTCGAGGGCGCGCGGCACCCAGGGGTAACGCGCGATCAGCGCGGTATCGTCGGGCAATCGCAGGACGAAGCCGATCATCGCCGCCGGCGCCATCGCATAGCAAAAACGCATGACGGGTACCAAGTGCCGCGCTGTGTGCAGGTCGAAGAAGGTGAAGCTCAGCAGGGCCGAGAGGAAGGCGAGCTTGGCGAAGGCGCGGGGCAGCGGGCCGCGAGCCACGGAAAGCGCAATCGCGGCCGCAGCAATGTAAAGAATGCCGCTGAAAAAGAGGATGCCGCCATAGGTCCACCAGACCAGTGAACTGACGCGTTCGATGAGGAGATCGATCTCGCGCGTCCCCTCCGCGGTCTGAACTCTGACGTGGACCGAAGATCGACCTTCGCGCGCCGCCTGAGTGACCGCTCGGTCGAAGGCCGCCGCGCGGTAGGCATGGGGCGGCGGTCGCGTGATGTCCTGCCCATCGATTTCCAAGATCCGATCCGGAAACCGCAGCCCCTTGCGCAGGCCGTCCCAACTCGGCAGCCCCGTGTTGGAGACGGCTGCATCAGGATCGACCCAGACGCCGGCGATGGGCGCACCGTGAAACCCGACGGCGTCGCAGATCGCTACCCCGAATACACAAAATGCGAAAAGGACCATCAAGCCGACGGGCCATCGCAGCTGCAGCGGTCGGGGTTCCATGGCATTTGCTCCGTCTCCTTCGATGCGAAGGGACGAAAGCTGGGCGCCTCCAGACTACGCCGGAAGGTCGTCTTCCCCCAAGGACTTCTCTAACGACTTCTCGATGACTCGGAGCGGGGCGCCCGTGCGAAGACGAGGCTCGTCGTCCGCTCCCTCGTCGTTTCCCTACGGCGCGCTCCGGCGGATGGTTTTCGCAATCGGACGCCGGTTACCAGACACTCGATTCGTTCCACGGCGAGAGCGCAATGTTGAATCGTTCTTCAACGACGATGGTTCGCCACTGCAGCACCTGCATCACGCTGAGCCCATCGAAATTGCCGTCGACCCATTCCGAGATGCGAAAATTCAGGCGCGCGCGGATGTAGGCTGCTTCCTCTGATTCGGGGGCGGTGTCCGACACCGACTCCGGGTAAAGCGAGAGCAACTGCTTGAACTCGTCGAAGTTCGACTGCCGCTCGAGAAGCGATCGGTAGAGCGCACGCAGTTGGTCGTGCGGATCTCGATGCTGGTTGTCCATTCCCGTCTGGCTCCTTTGCGATGGATAAGGGGGACCGCGGACAGCGGTCGCTCCCCCCTTTTCTGTGCAGGAACTGTGCGACGGTGCGTCACGCGGGCAAACATCCGGAATGTTTCTCATTTGAGGCGCGGGCCTGCGCGCCCATCTGCCCTGTTTCGTCCAGTGCGTGCCCAGTTTCGACCAGAGCTCGCAGCGCTCGAGCGCGTTCGAACTCTCAGCGACGTCGATGGCGATCGATGACGGCGGCAACGCGCGCGAGCCCTTCCAGGCAGCGCGCGCCGTACCAAGAGAAGTCCTTCCCATCGACTTTGATCACCCCGGCAAGGTTGTCAGACCACTTGGCGGCAGGAATGTCGAGCGCCCGGAACCGCGCGGCGTCGGCTTCGGTGAAGTCGTGCGGCTCGTCGGGCAGGAGCACGAGCTCGGGCGCACGTGTCACGACCTCGTCCCAGCTGACGCGCGGGTAGCGCGTGTCACGGCTCTCGACCTGCTCGGGGGTCAAAGGAGCCGCTCGCCCGAGGTCCGCGGCCAGCGGGTAACGTCGGGCGCGATCGGCGAAGACGTTGGACGCCCCGCCAAGGCGCATCACGTCGGAGATGATCGTGTCCCCATGGATGGTCATGAGCGGGTCCATCCAGATCGGGAAAAACGAAGGGACGGGAGGAAGGCGCTCGACGGACGCTTCCGCTTCGCGCAGCGCCTCGTAGTAGCCCCGCAGACGCTCTTTTACCCTGGCGTCGGCGGCAATGTCGAGCATCCGCACGATTCGACCGAGGTGCGCCAGGCCGTCGGCGACCCGCTTGGGAAACGACACGTACACGGCGATGCCAGCTTGAGCGATGCGCTCGAGGTCCTTCTTCGTGTTCTCTTCGCGGTTGGCGAGCACGAGGTCGGGCGCCGCCGCGACGATCGTCTCGACGTCGGCGTTCTTCGTGCCCCCCATGGCCGGAATGCGCTCCACCGCGGCGGCGGGCTCGACGCAGTAGCGCGTTCGCCCGACGAGACGCTCGCCCGCTCCGAGCGCGACCAAGGAGTACGTATCGCTCGGGACCAGGGAAACGATGCGACGCGGCGCACGCGCGAGAACGATCTCGCGCGTCATGCTGTCCCAGAATCGGACTTCGCGCTTCATGCTCGCAGCGACCGTGGCGCGCTACGCGACCTGCACGCCGTCGCCGACCGTGTTGACCCGCCGCGTGTCGGGGTCGACGAAACGGATGCGATGCCGCGCGAAGTCGCGCGCCAAACCTTCGAAGCGGCGCCCGCGGATGTCGCGCAGCGTCTCGCGGAAGGAGAGCTCTTCGATGCCGGGACGATAGAAATACTTGATGGGCGAGCCGCTCATCGCCTTCATCGTGGCGCCGTCGGGCTGGAAAAGGTGGAAGGTCACCTGGGGGTACATCTCCCGCAGCGTGCTCACCGCCTTGTCGAAGCGGCTGGCGATGAGCGCCTTGAGCCCCTGCGCGGCGGAAAAGAGCCCACCCTTGCCCTGCACGAACCCCGCTTGCTCCGAGTAGACGGGAATCAGCGGATCGATGAGGATCACCATGGTCGCGCCGGCCTGTACCGCGACCCGCATGTTCGTGGTGCGGGTGAAGCCGCCGTCGCAGTAGTAGCGATTTTTGATTTTCTGCGGCCGGTAGAAAGGGGTGAGGGCGACCGACGCGCGCACCGCCAGCGAGATGGGGACGTCGGTGAATCCTTCGCTCCCGAAGACGACGTGCTCGGCGGTGTCCTGGTCGGTGGCGCCGACGTAGAGCGGTCGCCGAAGCTCGCGGAACGAGTCGGTCATCCCCGGCTTGGCAAACTGCCGCGCGAGGTAGGCGCGCAGACGCTCACCGGCGAAAACGCCGCTCGGGACGAGCCCCGCGACGGCGGAGGCCGGCGTGTGTTTGGCCCGCACGACATCCCAAGCCGTGGTGCCGAAGCGACCCAAGAAGTCCTTGTAGTTCAGGTCGAAGATGTCGCGCCGGTAGATCCGATCGAGCTTGCCTTCGCCGCGCTCCATGCCCCGCGCGATCTCACGCGGACCGAGCCCGCTCGCCATGAACGAGGCCAGGATCGCTCCCGCGCTGATTCCGCAATGAATGTCGACGTCGCAGAGCGACATATCGGGGAGGAAATAGGAGAGCGCGCGCAGGGCGCCGAGCTCGTAAAAGAGCCCCTCGATACCGCCGCCGGCCAGACAGAGCGCGACCTTGCCGTGACTTTGGCGCGCCAGGGCCTGCCCGACGAGGTCCACGACTTCGACGAAGACGGAATCAGCGTTCGTCCTGGCGATGGTACCAAGGATGCGCAGTCGACCCGCTTCGAAAGCGAGGCGCGCACCTCGTTCGTCGGGGTTGACCACGAGCCAGATCTGTTCGCGCCCGATAGGTCCGCTGATGTTGTCGTTGCCGAAAAGCTCGTCCAAAAAGCAGAGTGCTGGACTCTGCTCGATCGCGCCGCTCTCGCCGCGCGCATCGATGACGAGGGCATCGGCCGCTCGGGAACGAAGTTTGGCCAGAAGGCGCGGCGAGCTCGATTCGACGTGGAATTTCAGCCCGAGTCGCTGCGGCACGATGCGCCGAGTCAAAACGTCGAGGGCCGCGCTTGCGGCTCGGGCGGCATGCGGAGAGGGTGAGGAGAGGTAGTAAAAAGCCTGGTTCATGCCGGATCCAGGTAGCCTTTCAAGTCATAGCCCAAGCGGCGCGCTTCAGCCAGTCTTCCCGATGCACCGCGTCGTGGCGCGTCGAGCCGCGGTCCGACGCTGGCCGCGTCTCCTGCGCCAGCCGCGTGCGGCCGCTTCGCTGGGTCGCGTGCCGGCCTGCCGTTGACCCGCGTGGGTGCGATCTCCGGCCGCGGGGTGCGGTGACCGGTGCGTAAGTGACGCGAGGGCCGTAGGAAAGCGAGGTCCCAAGCGCGGGCGACGAGGTAGGTATTCCCGGCACGGGCATGACGAACCTGCAGAGGTAAACGGATCGGTCGTGCTGCTTCAACATCAAGGAACCTGGAGGGACCTCTGAAACGGTTCGTTGCACTTCTGGCTCGGGGATCTGTACACTGAACGTATCGTGGAATCCTGGGAGGATCGAGCTCCCGGTTTCGTGAGACGTCGCGGGATGTGGAAGCTAACAATAGAGGATGACGAAGGTAAGCGGACCCCGCTCCCGCTAGTCCGCGATGAGTACTCGATTGGCCGTGGCGAGGAGAACACCGTCCGGTTGACCGAGCGAAACATCTCGCGTCACCACGCCACGCTCCGCCAAGAACCCTCGGGCTGGGTCATCACCGACACATCCAGCCGCAATGGATCGTACGTCAATGGCGTACGCCTCGTCGGCGAGCACACCGTGACCGAAGGCGACATCGTGCAAGTCGGCGACTACCGGCTCGCCTTCACCGATGAAGAGCAGGCTGCGACGTCGACGGATCCGACCAAAGCCTCAACCATACCGGGTGGTGGTTCAGCGGCGGTCAAGCCGGATCGGCTGGTCGTGGTGGTGGGGCCCGAACCGGGACAGGAGTTCGTGATTCAGACGGCCGTGGTCAGCATCGGGCGCGCTCCTGAGCTGGATCTGGCGATCGCGCATGCCTCCGTCAGCCGGGTGCACGCCGAGATTCACGCCCTCGGGGGAGGCCGCTATGAAATCATCGACAAGGCGAGCGCCAATGGCGTTCGCGTCAACGGATCGCTCCTCAAGCGGGGGCTGCTCGAAGCCGGCGATTTCATCGAGCTCGGCGAAGTGAAGCTCAAGTTCGTCGGCGCCGGGCAGATTTACCGCCCTGGGTCCGACGCGATCCGCCTCGAGCCAGTGGCCGACGAAGTCGAGCACGCCACGGTGCGCCCGCCGCCGCCCGCGGGCGTCGTCTTCGGAACGACCTCCTCGATCGACTCACTGATGGGGGATGCTGCCGGGCGCTCGCGCTTTGCAAAGAATTTGATGCTCGGCGCCGGTGTCGGGCTCGTCGTCGTGGGGAGCCTTTTTGCCATGCAGCGCGCGAAAGGGCGCGACGGAACCCCCGCCGCCAGCGTGGCGACGGGATCGGCGGCCCAAGCCGCGACCGCGCCGCTCGACCCGATCCGAGCCGTGCTGGAAGAAGCGAAAGACCTTGCGGCACAGGGCGATCTCGACCTCGCCCACAACCGTATCGTCACCGGTTTGCCAAACTCGTCGTCGCTTCGCGACGGACCCGAGGCGCGCGACATCGAGGCGCGATGGGCCGACTCCGTGCTCGCGCGCGCGGATCAGGAGCAGGATGTCGCGGCCAAACGCATCCTGCTCAACTCCGTCGCCCAGGCGACGACCGTCGACGGCCCGCGTCGCCGCAGCGCTGCGGACAAATTGAAAGACGTCGACTACCTCGGCACCGACATCCACGAGCTCCCCAAGGCCAACAAACCGTCCGCACCGCCGCCCGCCGCCCCGCCGCCTCCGATGGATCCCGCTCCGCCCCCCGCACCCAAGCCCCCGCGGCCCGTGTTGGCGGCCGACCCGTGGAGCACACCTCCGGCGTCGCACCCGGCTGCCGCTGCGGGCGATACCCCGAGCTCGCGCCCGGCCGACCTCGCCCTCGAAGGCCGCGACGGAGAAGCGCGTGCGCGCGCGCAGCTCGAGCCCAAGGTGTGGAACGGCCGCGCGTCACCCGAGGAAATACGAATGCTGCGCGCGATCTGCAAGCACATGGGCGATCGGCCGTGCAGCGATCGCGCCGCGGCCCTGCTGGCGAATCCCAAGTAGCTACGGGTAGCCCCTTTCGCGCCGGAGCTGCGCGGCCTATATCGGACGGATGAAGTTACCGTCCTTTCGTCTCGGCCTCGTGCAGATGTCGTGCAGCGCGAACGCGCCGGAGAACCTCGAGAAGGCCGTGGCCAAAGTGCGCGAAGCCGCCGAGCGAGGCGCGCAGATCATTTGCCTGCAGGAGCTCTTTCGTACGCCCTACTTCTGCCAGCGCGAAGACCCGGCGATCTTCGACTTGGCCGAAGCGGTCCCCGGTCCCACCACCGAGCTCTTCGGCCGCATCGCCAAAGAGGCGGGAGTCGTCGTCGTGGCATCGGTCTTCGAGCGACGCGCTGCTGGCCTTCACCACAACACGGCTGTCGTCATCGACGCCGATGGCACCATCGCCGGCATCTACCGCAAGATGCACATTCCCGACGACCCGCTCTATTACGAGAAATACTACTTTGCCCCCGGCGATCTCGGCTTTCGCGCTTTCCCTACGCGTTTCGGGAAGGTGGGCGCGCTCGTTTGCTGGGACCAGTGGTACCCCGAAGCGGCGCGGCTGACGGCGATGCAAGGCGCAGATGTGCTCGTCTACCCCACCGCGATCGGATGGCACCCCGCCGAAAAGGCGAAGTATGGGCCCTCGCAACACGCCGCCTGGGAGACTATCCAGCGTTCGCATGCCATCGCCAACGGGGTCTTCGTGGCCGCGGTGAACCGGGTCGGACACGAAGGTGACCAAGCGTCGGGACTCGATTTCTGGGGCGCGTCGTTCGTGGCCGATCCTTCGGGCGTGCTCCTCGGCAGAGCATCGCACGATCGTGAAGAGGTACTCGTGGTCGAGTGCGACGCCGCGCAGTCGGAATCGGTGCGACGCAACTGGCCGTTCTTCCGCGATCGCCGCATCGACGCCTACGAAGGGTTGACACGACGGTGGCTCGAATAACGCCGAACGCGCCGAGCGCCGCCGGATTTCGTCAACCGGCGGAATGGGAACCGCACCGCGCGACGTGGCTCGGTTGGCCGCATCAAGCCGCGGATTGGCCGGGCAAACTGTCGGCCATCGTATGGGTCTACACCGAGATCGTGAAGAAGCTCGCCGCGCACGAGCAAGTCTGCTTTTTCGTGCAAAGCCCGCGTATCGAAGCGGGCGCACGCGACGCGCTCGGCAAGGCAGGGGTCGACCTCGACCGCGTCGAGTTTCTGCGCTGCGCCACCGATCGCACCTGGATGCGCGATATCGCGCCGAGTTTCGTCAAATCACACGCCGAGGTGGCGATGGTCGATTGGGATTTCAATGGCTGGGCCAAATACCCCAATTTTCGCCGCGACAACCGGGTCCCCTCCCACATGGCGAGGCATCGCTCGATGCGCCGCTTCCTGCCGACCACCTCCGGACGAAGCGGCAACCGGTCACCGACGAGGGTGGTGCTCGAAGGGGGGAGCATCGATTGCGACGGCCAAGGGACGATGCTCACCACCGAAGAGTGCCTGCTCGGTGATGTCCAGCAGCGAAACCCCGGGCTCGATCGCGCCGCCCTGGAGGCGATTTTCGCGGCGTACCTCGGCGTTACCAAGGTGCTGTGGCTCGGGCGGGGCATCGCTGGCGACGACACGCATGGTCACATCGACGATCTGGCGCGGTTCGTTCGTCCCGGCACGGTCGTCATCGCTCACGAGGAGAATCGGCGCGACGAAAATCACGCCGTGCTCGCGGAGAACTTCGAACGTCTGCAAGGCATGACCGACGCCGCAGGCCGCCGTCTCGAGGTGGTCAAGCTGCCCATGCCGTCGCCAGTCGCGTTCGATGGGATGCGCCTGCCGGCAAGCTACGCCAACTTCTACATCGCCAACGAGATCGTCCTCGTGCCGACCTTCAACGATCCTCGTGATCGCGAGGCGCTAGGCATCTTGTCCCAGCTTTTTCCGGAGCGGCAGGTGGTCGGCATTCACGCCACGGACCTCGTGTGGGGGCTCGGAACCTTGCACTGCCTGAGCCACGAGGAGCCCATGTGAACCGTCTTGGGGCGGACGATTTCTCCACGACCAAGAACGTCCTCAATTCAAATCCGGGCACGCCGCGTTTTCGGGGGCCGGACACCGCGCCGCGAAGGGGGCTTGGCAGCGCTGGCCCGCGTCTTCGCCTTCTTCTGCGCGAGCGCCCTTCGGCCGAGATCGGCGAGCAGCAGATCGGCGAGGGCTTCGGCGAGCGCAGTCCGCTGCTTCGGCAAAGGGAGATTGAGCCTGGCCGTCTTGCGGCGGAGGGGCGGACCCTTGGTCGTGTTCGGTGGCGCCGTAGCGCTTCGGAGCCGCTCGAAGACGACCTCCACCACGGCGTCCACGATTGGAACGAGCTCGTCGGGAAGCTTGGGGCTGCGTAGCGGGCTCGCCTTTCGCGAATTCTTGCTGTTCCGTTTCACGCCTGCACTCTACCAGGCGAGGCGCGCCGCGCGCGAAGCCAACTTGCAGCCCGGAGTTGTGGGAGCCTCGCCACATCACTATACCTTCGAAAGCAGCATGAACACCGCTTCGCTCACCGATTGGACGTCCCCTCGACCTTCCTCCGCGCCCCCTCGGCTGGCGCTCGGCACCATGAACTTCGGCAAGCGAACGGCGGAAGGCGACGCGCGGCGCATCATCGCTGCCGCGGAGGAACACGGCATCACGCTGCTCGACACCGCCAATGTCTACAACGACGGCGACTCGGAGCGCGTGGTGGGACGCGCCATCGCCAAGCGGCGCCAGGCGTTCCTCGTCGCAAGCAAGGTCGGGCTGGCGCGCCGCGGCCGCGATGCCGAAGGGCTCGACCAAGCGCGCGTGGTAGCAGCGTGCGAGGAAAGCCTTTCGCGACTCGGCACCGACACCATCGATATCTACTATCTACATGCGCCCGACCATCGGACGCCCATCGAGGACACCCTCGAAGGCGTCGCGACCCTGCTCAAAGCCGGCAAAATCCGCTCGTGGGCGGTTTCCAACTACGCGTCCTGGCAAATTCTGGAGATGTTTCAGCTGTGCGAACGGTCGGGCCTGGCCAAACCCGTCATGTCGCAAGTCATCTACAATCTGCTCATTCGACAGCTCGAATACGAATACTTCAAATTCACCTCGAAGTACCGGCTTCACTCGACTGTGTACAATCCCCTGGCAGGGGGCCTTCTGTCGGGGAAATATCGGCCCGGCTCGAAGTGGGAGGCGGGGGGGCGGTTCGACGCCAACACGATGTACCAGCGGCGGTACTGGACGGAGCGGCTGCTCGAGGTTGTCGAGACCTATGAGAAGCTGGCGGCGCCGATGGACCTCGTCACGCTGGCCTACGCGTGGGTGGCTGGGCGGGCGGGGGTCGATTCGATCTTGATTGGCCCTGGATCGCTCGCGCACCTGGAGGCGGCGGTTCGCGGATGCAAAGAGGTGCTCTCGCCGGAGACACGCAAGCGCATCGACGAGGCGCACTACGCGTACGTCGGCTCGGACGCGACCTACGCGCGGTAGGGCGCCGTTTTATCCAAGCGGTCCCACGAAAACCTCGAGCTGGGCGCGAAAGTGCTTTTCGTCATGCGTCTTTTCGATGATGCCGACCGCGCCGCATTCCTTGGCCAAGGAAGCAAGATGTCTGCGATCGGAGCACGAGTGCAAGATGACCCGGGATCGGGGATCGCGACCCCTCAAGAGCTTGGCCAGGGCGTCGCCCGAGAGGCCGGGCATGTTCACGTCGAGCAGAACGTAATCGGGCCTTTCCTTCATGATGAAGACGGATGTGCCGAGGGCACTTTCCCGCGTGACGACCTCGAATCCCGCGCGCTCGAGCCGGTCGCGGGTGACCTCGAGGACGACGCGATCGTCGTCGACGACGAGGAAGGTCAGGGCCCGCGCCGTCATCACCCCACCTCGGCGCCCGCTGGCGGGTCGACGAAATGCATTTCCGCCGTGAGCGCGCGGCGTACGGACTCCACCTCGCCTTCGAGGCGCGCAAGAGCGAGTCGCGCGTCGACGATCGACATCGCCTCGAGATCGGCCAATGCCTTCGCCAGCCGCAGCGCGCCAATGCTGAGCGAGCTTCCCCTGAGCGCGTGCGCCTGGGCTTTCGATTCGCTGGCGTCGTCCAGATCGATGGCCCGATGAAGCCGCGACCAACGTTCCGATAAGTCGTGCAAAAAGAGCTTGGTCACCTTCGTCGTCCGACGCGATCGGGAGCTCAAAACCTCGACGCCTACTTCGGTCTCCCCCGTCCAGCGCCGCATGGCCGCGGCAAGCTCCTCCGGACAGAGCGGTTTGGTGAGGTACTCGTCCATTCCTGCCTCGAGCGCACGATCGCGCTCGCTGGCCATGGCGTGCGCCGTCACTGCGATGATGGGCGTTCGCTTGCCGCGCTCCCGCTGGCGCATTTCCCTGGTGGCATCGTACCCGCTCATTTTCGGCATCTGGCAATCCATGAGAATCGCGGCGTACGACCTGGATTCGATGGCCTGCAACACCTGCACGCCGTCGACGGCATGGTCGACTTCGTATCCCAGTTGCTCGAGAAGCTCCGACGTGATTTGACGGCTGACCACGCTGTCGTCGGCGACGAGGACCCTCGGGCCCGCAACGGGCCGCGACGGCGGAGGCGAAGCCAGACGCAGGTGGCGGTTCTCCCGATTGGCCTCGGGGCTCTTCGCAGCCGCGACGTCGGCGGCCAGGTTTTGCCCTTTCGCGAAGCAGAGCACGAACCAGAAGGTGCTTCCCACTCCGACGCGGCTGGTAAAACCGATCTGACCGCCCATCATCTCCACGAGGCGCC
The DNA here is from genome assembly GCA_035318465.1 of Polyangiaceae bacterium. Classification (GTDB taxonomy): domain Bacteria; phylum Myxococcota_A; class Polyangia; order Polyangiales; family Polyangiaceae; genus DASWDH01. The sequence goes on from DATHES010000063.1 coordinate 19,840, forward strand.
GGCAAATGGTGAGGCCGAGCCCGGAGCCACCCGCTCGCTGCGAGCGCGAGGCGGCCACCTGGACGAAGGGATGAAAAAGCTGCTCCTTCATCTCCTCGGCGATTCCCACGCCGGTGTCCGTCACTTCGAACCGCAGCTCTACGTCCTGTTCGGTCTGTGCGGCAACGCGCGCGATGATCTCCACCCGGCCCTGCTCGGTGAACTTGAGCGCATTGCTGGCAAGGTTGTTCAAGATCTGCCTGAGACGATCGGGATCCCCTTTGACATTCGACGCCAGGTCGGCGGGGCCCGTGCAGATGAGCTCCACCTTCTTCGGGTCGGCCAGCGTGCCCATGAGCTCGGCAACGACCTTCATGGCGACACGAACGTCGAACTCGATTTTCTGCAGCTCGGCCTTGCCTGCTTCGATCTTGGAAAGGTCCAGAATATCGTTGAGGACGAGGAGGAGTCCGGTCCCCGATGCCTGGACGGCTTGCACGTACTGCCGCTGTTTCGGCGACAGATCGGTGCGCGAGAGCAATTCGGTCATGCCGAGGACACCGTTGAGCGGCGTACGAATCTCGTGGCTCATGCTGGCCAGGAACTGACCCTTGAATTCGACCTCGGCGTGGCGGCGCGACGCGACTCGCATGTCGTTGGTCGAAGCGATACACGACAGCACCAAAAAGACGTCCTCGAAGACGACCCAGAATGCGTGCTCGATGGGTCTCCACAACTCGGGATTGGGGATGCCGTAGACCGACTCCGGCCACAGCACCTGGCGAACGATGTGGTCGGCGGCGACGACGATCGTCGCCGGCACCAGCACCTTCCAGTCTCGATAAAACGCCAAGAATGCCAGCGATCCGAAGACATGGAAGTGGGTCTCGATCCGTCCTCCCGTGAGGTGGATGAGCAGCGCGGAGTAGAGCAACTGGGCAACGGCGATGACATGCCGCGTGAGAGCCGCCCCTGGCCGGAAGGTGGCGAGCGCCACCGGCAAGCCGACGATACAACCTCCGAGAAGCACGGCCGCGTACACGTGCTCGTGAATCGCGCGCGACCGCCCCGCCCAAGCGTAAGGCGAGAACGTGACGGCAATGACAATCCCGAAGATCCATTCGCCCACCAAAAGGCGCGCAAATAGGCGATCGGTGCGCCTCGTGATCAAAGAACGTTCGCCATCGAAGAGCTCGCGCGCTCGCGTCTCCACGTAACCGAACGAAGCGTGCTCCGTCACGAGACCCTCCTCAGCTTTCTCACGGCGCGCCGGGACCCGCGTCGAGGAGCGAACAACCGTAAACGGCGCTTTCCGGCTTGTCGGAAGCGCCCGTCGTGACCAGGGAGACGACGCGGGTGAGGCCGAGGTTGTCCCCTTCGTGCCCGCGCGAGGGGGTCAATCCTCCATGGAACAGAAGCCGCCCGTCTTTGCCATAGAGCAACGTTTCTCCCGACGTATTCGCGTGAAAGAGCAGCGCCTCGCTGCCGTCGTCGTCGATCTGGGTGACCACCCCTCGGATTTCACGGGCGCGTCGAAGAAGATCCGTCTCTTGCCATCGCTCGTCGACACCGGATGGCCGCATGAAGAGGACATGCACCGCGAGCTTATCGGGCAGCCGCGCCGCGAGCTTGGAAAGCTCGGCGATGCTGGCGCGGGTGCAGGGGCAGTGCGGATGCGCAAACATGACGAGCGTCGGCTGGTGGGGCGATCGCGAAAGGTGGCTCGCGGCCGGCCATTCTGGGGGAGCGACATCCACCGCGCTCGACGTGTTCGAGTATCGAATGACGCCAAACATGCCGCCGATCACGACGATCAGCCAGGCCGCTACGATGGTCCACCACGCCCACTTGGCCCGCGCCGACGGCCGCGCCTCACTGGGCGCGGCATTGCTGTCGGAAATAAATGTCACTCCTTTAGAGGGTTGCGGAAATGTCTCTTCTCTTCAAGAGCCACGGTTACGACCTTTGCCTCGTGGCTCGCCTTTTCCGCACCTGCGAACCACGTCGGAAGTGGCTTTCTTCCTGACCTTGGCGCCAACTGGCGAGAGTGTGGCAGGGTGGTGCCCGTCCCGCGGTGCCTCAGATCGCGAGGGGCGGCACGTATTCCCCCCACACCTTGCGCAGCACGTTGCTGATCTCCCCCACCGTCGCTCCGGCCCGCACCGCGTCCAGCACGAGCGGCACCAGGTTGTCTTTCGTCTGCGCCGCTCGCTCGACGCGCTCGAGGGTCCGCGCGGTGGTGGCCGACGCGCGCCCCGCGCGAAAACGCGCCAGGCGCTCCACTTGTTCGACCTCGACGCGTGGATTGATCTTGGCGACCGGGACTTTGGGGCCCTCGCTTTCGAACTCGTTCACGCCGACGACGACGCGGCGCTTGTGTTCGATGTCGAGCTGGTAACCATAGGCGGTGGCCTGGATGTCGCGCTGCACGAAGCCGAGCTCGATGGCGCGCACCATGCCACCCATCTCGTCGATACGGGCAATGTAGTCGCGCGCGCCACTTTCGATGCGGCGTGTGAGCGTTTCCACCGCGTAGCTTCCGGCGAAGGGGTCCACGATGTCGCGCACGCCGGTCTCGTGGGCAATGATCTGTTGCGTGCGAAGGGCGATGGTGACGGCTTCTTCGGTGGGAAGGCCGAGCGCTTCGTCGAAAGAGTTGGTGTGGAGCGATTGCGCGCCACCGAGCACCGCCGCCATGGCCTGCAGGGCGACGCGCACGACGTTGTTCATCGGTTGCTGCGCGGTGAGCGTCACGCCAGCGGTCTGGCAGTGGAAGCGCAGCGCGAGAGCCTTCTGCGTCTTGGCGCCGAAACGGCCGGCCATGATCTCGGACCATAGCTTCCGCGCCGCGCGAAACTTGGCGACTTCTTCGAGGAAGTAGTTGTGCCCGTTGAAGAAGAAGCTCAGCTGCCCGCCGAAGTCGTCGACATCGAGGCCACTGGCGATGGCGGTCTTCACGTATTCGATGCCGTTGGCCAGGGTGAAGGCGACTTCCTGGATGGCGTCGCACCCCGCCTCGCGCATGTGGTACCCGCTGATGGAAATGGTGTTCCATTTGGGCACCTCGCGCCCCGCGAAGGCAAAGACATCGCTCACGAGGCGGAGCGATGGCTCGGGGGGATAGATATAAGTCCCTCGGGCAATGTATTCCTTGAGAATGTCGTTCTGGATCGTACCGCGCAGCGCGGCGCGGGGAACCCCCTGCTCCTCGGCGACGGCGATGTAGAGGCAGAGCAGGATGGCCGCCGTGGAGTTGATGGTCATCGACGTCGAGATCGCGTCGAGCGGTAGGCCCGCGAGCAGCAGGCGCATGTCTTCGATGGTGTCGATGGCGACGCCGACGCGCCCGACTTCCCCGCGGGCGCGCACGTCGTCGGAGTCGCGCCCCATCTGCGTCGGCAAATCGAAGGCGACCGACAGCCCCGTCTGACCTTGCGCGAGCAAGTAGTGATAACGGCGGTTCGATTCCTCCGCGGTCCCGAACCCGGCGTATTGGCGCATGGTCCAGAGACGAGATCGGTACATGTCCGGCTGCGGTCCGCGCGTGAAGGGGGGTTCGCCGGGCAACCCGAGGTCCTGGAGCGGATCGAAGCCGGCCGCCTCGAGATCGTCGGGGCCGTAGATGTCGGCGGGGTCGTAGCCCGCGGCGTAGAGCCCAGGCTCGGGGCGCGGCGGGGGCGGCGATTTCGCGGATTGGCGCCGCCGAGCGCGCGCCGCGCGATAGGCGGCCGCCTGTGCCCCCGTCGGGTCTTTCTTGGGGTCGCTCATGCGCGCCCCCGGCTTGCTTTGGCGTCCGTCAAGATGCGCGAGAAAGCGAGACTCGCTTCGTGTCCCAACTCTTCGGCCCGGCGGGTGGCGATCATCGCATCGCCGAGACCATCGACGAAGAGGATCACGGCGGGCCGACCGGCCACGCGAATGAGCGAGGCGGCAATTTCGGTAGAGGCGTCTTTCATGAAAGCGATGAGATCCTGATGCGGCCGGGTGACAGGGAGCGGCCCGAGGTACGAACCGCTCGTGGCCGCGATGCCCAGCACGGTCGTTGCCTCGGTGGAGATTTCGATAGCGCGAAAGAGCGCGGGATCGCCGAGCTCGGTGTTGCAGGCGACGCCGCGGTAGTGCCCTTTTTTTACCGAGAAAACACCAACCCGTCGCGCCACGGTGCTCATTCCCACGATGAGACAATCGATGACGTCGTCGCGCGTCGTGGCCGACTGGATCGCGGCGAGCACGCCGCCAATGTCGGCGAAGGGGGCGGCGGGGGCCCGTGGTGAAAAGGGCCCCCGCGCGGTCGCTGGCGGCGAGCTGCTCGCGCGACTTTTCGCGCCGTGCGCGCTGCGCGCAGGAACGGGCGACGTGCCCGCAGGTTCGGGTCGAGCGCGCGAAGGTGCCGTCGCAGCAGCGGACGGCGGGGCGAGGGACGCCGCTTTCTTGGGGGGAGAAACGGGGGCCGGTCGCGCCGAGGTCCCGGAGCGGGCTTTCGCACCGGTCCCCGCGGTCGCCGGGGTCGGAACCTTGGCGGGCGGCGGCGGGGGCCCGGGACGCCCCTTGGCTGCGCCGGGCACTTCCGGCCGACCCTTGACGCTCGGAGGCGATCCGCTCGGCACTTCCAGTCGACCGCGCATGCTCGGAGGCGATCCGCTCGGCACTTCCGGTCGACCGCGCATGCTCGGCACGGAAACAGGGACCTCCGGTCGCGCCCGGACACTTGCGGGGACCGGAGTTGGCTCTTGGCGGGCGGGGACGCCGGGCGGACCGGGCGCTGTTTGTTGACGCGTGCGCCGAACGAGGGGGGGATGGGTGCCGACGAGGGTCGGTATCGAAGGTGCCGGAGGCACATGGGGAGATCGGAAGTCCGCCGGGGGCCCTTCGTCGTCCGCCGGTCCCGCGACATTGCGCACCGGATGGACCTCGACGGACTGGCTGCGCTTCGACTTGCGTACGAGGGGGATGGGACGGTCACTGCGGAGAGGCGGCGCGCTCGGGGTGGCATAACCGGGAGGGCGGACCGATTTTCGGAGGATGACGCTGGCCGAGTATTCGCCGCGGTCGATGCGACCCAGGGCCTGCTCGATGTCCGCGAGGGACGCCCGTAGGACGCGAACCTCGCTCTTCAGGTGATACGAAAACTCGTACGGGATGTGCGCATCGAAGGGGTCGACGGCGGCCACGTCGATGAGCCCCGTGCGAGGGTCGCGGCGAACCGGAACGGCCATGAGCCGCCGGCACATCTGGTTGGGAAGCTCGTCGACGAGCGCCGGGAGTGGGACGATGGTCGCGAGAAATGGAACCATGCCGTTGGCAAGCTCTCGTTCCAGCACCTCCTCGGTGAGGTGCCCGAGCTCCAGCATGGCTCGCACGAACGGAACTTGTGCAATGAGTTGGCGATAAAAGCCGGCTTCGATTTCAGACGGGGGGACGGCGCCCGCTGCAATCAGGCGACGCCCGAGCTCGATGGACACCGCGCTACGTTATCATCAGCTCCGCTCACCCCGCGAGATCGGAAGTTTTGCTGAATTTTCGCGGGGACGAGGCTCGCCGGTGCCGCGCGCTAACCGCCCGGCGCTAGCGGCGGGGGAACTGGAACACTACCTCGGAGGTCCGGACCAGCCCGAGCTCGTCGCGAGCGATGCGCTCGACCGCGGCGGGGTCGTCCCGTAGGTGCTGGACCCGACCACGCAGGTGCCGGATTTGCTGCCGGAGGTCGGCGTTCTCGCTCTGGACGTGGGCGAGCTCTTTGGACAACGACCGCAAACGAGGTAGACCCTCCGGCGCGAGCATCATGGCGGGCGCGCCGACCACGGCCATGGCGAGGATGGCGATGGGGAGGATCCGTTCGACGAGCAGGAAAACGCGCGGCACCGTGAAAAACCCTCTCACAGGTCGCCTTCAGGCACAAGAAATCAAGTGCATCGATTTTTTCCTTCGCTGATTGAATACGGGCGTTTCGCGCATTTTGTGATCGCCCGTCCAGATTTCGTAGCCAAGAGACGAGCCAAGGCACCCCCTTGTGGGCTAAAGACTACGGCGTCAGATTCTCGCTGCCAGGTCGATCATCGAAGGTAGCCACGCGACCACTCAAGGACTGACCGAACAGGCAAAATTCCCTTTCAGCTGGCCTAATGAGGGGAGCCCTCGCAGCCATCCCGTCGATTCGGCCGCGCGGCTGCCTCGCCGCATCTTACGTGGGGTCCACGCCGAATCGGCCGATCGGGAGCTGGTATTGGCGAAGAACTGATGCAGTAGTGCTAAGAGAGTCTGGTCAAAAGCACCCAAGGGAGCGAGTATGGATATCGAGATTCTTCGCGGCGAAATCGAGCGTCTTTTCAGTCTCGACGAGCTTACGGCGCTCAGCCGGGATTTGCTGGGGCTCGATCCGGAAGAGGTGGGCGGAACGAAGGCCAAGGCTTCGT
>DATHES010000064.1:0-66126 GCA_035318465.1 Polyangiaceae bacterium
CCCAAGCTCGCCAAGATCAAGATCCACGTCGATGCGCCGCCGGGAGTCAATCTCACCGTGACGCAGGACGGCGAGCCGATCTCCACCGCGACGCTCGATCTCGATCGCCCGGCGGACCCGGGCGTGCACAAGATCGAAGCCGCGGCGTCCGGTTATCGCACCGCGCGAGCCGAGGCGACGTTGGCAGAAGGGGCGACCGGATCGGTGAGCCTGCGTCTCGAGCCTGATCCGAACGCCAGCGCGGCGGACGTGGGCGTGCCGCCCGGTTCGACGCCGGCTGCCGGCCCTTCTCCCGGCAGCGCTGCGGGGCCCGCGCCCGAGCCGTCGGCCCATGCGTACCCCGCCGGCCCGGACGCGCCGGTCGGAGCGGAAGCTTCCAGCTCGGGCTCCTCCAAGGTGCCCGCGTACATTTTGCTCGGAACGGGCGTCGTCGGCGTCGCGGTGGGATCGATCTTCGGCGCCATGGTGCTCAGCAAGAAATCGTCGCTCGACGGCGTGTGCAAGCCGGACAAGTCGCATTGTCCGACAGACGCGCAGGGAGACATCGACGCGATGCACACCTCGGCCACCCTCTCCACCGTCGGTTTCGCGGTGGGGGGTGTGGCGCTCGGCGCCGGCGTGATCATGCTGCTCGTCTCCAAATCGTCGAGCGCCGCCGACACGAAGACCGCGCCGGCACATGCCAGGCTGACGCCGTTCGTCGGTCCCACGTCGTTCGGACTTTCTGGTTCCTTTTGATGGGGGGCATCGCCGCCATGCTCGTGAAAACGATGAATGCAAAGCGCATTGGGTTCATGTCCATCTTCCTCGGTGCGGCGACGGCCGGGTGCGCCGCCATCGTCGGCGCCGACGACTACAGCGTCGACAAGGGATCGGCGACGGGCAGCGGCACGGGAGGCAGCGCCACGGGCACCGGCGGCAGCGGGGGAGCAGGAGGCAGCGCCACGGGCAGTGGGGGAGCAGGTGGCGACGCCGGCAAAGGGGGCGCCGGGCCGACGGGAGGAAGCGGAGGAGTGTCCGGCGGTGGTCGCGGCGGTGCGATGATGGACAGCGGTCCGCCTGGTGGCAGCGGAGGCACGGGAGGAGCTGCGGGCGCCGATGCCGGTCCGACTTGCAGCGCGGAGTCGCCCGCCGGAACCGCGATGTGCGGCCCAGGAAAGACGTGTTCCCTTTCCGCCTGCGCCCCCGCGGCCTATGCCTGTTTCCCGGCCGGTAGCGCCGCCGACGGCGTGGCCTGCACTGCCGAAGCCGATTGCGCGTCGGGCATGTTCTGCCTCAAATACGGACCCGATCTGAACGTATGTCGACGGACCTGTACGATCGATTCCGAGTGTGCCACCGGCTCTCGATGCCAGGGGTCGTACACCTCCTGCAGCGGGACGATCTCGGGCAAGTACTGCGAAAGGCTGTGCTCCGATATCACGCGGGCCGGGTCGGCCGTGTGCGGGCCAGGATTCAAATGCGACGCCAGCTGCAACGGCATGATGGTCAACCCTGGAACGTGTTTCGTCGCCGGCCCCGTGACCTCGGGATCTTGCGCGGCGATAAGCGATTGTGCTGCTGGCTATTCTTGTATTGGCAACATCTGTCGACAAGCCTGCAACAGCAACGCCGACTGCTCCGCCGGAACCACCTGCTCGGGAGACATTTTCTGCGGCAACACGCAAACCAGCTATCACTTCTGCCAGTAGTCGGCGCGCGATCGCACGAGCGCGTCTTACCGCGCCACCAAATCCGCCATCCACGGCATGTCGGCCGGATTGCCGTTATGGATGCTCGCCGCCCACTCCTGGTCCGTCAAGCGGACGAAGCCCTCCGTGATTTTCTCGAAGTACGACGATGCGACTCCGACATAGGCGCGCGGTCCGCCGCAGGTGTCGGTGGTGACGACCATCTGGCGGGGGTCGCCCGTCGCGACGTGAAGAACCTTGCCGACCAGGTTGCCCGCGCCGTCCGCCGGCTGCGTGTGGACGTCGGCAATGACGGGATCGCGCTGGACGGACTCCTGGTTCAAATAGTAGAGGGCGGGATACCATCCCGTCGCGCCTGTTATTTGAGACGTGCAGCCGCCCGCGCGTAGCGCAACGGCTTGGTTGATGAACTCGAGCTGCGCGGCGGTGAACTGGGCGCCGGACAGCTCGGCCTCCGCCATCTGGCGCAGCATGCCGACCGCGGAGCCGAGCGTCGCGAAGTAGGTGTCGATATACTCTCGAACGCCGGGCTTGCTCTGCGGCACGCGCGCAATCATCTCGCGCCCGCGTGCGGCGAGTGCTTCGAGAGCCGCGTAGAACTTCGGATACGGGTCGACGTAAGCGTCGGGAAACTCGCAGACGGGGATGCCGGTGTACGACTGTTTGGAATAGAGAATCGTGTCGTGGCGGAGCTCGCTCCAGGAGGCAAGCTGTGTGTTCAAGATGCGGCGGCTCCATGGTTCGGTCCGCGCCACGCGAAAGAGGCCGCTGTTGTCGTTCGTGGCGAGGTCGGCGGGGGGGGACAGGCCACGCAAGGCCGACAACCAAAGATTGTAAAGATTGGATTGCCAGTAAGCGCTCCCGTGCTCATCGGCCATGATTCGCGCCGAGGCCAGATAGGGTGCGTATTCGTACATCGCGATTTCGGGAGCGAGCAGCGCGCCCGCGTGATCGTTGCCGAGCGCGGCGAACGCGACGTCGAATGCCTGGGGCATCAGGCGCAGCGGCCGGCCGCGAGCGGGCACGCGGTCGTAGACGAGAAGGGAGAAGACGTGCGAATCGAGAACGTACCGTTGTCCGAAGAAAGCGAACGACAGGGACAGGGGGAGCGTCACGTTCCCGGACCCGCCCATCATGAGATGGCTCGCGATGCGCTGTTGTCCGAAGGTGATCTTGCGCAGTCCGACCGTGAGCTCGTCGTCGGAGAGTCGTTCGATGTCGGAATGGGAGGAGATCTTCAAGATGTCGGCCAGGGGCGTCAGCTGATCGATGGTCAGGTAGTCCTGATCGCCGACGAAGGACCGAATGGTGTCGTCGACCCAGCGGTACGTCTGCATCCGTGCTTGATCGAGCAGCTCGCGCAGGGCAAAAGCCGCCACCACCTGGCGCCGCCGCAGAACCTGCGATCCGCCGGGCTGCGTCTCCAAGAAACGGAAATCCGTGCGCCCGAGCCACATCATTGCCTTGAAGTAGCCTTCCAGCCCGGAATCGACGTAGTGGCCGCGCGGCGTGAACTGCGAGAAGTCCTCCGCGCGCTCCGTGCCGAAGAGCGGCACCGTGACGACCCCGGATGCAGCGGTGGCGGCCGCCATGATGGCATCGAAGATGGCGGCATCGCCGCCGAGCGTCGGCCTCATTTGGGACCTGGTCAGGAGGCTACGGGCGACGGACAAGTAGAGATCGAGGTCGCGCCGCGTGTCGCCCGCCGGCATCGCCGCGAGCGCGCCGTAAGCCCCATCGAGCATCGACGACACCGCGGAGCTCAGGGATGATGTCTCGATGCTCTGGAGGATGTCGTCGTACGAGCGGTGCACCGCCTCCAGGATGGAATCGGCCGACACGTAAAGAGGAAGGTGCTCGGCGTAGATGGCGCGGTAGCCGTAGGTGAAATGGGGGTAGCGGTTTCTGTCGGTGATGACGAAGCCGCGTTCCTTCAGCATGGCGAGCTCGCCGTCGTTCAGGCGAAGTGCCGACGCTTGAATACGATCCATGTGGACGGCCGTCGCCGGGTCGTAACCGATGGCCGTTGCGAAGGACGTCGGGTAGCGCGCGGCGAATTGCTGGGTGGTGAGCGATTCGACTTCGGCGAGCTTCTCGGCGATGCGACGCTGGGTTTCCGCATCCGCTACGGGCAATGGGCCGATCTCGGGCCGGGTGCGACGGACGGTCTTTGCGAGGGGAGCTCCCGTGTCGCTCGACGGCGTGGGATCGCCGGGCGCCCCGGCGTCGCTCACGATGGGCGATCCGCTGCTGCAGGCGATGGGCAGCGCGAGCAACGCCGCCGCTCGGGCGAGGGTCTTTCGCATATCCTTTCAGGCTACCTCGATGACGATGGCACGCAATGGAAAGGTGTTAACACCGATGTCGTCAAAGGGCGGTCAGCGGCGCTTGGCGACTTCCCGCGCCAGCGCGTCGACCGATTCGTTCATCGGCGTTCCCACGGCGTCCATCCAGGCCTTCCTGGCGTCGGGGCCGACGCGGCGCTCCAGCAGCTCGGCCATGAGCAAGTGGGCGAGCGGGGAGATGGTCGTATCGACGAGACGCGCCTCCGCCATGGCGCGCGCGAGCGCGTCGTCGTCGCGCAGAAGGTCGGCGGCGATGGCAGCGGCGACGCGCGCATCTGCGTCGCGTGGGTCGGCGGCGAGAACGAGCTCCGCTTGCGACTGGGCGAACGCCGCCGCGCCGACCGCAGCGGCGCGCAGCGCGAGCGCCCCGCTCGAGACGCGCGCCGAAAGCGCGAGCCGCCGCGCGTCATCGAATGCCCCGCGGGCGATGGCGGCATCGACATCGGCGACGGTAGGCCGCACTTTCACGGCGCGGTTTCTGCGGTTCGTTCGAGCACCGAGCTCGGCGAGCGCGCGCTCGGCAGCGGCGCGGCGCGCTTCGTCGTGGGTGCGCTCCGCGAACGCCGCCATCGCCTCTTGCGCCGCGGCCGACGCCGGGTAGCGAACGACGAGCCCCTGGAGCCACCGGGCGGCTTCGTCGATGCGCTCGCGGTGCTCGAGCACGAGCGCCAAGAGCAACGCGGGCTCGATGCGATCCGGATCGAGCGAGACGGCCATCCGCGCGGCGTGCTCGGCGGCGGCGAGCTGGCCGCGCTTCAAGTTGCATCGCGCGCGCTCGGTCCACGCTTCCTCGTAGGCCGGATCGATCGCTGCCGCTCGGTCGAAGGCCGCTCCCGGCTTTCCGATCGCCGCCGTTCCGGCCCCTTCTTGTCGATCGCAGATCAGCGCCCCGATCTTCGTCAGAAGCTCCGGGCTGTCCGGATCGTGCCGGGCGCCTTCGGTGTAGGCGGTCAGCGCAGCTTCGCGATTGCCTTGCTCCTCGAGGAGAGCGCCGCGCAGGTACGCGGTATACGCGTCGTCGGTCACGAAGCGCCCGTGCACGAGCCGCCCTCCCACGCTGCGGGTCACGGCCGTCGACGACGCGCAGGCCGTCGCCAAGAGCACGAACGCCGTGAACGACGCAGAGAGGCTTGGATTCGCCGAGATCACGGATCTTTCTCGAACCCCGTGCGCATCGCGCGCAGCGCGCGGGTCGCGCCCTCGATGGTGATGTCGCGGGCGTCGACGATGGCTGACGCCACCTGCTCCACCTCGGCCGCGATGGCGCCTGCCGCGGCAGCCACCGAGCGCGCATGGAGCGACATGTGCCCCCGCTGAATGCCGTCCGTCGCCAGCGCGCGCACCGCGGCGAGGTTCGAAGCAAGGCCCACCGAAGCGGCAACCGTCGCGAGCTCGGCGGAGGAGGTGATGCCGAGCAGGCGAAGAGCCAACCGCGCGGCCGGGTGAACGCGCAGCGTCCCTCCCACCGAACCGAGCGCTAGCGGAAGCTCGAGCGAGCCTTCCAGCACCTCGGCGCCGTCTTTGTCCGTGGCCGCGCGCCAAGTCGCGAGAGGTCGATAGACGCCGGTTCGCGCCGCGAAGGCGTGCGCGCCGGCCTCGACCGCGCGCCAGTCGTTGCCGGTAGCGATGCACACCGCGTCGATGCCGTTCATGATCCCCTTGTTGTGGGTGGCGGCGCGATAGGGGTCGAGCTCGGCAAAGCGTGACGCGTTGATGACGCCGTCGATGACGAGGCCGCCGCCGTGCGTCTCGGTGGACAGCGCATGCACCGGGATTTGCGCGCGCACGCGCACGCAGCGGCGGTCGCACAAGTTGGAAAGGATGCGCAGCCCGCGTTTGCCACCGCCGAGCTGGGCGATGCGGTCGCCGACCGCTTCGGCGACGTTGTTGACGAGATTGGCGCCCATCGCGTCGCGGCAATCGACGTAGATGTGCACGACCAGCATGCCCCCGTCGAGGTGGCGCACCTCGAGATCGCGCGCACCCCCGCCGCGCTCGACGAGCCCGGGCACGGCGCGGTTGGCCATCGCCAGCAGTTCCTCTTTCTCGAGCAAGATGTCCGCCGCGCCGGCCCCCTCGTCGGTCACGTCGAAGAGCTGCACTTGGCAAGTCATGATGGACGGGTCGACATCGGCGATGAATCCACTGCCCGCGCGCACCATCTTGGCGGCGTTCGACGCGGCGGCGATGACGCTTGGTTCTTCCACCACCATGGGAACGATGTAGTCCTTCCCATTGACGCGCACGTTGACGGCGACGCCGAAGGGGAGCGCATACGTTCCCAGCACGTTCTCCACGAACTTGTCGGCTGTTTCGGGCGTGAGTCCCCCTGAGTCGAGTGCGGCGGCGAGCTCGGCGACCGGCATCCCCGCTGCTTCCGCGATGAGGGTACGTCGCTCGGCGACCTTCATCTTGTAGAGGCCCCGTAAGCGTGAGCTGCGTGTCTTCATGGCGAAGTCTCGTTTCTCCGATCTCCCACGGGCGACTCGGTGAAGGCGTGGACCCCGCGGGCGCCGAGCGCAAGGCTGAGGGGCACGAGGCCGAGCCTGCGCGCCGAGTCTTCGAGGTCGGCATTCGGCGGCTCCTCGCTGACCATGAGGACGATGTCGCCGCCACCCGCTCCCGACGGCAGAACCGCGGCGCCGGCCAGCTGCGCGGCGCGGTCGAGCTCGGCGACCTCGGAGGTGACGATCGGCACATGCGCAAGCCTACCGAGCGACGCCAGCCCGGCCAGCTGGCGGCGGCAGGCCGCGATGTAAGCCGTTCCCGTCCTGGCTTCTGCGGCGGCGTCGGCCGCGCTGGCGAGCTCGTCGAGGATGGCGCGGTGCTCGCTCGGCCGCGCCTTTCGCAGGGCGGCCACCCCGGCCAGCATGACGCTCGTGGAGGCCGCACTCGTGCTCGACCAAACGCGGATGACGAGCGGTTTCGGCAGCTCTACCTGCGTCGTGGTGGGGAGCACGCCTGCCTCGGTGGGAAGTTGAAAACGCAGAATGCCGCCGAACGCGCTGGCCGCCACGTCGATGCCGCTGCCCCCTCCTTGTGCGATCCGATGCGCGCAGAGCGCAGCGTCGAAGACGCGCCGGGCGAGCGTGGCATCGTCGAGCATCGGTTCGGTTCCGAGCTCGAGCGCCGCCAAGGAGGCGACGAGGATGGCGGCGCTCGAACCGAGCCCGAGCTTGCGGTCACTTGCCTCGTCGCGCAGGGCTCGCGCATCGAACCAGGGCGCGCGGATCGCGCCGCGATTGTCGAGCGCCTCGCGAACTTCGGGGGTCACGAACTCCGCTTCCTGCCGGCCGTCAGCGATGACGTAACGGTCGACGGCGGCCACCAAGGCGGCCGAACCTTCCAGAACGGCGTACGCTCCCGAGAGCACCACCTTGCCGGGGGCACGCGCCATCATGGCCGTTCGCCCCTTGCTGCGGCGGGACCGCCCGGCGCGGCGATGAGCACCTTCTCCACCCCCGCCACCTCGCGCATCGCCGTCGCGACGGCGGCGGCGTCCGCTGCGCGCGAAAGCACTTTCACGTGCGGTCCCGCGTCGATCGTCACGTAGGCCTGCGTTCCTGCCTGTCGCAGTCGGCGCACGCGCTCGATAGCGGCGAGGGTCACGGGATTGAAATAGATGAGCGCTGGCGCAGCGGCCATGGCCGAGGCATGCATGGCGAAGGCACTCTCCTCGGCGACCACGCCGAGCGCCTCGAAGTCGCGCGCGCCGACGGCGCGCCGTGCGCGCTCGAAAAGCCGCGGTGCGTTGGCGACCCACGCTGGATAATACGGGCTGGTCGCGCTGGTGTGCGCCATCCCCTCCGTCGAGCCGACGTCCTTCTGCTTCAACGTCGTCACCACCACCGAGATCGCTACCTGCCAGTCGATCGAACCTTCGATAGGCTCCGCCGACAACACATCGCGGTCGGGCACGCCCGCACCCAGCGTCGCGAAACCGCCGAAGATGGATCGCGCCGCCGACACCGATGATCGGCGCGCCTGATCGCTCAACTGAGATGCGTCCCAATCGAGTCCGGCCGCCTTGGCGGCCGCGACGACGAGCGCGGCGAACCCCGACGCACTCGAAGCGAGGCCCGACGCGGTGGGAAAATCGTTCGCACTTTCGATGCGCGCCTTGCTCTCGATGCCCGCCGCCGAACGCACCCGGTCGAGCAGCTCCGACACGCGCCGCGTCTCTTTGTCGTTCGCCGCGCTGCCATTGAGAATGACAGTGTCACGCTCGAACGTGTCGTCGAACGTCACGCTGGTCGTCGTGGACATCGCGTCGAGCGTCATCGACAGGCTCGGCACGGATGGCATACGGCTCATCCCCTCCAGCTTCCCCCAATACTTGGTGAGGGCGATGTTGGGGTGGGCGACGGCGGAGGCCGAGCGAATCAAGGCGTGGGGTTCCCTTCTGCGACGGCGATCGGGGTGGAAGAAACGCGGGTGGAAAACGCGCGAAAGCCCTCCTTTTCCCAGCATGCGAGAACAGGAGCGGGGTCGCCCTGGACCAGGGCGACGACGCAGCCGCCGCCCCCGGACCCGGTGAGCTTCGCACCGAGTGCGCCGGCTTCGCGCGCCAGCCGGCACATCGTCTCGATTTCTTCGGTCGACAACATGAGGCCGGAGAGCAGCACCTGGTTGAGATCCATGAGCTTACCGAGCCCCACGTGGTCGCCCGCCTCGAGCGCGAGGCGGGCGTTTTGAACGAGCGACTCTATCGCTTCGAACGAGCGGGCGACGTTCTCTTCGTTACGCGCTTTCAGTTTGGCGACCATCTCCACCATCTCGCGGGTGCTCGAAGAAACACCGCTGTGCCCAATAACCAAGGAAAGCGGCTGGGAGAGCACGATCTCGTTCAGATGCAGTCCACCGCTCATGCGCTGGTAGAGGAGGCACCCGCCGCGCGCGGCGGCCGTGGCGTCGATGCCCGAGGGGTTACCGTGAAAGACCTTCTCCCACGCCATGGCGCGTTCGGCGGCGTCGGTGGGGCTCGCCGGGGGGCGCCCTTCCCACGCGTCGAGCGCGCGCACGATGGCGACGCCGAGCGCCGCCGAACAACCGAGCCCGGCGCCCGCGGGCAGCTCGGTCACGACTTCGACGCGAAGCGGTCGCGTTACCTGGCAAATCCGAAGAAGCGCGGCAAAGGCGCGCGCGACGTCCGTGCTCTCGTCCTCGGTCACGCGCTCGGTTGCTCCCAGCGTGAGCTCCGAACGCGCACCTTGCGCGGCGCCGGTCGCGAGCGGCGTCGCGTGGGCGGTGGCGCCGCGATCGATGCCGAGCACGATGGCCGGCACGCCGTAGACGACCGCGTGCTCGCCGAGCAAGATGACCTTTCCGCAAGCCGAGCCATGCTGCATGAGACTCTCTGACCTCGTCTCGAAAAACGTCAACGTTCGCGAACCGTCAGGGTCGCGGCGGCGCCGAGAAGCCACGCCGTGCCGCGTTTCGACAGCTCGCCCCCCGCCAGTGCACCGGTCGCCTTCTTGACGAGCTGGCTCAATCTGCGCTCGACCGAGGCGCGCGCCCCGCATCGCTCGTAGAGCGCCACCACGGTCTTGATCTGGTCGTCGCTCGCGTCGCGGCGGCCGAGGGTGTCGGTGAGCAGGTGTCGATCGCTTACCCCGACTCGCGACAGCGCCTCGTCGGCGAGAGCCGTCTTCTTGCCCGACCGGATGTCGCTTCCGAAAGGCTTGCCGGTTTCCTTGGGGTGTCCGAAGGCTCCGAGCAGGTCGTCGCGCAGCTGGAACGCCACGCCGAGCGGATGGGCAAAACGGGTGAGGAGTTCGAGCGTCGCCGGCTCGGCGCCGGCCAAGATGGCTCCCAGCAGCATGGGGCCCCGAACCGTGTAGCTCCCCGTCTTGAGGTCGTGCATGACCTCGATGTTCTGCGGCCGACCGACGAGGTCGATCTGTTGACCGCGGATGGCGTCCTGCTGGATCTGCGCGAAAAGCCGGGCGGCGCGAGCGATACGGTCGCCCGTCGCCTTGACCGACGCGAGCGCCTCGAGGGCCATGGCCGACGCATAGTCGCCGGCCAGGAGCGCGGCGGCATCTCCCGTCGTGCGCGATCCGAAATGATGCGCCAGGAGCGCATGCACCGCGGGCCCGCCGCGCCGGACGTCGTCGCGATCCATCCAGTCGTCGTGCACCAGCAGGTAGGTCTGCAAAAGCTCGAGCGCAGCTCCAGCGTCGAGCGCCACGGCGTCCGGCGCATCCTCGTCGACCGCTCGGTACGCTGCGACGAGCAGCGCAGGACGAAACCGTTTTCCTCCGCGCATGGTCAGGTCGCGCAGCGCGTCGACGAGGGCGATGACATCGGGCCCGAGCGGGTCGGCATCGGTCAGCTTTTGCTTGAACAGCAACGCGAGCCGCGCTTCGACTTCGCGCCGGACCTGCTTGAGCAGCGCGTCGAAGCTGGCGCCCTCTCCTTGCTTCTTGGAAGGGGAAACACTGGCGGATGGCGCGCGGGGGGGCATGAGCTCGGGGAGCGTAGATTTGACTGGCAACGACGTCAAATCGAGTCTCGCTTCGGTTTTAGCTGTGAGTTCCGATACTTTCGCGGCAAATTGAATGCTCGTTAATATAGGCGTGGTGGATCGCGGCTCATGAAGGGGCCCGGTCGAGGTAGGCTCGTTCGACAAGGGAGGCACTCGTCGCGTGACCAGCAGCGGAATCGGCCAACGCAAGGCGGATCACATCGACCTCGCCGCCACCGGTGACGTCGGATTTCATCGGACCACGACGCTGCTCGAGTGCGTCAAGCTCGTCCATCAGGCTCTGCCCGAGCTCTCTGCCGATCACATCGATACGTCGGTGACGATCTTCGGTAAGAAGTTGCGCGCGCCGCTCATCATCGCCTCCATGACCGGCGGTATCGAACGCGCGGCGACGATCAACCGAGAGCTTGCCACCATCGCCGAGGCGCGCGGGTACGGCTTTGGGCTCGGCAGTCAACGCGCCATGCACATCGACCCCTCCAAGGGCTCGACCTTCCACGTGCGCGACGTCGCTCCCACCACGCTCGTCCTCGGCAACCTCGGCGTCGTGCAAGCGCGCCAGATGACGACGGAGGATGTGCGCAAGCTCGTGACCGACGTCGGAGCCGATGCGCTCTTCATCCATCTCAACCCCGCCATGGAGATCGTCCAGCCCGGCGGCGACCGCGATTTCACGGGAGCCGTGGCAACGCTCGGGCGGCTCGCCGCCGATCTCGGGTTTCCGGTCGTCGCCAAAGAGACAGGATGCGGTCTCTCGGCGAAGGCGGCGGCGCAGCTTTTGCGCGCGGGGGTGCGCCACGTGGACGTGTCGGGCGCAGGTGGGACATCGTGGGTTGCGGTGGAGATGCACCGCGCAACGTCGGGAGAACGCGCGCTCGGCGAGGCGTTCCGCGAGTGGGGAATTCCCACCGCTGCCAGCGTGGCGTGGATGGCAGCAGCACGCATGGAGACAATCATCGCCACTGGCGGCATCGGAACCGGCCTCGAGGTTGCCAAGGCGATCGCCCTCGGTGCCAGTGCGGCGGGGATCGCGCGCCCTGTCCTACAAACCCTTACCTCGGGCGGACGTACTGCCGCCGAGAATTACCTCGACGGCATCGAAGCGGAGCTGCGCGCGGCGATGCTTCTCGTCGGCGCCGGCACCATCTCCGAGCTGCGCCGCGCGACGCGGATCATGTCGGGTGAGCTCGCGTCGTGGGTTGCGCAAGGGTCGTTGGAGAGCCCGATTTCGTGATAGCTTTGTTCTAGGGCTGGCGAATGACGAACGATAAGAAGGGGGACAGCGATCTTCCGCTGCCCGAACTGAAGAAAGAGAGGGATTCTTTCGTTCACACCTTCTTCACCAAAGGTGCGCAGTTCACGCAGGAGCTCGTCAACGAGAACACCCGACTGCGACATTGCTTGGGGGAACTCGAGCAAGAGGCCACCAAGCTGCGCGCGCAGATCGCGAGCGACGATGCCATCCGCGAGCTGCTCAAGACGATCGACGGGCTCGAACGGGAGAAGGGAAGTCTTCTCTCGCGATATCAACAAGCCGAGGCCGCCTCGTCGCGCTGGGTCGACCAGTACACCGAGGTCGAGGGCGAGCTCGCCAACTTTGCCAACCTCTACGTCGCCAGCCACCAACTGCATACATCGCTCAGCTTTCGCACCACCGTTCGCCAGATCAAAG
Organism: Polyangiaceae bacterium; assembly: GCA_035318465.1. GTDB lineage: Bacteria > Myxococcota_A > Polyangia > Polyangiales > Polyangiaceae > DASWDH01. Next base: position 12,196 of record DATHES010000064.1, read on the forward strand.
AACTGCTCGAACAGCTGGTCGGCTCACGCTCGTTCGCCGTTTATCTGGTGACCGGCGATGGCAAAACGCTGGTCCCCATCGTATGCGAGGGGATGGGCAAGCCGCGCCGCATTGCCGTCAATCCCGGCGATGGCGGCATCGGCGAAGCGTTTTCCACCGGCATGTCGCGCGTGGAGACCGGAGATTTGAGCTTAGGGTCGCTCGACCACCCGCTGGCCCTCGTGCCGATGACCCACGAGCACAAGGTTCTCGGCGTCTTCGTCGTTTATGCAACGCTCGAGCAGAAGCCGCGATTTTTGCCCGTCGACTTCGAGCTCTTCAAATTGCTCGGTGCCCACGCGGCAGGGGCGCTGGTATGCGCGTGTCTCTTTGCCAATGCCGGCCACAAGATTCCGAGTTTCGATCCTTTTTTCGATCCCGAGACATGAGCCAAAAGAGAAGCGAGACTCCCAGCGCAGGTACGCATCGACATGGCTGAATACTCCTGTTTGATAGTTGAAGACTCACCGATGATGAGGCAGCTGCTCGTCTTCGCGCTCGCCCGGGTGAAGAACCTGCGCGTCACAGAAGCCGACGACGGCGTGGACGGCCTACGCAAGCTCGCGTCGGCGCGCTTCGATATCATCATCACCGACATCAACATGCCCATCATGGACGGCCTCAAGCTCGTCAAACGCGTGAGATCCGATCCCACGCATTCCGCCACGCCGATCGTGATCATCACCACCGAAGGCTCGCAGGAAGATCGCCAGCGCGCGCTGCAGCTCGGCGCCAACGCCTACATCACCAAGCCGATTCAGGCGCCGCAGGTGATCGCCAAGGTGAAAGAGCTTTTGAAGATCGAGTAGCGTCTTCGAGTTGCGGGACGCGAGCACCCCCGCTCACGCCGCCGGACGGCGGGATCTAGAACATCATCGTCTTGTGCACGGTGACCTTGGTGCCCGAGAACGGCGGCACTTTGGCCGTCCGAAACTTCGAGGCCACGCAGCTGCCGACGGGCGTGCCGCGCACGACGCCCGACTCGACGACGGCGACCGTCGCTTGACCACTCGGAACGAAGGTCACGGCGACACGCACGGCGCCGGCCGTCGTGTCTTCCTGCCTGCAAGTCGCAGCGAGCGCGGCGGCATCTTCGAGCGCCGACTGCGCGGCTTCACGGCTGAAGTCGGGCCCCGCCGGCTCCGGTGGTTGCGGCGCTACGAAAACCGGGGGAGCGGGGGGCTCGGCCGGCGCTTCTTCCGCCACCGGCTCAGGGTCCTCTGCGGTGGACGCCTTGAGAGACTTGGCCTTCTTGCGGCGTTTCTCGGCTTTGAGCGACTCGACGCTCACTTCAGCGGGCTGACCGGCGCGCGGCTCGACGGCCGGCGCGGACGGCTGCGCCGGATCCGTGGCCGTTCCTCGAAAATCGCCGGGCTGCAGACGTGCGGCCACCGGCGTCTGCGGATCGCTGGGGAGCGCCGCATGTGCGGGGCTCGCGGGCGTGCTCGCGGCTGAGCCGATCGCTCGACCGATGAGCGCAACGGTCACCGCGCCGACCAGCGTAGCAAGCGCCAACCAACCTTTGCGTGACGACCGCGGCGGGGCGTCGACGGGGGGCTCATTGAGGGGAGAAACGTCGCTCGGCGGGCGCGTCGGCCGCTCGGCAGCGTCGATCTCGCGCACCGGCATGCTCATCGCTGGTGGCATCGAGGAGTGAACGGCGGGCCAGCGTCCGGGCAAACCTTCCGTCGGCGGGGGCGGGGGCTTGACCCGGACGAGCCCTGCCGGTGTATCGGCGCGCCATGCCGGCGCCTTCACATTGAAGGACGAAGCCGAAGGGGCCACGACCGTGGGGGCGGGTGTTCGAGGGAGCTTGTCGCGCGGGTCTTGGCCGGGGCGGGTGGGCGCGACCAGCTCGATGCCTATCCCGTCGACTTCGATCACCGCGCCGCAGTTGCTGCAGCAATAGTCGACGACCTTGCCCCGCACTGCATCGGACGCGATGCGGTAGTTGGCCTCGCAGCTCGCGCAGACCACTCTGACCAGACGTGTGTCCATAAGAACTTCCTGCCCAACCCGAGCTTTTGGCCCAATGCGAGCAATGCCTCGCCAGCCCTGATATACGCCCTTCACGTAATTTCGGCCACCTTTATCTTCATTTTTCCAGTGTAAAGAGATAATGCCGGTCCGATGGGTGGATAGCGGCGCTGCTTAGTGAACATGCCTTGACGAGAAAGGTCAGTTTTCGGTATCCCCATTGGTCGAGTGGTTGGCAGAGCGCACATCCGAGCTGCCGCGGCAGGGTTTTTCATGGCCGGCGCGGGCGTGGGAGGGGTACTCTTGCTGCCGCTGGTGCTTTCGGTGTGTTCGTCGCCAGTGAGCGAGACCGAGGGGAGGCCGCGTCCACCCGAAGAGCGCGTCACCGCTCTCGGCATGGGCGCTTCCGGGGAAGGCAAGGCCGCGTCAGAGCGACCGGTGACGACCCCGGCCGGTCCCTTGGACCCGCGATCCGCGCCAGCAACCGAGGCGGCGCGCATACGGCGCGTGGAGGATCTTCCTCCCGCGACGCCGGTGGCCTATCGCCCGCTGCGGGTCGAAGAGCTTCCCCAGGTGCCGCCCACCGGGAAGCGATCACGACGGAGCAAAGAGGCGCCTGCCGCAGGGCCGCTACGTATCGAGGATCTCCCCAGCGTTTCGGCCGCCGTTCGCCCGCTGCGCCCCGACGAGCTCAACCCCGAGCTCGTGCAGCGCGCCGATGACCTCTTGTGGAACCATCCCGCACCGGTCGGTGTCGACGTCCCCTTCGAGGTCAAAGGCAGGAGTTACGTCGCGCGGTTCGCGCTCCACTATCACGAGTTCGGAGGCGATAAGAAACCGTGGGGATACCACAAGGGCGTGACGCTCTATTCGACCGAGCCCTAGCGCTCGTCGGACACCGGAGCGTGCGCTTCACGGCGCGGCCACATGGATCTGCCGCTGATCCCAGGCGACGCCCCCGCGGTCGTCGCGGGCGACGAACCACATCGTGATCGTGCGGCCCGCGGAATCGCGCCGAGCGGTCCACCCTGTCGTGGTGTCGCGCGCCAAGCGGACATCGTGCTCGAAGATTCCCTCCGTCGCGTAGTACTGCACCACGACTTGCTCGCGGAACGACGCGCCGAACGAGTCGACGCCGGACTCGGTACTTGCCTCGGCGATCGCGACGGCGATGACGTGTTGTTCGTTGCGCGTGCAAGCGCCGTAGTCGTTGCCGCTTTGGTCACAGGGGATGACCTCCTTGACATCGGAGGGTGGCCAGTCGGCGCCGTCCCAGGTCACGCCGCCGATGATCGGGTTTTCGTTGGTGTCGGTCGTGCGCGCGAAGATCCGCTTCACCCCCACCACGTATTCGTCGGTTCGCAGCGATCGCCCGCTTTTGGCATCCAGGCATCGAAAAGGGATCGCGGCCCGCTGCGGCGCGAGCTCGCCCGGGCACGCCACCACGACGACGCCGATGGAGGCATGGGCCACGGCCCCGGTGGGAAGCGACGTGATGACGTCGCTCGGCAGCGTGAAGTCGAAGGTCGATTTTTCCTTTTCGATGACGACGCTGGAAGCGTCGAGCGCGGCCAGGCAGCCCGCAGCGGACGAGGAGGCGGGATTGACGCAGAGGGCCCACCCCCAGGTGATCGCACGCGCCTCGGGGTCGAAGGCGAGCGCGTCGAGATGCACGCCCTGTCCCGGCGCTGCGTACGGAGCATCCGCGCGGACCGCGAGCACGCGCAGGTCGGTCACCCGCGACGCAGGGTCGAAGTCTCCGCCACACCCCGGTGCGAACATCATCGCGGCTGCGACGATGATGGAGCCGAGGAGCGCGTTCATAGCTCGCCTCGCAAGCCGAGGATGGGCAAAAAGGGCAAGCCGGCGAGCGTTTGCGATTGGCTGTAGTTGTAGTTGTAGGTCATGGCTTCGGGGTTCTTGCGGTTGTAGGCATTGCGCAGATCGAGATAGGCGGTGAGGCGCCACGACGAGAACGTCCACGTCTTGTCGACCCGCAGATCGAGGCTGTGAAAGGGCGCCACCCGGGCGGAATTGGCGATAGGCGACGCAATGGGCGTGTAGGCGCCGGCGTCGAGATCGGCGACGGCGCCGACGAATGGCGTATAGGGATTGCCCGTCACATAGCGAAAACGCGCGCCCACCGACCAGCCGCGGCCGAGCCGATAGCTCGCGAGCGCGTTCAAGATGTGCGTCTGATCGAATTCGAAGATGGAAAAAGGCCTGCTGTCGTCGAGCCGCCGCTCGCTGCGCGACATCGTGTAGGCAAGGAAGCCCGAGAAGCGACCACCTGGTTTCCACCGGGCCAGAAGCTCGGTGCCGAAGGCGCGCCCTTGGCCGGTATTGGCGAAATCCGTGCCCCCCGTCGCGCTCGAGGTCGCCGAGCGTCCCACCACCAGACCGCGCAGATCTTTGTAGAAGCCTTCCAGCGAGACCTCCACCTCGGAAGAGAGCTCCTGCTCGATGCCGAGGCTGTAGTGGATGGCGAGGTTGTTCTTGACCGAAGGTGAGCCGAAGGGAATAAGGGCCTCGAACGGCTGCGGGGGCTGGTGAAAAGCGCCCACACCCCCTTTGAGGGTGGTGCGCCGTGGCCTTCGGGCGATGTCGAGTCGTGCCGTCAGCCGCGGGTCGGCGGTCCATTGTGCCGATTCGCTCGCGTAGTCGACACGTAGACCGGGGACGACTTTCAGACCCGCCCAAGGTGCCAGCTCGAGCATCACGTACGCGCCCGGCCGCCACAGCATGCCGCTTCCCGCGAGCGCGTATTTCGGTGCGGCGAAGATGGGCCCCGCGACTTCTCCATCGGACTGCCGGGGAGGCACTTGCAAGGTGACGTCGTAGTGCCCGGCCAGGAGGGCGAGGCCGGCCACGGCGGTGACGGAACGGCCGAGCTGCGTGCGCAGATCGGAGCGCGAGTCGATGACCTTGTAGGTCGCGTCGGCGTTGTTGTTGCCGAGGGCGAAGTGCTCACCGTTGTTGCCGAGCGAGACCATGTTGATCCATCGCGTCCGCTCGGAGAGGCGGCTGTCGAGCCGGGCCTGCAGGCGCAGAAACGTCTCGCTCTGGGCGAGCTGGCCGCCCAGTCCGGGGTCGTCGGCGCTCGGCGATCCGATGTCGAACGCGAACCTGTCGTCGGCGCCGAAGAAGAGAAGTCGCGCCGTGGTGGAGGAGGACAGATCCTGTTCGATCATGGCCTGGTAGTCGTAGTAAACGGGCGCCGCCGTGACGCCGGCGCCGGCGCTGCGCAGCGCGGCTCCGAGCCACGCATCGACCCACGAGCGCCGTCCCGCCACGAGAAACCGCGTCGATGGACCGAGCGGCCCCTCCGCGAGCAGCCGGCCGTCGAGCAGATCGAACTGCAAGAGCCCGCCCATGCGATCTTTGCGCGGCGAGCGAAAGCCGAGATCGATGATGCCTCCCATCTGGCGGCCGTACTCGGGCGAGAAGTTTCCCGGATAGAAATCGAGCCGCTCCAGGACCTCGGTTGGAACCACCGACGTGATGCCCCCGAAGTGGAAGGCATTGACGAGCCACACCCCGTCCGCGAAGACTCCCGTGTCCTGCGGGCCCGAGCCGCGCACGACGAGGTTGCTGGAAATGCCGGAGGGGCGCGCAACGCCGGGCAGGTTCTCCACCGCGTGCAGCGCGTCGCCGTTGGTGCCGGGCATGGTCGCGATTTCGGCGCGCTCGAGGACCCGTTTCGTACTCTCCCGCGGCGCACGGTCTCCGCGCACCTCGATGTCGACGAAGGCCCCGTGGGTGCCTCCGTCGGCGGAAGTTTGGTCCTCGCCGCCCGACGCCGCGAGTTCGTTCGATGCCCCGCTTTCTCCGCGTGATGGCGCGGGCGGTGCGGCTTCCGGCGCGGGCGGCGCGGGCGCCAAAGCAAAAGCGAATTGAAAGGGGATCTTCGATCGAATGGGGCGTCCGGCGCGGGTCGCCGGCGCAAATCGGAGCCGCGCGGCCGCCTCCAGCGCAGCGGCGTCGAACGACGCACCGCCTGATGTCGTCACCACGGCGTGACCCACGCTCCCTGCGTCGTCGATGTCGAGGAGGAGCACTACGGTGGCGGTCGCTCCGCGCGCCTTCTCTTCGGGCGGATACGCCGGCTCCACCGTTTCCGACAGGCGCGGAGGAACGAGCTGGGAGGCGTCGGCACCTTGCGCGAAAAGAGGTTCGGCCAGGAAGAAAAAGACGACGAACGTGAACAGCGCGGCGTACACACGCCGCTTCGAAGACGGAGCGATGGGCATCGAGGAGCCTTGCGAACGAGGATTCGGGGCCGTAGTGCCCGCCGCCGCCGTCGCCGTTCAATGCGCGGCGCGCGCTGTCGTCATGGCGCAGGCCGTCGCCGTTTTTTCCCCCTTGGCGCTGCGAACGATGAACACCCGCCGCTCGGGCGGGCACCGAGAGTCGTGAAAATCGTACTCGTTGCAAAATCGATGATGCTCACCGCGGGCTCCGCTCCGCTCCTCTACCTCATGATCGCGCTCAGCGTCGTCAGCCTGGCGATCATGCTCGAACGCGCTTGGCTCTTCGGAACCATGCGCGAAGATCTGGACGCGTTGCTGCGCGACCTCGGCGCCTATCTCTCGGCGGGCGATCTGGTGGGCGCGCGGGCGCGTTTCTCTTCGTCGCGATCGGCCGAGGCGGCGGTCGTCGTGGCCGGCCTCGGGCACGCAGCGCGCGGGCCCGAAGCGGCGGCCGAAGCGATGTCCGGCGCGATGACGCGGCAGCGTTTGAAGCTCGAGCACCGCCTTTCCTTTCTCGGCACCCTTGGAAATAATGCGCCGTTCATCGGCCTTCTCGGAACGGTGGTCGGCATCGTGATGGCGTTCGACCGCTTGGGCGAAGCGCGCCCCGACGCGCACCAAGCCGTGCCGACCGAGGTCATGTCGGCCATCGCGGAGGCGCTGGTGGCAACCGCCATCGGGCTCGCCGTGGCGATTCCGGCGGTGGCGGCGTTCAATTACTTTCAACGGCGAATCAAGGTCATCAGCGCCAACGCCGACGCCCTGACCAAGTTGCTGCTCGCTCACCTGCGCGGAACCGAAGTCGACGTCCTTCCCGAGGGCTCTTGAGATGGGCGCATCGGAACAGATCCCCGGCGAGGAGACCATCGCCAGTATCAACGTCACGCCGCTCGTGGACATCACCTTGGTCCTGCTCATCGTCTTCATGGTCACCGCCAAGCTCATCGTCTCGCAGGCCATTCCCTTCGACTTGCCGAAAGCGGCGACGGGAAGCGCGACGCAGGTCGTGTTCACCGTTTCTCTCGACGAAAGTGGACAGGTTCGCGCCGACGGGCAGACGATGCAGGGGGACGAGAGCCTTCGCCGCGCGGCGCACGCCGCGTTGGCGCGCGACGCCGAGATCCGCACCGTCGTCCAGGCGTCGTCGGCGGTGGCGCACGGCTCGGTGATTCACGTGCTCGACGAGCTGCGCAAGGCCGGCGTCCGTCGCATCGCCTTCGCGGTGGACAAGGCCGCGTCGGAGCCCGCGCGGTGAGCACGCCGAGTTTATTTCCCTGGATCGCGGTCGCGCTCTGCGCGCACGGCGTGGCGTATGCCGCGTCGGATCGGCCCGCACCGCCCGCCTCGCCGGACACGCCGCCGCTGGAAGTCGAGCTCGCGGCCTCCGCCGAAACCGATCCGCCGCCGGACCCCGAGCCCGTGAAGGACGAGAGCCCGGAGGAGCCGGCAGCCATCGCGCGTCCAGCGCCGCGGCCGGCCGCGACCCCGGCTCCTTCGCGGGCCGCCGCGGCGAACGTGGGCGCTCTGCTCACCTCCGGCGAAACGGCGGACAGTGCCGATCCGGTCGCCTTCTTCAGCGATCCCCATGGCGGTGTCTACGGATCCGGCGTGGTCGCGCGCGGTGGCCAGGCGGGCCACGGCGTCGGGCCCACGGTGGCAGCGTCCGTCGCCGTGCCGGCAACGGGCCGCGGCGCTGGCGTGACCGCCGCCGCCAACCTGAGTCGCGCGCCGTCGCTCGATGAACCGGACGCTTGTCGCGGGTTCTTTCCGACCGAGGCCCTGGTGGACACGGCCAAGGTCGACCTGGTGGTCGTCGTGCAGGAGGGCGGACGGGTGGTAAGCGCCACCATCGCGCGGGAATCGCCAGAGGGGGAGGGGTTCGGCCAAGCGGCGCGAGCGTGCCTTCTGTCGAAGCGATTTGCGCCCGGGGCCGATCGCGAGGGTCGAGCGGTGACCGCTTCGTCCGCCGTCCGCGTGCATTTTACGCGCTAACCTCGCGCCCGTCCTTCGACCCGAAGGGTTGTTGCTGCTGTTTCTCCCCCCCACCCCCCCTCACGTTGTGCGGGGGGAGAACTAGCGATCGGAACGCATCCGGTGGCGAGACCGTCCTTTCAGCAGCCTGCTTCGTTTCTCTTTGAACAGCCGGATGAATCGCGGGTACCAACCTCTTGAGAAGAGCCTAGAACCTTGCGTATTGCCCCCTTTTCCCCTGACACTGCCGCCGGCGCTGGAGCGAGTTTCGCCCGCGATTGTGCGACCTTGACCTCGATTCTGACGGGTACGACGGAAGAGGCCGCGCTTCTCGAGCGGCTCAGGGACGGCGAGCCCGCCGCTGTGGCGGAGGTGTACGACCGTCACCAGGCGGCGGTGCAGGCCTTCGCGCGCCGCCTCATCGGGGACGCCGCCGCGGCGCAAGACCTCGTGCACGAGACGTTCGTTTCGCTCCCCAGCGCCATACGGCGGTTCGAAGGAGGCTCCTCGCTGCGGACGTTCCTCCTTTCCATCGCCGTCAATCACGCGCGCCATCACCTCCGCGCCGCGTCGCGACGCCGACAGGCCATGGAGCGGTTCTCCCACGAGTCGCCGGGGTCGCTGCCCCCGAGCGGGCCGGAGCAGCACGCGCTGCGCGTGGATCTCGCGCGGGAGCTGTCGCGCGCGCTCGACCTGCTTCCGCTCGACCAGCGCGTGGCCTTCGTTCTCTGCGAGGTGGAAGAACGAACGTCCAAGGAGGTGGCGCATATCGTGGGCGCCCCCGAGGCGACCGTGCGAACCCGACTCTTTCACGCCAAGAAAAAGCTCCGTGACGAGCTCGAACGACGAGGCTTCCGATGAGTGGTAACGACGCCTTCGATCGAGCCGTGCGCGCTCTGCGCGAGACGGGGGAGACATCGGCCGCCGATGTTGCCCGCACCCGCATGCGCGTGCTGGAGACGCTCCATCGCGGTGAGCGACGAGGCCGCCGCACGTTGTGGGTGTTGATCCCCATCGCGGCCGTGCTCGCGGGGGGGGCGGCGCTGGCCAAGGACAGCGACGTCATGCACCGGGTGTGGACCGGCGTCGCGGAGACGGTGGGAATCGTCACGCCCGCCGAAAAGCCGATGCCCGTTCGGCCAGCGCGAGCGCCCGATGTTTCTCCGCCCGAGCTTGCGGCAGAGCCGCCGGCGATCGCACCTTCGGAAACTGAGAACATCGAGCCGAAGAGCGCAGCGCCCAGCTTCGCCGAGGCGCACGAGTCCGCCGCCCCAGCGGACGCATTGCCCGTCGCGCCTCGTCGCCAGCGCCGCCGACCGGATGTCGCCGACCGCGCTTCGGCGCCCCTTTCCAACCCGCCCGCCGAAGCCGTCCAGCCCGAGGTGCCGGCCGCATCCGCGCCGGACGACGGCGAGGCGGCGTCGCTAACGCTCTACAAGAACGCGTACCGTCTTCATTTCGTCGAGCAGCGCTATGCGGAAGCGCTCGCGGCGTGGGACGAGTACGTGCGCGCGGGTTCCAAGGGGCGGCTCGTCGTCGAAGCTCGCTACAACCGCGCCATCGCCCTCGTACGCCTCGGTCGTCGCGCCGAAGCGGAGGCCGCGCTTGCCCCGTTTGCTCGCGGCGAGGTCAGCGGCGGCTATCGCGCGCGCGAAGCACGGGAACTGCTGGATGCATTGAACGCGTCGAGCCGCTAAGGGCACTCTGCTCTAGAAACCATTCCCATGCTCGCTCGCCTCTTTTTTTGCGCGGCCGCCGGTGCCGCTTTTTTCACTGCCTCCGCGGCGGAGGGCGCACCTCCCCGCGACCCACAGCGGGCGGGCATTGCCCTGCGTGCCGACGGATGGAGCTACACCGAAGGGCAAGGCCTTCGCGTTGCCCTCGAGAACACGCTCGGCGTCGCGGTGAGCGAACCGAAGAGCGAAAAGAGCGAGGAGCTCGCCACCGTCGTGGTACGGCGGCACGCGAGCGGTAACGTGACCATCGTCTTCGTACGACCTGACGGTCGCGAGGTCGAGCGAACGCTCGATCTGCCGGCCGATCGCGCGCTCGCCACGGAAACCATCGCCCTCGCCGCCGGCAACCTGGTGCGCGACGAAGCGGCGGAGCTCGTCGCCGCGCTCACGCCGCCCGCTCCTCCGGCGGAGACGGGCACGCCGTCCGATGGTGCGCCCAGTGCCGAAGTCGCCGCGGCACTGCCGCTGCCCACCACCCGGCGCGTGTCGTGCACCGATGCAGAGCCTATCTTCTTCGGTGCCGACTTCGCTCCCTATGCCGGAACGTCTTCGAAGTACGCCGACCGGCGGCGCACGCTCTCTTTCAACTTCGTCGCCGGCTACACGCGCGGGTTGCGCGGCTTCGAGCTCGGCGTCGGAGCCAACATCGAGTCCGCCTTCATGTGCGGCGTGCAGATCGCCGCCGGTGCCAACGTGGTTCTCGGCGACGTGCACGGCGTGCAGTTGGCGATCGCCGACGTCGCCCTGGGGACCGTCCAAGGAGTGCAGCTCGGCGTCGTCACCCGCGCCAAAGGGGACATCGAAGGCGCCCAGGTCAGCACCGTCGCGATGGGAGGTGGCTCGCTCGTGGGCGCCCAGGTCGGCCTCGTCAACGTGCTCGGGGGATCGGTCACCGGCAACCAATCGGGCGTTGTCAACGTCGCCGCCGCGGACGTGCATGGCGCGCAGCTCGGCGTCGTCAACGTGGCGAGCGGCAACGTCGAAGGGGTGCAAATCGGTACGACCAACGTCGCCACGGGAGAGGTCCGCGGCACGCAGGTCGGCGTCGTCAACTACGCCGACGTCTCGGATTACCCGGTGGGCGTCGTCAGCGTGGTCCGCCATGGCCGCACCAGCGTCGACGGTTGGGCCACCGAGTCCGGCATCGCCATGGCCGGCGTGCGGCACGGCGGGCGCGTCATCCACAACGTGTACGGCGTCGGGTTTCGGGGGACCGCTCCCAGCGGATGGTCGTTCGCGCTCGGGCTGGGCGCGCGGCTGCCTCTTCTGCCCAAACTGCACGTCGATTTCGAGACGATCGCCTACTGGGTGCAGCGGCGGGAGCCCTTCGTCCAAGACGCGCAAGTGGCGTCCGTCGGCGCCTCGTTCGGGTATGCGCTCACGCCCGTGTTCGGTCTCTTCGCGGCGCCGACGTACAACGTCTTGATCACGCCGGACAAGGAGCTTGCGGAGGTGGGACCGCCCTGGGGTAGCACGCTTCTCTACGAAGGTGGCACGGTCACCGTCCGCGCCTGGCCCGGCGCCACACTCGGGATTCGCGCATCGCTCTGATTCACGCGGCTCGCCCGCGGGAAGCACCGCGCCTCGCCTCAGATGCCAGAGTGTGCTTGAGTTCGCGCCAATGCCCCTGTTTCGACGCGCCACGGCGTCCGACGTCCCGGCGCTCACCGCCCTCATCAATCTCGCTTACGAGGTCGAGAAGTTCTTCAAAATCGGCGATCGCACCGACGAAGCGGAGGTCGCCGCCATGCTGGACGAGTCGGCCTTTCTCGTCCACGAGGAGGGCGAACGGGTCGTTGGTTGCGTGCATGTCGTCGTCAACGGCAACCGCGGCTATTTTGGCCTGCTGGCGGTGCACCCGAGCCAGCACCGCCAAGGGCTCGGCGGGCGTCTGGTCGCGGCGGCCGAAGCTTTTTGCCGCGATGCGGGGTGCCGCGCCATGGATATCTCGGTGGTTCACCTCCGCACCGAGCTGCCTCCCTATTACCGGGCGCTCGGTTATGCGGAGCGCACGACCGCGCCTTTTCCGTACCCCGAACGCTCCACCCAGCCCTGTCACATGATCGTGATGAGCAAGGAGCTGTGAGCCGCCATGTCCGTACACGTGAAGATATGCGGCATTACCACCATCGAGGACGCCGAGCTGGTCGTCGAAAACGGCGCCAGCGCCATCGGATTGAACCTCGTGCCGAGCTCGCCGCGGGTGATCGACGTCGAAACGGCACGCCGCATCGTCGAACGGGTAAGCGCGCGCACCTTGACGGTTCTCGTCGTCGCCGATCGCACGGCCGAGGAGCTGCGCGCGCTCTTGCTGGCGACCGGCGCGCGCTGTCTGCAGCTTTCCGGCGATGAGGGCCCGGAGGTCCTCGCTGAACTCTTGCCTCACGCCTACAAGGGGGTGCGCATTGGATCGGCAGCCGACGTGAAGCGCGCCGCGCAGTATCCCGGCGAGCACCTTCTCGTGGATGCCAAGGTGGAGGGGAAGCTCGGCGGAACCGGTCAGATCTTCGATTGGGCGCTGGTCGAACCGTTGGCCCGGGCACGGAAGTTGACGCTGGCGGGGGGTCTTCGCGCGAGCAACGTGGCCGATGCCATCCGCGCAGTACGGCCATTCTGCGTCGACGTCGCCAGTGGCGTCGAGCGCGAGGGGGATCCGCGACGCAAGGATCCAGAGAAGGTGAAAGCGTTTCGCCGGGCGGTGGAATCTGCCGTCTGATCGAGGCCGCTCTCTTTGCGCCGAGAAATGCTAGAACCGCGTCGTGACCCAAGCCAAGTTACCCGGGTATTTCGGTCCGTATGGCGGTAGGTTCGTCGCCGAGACGCTCGTCCCAGCGCTCGAAGAGCTGACGCTGGCCATGACGACGATCATGGACGCCGAGCCCTACCAGCGGGAGCTCAGCGCCCTCCTGCGTGACTATGTCGGCCGCCCCACGCCCCTCACGCTGACCCAGCGGTTCGCCGGTACGCTCGACCGGGAGTCGCGTTTCATCGACAAACTCCTGCTCAAACGCGAAGATCTCTGTCACACCGGCGCGCACAAGATCAACAACGCGCTCGGCCAGGTTCTCCTCGCGCTGCGCATGGGCAAAAAGCGCATCATTGCCGAGACCGGCGCCGGGCAGCACGGCGTCGCCACCGCGACCGCCGCCGCCCTCTTCGGACTCTCCTGCGAGGTCCACATGGGCGAGGTCGACATCGAGCGGCAGGCGCCCAACGTCGCGCGGATGCGAATGCTCGGAGCCCGCGTCCTTCCCGTCGCAACCGGGTCCCGCACCTTGAAAGACGCGATGAACGAAGCCCTGCGCGACTGGGTGACCAACGTGCGCACGACGTACTACTGCGTGGGGAGCGCCGCCGGTCCGCATCCGTACCCGACCTTGGTGGCGCGGCTGCAGGAAATCATCGGTCGAGAAACGCGCGCCCAGTGCCTTTCCGCGCTCGGGGCGCTGCCCGATGCCGTCATCGCGTGCGTGGGAGGAGGTTCCAATGCCATCGGGATGTTCCGCGCCTTCCTCGATGACGCGGAAGTGGCGCTCTACGGCGTAGAAGCCGCGGGGCTCGGCGTGGAAACGACGCAGCACGCCGCCACGCTGACCGTGGGGCGCGTGGGGGTGCTGCATGGATCGAAGTCCTATGTCCTTTGCGATGACAACGGGCAGATACAAGAAGCGCACTCCATCAGCGCCGGGCTCGACTACCCCGGCGTCGGTCCCGAGCATTCCGCGCTCAAGGACAGCGGGCGCGCGACGTACCTCACCGCCACCGACGACGAGGCGCTGGCCTGCGTGCGTCGCGTCGCCGAGACGGAAGGGATCTTGATCGCCCTCGAGACGGCGCACGCTTTCGCGCGCGTGCTCGATGTGGCCGAGCGCGAAAGCGCGCGCCGCGGTCGTTCCGTGCGTATCGTGGTCACCCTTTCCGGGCGGGGCGACAAAGATCTGGCGACCATCACCGCAGCCGAGAAACCCCATGTCACGCATTGATCGGGCCTTCGCGGCGCAACGGGTGCGCAAGGGGCGCGTGCTCGTCGTCTACCTTTGCGTCGGTGATCCGTCGCTCAAGGGGACGCTCAAGTTTGCCCGCGCGGCGCTCGACGCGGGCGCCGACGTGCTCGAACTCGGCGTCCCCTTCAGCGACCCCACCGCGGACGGCCCCGCCATCGCGCGGGCCAGCGAACGAGCCATCGCCGCCGGGTCGAGCCTTTCGCGCACCCTCGAAACGGCCGCCGAGATTCGCAAGGAGTCGGACGCGCCTCTCGTGATCTTCGGCTATTACAATCCGATTCTCATCCACGGCGAAGAGCGCACCATGCGCGAAGCGAAGGCAGCCGGCGTGGACGCGCTCTTGGTGATCGATCTTCCACCCGAGGAGGGCCAGGTGCTGCGCGACGCTGCGGACGAAGCGAACATCGCCATCATCCCCCTTCTGACGCCGACCAGCGGCGCGGCGCGCATCGAAGCGGCGACGGCGCGTGCGAAGGGATTTCTCTACTACGTCTCGGTCACCGGGGTGACCGGCAAAGCCGGCGATGAGGCGCTCTCCGAAGCGGCGGTGCAGGCGAGCCGCCTCTCCGAGTCGTCCCGCCTCCCGGTGGTCGTCGGGTTCGGGATCGACGGACCGGCCAAGGCGCGCATCGCCACCGGTCTCGGACCCAACGGCACGCGCACCGGGGCCGATGGAATCGTCGTCGGGACGGCAGTGGTCAAGGCCATCGAGTCGGGGCGCGATGACGAGTCACGAGCGCGCGAAGTGAGCCGGCTGGTGGGAACGCTGCGGGCAGCACTCGACGAGGCGTGAGCGTGTTTCGGCTCCCTTCTTTGCGTCGTACGCTCGAAGCCGCCCTGCGCGACGTCAAGTCGCGCCACGAGGCGACGCGCGCGTCGGCCCTCGGTGATCTCGTCCATCACGCGGAGGCCGCCCGACGGGAGGTGCTGGCCGCCTTCGAGCGCGGTTTGCGTGACGAAGCGGGTGCCGTGCGCGCGGCGGCGGCCATCGGCATTGCCGACGTGCAAGGTGTGGAAGCGCTGTCGTCTTTGCTCGTGGCGGTGGAAGACGAGGATGCCTACGTGCGGCAGATGGCGCTGGCTGCCATCGGTGAGCTCGGTGACAGGCGCGCCGGCGCGCGGCTGCGGCGCGCCTTGTCCGATGCGCGGCCCGAAGTCCGTTTTCAAGCCGTCATCGCCTTCACCCGTGTCGTCCCCGAAGAAGCCATGGACGCCATCGAGCAGGCCCTCGACGACTCCGACGCCAGCATTCGCTACATTGCCGTCCAATGCGGCGAAGAGTACACGCTCGGCCAAGAGCGCCCCATTCCCGCCCCCCTCCTCGGGCGAGCCGCGGCCTTGCTCGAGGACGACGACGCTACCGTGCGCGTGGCCGCCGCGGTGCTCCTCTCGCGCTCGGGTCAGAGCATCGGGGTGCCGCTCCTGGTCGACGTCGTGCGCGGCCGGGTGACGACACGCGAGCACGAAGACGAGGCCGCCGCGGTCGAGCTCCTCGGCGAGCTCCGCGTGGCGGAAGCCGTCCCCCACCTCGAACGGCGCGCGTTTACGCTCCTCGGTTTCGGTGAGGGGCGTTTCGCGTGGCAGGCGCTCGTTTCCTTGGCGAGAATGGGCCACCAGCGGGCGCGCTCTCGCATCCTGCGCGATCTTCGCTCGTGGTCGCGCGACCGTCGCACGTTGGCCGTCGCCGCGGCGGGGCGCGCGGAGCTCGCGGAAGCGCGACCCCTGGTCGAAGCCATGCAGGGCGACGAGGCGCGCGCCGACGCCAGCACCGTTGCTCTCGCGCTCGACCAATTGCCGAGGGACGCCGCGGCGCCGATGGCGCGCGCCATCGACGGAGGCAACCCGTGAAGGGCGGCGACACGCGCGAATGGCGGGCGGCGATCGTCGCGGTGATGGCGCTGGCCATCTGGATCGGCGGACTGGTAGCGCTCGGCGCTTGTGCGGCGCCGCTCGTTTTCAAGATCGTCCCCGCGCCGTTCTCCGGCGAAGCGATGGGCGCCGTCTTTCGGCGCTTCGACATGATTGCCATGTCCTGTGCCGTCGTCGTCCTCGGTTGCGAAGCGGTGCGGATCTGGGTCCGTGAGGGCTCGGCAACCACGGCCGAGCGATTGCGAGGGTTGCTCGCCGTCACGGCCGCCGGCGCGGCCATCTACGGCGGCGTCGAGCTGTCGCCCTCCATCGTCGCCCTGCACGCTGCCGGCGCCGTGCGCGGCCTCGGCGAAAACGGGGTCAAGCTCGATCGCATTCACGACCTCGCCGAGGCCGTCGCCAAAGTCGAGGTCACCGTTGGTTTTTTCCTGCTCGCCCTGCAGGTGCTGACGTTGCCGCGGCAAAAGGAAGAGAAGCCATGAAGCGCCACGAGGGGCCGCTCCCGAGCGGGTTCATGAACCACGATTACGTGCTCACTTTCTCCATGAAAAATCGAGACAAGGCCGCGAAACTCATCGATCTTTGTAGAGGCCCCTGGCAGGGGGACGAGGTCACCGAACACACCTGGGAGATCTCCAACGACTTGACCCCCGACCAGATGGAGCGCCAGATTCTAGAGCTTTTGGAAGAGGGAGACCGCGCGGCGTACTATTATCATTCCGACACCAAACGTATCTTTCGCGTAGTCCTTAGCTGAGGCCCGGCGCCTGGCATAAAAAGGAGACTCTTCGATGTCGACAAGGCGGTGGGCAGGCGCAAGTCTTGGGCTTCTGATGGGGTGCTTCGTGGTTGCCGCCGGTTGCGGCGACGATGACGGTCCACCGAGCAACACGGCCGACGGCGGCGGGGGCGGCGGCGGCGGCGGGGGCGATTCCTCGTCTGCCTGCTCGACGACCGCCGTCGTCTCGGGGTGCAACAAGGTCACGCAGAACGGCGTGGAGTTCGACCTCGACTGTTCGAACATCGTCAACAGGTCGATCAACGGGCGCCCGGTCTGCGCTACCTCGGGCCAATGTGTAGGTACGCCGACGCCTTGCCTCGATCCCATGACCGTGCGCTCGTGTTTGTCGCCGACCTGTGGGGCGCCGCCGAGAGAAGCCGGCGTCGACGCTGGCTCGAGCGTGCTCGGAACCTCCTGCAAGAGCGACACCGATTGCAGCGGCGGGCTCACCTGCGTCAAGCCCATCGACAACGTCACCCCCGGCGCCGGCCCGCCCAACGGCCTCTGTACGACGGAGTGCTCGGCGTCGATGGCGAATGACGATCTATGCAGGAAGACGCTCGGCGGCACCTGCCTCAAGTTCAGCGAGATCGCTAGCCGGTCCTATTGCGTGGAGTTGTGCACGACCGGCAAGGCTTCGCCTCCGGAGTCGAAATGCCACGGTCGTCTCGACATGGTGTGCTCGGAGCTCCTCCCATCGGGCTTTGGTTGTGTGCCCGCCTGCGCGACCGACTCCGATTGCGGCACGCGCAAGTGCGATCTAGGGACTGGCCTTTGCGCCGATGTCGTCACGACGGGCTCCCCCATCGGCAGCCCGTGCATGCTCGATACCGATTGCGCGGGCCGCTTTTGCTACCCGTACGACAATACGCGAACCCCGCCGACCCCAGGCGTATGCACCGCGATCTGCCGACTTGGCAACCTCGAGGGGTGCGGTTTCCGAACGTCGCCGCTCGACGCCGGTCCGCCCGTCGGCGCATGTCTTCTGGCGACCTCTGCCGCAGACTTGGGGGACGTCGCTATCTGCGCGCAGCTCTGCGACTCCATCAACGACTGCACCGAGACCGATCCACGCTGGACCTGCAACCTCGATCCGGATGTCCGGAGCGGGTTCGGGCACAACGGGTACTGCTGGCTCGGCATGCGACCCGACGGTGGTGTCCGCGACGCCGCTGCCCCCGATACCGGTTCTCGGGAAACGGGCGCCCCCGAGACCGGCGCTCCCGAAACCAGCGCGCCAGAAGCGAGCGCCGACACTGCGCCCGAAGCGGCAAGCGATACTCCCGCCGACAGCACGACGGACGTCGCAACCGACTAAGGCGGCTCGCAGAAATAACGGAAAATCATTGGGCGGCCGTGCGCGGGACCATCAATAAGGGACTGGGGTCGTCGGCAACTCGGCGCCCGGTTGCGTCGATGGGAGAGGGTGAACCGCCAAGACGCCAAGATCTCCAGGGAACTTGAGAGAGAGGAACCGAACGCAGCGCTCGATGCCCTTGTGCATCGAGTGATCGGGGCGGCGATCGAAGTGCATCGGCATCTCGGCCCGGGCTTTTTGGAATCCGTCTACGAAGAAGCATTGTGTGTTGAGCTGACGCTCCGCGGCATCCGATTTGCCCGCCAAGTACCGATTGCCGTGCAGTACAAGCAAGAAGAGTCGGCGAAGCACGTCTCGATCTCCTCGTGGACGACAGCGTCGTGGTGGAGCTCAAGGCATGCGAATGCATCGCACCCATACATGTCGCCCAGACCCTCTCCTACTTGAAATCAACTCGACTTCGCCTCGCGTTACTCATCAACTTCGACGTCGCAGTGCTTCAGCGCGGCATCAAGCGCATCATCCATACCCATGAAAACCTTGGCGCTCTTGGCGCCTTGGCGGTTGATTTCTCTCAAACCCTCATTCATTTTCGGCACGGCCTGCGGTGCTATTGACTTCTCTTATTCATGCGCGCGTCCCAAGCCATCCATCAGCGGCGCCCGCATTCGTGCAGCGGTCCCTTGTCGCCCCGTCGGAGATTCCCCCGGGTCTGGCGTGCCTCGACCGTTGGTCAGTGCTTGCCGTACTCGAGCGTCTTTCCCTTGCGCTGCGCCAGAATGTACGCCTCGAGCGCGCGCATGCGCGGGTCGTCGGCCGAGAGCGCCTTGCCGCGCACGGGATGCTCGATGCACCAGTTGATCATGTCGCGCAAGAGCGCCACGCGCCCGAGCTGGGCTTGGAACTTGGGGTAGGTCTCGGGGTGGGTATTGGCGGCGTGGGGATGGCACATGTCGCAGGACACGCCGATGGTGCTCCCCAGCTCGTCGCCCGTGTGGAAGACGCGCGACCCTGCCGCGGCCACGCGCTCCGTTTCCGATTTCCAGAGCGCGACATCCTGCTGCGTGATTTTTCCGTAGCTGTGACCGGCCACCTGCCCCACCAGCGCCGAGTTGTCGGCCGCGGTCTGCAGCGTGTGGCGCTCGCGCTCCTCGGCCTCCCACGTCGAGTTCGGATTCTTGCGCAACCACTCCGTCATGAGCGCGCCGGCGATGGACGTTCCCGGCGTCCCCTGCGGGACGTTGACCTGCGTCTTGCCGTCGCAGAGCAAGACATCGATCCCCTCGGCGGTCGGAAGCTTGGGCGCCGGCGCTCCCTCCGCGCCCGGCGATGATGACGGGGTAAGCGGCGGAACCGGCGTCAGTGTCGGGCGATCACTGGCAGCCGAGCCCCCGCAGGCGGCGACCAAGAGCGCCGCCCCAAGGAAGAGGCTTGTCACGAAGGTGGTGGGCATGATGGCGCTCTCCGTCGGAAGGTCAGTAGCTCTTGAGGGTGGGCGGCGCGGGTTTTTCTTTGGCTCCCCGCGTAGCCATGTACGTGCGCGAGACGGTGACGGGGTTGCGGTTCCAGAGGTTGTAGACCTTGTCGGCGAGACCGTCGGGATGAATCATCGCCGAGCCGTCGCCGCATCCGTCCTGCGGATCGAATGGGTCGGGCCGGCCCATCTGGATCGTCATTTCCGGCATGCCCTGGGGAGCGTACGGCCAGGGCCACGCCGTCGAGAGGAAGCCGTGGAAATGGATGTTGCCGATGCGGTTGGTGAGCAACTGGTGGGTGTGTCCGTGGAACACGACCACGTTCTGGAAGCGCTTCAAGAGGGCCTGCACTTGCTCGGCGTCGTCCGTCCAGAAATTCCAAGCTTTGTAAAGTTTGTAAAGCGGCGAATGGGAGAAGACGATGAGTGGCGTCGCGGCCGGCACCTTCTTCAAATCCTCCTCCAGCCATTTGCGCCCCTCGTCCCCCACCGTGAATGAGCTCTGCCAGCCGTTGTCGAGGCCGGCCACGGTCTTCATGCGGTCCATGGGGGACATCTTGCGCGCCGTCCAAAAGTCTTTTTCCACGACGCTGTTCAGGACGACGCAGTGCGCCCCTTTGTGCTCGAACGAGTACATCGGTTTGCCGAAGAGCTCGCGCCACTTCTCGCCCATGTCGAGGTACCAGTCGTGCTCGCCCACCATGAAATGCATGGGGGCCTTCACGCTCTTCAGGATCTGAGCGCCGAGCTCGAGCTCCTTGGGTTGGCCGAGCTGCGCCAGATCGCCGCCGTAGAAGACGAAGTCGGGCTGCGGGTCCATGGCGTTGACATCGTCGACGGCGCGCATGAGCGC
Source organism: Polyangiaceae bacterium (assembly GCA_035318465.1). Taxonomy (GTDB): domain Bacteria; phylum Myxococcota_A; class Polyangia; order Polyangiales; family Polyangiaceae; genus DASWDH01. The sequence goes on from DATHES010000064.1 coordinate 32,468, forward strand.
ATTGACGAAGCGGTCGTTGAGCGTTCGATCGTAAAGGTGCGAGTCGGAGATGTAGGCAAAGTGGAAGCTCTCGCGTTTCCCGGCGCCCCCGGCGGGTGCACCCTGCGCGTAGGCGACGCGCACCGGTTGGAACGAATGCGGCGTGACGCCCGACGCCGCGGCCGCCCCGAACGCGGCCGCCGCGACCTTGACGAACGATCGCCGATCCAGGGATTTCAAGGCACGAAAGAGCTCGGCGCGCTCCTCCATGTGCTTGGTCTCGATGCTCTTCACGGAAGGCCTCTTTCTGACGTCGCTCATGGCCTCACCTCTTTCCTTCCGCGCGCCGTTCGAAGGGCAACACTTTTCGCTGGGCGGCGGCATCGTCGCGCAGCGGGCGCTTGGTGGTCGCGATTTTTCTTTGTCGCGCCATCTCCGCCCTGTTGTCGGCGTCGAAGCGCGAGTCGGTGAGCGTGAAGAGGAATGCCACCAACTGGTCGATCTCCTTCTCGGTCAAGGCGAGTGCCTCGATCCCCCCATCGAGGAACGCGTTGGCTTCGCCTCCCTTGTTGTAGTGGTCCATGACGTCCCACAGGGTGGCCATCGAGCCGTCGTGCATGTACGGCGCGGTGATCCCCACGTTGCGGACCTGCGAAGTCTTGAAAGCGCCGATATCGGCGCGGTTACGCGTTACCACGAAGCGCCCGAGCTCGGAGAGATCGGTCTCCAGCGCGAGCTTGTCGATCGTTTCCTTGGAAGCGTCCTTGGCGAGGGCGGCCAGCCCCTTTTTGGCCAGCGCTTCGAAATCCTGGTGCCGCGCCGACACGCCCACGTTGTGAAACCGGTTGTCGGTGCCGATCGGCACCGAGCTCGAGATCTGATGACAGCCGGTGCAGCGCCCCTTGCCGTTGTAGAGGACCCACCCCGCCTTGGCTTCGTCGTCGATGGCTTTGCCGTCGCCGGCGATGAAACGATCGAACGGCGCCTCGAGAAAGACCAGCGTGCGCTCGAAGGCGGCGATGGCGCGCCCCACGTCGTCGAAGTTGACGGGGCGGCCGTAGGCGTCCTTGAAGGCCTTCTGGTACTCGGCGTCGTTCTTGATGCCGGCGATGGCAGCATTGCCGTCGGGCTGCCCCATCTCGATGGGATTCTGAATGGGAAGCTTGGCCTGCTCTTCGAGGGTGGCGGCTCGCCCATCCCAGAATTGCGAGGAGTACAAGGCCGCGTTCATGGTGGTCGGGGCGTTGCGTCGTCCGAGCTTGTCGCCGATGCCCTCCGAGGTGCCGCGCCGGTCGGTGAAACCGCGGCTCACGTCGTGACAGGTGGCGCAGGCCACCGTGCCGTCCTTGGAGAGCTTAGGCTCGAAGTACAACTTTCGGCCGAGTGCAATGCGCGCGTCGTTCCCCGCGTTGTCGGGAGGCACGAGGAACTTCCAGAACGACGGCTCGATGCCGGCCGGCGCCCCGCTCGGAGGCAAGGCGCGCACCAGCTCCATCACACGCGTCGTTTGGGTCGTCATGGGAAGCGCCCCGTGGGGTGCATCTCCCCCGCCGGAAACGGGCCCCGCCGTGCTGACCGCGGGCACCGTCGTCACGCCCGGTGTGGAAGGAGGCGCAGGAGCGGGGGGGGCTCCTTGAACAGCAGCGGCGAAAGTAGCCGTCGACGCCGCAATGACGATCATCGCCGGCGCATGTCGAGCTCGACTCCTTGCGCTCACCGCCGACCGCTCGTTCCTCATGGTAACCTCCGTTCACGGCCGCGTGGGCCAGGGCGCATCGTTCGCAGCGACGAACGCGAGTCTCTCGCACCGCGGCCTCGCTGCCAATTCATTCCGTCATATAGGCCCATAACGTGAACCTATCGGCCCTCACCCTCCAGCAGCTACGCTACGTGGTCGCCGTCGATCGCTACCGGAGCTTCGGCGACGCGGCGCGCTCGTGCGGGGTTTCGCAGCCCGCGCTCTCCGCGCAAATCAAGAAGGTCGAAGCGGTGATGGGCGTGGCCATCTTCGATCGCGAGCGCCTTCCGGTCGTGGTCACCGAGCGGGGGAGCCTCGTCGTGATGCAGGCCCACAAGGTGCTCGAGCAGTTCGATCGTCTCGGCGCCATCGGGACGGGCGACGAGGAGCTCACCGGCACCTATCGGCTCGGTCTCATCCCTTCCATCATCCCCACCTTGTTGCCCCTCTTCTTGCCGCGGCTTTCGCGCGCGCAGCCAAAACTCCAGCTCGAGATCCACGAAGTCAAGACCGACGATCTCGTGCGCTGCCTGCGCGAAGGGTCGCTCGACGGCGGCGTCGCGGCCACGCCCCTCGACATCCCCGGGCTCCACGAGCGCGTGATTTACCACGAGGCGCTGGAGGTGTACCTCTCGCCCGGGCATCCACTCGCCGGGCAGGAGCGGATACGCCAGTCCGATCTTCTCGACGAGTTCGTGTGGCTGCTCAGCGAGGGGCACTGTTTTCGCACCCAGGTGCTGCATCTTTGCAACGTGCGCTTCGCGCGGCGCGGGCGCCCGGTCGTCACCTTCGATTCGGAGTCGTTCGAAACTCTGGTGCGCCTGGTCAATGCCAAGCTCGGGGTGACGGTACTTCCCGAGCTGGTGAGCCGATCGTTGCCGCGCAAGCGTCGCGACGCGCAGCTTCGTCCCTTCGTTCCCCCCGAGCCAGTGCGCGAGATAAGCTACCTCGTTGGACGCGAGCACGTTCGCCGCGTCGCCAGCGAAGCCGTGTTCCGCGTGCTGCGTGCCTCGGTGCCTTCGGGGCTGCGCGGTCGAAGACCGGGCGAAGCGGTGATCCGCCCCACAGCGCAGGCGTGATGGGGGTTCGGCGCTTGACCGGGGGCCCCGGTCGAATAGCATCACGGGCCCCATGAGCGCTGCCATGACCGAGCCGAATCTCGAAGAAACGCCTGTCGATCCGGCGCTCGGTCTGTTTGGCGTGCTCGGGGAAGACGGCAAAGTGAAGCCCGGCTTCCCGGTGCCGGACACGGCGCTGCTCATGCGCATGTACCGCGAGATGAAGCGTGTCCGCGTCCTCGACGAGCGGATGGTCATGCTTCAACGGCAAGGGCGGGTCGGGTTCTACGGCGCGTGCACCGGGCAGGAAGCGGCGGTCGTAGCGGCGGGGCTTGCCGCGGCCCCCGACGACTGGATTTTCCCCGCCCTCCGCGAAAACGCCGTCATGCTCGTGCGCGGCTTCCCACTCGTTTCGTACATCGCGCAGGTCTACGGCAGCTCCGCCGACGCGCTGAAGGGGCGCCAGATGCCAGCGCACATCAGTTCGCGCTCCGTCAACCAAGTCTCCTGGTCGAGCTGCATCGGCACCCAGCTGCCGCACGCGGTCGGCGCCGCCTGGGCCGCGAAGCTGAAAGGCGATTCCGTGGTGACCCTCGGCTTCATGGGCGACGGCGCCACCAGCGAATCCGACTTCCACGCCGCGCTCAACTTCGCCGGCATCTTCCGGCTGCCGACGGTGTTCGTGTGCCAGAACAACCAGTGGGCCATCAGCGTACCGCTCTCCAAACAGACGGCCTCGGCGACGCTGGCCATGAAGGCCAAAGCCTACGGCTTCGACGGCATTCGGGTGGACGGCAACGACGTCATCGCTGTCCATCAGGTCCTTTCGGAAACGATCGCCCGCGCCCGCCGCGGTGAGGGACCGACGCTCGTCGAGCTCTTGACGTACCGCGTCGCGCCTCATTCGACGAGCGACGACCCGACGCGCTATCGCTCCAATGCCGAGGTCGAAGTCTGGCTTCGCCGCGACCCGCTCGATCGCCTGGTCCGCTTTCTCCGCTCCCAGAGCCTGCTCACCGACGCGGAAGAGGAGCGGCTCGAACAAGAGACCTCGCGCGAGATCCGCGAGGCCATCGATCAAGTGGAAGCGAGCGGGCCTCCGCCTCTTTCGTCACTTTTCGACGACGTCTACGCGGAGCGACCTTGGCACCTGGTCGAACAATGCCAGGAGCTGGAACGGTTGCCGCCGCGGCAGCCGGGCGGCGAAGGCAAAGGCCACGGCTGACGAGGGCCGCTCCGATGATCGATCGGTAGCGGAATCTGGGCAGCACCAGCGGTGGTAGGCTACAAGAACTCGGCAGTCGACTGGGAGAATCCGATGGCGAATCGAAGTTACGACGCAGTGGTGATCGGTGGCGGACCGGGCGGGTATTCATGCGCGATCCGGCTCGGGCAGCTAAAGCAGAAGGCTGCCTGCATCGAGAAAGACGAAGTGGGCGGCGTGTGCCTCAACTGGGGCTGCATTCCTTCCAAAGCCCTCATCGCCACCTCGCACCTTTATGAGAAGGCGCAGCACGCGTCGACGATGGGGATCAAGATCTCCAAAATCGAGCTCGACGTGAACGTCATGCAGGACTGGAAGGAGGGCATCGTCAAGAAGCTCACCACCGGCGTGCGCGGTCTGCTCAAGGCCAACGGTGCCGATCTCGTGCTCGGCACCGCCGTCGTCACCGGGCCGAACACGCTCGAGGTGACGAGCGTGGAGGGAAAGAAAGAGACGATCGAGGCCAAGTCCATCGTCCTCGCCACCGGCGCGTCGACGATCGAGATTCCGCAGTTCAAGTTCGACAAAGGGATCATCGGCGCCAAGGAGGCGGTGAGCCTGCGCGAGATTCCGAAGCGCATGCTCGTCATCGGAGGCGGCGTCATCGGGCTCGAGCTGGGGTGCGTGTACCAGAAGCTCGGCGCGGCCATCACCGTCGTCGAAATGACGCCGACCCTCTTGCCCGGCACCGACCCCGACTGCACGGCCGTCGTCGAGCGCAAGATGGTCAAGGCGGGGGCCAAGATTTTCAAGTCGGCCAAAGCGCTCGGCTACGAGCGGCAAAAGAACGGCTCGTTCGCGGTGCGCGTGGAGGTGCAGGGGAAACAGGAGACGATCGAAACCGACTGCATTCTCGTCGCCGTCGGGATGCGCCCCAATTCCAAGGGCCTCGGCCTGGAGAAGGTGGGCGTCAAAGTGGACGAGCGCGGCTTCGTGCCGACCGACAAGTTCGGACGCACCAACGTGCCCAGCATCTACGCCATCGGGGACGTCTGCGGTCCTCCGCTCCTCGCCCACAAGGCGTCGAAAGAGGCCGAGATCGTGGCCGAAGTGATCGCCGGACACAAGGCAGCCAAGGACTGGGTCGCCATCGCCGCGGCAACCTTCACCGATCCCGAAATCGCCTCGGTCGGCATGACCGAAGCGCAGGCCAAGGAAAAGGGGTTCGAGGTGCAGATCGGCAAGATGCCTTTCTCCGCCAGCGGGCGCGCGATGGCGGTCGCGGAGACGGAAGGCTTCATCAAGCTCGTCGCCGACAAAAAGACGCACCAGCTGCTCGGCGTCCACATCGTCGGTCCGTCGGCCAGCGATCTCATCAGCGAGGGGGCTTTGGCCATCGAGATGGCGGCATTCCTCGAAGACGTGGGGCTCACCATCCACCCCCACCCGACGTTGGGCGAGGCGGTCATGATCGCCGCTCAGCACGGGCTCGGGCAGGCCATCGACATTCTCAATCGGTAAGCGGAGGGCACCATCGTCCCTCTTGCACGACCGGGCCTGGTGGGGCAAAGCGCCGCTCTCGGCGACGTAGTCGGATCGCGTGCCAAGCTGTGCGTGATTCGCGCCGAGCCGGGGTACGGGGGCACGCGTCTGCTCCACGAGGTCGCGACCGCGCTTCGTCCGCGGCGCTCGCTCTGCTTGTGTACGGCGGGGGCCGAGCCGCTCGGCGCGCTTCGCTACGCCTTTGCACGATCGATCGCCGAACATGGTCCCGCGCCGGAGGGCTGCTTGACCGACACCCAGGTGCAGGCGCTCGAGGATTTCTTGGCCGGGGAGGGGATGGACGATGATTTCGGCGCGGAGATCGTCGCCCGCTGGACATTGCTCGACGACGCCGCCGCCGATGATCGGCCGACGCTGCCCGACCGTGCAGCGGTCGATTTGTCGGGCGTGGTCCTGATCGACGATGCTGCGGAGGTCGACGACCCTTCCCTCGACATCGTGGCCAAGGCGGCGCTCTTGCCCACCACGCCGATCCGCATCGTGATGCGTCTCGACGCCGGGTCCTCGCTTCCTCCGTCCTTCGAATCGCTTCCGGCCGGGCCGCAAATCCTGCTGGCGGCGCTCGAGCCGGCCCACGCGCAGCAGCTGGCGGCGGCGGTGGCCCCCGCGCCGTTGCCGGCGGACGCCGCCGCGCGCTGGGCCGAGCGCGGCCGTCATGTCCCGCTCGGGATCGTGGAGGCGGTTGCGCTCGGTGCGGGTACCGGCGCTTTCGGATCATCGAACGGGTCGCGCCCGGCGTCCCTCTCCCCCGACACCGACACCGGTCTCGACGCGAGCGAATGGATTCGACGTCGCTACGACCTCTTGCGCGACGAGACCAAGGCGGTGCTGCGCGCTTTGGCCGTGCTCGGTCTCGACGTGCCGAAGGCAATGCTGCACGAGCTTTTGGAGACATGCGGGCGTGCGCCAGCGGTAAGCTCGCTGGAGGAGCTCGGCGCCGCGGGGTGGCTCGAGGAACGCGGGGGTTCGTTTGCTTTGGCGTCGAGCACGCACCGCGAAGTCGTGCTCGAGGACGTCGTCGAGGAGGAAGAGCGCCGCTTGCACGAGGCGGCGTCCATCGTGGTCGAGAAACGCGGCGGGAAGCTGGCCGCGGCGGAAGCTGCACGACACGCTGCGCTGGCCGGCAACCACACTCGTTCGGTGGAGCTCGCGCTCGCGGCAGCCGAGATGTCGCGCGTGCTCGGGCTCGACGGAGCGTGCGAAGCGCTCCTCGCGTTCGTCGGCGCCAATCCGTACGGCTTTGCGGCGCTGCCTACACCGACCACGGTCTTTCGCCTCGAGTCTTGGATCGAGGCGCTGCGCGCCAGCGGTGAGCACGATGGAGCGGCCAGCCGCCTCGAGGCCATCGCTCTGCTCGCGAAGGGCGAGACGGGAGCGGCGCTTGCCGCGCTGCGCGAGGGGGTGGCTCAGGCAGCCATCTCCACGGCGGCCGCGCGGTCGCGCGCTTCGCTGGCCTACGGCATCGGTCTGGCTGTCACCGGTCAACAAGGCGAAGCGCTCTTCGCGGCCCTGGAAGCGCTCGCGCGCGCCAGAGAAAGCGGCGAGGCGCGCGGAGAACGTGCCTGCGCTCGCTTTCTCACCCGCCTCACCACGGGCGCGGGCCATACCAACGCGGCGGACGCCTGGCAGAAAGTGGCCGGCGAGCGAACCATTCCGCCGCCGCGCGGGTGACTAGCGCTCTTCGCGCCGCTGCTCTTCGCTCCACACTTCGTCGAGGATCGTCGCCACCGCTTCGTACAACGCTTCGGGGATGGTGTCGCCCACCTGGAGCTCGTGCAAGGCGCGCGCTACCGGGACGTCGCGAACGACGGGGATGCCGTAGGCGCGGGCCGCTTCTTGAATGCGCTGCGCGAGATCGCCCTCGCCGGTAGCAAGCACGGTCGGCGCTTCGTTCTCGCCGTCGACGTAGCGAAGTGCGGTCGCGAGGTGCTCGGGATTCACGATGACGACGGTAGCATCTTTGACGGCGTTGACCGTCGCGGCAGCCAGCATCTCTTGGTGGGCACGCAGGCGCGCCGATTTCCACTGCGGGTCCCCTTCGCTTTCCCGATGCTCCCGCTTGATCTCGGCTTTGGTCATCCGCAGGCGCGTGAGCAAGGCGCGCCGGACGACGACGAGATCGACGATGGCGAGGAAGAGCCCGACCATGGCGGCGTCGCGCGCCATCCGTTTGGCCGCTAGCAGTGCCATCTCCCCGGCAGCGCGAGGCGCGCCAATCGAATGCGCCAGGTCCCCCACGTGGCTCGATAACGCGCGCCAAGCCAGGAAAGCGACGGCGATCGCAGCCAGAAAGGCGCGCCCGACGTTCCACAGCCGCTGTCCGCTGGCGAGCGAACGAAGTCCGGCCAGAAGATCGAGCTTGCTCCAGTCCGGTTTCACACGCGCCGGCGCGAAGAGGGCGCTCGTTTGCACGATGGACGAGAGTGCCGCCGCCGCGGCGACCGCCGTCAGAAGCGGCGCAACGAGAAGAACGACGCTGGTCGTAACCTGCTCGGCCGCACCTTGGACCGGATAAGGCCCGATGGCCGAGCGAAAGACGGCGCGTGCCTGGGCGGCCGTGGCGGCGATGGTGCCAGGGACGACGAAGAGGGCGACCACGAAGCCGAGCGCTTGCGAGGTTGCGCCGCTGACGGCGACGTCCCCTTTTTCTCTCGCCTTGGCGAGCTTTCGTGGGGTCGGCTCCTCCGTCTTCTCGCTCACGTCCGGCCCCGCGATCTTCTCGCCGCGCGTGCGGCGCCGTTCAGTGCTCCGCTTTTTCGACCAGCTCCACGAGCACGCCGCCCGTCGCCTTCGGATGCACGAAGGCCACCCGGTGTCCGCGCGCACCCGGCCGCGCCGTCTCGTCGATCAGCTTGACGCCGATGCCCTTCAAAAAAGCGAGCGCCGCGTCGATCCCTTCCACCTCGATGGCGATGTGGTGCAGGCCAGGTCCGCGTTTCTCGAGGAACTTGGCGAGCCCCTCGTTGCCGCGCGGCGAAATGAGCTCGAGATTGGCATCTCCGATGGGCAAGCAGACGGTTTCGGTTTTCTGGGCGGGCACATATTCGCGCTCGCTCGGCTCGAGGCCGAACACTTCGCGGAACTTCGCCGTCGCGACGTCGACGTCGTCCACCGCGATGGCCACGTGCTCGATTTTGCGAATCTTCAGCATGGAGCGACGTTTTACGCGATTTGCGGCGCGGGTGCACGGCGCTCGGGGCCCATCGGGGCGGAGAGGGCCGGCGGCAGGTGCTCCCTCTGGTGCAAATGCTAGCGTGAGCTGTCGTGCGAAAAAACATCCGGTCATCGCGCACCCGCGAGCGGTTCGAGCGCGTCGGTTTGGCGCTCGAGCACGTGCGGTCGACTTGCGACGTCGCGGCACGACTCGAGCTCGATCCGGTCGCTGTCGTGCATCGCTATGCGGCGCCAGAAGACCGTGAGCTCGTCGGGCTCATGGCCTCGGCGGTCGCGTTCGGCAACGTGAAAGCGCTGCGCGCCAAGCTCGAGAATGCGCTGGAAAGGCTCGGTCCGGACATCTCCGCGATGGCCGACGACCCTGGCGAGGTGTCGACACGCCTGCGCGGGTGGAAGCACCGCGTCTACCGAGGTGACGATTTGGCCCGACTTCTCGTGGGCGCGCGCAGCGTGCAGCGGGCGTCGGGATCGCTCGGGCAGCGCTTTGCCGCCGACTTGGCGAGGGAAGGGGACCTGCGCGCCGCCCTGACGTCTTTCACGCGCGCCATCCGCGAGGCGGGGGGCCTTTCCTCGACGCGCGCCACCAAGCGGCGGGGCCGCGCCCACATCCTCGCCGATCCCGCGGGCACGAGCGGCTGCAAGCGCCTCCTTCTCTTCCTGCGCTGGATGGTCCGCCCCGCCGACGGCGTCGATCTCGGTCTGTGGGACATCCCGACCAGCGTCCTGCTGGTGCCGGTCGACGTCCACATCCACAAACTCGGCCGAAACCTCGGTTTCACCGGGCGCAAGACGACCTCCTGGAAGACGACCGAGGAAATCACGAATGCCCTGCGCCGTTTCGACCCCGCCGACCCCGTCAAGTACGACTTTGCGCTCTGCCACTTGGGCATGCTCCGCCGCTGCCCGTCGCGCCGTGATGCCGTGCGGTGCCGCGGGTGCGGCGTGCAAACGGTCTGCCGCCACTGGGAGAACATGACGGCAACCCGGGCCGATGTGGGCCGCAGTGCTCCAGCGATGGTCGCGGGGCAGGCTGGGTCGAGCCCGCGGCCGCCCCTCTAACGAGTCTGAACGAGAATTCGGTCAAGACGCTAGGCAGACGCGAGAAGGCATGAGATTCTCTATATCTACGGCGCCATGTCGGTAGCTCAGGTCTTCTCCCTCGACGCTGTCCGCACGGACGGCTGGTTCGAACGCATCGGCGAAGGCATTGGGAGCTTTCAGGCCCTCTGCGAAATCGTCGGCGAACGGTTCTTCGCGTTCTCGATGATCACCGGGGCCCGCATCACTGCCGTCACCGTCGACCGGCGCAACCCGGACAACACCCTCGTCGACTTCGGCGTCGGCGCAGGCGGACCCGAGGACCCTCTTACCGATACGCAGCGTCTCACCCTCGCCGACTTTCGCCGCCGCCTGGTGGGCGCGCTCCTGACCGACGAGGTGTTGGCCCCGGCTCCCACGCGCGAGACGGATCTCGAGGGTATCCAGCTCTACATCGGCGTCCGCTATTTGCTGCTCGCGCCGCTCTACGGCTTCAGCCTGCGCCAACTCGCGATCACCGAGCAGACCGGTGAGCTCACGCTCATTCACGACGGTATCGAGGAAAAACACGATCTCGAGACCTTCCGCATGCGCATCCGCGCCCACGTGCGCGACGAGCTCGATCGCGTGGCGAGTGGCAATCGCGGAGCCATCGACCTCGGCCGCGTGGCCGAGGCGGAAACGGCTTCGCTCCAAGGGCAGGACGAAAAGGTCCTCAGTCTGCTCGGCGCTTGGCCGGCGCCGCTCGCCATCTTCCTGCGCACCCCGGAAGGACAGATGCTGGCGCCCGAGCCGCGCGGCCTCATCGCCAAGGGCCTCGGTCTCCTCGGTACGGCGTGCGTTCGGCTCGGCGACGTGGGTCAAGGCGAGGAGATCTTTCGCCTCGGCATCCAGTACGCGCAAGATGGCGTCGCGGCGGCCGACATCTTTCAGCGCCTGGGTGAAGCGCTCATGAACGACCAGAGGGCGGCCGAAGCGATCGGTCCCCTGCGCCGCGCCGTCGCGCTGGGCGGCGACCCCAAGGTGTTGTGGCCGCTGCTCGGTCGCGCCTTTTGTCAGCGCGGGCGCTACGTGGCCGCCTTTGCGTCGGTGCGCGCCGCCATCGCGGCGGGCGCCCAGGAGACGGATCTCGCCGAGGACATCCGCCAGCTGGAGGGAATCCTCGGGCCCAAGCTGACGGCGTGGCGCGCCACGGTCGCGGCCGCTATGGCGCCGTCTTCCCCCACGCCGTCCCCGCCCGACGCAGCTCCAAAAACATAGCGTGGTCGGCGATGGGGGTCGTCCCGGGACGGAGGGCGGTGGCGATTTCTCTCCCCAGCCCCGCTACGGCGCCAGGGGGGACTTGCGACGTGCAGCGGAGGCCTTCTTGAGGCGAGCAGCGTGGATGGGTGCGTGCAGGTTGGCGCGAGCCCAGATTGACAGGCTGGGGTCCCTCTCCTAGAAGCCAGGGCGAGGTGCGTGCTTTCGGGCACTTGCATCCCGCGCCTGCGCTACGATCGGAGCCCTCCATGGTGTCCACGTACGTTCCTCTCCTGTTGCTCTTTCTGGCCGGCGGTCTGCTGACCGCAATCTTCTTCTCCCTCACGCCGCTGCTCGGGACAAAAAACCCCAACCCGGAGAAGATGACTCCCTACGAATGCGGCAGCGAGAGCACGGGCGGCCGCCACGTGAAACTCTCGGTGAAGTTCTACCTTACCGCCATCATGTTCGTGATCTTCGACGTGGAGGCGGTGTTCATTTACCCGTGGGCGATTCAGTTTCGACAGCTCGGCTGGGTCGGGCTCGTCACGATGCTGGGCTTCTTGTCCACCCTCGCGCTGGCGCTCGTGTACTGCTGGAAGAAAGGAGCCCTCGAGTGGGAGAAATAAAATCAGCGACCACGACCACGGTGCTGTCGGGGAGCGAACAGGGGTTCGCCACGACCAGGCTCGACGCGCTCCTCGGCTGGGCGAGAAAGTACTCGCTCTTCATGTATCCCTTCGTGACGGCATGCTGCGGAATGGAATTTTTCTCCATGACCAGCCCCCGCTACGACGTCGCGCGCTTCGGCGCCGAAGCTCCGCGCTTCTCGCCGCGCCAGGCCGACCTCCTGTGGGTCGTCGGCACCATCAGCCAGCGTCAAGCCCCGGTGCTCAAGCGTATCTACGAGCAGATGCTCGACCCCAAATGGGTGATGGCGTTCGGCACCTGCGCATCTTGCGGCGGTTTTTACGACAACTACACCACGCTGGCCGGCATCGATAAAATCATCCCCTGCGACATCTACATCCCCGGCTGTCCCCCTCGTCCCGAGGCGGTCTTCGACGGGCTCTTGCTCCTCCAGGACAAGATCGCGCGTGGGGATCGCACCCCCGGCATCGTCAAACCGCGTCAAGATCCGGCCGCCGCATTGGTCGAGCTTCGGACCAAGGCAAAAGTCCTCGCATGAGCCAGAAGGTCGTCGACATCCTCAAGGAGAAGTTCGCCGCTGTCGTGCTCGAGACCAAGAGCGAGCACAAGGACGAGACCGCCGTGGTCGAGGCATCGGCATGGTTCGAGGTGGCGCAGTTTCTCCGCGACGACCCGCGCTGCGACATGCAGATGATGGTCGACCTCTGCGGCGTCGATTTTCCCGACCGCGAGCCCCGCTTCGAGGTGGTGATGCATCTGCATTCCATCCGATTGAAGCATCGCTTGCGCCTCAAGGCGCGGGTCGGCGATCGCGACGGCGACGAAGCGAAGATCAAGAGCGTCGTCCCCATCTGGTCGGGCGCCAACTGGTTCGAGCGCGAGACGTACGATCTAATGGGCATCGAGTTCGAAGGACATCCCGATCTCCGGCGCATTTTGCTCTACCCCGAGTTCGAGGGTCACCCGCTGCGCAAGGACTACCCCGCCAACAAGATCCAGCCCCTGGTGCCCTTCCGGGAGGGTTACGAAAAGCTTCCCCCTTTCGACGAGTTCGAAGGGATGAGCTTCGGTCGCCAGGTATTCCGTACGGGAAAGGTCGATTGAATGGAGCCCATCGATCAAGAGCTGGAAGAAGGCGAGCTCGAGCTGCCGAGCCAGCCCATGAGCCTCAACATGGGGCCCTCGCATCCCGCGATGCACGGCACCATTCGCATCGTCATGGAGCTCTCGGGCGAGACCATCCTCAAGGCCGACGTGCAGATCGGCTACCTGCATCGCGGTTTCGAGAAGATGTGCGAGCGGGGCAGCTATTCGCAGGTGTTCCCCTATGTCGATCGCTGCAACTACGCGTCGCCGATGCTCAACAACGTCGGCTTCGCGCTAGCCGTAGAAAAACTCCTCGACATCACCGTGCCTGAGCGATGCCAGTATTACCGGGTCATCCTCGGCGAGCTGGCGCGCATCGCCGATCACCTCACTTCCAACGGCGCCATGGCCATGGAGCTCGGAGCGTTCACGCCCCTGCTCTGGTTCATGAAGGGGCGCGAGATGATCTACGACATCATGGAAGAGGAGACTGGCGCCCGGCTGACGCACAGCTTCGGTCGTGTGGGCGGCATGGCGCAGCCCCCCAGCGTGAACTTCAAGGCCATGGTGAGCGCGGTGATTCCGCGCATTCGCTCCATCATCGGCGAAGCCGAGTCCCTGCTCTTGCAGAACCGGATTTTCATGGACCGCCTGCAGGGCGTCGGAAAGATCTCCCAGGCCGATGCCATCGCGCTCGGGTGGACGGGACCTTGCCTGCGCTCGACGGGCGTCGCCTACGACGTGCGCAAGGCACACCCCTACCTCGTCTACGATCGCTTCACCTTCGACGTGCCGGTCGGTCAAGAGGGAGACAACTGGGACCGCTTCATGGTGCGCCTGGAAGAGCTTCGACAGAGTGCGCGCATCATCGACCAGGCCCTCGAGCAGATGCCGGAAAAGGGTCCCATCAACGTCGACGATCCTCGCATCGTGCTGCCGCCGAAGGAGGAGGTGTACTCCACCATCGAAGGGACGATTCAGCACTTCAAGATCGTGATGGAGGGCATCAAAGTGCCGGCCGGCGAAGCGTACGGCTATACCGAGGGCGGCAACGGCGAGCTCGGCTTTTACATCGTGTCCGACGGCAGCGGCACCCCTTACCGCGTTCGCATAAGGCCCCCTTGCTTCGCCATCACCCAGGCGCTCGGCGGGCTCATCACCGGGCTCATGATTCCCGACGTGGTCCCCACCTTCGGCTCCCTGAACATGATCGGAGGCGAGTGTGACCATTGAAGCGTCGCGAATGCCCCTCCGGATTGGGCTCCCTGTAAAATCCCCTTCGTTTCAGTGCCTTATTCCGGTTAGCCGAGCATAGCGAGAACGAGAGATGCCTACTTTCAAGCTGGATGGGCGCGAGATTCCTTTCGAAAAAGGGGACACGATCATTCGGGCTGCCCATCGGATGGGCATCGATATTCCGCACTATTGCTGGCATCCGGGGCTCAGCGTGGCGGCCAACTGCCGCATGTGTCTCGTCGAGATCGCGCCGCCTCCCGGACAGCGCCCGCTGTCGCTCGACATCCTGCGCTGGGACGCGGAAAAAAAGGACTACGTCGTCGTGCAGAAGCCGAAGCTTCAGCCAGCGTGCCAGGTATCCGTCGCCGAGAACATGGAGGTGAAAAGCGAGTCTTCGCCCGAGGCCGAGAAAGCACGGGCCACGGTGCAGGAGCTGCTTCTCTTGAACCACCCCGTCGATTGCCCGATCTGCGATCAGGCGGGCGAGTGCCGGCTCCAGGACTATTGGCTCGAGCACCAGGGCACCCAGAAACGCATGCGCGACGAGCCGATCCACAAGCCGAAGGGCGTCGTCTTCGGGCCCACCATCGTCTACGACGCCGAGCGCTGCATCGTGTGCACGCGCTGCGTGCGCTTCTCCGCCGAAATCGCCAAGGACCCCGTGCTCGACGAACGCCAGCGCGGCAACCTGACCGAGATCGTGGTGTCACCGGGCCGGCAGCTCGACCACGACTACACGCTCATGACCGAGCACGTCTGCCCGGTGGGGGCGCTCACGAGCTCGGATTTTCGCTTCAAGGCGCGCGTTTGGTTCTTGCGATCGGCGCGCACGGTTTGCACCGGATGCGCCACGGGTTGCAACGCGTACCTCGACTACGACCCGCGCACGATGACGCCTCACCGTCACCGGCCGCGCGACAACATGGCCGTCAATCAGTACTGGATGTGCGACGAAGGCATGCTCTCCTACGACCGCATCGTCGATGGTAGGCTCCTCGAGGCGCGCGTGGCGGGCAAACCGGCCACGTTCGACGCCGCATTCGCCGAGGTGAAGCGCCGATTCGCCGGTGTTTCTGCGGAAGCCATCGCCATCGTCCTCTCCGCCCAGCACTCCAACGAGGACAACTTCGTACTCTTCGAGCTCGGCCGGACGTTCATCGGCGCCAAGTCCTTTTTCCTCTCCGGAAAACCGAAGGGCAAAGGCGACGACATCCTCATGCATCAGGACAAGAATCCGAATACGGCCGGCGCGCGCAAACTCGCGCCCGTGCTGCGTCCCTTCGACCAGCTCCTGGAAGGAGTGCTGGCCGGCTCGTTCACCCACGTGCTGGCGCTGGGCGCCGATCTGCCCGGTGCACCGGAGCTCCTCGAAGCGCCGCTCGCCAAAGTTGCGACCCTGGTGACCATCGCTTCTCACGACGGACCCCTCGTGCGGCGCGCGCACGTCGCGCTCCCCTCCTGCACCTGGGCCGAAACGGAAGGCACTTACGTCAACTCGCGCGGCATGGCGCAGAAGAGCGAGCGCGCCATCGATCCCAAAGGGCAGTCGCGCCCAGGGTGGGAGCTCGTGTCGAGGCTCGGCGAAACGCTCGGCTACGCGACCCGTTGGCTCAAGCTCAAAGAGGTTCGCCGCGCCATGGAACCAGAATCCGCTTCTGCCACCGCCTCCGCCGGAGCTTGAGACGAACATGGACGGGTACTTCTTTCTCTTTACCGGCCTCAAGATCCTGGTGGTGCTGCTCTTCGTCATCAACACGGCCGCCATCCTGACCTGGGGCGAACGACGGCAGAGCGCGATGATCCAGGACCGCATCGGTCCCAACCGCGCCGTCATCTACGTGCCGGGAACGGTGCTCAAGGTGTTGACGCTCGCCGTGGGGGGAGGGCTCGTGGCGGCGGTTGCCAGTTACGCGTGGGTCGCGTCCAAACGATCGGAACCCGTCCGGCTCGACGTCGGCTTCGTTCTCACCGAGCTCGCCGTCATGCTCGCTTGGATGGGCATCATCAGCGCTCGTCGCGCCGAGCGAAGGAAGGGCGGAGGGATCTTGAACGAGCGCATCCCCGACGCCCGGGTGGTCTTTTACGTCGGGCTCCTTTTTCACCTGCTCGTCGTTGCGCTTCGCACCGGTGTGACGGGCGAAGAGCAGGAGCGTTCGGGGCTCGCCTTCGCCGTCTTTCACTATGTCGGACCGGTGCTGGCCGCGGCGCTCCTCCTCGGCGGCACCCTCTTCACGTTCAGCAACATCCCGGTCGGCAAGGTCGGCATTCGGCTGGGGGGCACGCTCCACGCGCTCGCCGATGGGGCCAAGATGGCCTTCAAGGAAGACTTCATCCCTCCCAACGCCGATCGCCTGCTCCACTCGCTGGGGCCGCTCATCGCGCTTTTCCCGGCGTTCGTCGTCTTCGCCGTCATTCCTTTCGGCGATACGGTGTGCATCCACCCCGACACGTCCGGTCACTTCTGGGCCGATCTCTTCAACGCGCGCATCGGTGACATCGGGGGCCGCGGCTACAGCCCCTACATCTCGCGCTACGGCATCTGCAGCGAAGGGGCAGTGCCCCTGCAAGTCGCCAACCTGAACGTCGGCATCCTTTACATGTTCGCCCTGGCGGGCACCGGGATCATCGGAGCCGCCATCGCCGGCTGGTCGTCGGACAACAAATTCTCGCTCCTCGGAGGTCTGCGCGCGTCGAGTCAGATGGTGAGCTACGAGGTTGCCATGGGGCTATCGCTGGTCGGCGCCTTCATGACCTACGGCTCGGTCCGCCTCGACGACATGGTGCGCTGGCAAAGCGAAAACGCGTGGGGCATCTTCGTGCAGCCCTTCGCCTTCTTTCTCTTTTTGGCGGCATCCATCGCCGAGAACAAGCGTCTCCCCTTCGACGCGCCAGAAGGCGAAAGTGAGATTGTCGCCGGGTATTCTCTCGAATACTCGGGCTTCAAGTTCGGCATGTTCATGTTCGGCGAGTACATCGAGCTCGCCGTCGCCAGCGCCGTCCTCGTGACTGTCTTTTTCGGAGGCTACGCGCTGCCGTTCCTGCATCGGGACGGCATCACCCTCGAGCTCGGCAACACCGTCTACTACCACCTCGCGCTGAGCCACCGCCTGGTCATCGTCCTCGGCGTCATCACGTTCTTCCTGAAGACGTGGATCGCCTGCTGGGTACAGCTCTTCATCCGCTGGACGGTCCCGCGCTTCCGCTACGACCAGATCATGAAGCTCGGGTGGCGCTTCCTTCTCCCCTCCGCGCTCGTCAACGTGGTTTTGACGGGTGTCGTTCTGCTCGTCATCGATGCCGCGGGGCCGGCCTTCGGCAGCACCCTCGACGTGCTCGCCGACGCTTCACAGGGGCTCGTGCTGGTGCTGGGTGTCGTCGGCTTCATCGTCCTCGTCTCCGGCATTCTGGCTCCGCCGCGCAAGCGCGCTCGGGCGGTGTCCTCCTCCGCCACGTTCGCCAAGGCCGCCGGCGGCACGCAAACTTCACCCATGCAAGCCTGAAAAGTAAGACAAAGAACGGACGCAGTAGGACCCAGCAGCGAGCACGACATGGCCACAGAAACCAGCAAAGGGATCATCGGGAAACCGGTCCCGCGGCCGCAGAGGCCTCCCTCCACGCAAGTTTTCATTCCCGAAATTCTCAAGGGGATGAAAGTCACCATGAAGCACTTCTTCCGCAACACGAAGGAAGTCGCGCTCGAACAGCGTCCCGATCCCACGATGGAGAGCCTCGAAGAGGGCGTCACCACCATCAGCTACCCCGAGCAGACGCGCCCCTATCCGGAACGTTTCCGCGGGCTGCATCGGCTCACCTTGCGCGAAGATGGCTCGCCGCGCTGCGTGGCGTGCCTCTGCTGTTCGACGGCGTGCCCGGCGCAGTGCATCCACATCCTTCCAGCCGAGTACCCGGAGGGGGACAAGCGCCGCGGCTACGAGCGCTTCCCCGATCAGTTCGTGATCGACGAGCTGCGCTGCATCTTCTGCGGCTTTTGCGTGGAGGCATGCCCCTGCGACGCCATTCGCATGGATACGGGCCAGCACGCCGCCCCTTATGATTCGCGCGATCAGTTCATCTACAAGAAAGACTTGCTCATGGCGGCGAAGGGGCGCGACGGCTCGCGCAAGTCCGAAAACCCGCGCCACGAGCCGGGTGACGCGACGCACCCCGGCATCGACCGCGATCACAAACACTGAAGGTCGCGGCACCGGCCATGATCACGCCGTCGATCATCCAAACGCCCACGGGGCGGCCGGGCGCCCGACGATGACGAGCGAGTTCGAGCAGGTGATCGGGCTCGAAGTCCACGCCCAGCTCCTCACCAGGACGAAGATCTTCTGCGCGTGCTCCACGGCGTTCGGCGCGCGCCCCAACAGCAACGTCTGTCCGGTGTGCCTCGGTCTGCCGGGATCGCTCCCGGTGTTGAACGCGGAGGCGGTGCGGATGGCGGTGCGCATCGGTCTCGCGCTCGGCTGTACCGTCCAAGAAAAGAGCACCTTCGCCCGCAAGAACTACTTCTACCCCGACCTTCCCAAGGGCTACCAGATAAGCCAATACGAGGAGCCCGTCTGCCAAGGAGGGCATCTCGAAATCGCGGCCGGCGCAGGGACGAGGCGCGTCGGCATCGTGCGCGTCCACATGGAGGAGGACGCCGGCAAGAATCTACACGGCGTGGCCGGCGACTCCGTCGTCGATCTCAACCGAGCCGGCACGCCGCTCGTCGAGATCGTGGGCGCGCCCGATCTCCGTTCCAGCGCGGAAGCGGCCGACTATCTACGCCGACTGCGCGACGTTCTCATGGCACTCGGTGTGAACGACGGCAACCTGGAGGAAGGGAGCTTTCGCTGCGATGCGAACGTCTCCGTGCGGCGCCGGGGCGTGACCACGCTCGGTACCCGCTGCGAGATCAAGAACGTCAATTCGTTCCGGTTCGTCGAGCGGGCCATCGACTACGAAGCGGGGCGGCAGGTGGCGCTTTTGTCGGCGGGCCAGAAGATCGCCCAAGAAACGCTGCGCTGGGACGAAGCGAGCGGGAAGACGTATTCGCTGCGCTCCAAGGAAGAGGCCAACGACTACCGCTATTTTCCGGAGCCCGATCTGCCGCCGCTCCTCGTCGATGCGGAGTTCGTGGCAGCGCAGAAGGCATCGCTGGAAGAACTCCCGGCCGCCCGCCGTCTGCGCTTCCTCGAAAAGCACGGCCTTTCCGCGGCCACCGCTGCGGTCGTTACGGCGCATCCGCGGGTGGCCGATTTTTTCGAGCGCGCCGCGAGTCTCCACGGTGATGCGGTGAAAGTCGCCAATTTTTTTCAGACCGAGGTGCTGCGCGACGTGAAGACGACCGGTCTCGTCGCAAGCTTCCCCATCTCGGCCGAGCAGCTGGCCGAGCTGCTTGCGCTCGTCGAGGAGAAGACCATCAGCGGCAAGCAAGCCAAGGAGGTCTACGCCAAGATCGCCGGCACCGAAATCTCACCACGCAGGGCGGTGTCGGAGGCGGGCCTCGCGCAGCTGAGCGATGCGGGTGAGATCGAAGCGATTTGCCGGCGCATCCTCGACGCCAACCCCAAGCAGGTGGCCGGTTATCGCCAAGGCAAAACCGCGCTTATCGGATTTTTCGTCGGGCAAGTCATGAAGGAAACGCGCGGCAGCGCCAATCCTGCGCTGGTCAACGAGATCCTCGTCCGCTTACTGGCTCCCTCCTGAGCGAGCGCCGTCGGGTCGCGGCGCACCGCGGCTCACTGGGCCGGCTGGTTGGCGTTTTTCGGGGCGGCGGTCGCTGCGGGCGCGGCGGGTGCGGAAGATTTGGCCGGCGGCGGCGCGCGGCTCGCTTTGGCCGCGACCTGCTGCTGCAGGATTTTCAGATTTCCGAGCTCCCCTTCCGCGCGATCACGATACCCGGCCACGCTGCGAAGGCCGTTATAGAGTGCGTACGCGCGGTCGAGATTGCTGGTGAGCTTGTAACAATTGGCGGCGCCCCATTGCGCTTCGGCGGCGGCGCTGGTGCCGGTGTACCGGGCGGCCACGCTCTCGTACTTGGTGGCGGCGCGCCCGCACCCGTACGCCGACTCCGTGCTCTTGGCGGAGTAGAGCGCCGCCATCGCCGCGTTCTTCGCGCCGCTCGCGGCGACGTCGGTGAAAGCTTTGTCCGCCTCCGCGTAACGCCCCGCGGTGTAGAGATCCATCGCCGACCCGTACGCGTCTCTCGGGGCAGCGGCGTATTCACCCGGAGCACCGCCGCCGCTCGGCTCGTCTTTCTTCTTGTTCTCCGCGGCGCGATCGGCGAGCGCGCCCACGCCGTCTGCCGCGCTGCCGATGTCGTCTGTCGACGCGACGCCGCGGGATCGCGCCGGCGACGGTGCTTCACCCAGAGAGTCTGCGGCCTTGTCGGCGCCCTTCGAGGCGCGCGCTTCGCCCTCGCTTGCCGGCGCTTCGCGAGGTGCAGCACCTGCTGCGACGGCGGGGGCCGGCGCGTAAGGACCCGCGGAACCGCCGCGCTCTTCGTCCCTTCGCGTGCTGCGACCAACCGCGCGTGCGTGGGGTACGCCGATTCGCTCGGGTCGCATCTCTTCGGCCGCCTGTTCGGGCACGCCGCGCTCGGTCACGCTGACCCGGCTCGGTCCGCTCCGATCGGGTTTTCGTCGTACGAAGATCACACTCGAGCCGAGCATCAGCACCAAGATCGCCGCCATCGCCGTCTGAGGGCGCATGGCGTAGCTGCCCGCCCAAGAAATCGCTCGACCGACTCGCTTTGGCCAAGGCACATTGCCGTGGGCTTCTCGAGCCACCTGCAGGATGTTCGGCTCGAGACTCGCCGGCGGTTCCACCGCGGGTAGAACGCCGACCTTGAGTGTCGCGCGAAGACCCGACCATGCCGCCTGGCAGCGCTGACACCCTTCGGCGTGTCTTTTCGCCGCCGCGAGCGTCAGCTCATCGAGCTCGTCGTAGAGCGCGTCGATGAGGATGAGGTCGAACTTCTCGCAATCCATTGGTTCTACTTCAGTCTAGCCCTACGTCATCGTAGGGCGCGTGCATATTCCTCGAACTCGGTGAGCGCTTCCTGCAGCCGCTCGAGGGCGTACCGCATGCGGCTCTTGACGGTGTTTTCAGGCGTCCCGGTGACAGTGGCGATTTCTTGAAAAGGAAGGTTTGCCACCTGACGCAGGAGAAAAACCTCGCGCTGCTCGCCCGGTAGCGCATCGAGCGCAGCGACGACCTTGCGTTGAATTTCGTTGGAGATGGCGCTGCGCTCGGTCGATGCCCGCGGGTGCGAGTCGGCCACCTGATCACCGAGGGAACGGCCTTCTCCCTGTTCGCGACCATCGCGCTCATCGAGGGACGCGTGGCGCCGATAAGACGCCTTGCGGTGGTGGTCGACGCACAGGTTGCGCGCGATAGTGTAGGCCCATGTGGTGAACTTGGCTTCGTGCTTGAACGTCCCTGCGCTCTCGATGACACGTACGAAAACTTCTTGCACCAGGTCCTCTGCCGGCCCCGTTCCACCTACCTGGCGAAGGACGAAGTTGAAAAGCGGGGTCTTGTGACGAGCCACGAGGTCGCCGAACGCGCTCAAATCGCCGCGCTGGTAGCGCATCATCAGCGCTTCGTCCGACACTTCTGCACGCCCACTGCTGCCCACGATCGTCACTTTTTGACATCGTAGGTGGAGTCGTTCTCGCTGAAAATCACCTCGTTCAAGGGTTGTCCGACTGACCAGCTGGCGAGCCGAGCACGGTCCGGGCAGGGTCTTCGCTTCGCTTTCGATCCGACGTGCGCCAAGGCACAAAGTTCTTTCGCAGGGGGGCGGCCGGCACCGAGCACGGGGTCAGGTATAGCCCGGCTGCCGCCTTGTGCGAGGACGGACGGGTTCGGCCGAGCCACTTGATCGGCAGCAAGCCTTCCAACGAAAGGCCGTTGCCCGGGGGCGTCGGTTCTTCGCCTACCGTACTACTGCGGGCGGACGCCGCTCGTCCTTCATCCGATTGACGCGCGCGAACTCCGCGGCGTGGTCGATCGGCCGACCCACCATAGGCGTTGCACTTCGACCACCTAGCCGAATAGACTGCGTCTTGTCGTGTGGGAGTAGCTGGCCAGGCCTCTGGGGCTCGCTACGCCGTCGCTGAGAGCGAACATGGTGCATAAAGAAGGGGTCGAGAATGCGTTGGAATAAAACGCTTTGGGCTACGGTCGTCGTGCCGGTGCTGGTCATCGGGCGAGCGCTAGCCCCCGCCGGCGCCAACGCCGCGGACAAACCTGCTCCGCCGGCTGCGTCGGCCTCCGCAAGCCCAGCGGCGAGCGCATCGGTGGGACTGAAGGCCGCCGTCACGTCCCCTGTATCGGCCGTTGCCGCCGGGCCGTCGTCGGTGTCGGCCAGGCCCGCGTCGAGCGGAGGGATGGATGGCGCCACGTACGCCGTCCGCCTGCGTGACCTCGAACAGCGCATCGACGAGCTCAAGGAGCAGATTCGGCGCAGCCACACCCGCCTCTCGTTGCTGACCGACACCATCCTTTCCGGTGGACTCGCCGGTTCACGCTCGGAGGTCCAGTTTCAGAACGACATGTCGAGCGCCTTCAAGCTGGTGCGCGCGCTCTTCGTTTTGGACGGCGCCGTTCAATACAACAAGTCCGACGATAGCGGCGCGCTCGCCGAGCAGAAGGAAATCCCCATCTTCAGCGGCTCGATCCCGCCCGGTGATCACACGGTGCAGATCCTTCTTCAGTTCCAAGGAAGCGGATACGGCGTTTTCTCGTACCTGAAGGGGTACCACTTCGAAGCGCGCTCCAGTCACTCGTTTACCGCGGTGGAAGGCAAAACCCTCACCCTGCAGATCATCGCCTACGAAAAAGGCGGCGTGACGACTCCGCTCGAAGAGCGCCCTGCGGTCCGCTTCAACGAGAAGATCGCGTCGGGCGTCAGCGGCCAGAGCGCCGGCGGCAAACCTCCGGCAGTGTCGACCACCGGCAACACGACGACGGGCCCCGGAAGTGTATCGACAGGGATGTCGGTGGGCATAGGGAGCAAGTGATCGTGAGGACGGCGACGAGCAGCGCCGGAAAAAAAAGGGCGAGCCCGGGTCGAAGGTCGCTGCGACTCTTCGCTTCGTGCGCGTGCGTTTGGCTTCTTTCGTCGGGCTCGGCCTACGCGTCGAAATCCGACGACGCCGTCGCCAGCGCCAAGCGCTCGATCGCGGAAGCCACCGCGGGTGCCGGCTCCGTCGAGCAGGCCATCGCCAGCTCCAAATCCGAGGAACGTTCCGCCGAGGCGCGCATTGCGGACGGTGAGATCCTCTTCCGTACCAAGGACTATGCGCGAGCGGCGGGCGTCCTCAACCAGGTGATCGAGAAATACCCCTCGCATCCGACCGCCTATCCCGACGCGCTCTATCTCCTCGGGGAGACGTACTTCGAATCCAAGCAATACCTCTCCGCGCGGCGCACCTACCGCCAGTTGGTCGAAAGGGGCGGCGAGCGCGGCTTCGCCAACTACCAGGCTCGCGGGCTGGCACGTCTCATCGACGTCGCGCTGAGGACGCAGGACTACGCCACCCTCGACGAAGTGTTCGCCAAGATCAGCCAGCTTCCCCCCACCTCGCTCGAAGGGGAACTCAGCTACGCTCGCGGCAAAGGGCTCTTCGCCAAGAAAGATTATGCCGGCGCCAAGAGCGCGCTGGCAGGCACCACCGCGCAAAGCCCCCACTTTCACCAAGCGCGCTACCTGCTCGGCGTCATCGCCATGAAAGAGGCAGCGCAGCCGCCGGACAAAGAGAAGCGCAGCGGCATCGTCACCGGGGCGGCGCGCACGCGATTCGCCGCCGCCATCGAAGCCTTCCGCCAAGTGACCCATCTGCCTGCCGACACCACCGAGCACCGTCACGTCATCGACCTCAGTTGGCTCGCCATCGGCCGGCTCTTCTACGAAACCGATCAATGGGCGCAGGCGGTCGAGGCGTACAACCACGTCGATCGCACGTCGCCCGAGTTTGCCACGATGCTCTACGAGCTGGCCTGGGTGTACGTGCGCGTCGGTGACGCCGACCGCGCCTTGCGATCGCTGGAAGTGCTCGCCGTCGCCGATCCCAACAGCCCCTACATGGCCGACGGCACCCTCCTCCGAGCTGATCTCATGCTGCGCACTGGGCAGTTCGAAAAGGCGCTCACCCTCTACCAGGCCGCGCGGACACAGTTCGATCCCATGCGCGAGAAGGTGGAGACGTTCCTCGCGTCGACCAACGATCCCGCCTTCTACTACGACAAGCTCTCCAAGGACCCGCTGGAGGGCGGGGCCGACGCCAGCGTCCTTCCTCCCATGGCGCTGCAGTGGGCGCGCGAGGCGGAGGATGGTCCGGCGGCCTTCGCCGTCATCGACGGGGTGAAGGAGTGTCGCGAGCTCCTCAAGCAGAGCAACACTTTCCTCGAAAAGATGAACACCATCCTGGCCGCGCCGAACCGCGTGCGCGCGTTCCCCGAGCTGAAGGCGGGCGAAGAGCGAGCTCTGTCGCTGGTCAATCTGGTCTCGATGGGGCGGGTGCGCCTGGCCGAGGGGCTCGACGCCGAAGAAGACAAATCGGTCAGCGGCGAGATGGACCGCGTGCGTTCGGAGCGGCGAGCGGTGCAGCAGCGCGTGGCGAAGCTGCCGATCAACACCGTGGATTTCGCCACCCGCGAGCACGAAGCGCAGAGAAACTGGAACAGCGTGTCCCAGAAGCTGCAGCAGCTGACCCTGCAGGTCGATCAGCTGCAGGCGACGGTCAACGGCTTGAAGCGAACCTTGAGCGAGGGGCCGAGCCGCGGCGTGGTGCGGGATCCGGCGAGCACCCGCCAGTACGAGGCCGAGCTCGTGCAGAACGAAGCCGATCTCGGGATCTACAAAGGTCAAATCACCGAGCTCCGCAAGCTCATCGACGTGAGCCGGATGCAGGTCGGCTTCGGCGATCAGCGCTTCGCCGAGGACGCCGACGCTCGCGCCGCGTTTCGGCGACTCGTCGCCGAGGAGACGCGCCTGGCCGCGGCGGGCCAGGGTGGCCGCGATGCCACCGGGTACGCGCAGCGCATCACGCCGGTGCTGCAGGAAGCAGAAGCTGCCGACTCCCGCCTCGACGCCGCCCTCGCCGACATCGAGGCGCGGGTCAACAAGCGCGCCGCCGAGCTCCGGGCCACCCTCGACTCCGAGGTCGGCAAGCTCGCCGAGTACACGCGGACGCTGGAAGGGCTGGACTCCGAGGGGAGGCTCGTGGTCGGACAGGTAGCGATGCGAAACTTCCAGTTGGTGCGCGATCGGCTGCGCAACATCGTCCTCCGCGCCGACGTCGGCGTCACCGAAGAAGCGTGGGAGCTGCGCGAGGAGCAGCTCACGCGCGTGCGTAACCTCCAGCTCGAGCGCAGCCGCTCCGAGCAACAGCTCAACGAGGAGCTTCGGGAAGTGCTCGACGACATGGGCGAGCTCGAGAAACCCCCGGCCGGCCAGACAGGGAGCGGCAAGTGAGCGTACGGAGGTCGAAGGCCTCCGCGAAGCGGCAGGCTCCAACCCGGAGCGCCGCATCGAGGCTGCGCTCGCTGCGCGGGTGCATGCGCGTCGCGGGGATCGCCGGCGTCCTGTGGGGACTCTTGGCAGCGCTTTCGCCCGACGCGAGCTCGCAGACCAAAAAGCCCGCCGCGGCGGCCCCCGCCAAAAAACCGGCGGGCAAGGCAGGCGCAGCGGCGGGCGGTGCTGCCGACGCGGGCGCCCCCGACGTGCGCGCCACCCAGGAATCGGAAATCTGGACGGGCAGTGCGGCCGATGCCGGTGCGGTGCAGGTCTATGTGCCGCCTCCGCCGCGCAAGGTGGCGCCCCCTCCGCCCCCTCCCACGGCCGAGCAGATCAAGGGCCTCGAGCAGCTGCAAACCGAGGCCATCGAATACGAGAAATCTGCCAAAGACTACCGCGATGCCACGACCCGCATCGTCCAGTACCACTACGAGGACAAGCGGCGCCGCATGCTGGCCTCCCTCGACGGCGAGATCGCCATCGAGAAAAAAGCGCTCGGCGTGGCGCGCGAAGACGCCATCAAGCGTCTCGAGGAATTCATCGCCCGCTATTCGGGGAAAAACGCGCACCCCGAGAACACGCCGGACGCGATGTTTCGCCTCGCCGCACTCTACGAAGAACGCGTGCGCAGCGACTCGCCCGATGACCTTTCGGTGGGCCTCAGGCAGGCCATCGACATTTACAAGCGCATCATCGTCGAATTTCCGAACTACCGCGAGCTGGCCGGCATTTTCTATTACCTCGGCCACGCGCTCAGCGACTCCAACCGCATCGAGGAGTCGCAGCAGGTCTGGCGCTCCCTCGTTTGCCACAACAAGTTTCCTTATCCCGTTCCCCCCGATCCCAAGGACCCGAGCAAAGACACCATCGTTCGCCTGCCTCAGGATCACGACGACGACTTCTGGCGCGGCTGGGAAAACGCGCACCCGACGCCGGTCGGCTTCAGCGGCAAAGCCGTTGCGAAAACGGGCAAAGGTGGCAAGCCCGTGGCCCCGCACGCCGGCGAGAACGCGTACGTCAATCCGTACCCCGAGGCATGCGTCGCCATCCCGCAGCAGACGGAGGAGGGCGCCGAGCCCCGGTACGTCGCCGAGATCTGGTGGCAGATCGGCAACTGGCATTTCGACCAGATCGATCCGCACGGTGGTCCCTACAACTTGAACCGGGCCTCCACCGCCTACCTGCAGTCGATGAAGTACAAGAAGCCGCCGCTCTACGGCGTCGCCATGTACAAGCTGGCGTGGACGTACTTCAAGCAGCAGCGGTACGAGACCGCCGTCCACGAGTTCGTCGATCTCCTCAACTACACCGACGAGCAGGAGAAGGCGACGGGGGATCCGGGCACCGATTTCCGGGCCGAGGCGTACACGTACATCGCCGGATCGCTCACCTACCTCGACTTCGCGGGACCGGGCCCCGACGATCCCTTCATTGCCCGCAATGACGTGCTCGATACCGAGTCGAACCCGATGGTGGCCGAGCAGAAGATGCACGTCGCCATCGACCGCGTGCAAGA
Source organism: Polyangiaceae bacterium (assembly GCA_035318465.1). Taxonomy (GTDB): domain Bacteria; phylum Myxococcota_A; class Polyangia; order Polyangiales; family Polyangiaceae; genus DASWDH01. The sequence goes on from DATHES010000064.1 coordinate 59,465, forward strand.
CCCGAAGCTCGTCCCCCAAGACAAGAAATGGTCCTTCGAGATCTACAAGGCGCTCTCGCAGGAGTTTCGCGAGGTCAACCAGTGGCACAACGCCATCGAGGTGAGCGAGCTCATCCTCCGCAAATGGCCGATGAACCGCGACGCGCCGAACATCCAGAATCAGGTTGCCGACATCTACGAAGAGCTGACGCGCATGTCGCGCGTCGGTTCGCCGGAGCGCGATCAAAATGCCGCCCGCGCGCTCGAAGCGCGCACCAAGCTCGCCGCCTACGTCGGCAATACACCGTGGGTCGACGCCAACCGTGACGACCCAGAAGCGATTCAATCGGCAGAGCGACTCGTCAAGGGGGGCTTGCGCCGAGCGGCCGCCGATCACACGAACCTCGCGCGCGCCTTCGTCGGCAAAGCGACGGAAACGACCGACGCCGCGCAGCAGAAGATCTGGCTCGAGCGCGCGCTCAGCGAATACAAGCTGGCCGACGTCGGTTGGAGCGGGTTCCTGCGGCAGGACGAGAATGCCCCCGACGCCTACGAGACCCGTTTCTGGATCGCCGATGCGCGCCACGGGGTCGTGGTGGTCACGGTCAACCTCGATCGATCGCCCAGCCCTGCGGAGATCAACAACGCCCGCCAGGCCGCCGTCGACGTGCGCGACTCCAACGAGGACGACAAGTTTCTCCAGCCGGCCGCCTACTACGTGGTCGACGTGGCCGAGCAATCGCTGCAGGATCAATATCGGCTCCACGCCCGCACCGGTGGTGCGCAAGGGCTGAAGGAACGCACCGAGGTGCGCTTCGTCAAAGGGTCGGACGGACAGGACCACGTCGTCCCCGACCCCATTCCTCCGTACGTACAAGCAGGCATGGCCGCGCGCGACGAATACGTGCAGCGCGTCCCGGCGTCTGCCGACGCGCCGAAGAACGCCATCGTCTACACGTTCCAGGTGGCCGACAGCTACTTCCTCTACGGCCACTTCGATCAGGCCAAAGCGCGCTTCGACCCCATCTGGCGAGAACACTGCAACAAGGACGAGTGGGGCTACAAAGCGTGGGGCAAGCTCATCACCATCGCCGCGCGCTCGCTCGACGTGAAAGAGAGCCGCCGTCTCGCCGAATCCGAAGAACAGCATTCGTGCGCGGTGACGGCCGAGCAAGTCAAGGAGGCCAAGGAGCTCACGGGCCCAGTGAAGATCGGCGGCGCCTACATCGACGCCGGCAACCTCTTCCGCGAGGCCGAGAAGATGAAAGACGGCCCGGCGCGCGCCGCCAAGTGGCGTGAGGCCGCCGCTGCCTACAACTTCGCCCTCACCCAGCCGGGCGGTGCTTCGCGCGACGAAGCGCCGGAAGCGGCGATGAACGGTGCCTTCGCGTACAAGCAGGTCGGCGAGTACGACAAAGCCATCAAGATGTACGAGCTTTTCATCAACAACTACGGCGACGAAAAGACGCTGTCCAAGCTCGATCAAGAGAAGAACCCGCGCTACCCCGAGCGCGTGAAGTACCTGAAGCAGGCGTACGACACGCTCTCCAAGTCGTACGTTCTCTTTTTCAACTACCGAGCGGCCGCAGAGACGTACGACAAGATCAGCTCCATCAACCGGTTCGAGGAAAAAGATCGCCGGGACGCGGCTCGCAACGCGCTCGTTCTCTATTCGAACATGGCCGACACCGCCAAGATGACGGCCGTCCGCCAGCGCCTGATGACGCTCGGTCCCAGCGCGCAGGAAAAGGCCGAGGCCGATTTCATCGTCGCCGACAGCGACATGAAGGCATGGGACCCCCGCGGCGCGGACGACGGTCCGAACCGCAACGCGCGCCAGCGGGCCACCAATTCCATGATGCAGTACTACGACGCCAACAAGAACATCTCCGCCGCCAGCAAGTACACGGTCGAAGCGGGCTACAACGTGGCGCGCATGCGGCAGGCTTCCGATGCCAACGCCGACGAATGGCGCAAGAAAACGATCACGGCGTTCGAGCGTTACAAGGCTACCGCCGGGACCAAAGACGGCAAGAACGAAGCCATGGGCTCGCGCGAGGCCGGCTTTGCCGCCGAATGCGAGTACGCCATGCTCGATGCCGAACTGAAGAAATCGTTCGACTACGAGACCGGACACCACCGCTACGTGGGCAGCTCGGTGGACGTCATCAAGAAGTTCCAGGCCGACGCCGTCGACGCCAAGAAGCACCAAGCGCAGCTGCAGCATGTCATCGACGCCTATGCGTCGCCCGAATGGGCCACGGCCGCGATCTCGCGCCAGGGGAGTCTCTACGACTCGATGCGCAGCGGCCTCTACAACACGCGCGCTCCGCAGCTCAAGCTCGTCGACGCCAAAACCGAGGCGATCTTGAAGCGATTCGAGAACAGCGACAACCCCGACGATCAGGACAAGGCCGACCAAATCCGCCAGAAGGTGACAGAGGCCTGGCGCTCGGCCCGCGAGCGCGAGCTCGGCGGCGCCGACGAGGCGATGATCCACTTCTACGCGCAGAGCGTCGCCCTAGCCAAACGCTACAACGTGCGCAACGCCGCGGTGAATCGCGCCAACCAGCGCTTGGCGTTCTTCACCGATATCCTCGGCGAGGCCAAGATGGCGGCGTATACGAAGGGCATTCAGGGGCTCGACTACCGCGAAGGGCTCTTCTTGCAGACGCGACCGGGCCTCATCGCGTCCCCGTCGCCGCAGCCACTTTCCCCGCCGCCGGTGGGTGCACTATGAGCCGGTGGCTCGGCCGTGGCGCGTGGGTGCTGGCCGTCGCCGGGACCAGCGTTCTCGGCTCCGCGTGCGGCGGCTCGAAGAAGCAAGCCAGCGTCGCCACGCCGACGCCGACGGCCCAGGCGCCTTACGGGCAAGCGCCCCCCGGGCAGCAACCCGCCTATCCCCAGCAGCCACCTCCGCCAGGAGCGCCGCCCGCGGTGGGCAAGCTCGAGATGAACGGCTCGGCGCAGTCGGCGTATCAGAAAGGTATCGCCTCCTACGCAGCGGGTGATCTGGCGGGCGCGAAGGCGGCCTTCCAGCAAGCGGTTTCGAGCGACGCTAAGGCGTACCAGGCGCACTACTCACTCGGCGTCGTCTCGGAGCGACTCGGTGACGCCAATGCCTTGAGCGCGTATCGCCAGGCTTCGACGATCAAAGCCGACTATGAGCCGGCCATCCTCGCCTATGCGCTCTTCGTCGCCAACAAGGGGAGCATTGGCGAAGCGGAGACGTACCTCAACGGCAAAATGGGGCAGCTCCCCAATTCGGCGGGCGTCACCGCTGCCCTCGCCGAGATCAAGTCGATGCAGCGCGACACGGCGTCGGCGCAGCGGCTCGCCCAGGAGGCGCTCAAGAAAAATTCCGACTACCGGCCGGCGATGATGACCATCGCCCGCGATCACTACCGCAATCGCCGGCTCGACTTGGCTCTTTATGCCCTGCAGGCGATTCTCGACGGTTTTGGCGCGGACAATCCGCCCCGTGACAAGGACAATGCGGACGCGCATTTCCTACGCGGTCTCATCCTCAAGGAGGAGGGGCGTCGCGCTGCCGCCATCAACGAGTTCAAGCTAGCGGTGACTTTGCGCCCCGATCTCGTGGCGGCGCGCGTCGAGCTCGCGGCCTACTACCTCGAGGCGGGCAACGCCGCCGAAGCCCAGCCGCTGCTCGAGGGGGCGCTGCGCTACGACACCAACAACGTCATCGCCCATCTGAACCTCGGCGATTGCTATCGGCTCGCGTCGCGCATCCCCGAGGCGAAAGCGCAATTCGACTGGGTGCTCGCCCACGACACGTCGCTGGCGCAGGTGCACTACGACCTCGGTCTGCTCTATCTCTTTGCGCCGAGCATCCCCGGCATGGATGCCAAACGGCAGACCGACGAAGCCATCGCCGAGATCAACAAGTACCAGCAAATGCGCGGCAAGCTCGCCGCCGGCCAGAGCGACGACTCCGAGGAGCTCCTGAACCGCGCCAAACAGAAACAGGCCGACATCCAAGCTCAGGCGAGCGCGAAAGCGCCCATGAACGCGCCGGCCCCCGCCGCGTCGTCGGCAGGAAAGCCCCCCGCCGCATCGCCGGCGGCAAAGCCCCCCGCGGGCAAACCGGGCGCCAAATGAGCGCCCGCTGTTCACGCGCGCCGCATCCCGCTTGGCGAGACGACGCAGCACTGGTCGCAAGGAGTCAACGATGAGAGCAAAAGGCGCGCAGCGAGCGCTCGGTTGGTGCATCCTCGGGGGCTTCTGCCTCGTGGCCCTGCCCGTCGCGGCCCAGGAAAAACCGGCCAAAGGCGTCATCACGTTGGCCGAGGTGACCATCGTCGGCCGTATTCAGAAGCCCATCGCTTCGGTGGACGTGAACCGCATTCAGCCGAAGCTCACGTTGCAGGAGCTCCGCCAGCCGTTTCTCGACAAGATCGAGCAGGTCCTCTACCAAGACCCGTTCTGAGCGGCGGGGATGCGTGGTGGTCCCTGGCTCGTGGCGATGCTTTTTGCGCTCGGCGCGATGGCCGTCAGTCTCGAACGGCTGCGCCGTGTCCATCGCGTGGCGACGTTCGATCTCGGCTCGCTGGCCCGCGCGCTCGGGCGCAGCGGCGACATCGAGCGGCTGCGCCGCGCCCGCGAGCTCATGGTCGAACAGGAAGGGGAGACCTGGGAGAGCGAGCTCGTGCGCGCCGCGCTCGATGCTCGCAGCCCAGCGGAGCGCACGGCCCTCGTCAACGAGCAACTCGGCGATGTCGAATCGGCACTCGTTTGGGGGAGCCGCATCCCGGTCGCGGCGGCCCGCCTCTCCGCCCTCGGTCCGATGAGTGTTCTCTTCTTCGGGTTGGCCGAGGGGAGCATGCAGATGATCGACATCCTTCCGGTCATCGCGTGGGGCGGAGCGGGCGTCCTCGGCGCGCTCGCAGTCGGGCGCGAGGCCGATCAAGGCGCGGGGGAAATGCGCAAAGGCATCGACGCGTGGGTGGTCCGCGTCCTCGATGCTGCTCACACCAGTGTGCCGCCGTGAGACGAACGACGGCCTTCCTTGGTTCAATCGCCGCGCCGCTGCCGTCGTGCTTCCCCCTACATGGCACCTGAACCGGTGACGAACCGTCACGATTCCGACGCCGTCATCGGAATTCGCCCGCGGAGCGGGATAGTAGACCCCCGAACCTCGTGCGTGTAGCCTACCCAGAAGCGGAAACCTGGACGCTCCGGCGTGGTAACGTCGGAGGTTTCCTGAGATCGAACGAGCCGTTTTTTCGTCTGGAGACATAGCCGATGTCACAACAGCCATTCGCAGGAGGTGGGCCCGTCCCGAGCGGTCGCCCCGGTCAGATGACCGCGGTGATGCGAGCCATGCCGCAGGTCACCGGTCCCAAAGTCCTTCGCATTGGCCTCGTTCAGGGCGGCAAGGTCATCGAGGAGCGGGTCATCAAGCAGCGCTCCCACGTCACCATCGGCCCCAGCGAAAAAAGCATGTTCGTCGTGCCGAGCCAGAGCGTGCCGCCGAACTTCCGCCTCTTCGAGCTCATCGGCAACGAATACCACTTGAACTTCCTCGACGGCATGACGGGGCGCGTCGCGCTGCAGACCGGAATCACCGACCTGACGGCCCTGCGCGGGCAAGCGAAGCGCTCACCCCAAGGCGCATACCAGGTGCGTCTCACCGAGGACGCGCGCGGTAAAGTCGTCGTCGGCGAGACCACGTTTCTCTTCCAGTTCGTGGCTCCCCCACCGGTGCAGCCGAGACCGCAGCTCCCGGTCTCCGTCAAAGGCGGGCTTTCCAGTCAGATCGACTGGACGATGACCATCATCGCCGCGTTCTCGTTTCTCTTTCACTTCGGAATGGTCGGGGCCATCTACTCGGACTGGATGGATCCCATCGTCGACGATGAGCTCAACATCGCGGGCCTCATCGACTCGGTGAAGTCGCTGCCGCCCCCGCCTCCTATCGAGGTGCCGACGGAAGCCAGCACGTCCACGGCCACGTCGACCGCTGCCGCAGAGGCCGCACCGAAAGCCGCGGGTGCCGGTGCCTCCGGAAAGAAAGGCTCCCTGAGCACGGGCGAGCGCGCGCGTCTGAGCGCGCAGCTCGATCAGCTGGAAATGGCGACCCTCGGCGCTCTGAACAGCCAAGGTCCGGCGACGGCCGGCGTTCTCAAAGGGGGCGACGTTCCCACCGGGGCTCTCGACGCCGCCGCGCAATCGGGCGCCGGCGTTTCAGTCGGCGGGGCCACGGGGCTGAACCTCGGCGGCGGCGGCGGTGGTGTGCTGCGCCCCGGCATGGCCGGCGGCGGTCTCGGCGCCATCGGTCAAACCACCGCGGGAACGCCCGGCGGTGCCGGAACGGGTGCAGTCGTGTCGGGCCCCAAGGGCAACGCGAACGTCGGCGCATCGGAGGTGCGCGGCGGCGCAGTGTCGAACGCCGACCGCGTCGTCGCCGGTATGCGCGCCGGTTTCCGCGCTTGCTATAACCGCGGCCTCGCCAGCAACCCCGACTTGCAAGGCTCCGTGCGCATCACCGCCAAGATTGGCCCCAACGGCGAAGTGCTTTCCGCGACGCCGAATGCAACCGGCTCCCTCGGCGAAGAGGTCGTCAACTGCGTCGTGCGCCGCATCCAGAGCGCGACCTTTTCACCGCCCGAAGGCGGAGGCGCCACCATCGTCATCCCCGTCACGTTCGCGCTGCAAAAGTGACT
>DATHES010000065.1:0-33797 GCA_035318465.1 Polyangiaceae bacterium
AGCTGTTGCCGCTTTTCGAGTCGGCGAAGCTGACGGTGCCGACCGCGTGATGAACATTGCCGCGCCTGGCGCGGCAATGTTCGCAGCGGCGTTGCAGGCGGAAACCGCGATCGCGCGTCCAAGCAAGGCTGTCAAGCGTCGGTTGGATGCGCGATCGAGGTGACCGCGCGCGATCTCGCTCGCGCGCCGTCGCCAACGTGGGCCACTAGGCGCGCCGGCTTCTCTGCCGCATGCGCATCACGATATTCGTGTCCACAAGCGATAAGCAGACCGCTACGGTGCCGGTGCCGGAAAGTGATTGGCGCTGCGGCCCCAGGGCCGTGCTCCAGCTCACCAACCTTCGTCCGGCTCCGGTACATCCCCCTCCAAGAGTGCGATGTCCGCTTGGTCGCGCAAAGCCTTGCTTCGGCGACGGCGGGGGTCGGCCGCCGCTCGACGTTTCATGGCGATCAGGTCGTCCTTCAGGACGACAAACAGTTCGAGATCGCCGAATCGGGCGGCTTCCGCTCGCTGGATCATCGCATCGAAGAGCGGGTCGAAGGCAAGTTGAACGGGTTCGCCGCTCACATGTTGGAAGTTCACGCTATGCGGGAATTCGCCCTTGAGCAAAAATCCCCGTTTCACGAAACACTCTGTGAGCCAAGCCCGGTCGACGCTTGTCGGAACGGCAAAGTCTACATCCAGCGTTGCGCGCGGCACGCCGGTGCGAATACCGACGGCGAGCCCACCAATGAGCGCAAAGGCAACCCCGTTCTCGCCGAACACAGTCGCTGCTGCAGTCATGGCACCAAGCTTATCCGGCAAGTCTGACACCTCGGCAGCATACCCTGAGCGGCGCGCCATGAGCACCTGCTCCCGCTCCGTTGCCCTCACCGCTGCATGCAAGTCCGCGATTGCCATGATCCGACATTCTCACCCTAGCATTGTGCCGTTCCGTCGGCCCAGCCGTCAGCTGCAATCACGGGGCCTTCGCGGGCGGGTTCAAGAGGGTGCGCGCAAGCGACACTCCGCAGCGGCAAGATTCGCGAGCCCGCGCCGAAGCCGCACGCTGGACCGTCGCGGCTGAGCCAGTCGATGTTGCGCGCGTCACCGCCGTAGCTCCGCCACCTTTTCCAGCCGTCGCAGCTTGTGCGGATTGAGGATCCCATAGAGGCGGGTGATCCGGCCGTCCTCGACCACGAAGGTGATCACCATGCTGCGCTGGGGGTCGAGTTGGATCCGGGCCGCGACCGAACCATTGAGCAGCAGCGTGGCGACCACCGCGTCCGGTACGACCTTCGAGAAGCGGGACAGGAGCGCCACCGCCCGCTCTCTGCCCTCGACCGGATCCCGAACCGTGGGCACCAGGCCACCGCCGTCGGAGACCATGACGACGTCGGGAGCGAGCACGTCCATCAGGCCCTGCACGTCACCGGTGGCGAGGGCGGCGAGGAACCGCTCCACGACCTTCTGCTGCTCGGGGCGGCTCACCTCCATCCGCGGGCGCCGCGCCGCCACGTGTTGGCGCGCCCGGTGCGCGATCTGCCTGACCGTTGCGGAGGACTTGCCCACGGCCTCGGCGATCTCGTCGTACGCCACGTCGAACACCTCGTGCAGCACGAAGACCGCGCGCTCGCTCGGCCCGAGCGTCTCGAGCACGGTGAGCATCGCGATCGAGACGCTTTCGGCAAGCTCGACGTCCTCGGCCAGGTCGGGGCTCGTCAGCAGCGGCTCGGGCAGCCACTCCCCGACGTAGTCCTCGCGCTGCCGGGCAAGCGTGCGCAGTCGGTTGAGCGCCTGCCGGGTGACTATCCGGACCAGGTACGCGCGCGGGTCGCGCACCTCGTCCCTGGCATCGGCGCCGATGTCGGCCCATCGCAGCCAGACCTCCTGCACGACGTCCTCGGCGTCGGCCGCGGAGCCGAGCATTTCGTAGGCGACAGTGAAGAGCAGGCTGCGGTGGGTGACGAAAGGTTCGTCGCTCATGCCGCGGAGACTACCTCCGTCGACGGGGTCGCGAGCGGCGCAAGGCCGCAAGCCGCCGAGAACTCCTGCGAGTGGATGCCGAGGGCGATGTTGCCCCGGGCGGAGGCATTCATGAACCCGATCCTGGCGGTCAGCTCCACCAGCGCCGGCGCCCCCAGCGCCTTGAGGAGCGCGGCCGACATCTCGTCGGTGACGGTCAGCGGCGTCTGGCTCATCGCCTCGGCGTACTCCATCACTTTCCGCTCCAAGGGAGTAAAGACGTCAGACTTCCGCCACCGCGGAACCTCCCGAGCCTTCGCTTCATCGAGACCCTTGTTGTGTGCCATGAAGTAGTGGAGATCGAGGCAAAAGCGGCAGCCGATCAGGCTGGCCGCGGCCATGTGCGCGAACGACGCCAGGTTCCGGTCGAGCCGGTCCCACTTCTCCGTCTTGCGGCCGAACCCCATCATGTCCTTGAGCACAGCCGGGTAGTGCCACATCACCCCGACCGACTCCGGTACGTCGCCGAGCATCTTGCGGGTCATCTTCTTCAGCAGGTACCCGTAGATGCCGGTTATCTCCGCTTTGGGGACCCGGGTGTTGCTGGCCATGTCTCCTCCAGACTTTCTCTTGGTTTCGACATAGAGACACCGGCCGCGCATCGTTTGTGACACCCGCGGCTATCCGCGAGGCAGCGCCCGGCAGATTCAGCTAATTGCATGTATTTTAACTCAATTGATCGAGGGCACGAAACGGACCGTTTGTCGACCCAACTATCCCGGGTGAGAAAGACCAGACCGCGTGCTCCTTCTAGAAAGATCACAGCTCATCCGCTGAAGCGGTCGCGCGCCGTCCGAACATGAGGATCGCCGCCGAGACCAACGCGACCAGCGTCGCCACCGCGTACACGCTCGGGTAGCCGTGCTGCGCGGCCAAGAGGCCCCAGGCGAGCGCGCCCAAGGTCGTGCCGGCGTTGAATGCTCCGTTGTAGAGCACCATGCCGAGCCCACGACGGCTGGCGGGGACAACCTCGAGCACGAGCGCGTTCATGGTCGGATACAAGAGGCCGTGCGCTGCGCCGAAGCCGAGCCCGTAGAGCACGAGGAATTGCGGCTGCAGTCGTACCGTCACGAGTGTCACGAGCGCGTAGCCGATGAGGATCAAGGCCGAAAGCTTGCGCCGGCCGAGACGATCGCCGAGCCCGCCGAGCAACAAACGGCAAACCACCGCCGACGTGCTGAAGCCGAGGAAGAAGCCGCGCACTTCGCGCGCGCCGAGTCCGAGCGCGTACGGCTGGATGAACCCGAACATCGCTATGAACACGCCGCTGATCAGCATGGTCGACACCAGAACGGTCGATAGACTCGTGCCGGCACCGGTGCCGGGCATGGACGTCTGCCGCGCCGCCTCGAGGCGCGCGGCGGGCGCGTCGCGCAGGGCGAACGATAGCAAGAACGCAGCAATGCCCGCGATCGCGCCCAATTGAAAGACGGAATCCCAGCCGTAGTGCTTCGCCAGCGGCTCGGCGAGCATCGTCGAGACGGCGTTCATGAGCACGTTGGCGCCACCGAGCCAGCCGATCGCCTGGCCGAGCTTGGCGGGGGGCGTATGATCCGCGAGCAGCGCCGCGGTCGCGTTGAACGCCAAGACGAAGGCGGCCGCCACGCAACCTTGCAACACGTACACGAACGGTCCGATCTCGCGCACCAGTGTGAAACCGATCGACAAAAGGACGATCAGTGCGGCACCGATGCGAAAGAAAAATTTCCGACCGAGTCGATCGAGCCCGCGCGCCGCGAAGGGAACGGTCAGAAGACCCGCGAGCCCACCCGCGGCGCTGATCCGACCGATGGTTTCGGGGCCGGCGTGCAAGACAGTGGTCAGGAACGTCGGCGTCAGCAAATACAGCGACCAACCGAAGCCAAAAACCACCTGGACAACCAGGATCAAGACGACGTGGCGAGTCACCCAGCGCTCGGGGAGTGCTGTCGGTGAGGCGGATAGGGACGGCAGCATAGCTCGCTCCGTGGCGGTGCCGACCGGGTCCGAGCTTCGTCCATCGAGCCCTTCCCCGACCGGCGGGGAAGAGGGCGTCACGTCAGACGGTGGCGTCGACCTCTTCCGCGCAATGCGGAGCGATCTTCATCCAGCGGCCAATGTGGTGATAGGACTGAAGCACGAGGACATCTCCTCTAATGCTGGCGCACGACGCGGTCAAGATTCGATCGCGCCTTTGCCGGAAAGCTGGTCCGGCTGAGGGACAGCGTCGATCACCTGCTCCGGATCGACGAACAACCAGCAGGACGCCGACATCAGGTACATCGCCGCGATCGAATACATCGCCGCGTCGTACGAGTGGAGGTGCTGCACGCAAAGGCCGGTCACGAGCGACACCAAAGCGCCTCCCAGGTTGCCGCACATGTTCATCGCGCCACTGACGATGCCGGCGTGAGGCCCGCCGATGTCGACGCAGAGCGTCCACGCCGGCGCGACGCCGAGCGCCGCAAAAAGCGCGGCCACCGCGAGGAGTACGGCCGAGACCACGGAATTCGGCGTGGCGACGGCCGCTGCGACAGTGAGCGCAGCGAGCGGAAGACCGACTAGCCCTTGAATGCGCCTGCCGTTGCGCTTTCCGAAACGGGCCGGGAGGAAATCGCTGAGAACACCCCCCAGAAACACGCCCAAGGCAATGCCGACCAGTGGCGCCGCCGAGAACCATCCCATCGCTTTCAAATCGAAGCCGCGCGCCTCGAGGAGATACGTCGGAAGCCAGGTCAAATAGAAATACCAGCCGTAGATCGTTCCGGCGTACATGAGAGAGAGCGCGACAAGCGTCCGGTTGCGTATTAGGAGCCCGAACGGCACGCGCCCGTGAGGTGGCGGGTCTCCGGTGGCACCGATGATGGCGAGCTCGGCATGGTTCGCGCCTCGATGGGCACGGGGATCGTCCCGGAAATAGCTCCACCACACGATGGACCACAGGACGCCCACCGCGCCGAAGAGCGCGAACGCGGTGCGCCAGCCCACGAGCGGCAAGAGGCGAACGACCAGCGGCTGCGTCGCGGCGCCCGAGAGCGCGCCAATCATGATCGCAAGACCGAACGCGCGGCCGCGTTCCTTTGCTGGCAACCAACGCGCATAGGCGCGCGCCGTCGCAGGAAATGCGCCCGCTTCGCCCATCCCGAAAAGGAGACGCAAGGCAATGAGCGACGCGAATCCGGCCGCGAGGCCGGTGGCCGCCGTCATCACCGACCAAAAGATCACGATGCGCGCGAGCGCCTTGCGCGCGCCGAAGCGATCGGCGAGCCATCCACTCGGCATCTCGAAGAGTCCGTACGTGAACGTGAACGCGCTGAACACCATTCCCATTTCGGCCTGGTCGAGGCCGAGGTCTCTGCGGATGGCGGGAGCCGCGGTCGAAATGCAGACGCGATCCAGGTAGGCGATGCCGACGAGCGCGAGCGTCAGTAAAACCACGATCTTACGCGCGTGCGTCGGTGCCGGGCCGTCGGCCTTCACGAGCTTCTTGTAACGCCTTGATCGGCCTTAGGGCGAGGAAATCGATGGCGTCGATGAAGGATGATACCGACGCCGTGGTGATCGAGGGCTATTTCGGTTCGCGCTTCGCGAGAACCTCGATGTCGGGATATGAGCTGACGCCGACCGTGATCGCCAGCGGCGGTGGTGGCCCGCCGTCGATGACCGATGCGAGCTCCACCACCGCTCGTCCGGACACCGACGGGATCACGACGGTGGCGGTGAGTTTTCCCTCCCCGACCAGACGCTGTCCATAGGACGGGGAGCCGTCGCAGCCCGTGACTGCAAATCGCCGCGCCGATCTCTTGTTCTGGGCAGCTGCCTTGAGGAGCGCTTCGCGCGCCCCCATGGCCATGCGATCGTTCTGTGCACCGACCACGTAAAGCGGCAATTCGCTCCCGCCAAAGGCACGAAGCCAGTTGCCCATCGCCCGCTCCCCGCTCTCGCTCGACCAGTTGCCTGTAAAGATGACCGGATTGAGTGAGCTTCCGGGCAGCTCCTTGCGCATACCTGCCAGCCGTCGCTCTGCCGAGAAAGCCCCGAGGGGGCCGCGAATGTACACGAGCTCTCCGCCATTCGGGAGCAACGCCTTGAACTGCAGCGCCTGGACGCGGCCGATCTCTTCGGCGTCCGGCATCACGCAGAAGACGGGAAGGGTTCCGAACTGGCCCCGCTGTGCGCTCAGGTATTCGCTCCATTGGCTAAGGACGATCCATCCCACGCGCGCTCGAACGGCCTCGTCCACGGTCGGCATGAGGGTGCCCTCCCTGACCGGGCTGACCAGCACGGCCGTCGGCCGGGTTGCGGTCGGCTCGCGCAGCGCTTCCCGTAGCTGTTGCACTTGCCGATTGGCATCACCCTCTGCGTAGAAGACCTCGACCGAAAAGGCGTGCTCGCTGGCCGTCGCCAGGCAGTCATCGTGAAGGAGCTGCTGGTAATCGTTGTCACGCCTCTGGAGAAACAAGGCGATACGCCGGTTCGCGGCCATGCGTCGATGTTAGCTGCAATCACGCCGCCCACACATCCGTATGGGCGCTAGGATCGATCGAGCCCCAATGTAGGTTCGGCGAGCACGGGACGTTCCGACCGCATCGTAGGCGCCCGCATGCGCTCAAGCGACACTCGGCAGCGGAGCGGTCGACGCATTCAAGCGCAGGAGATTGGGAAGCGGAGGCAGTCGCCTTCGAGCATCACTTGCGTTCGGCGAAGTCAGCGTTCCACGAAGGGTCGGCTTCCCGTTCCGCCGGCTCATCGACGTCGCCGGCCAGCACGAGCAGGCCCTCGACGGCCCCTCGCGGCAATGGCTGGTGCGCGTCCAATCGCTCGACCGAAAACGACTGCGCGTTGAGCGTCGGCTTTTTGATCGCGACGCGAATGGCGCCCATGCGCGCTCTGCGTTCAGTGCCGGGCTGTTCCGCCGCCATCGTGCGCTGATAGACGGACGAGATCGGCGGGGAAGGCGTGGAGAGGGAAGAGGCGCGGGCGGGAAGCGGAGGCGGCGTGGCACGCCACAGAAGCGTCGGCTCCGAGTCGAGGGGTTCCCGTTGCCAGCCGAGGCGTGGCGGAGCCTTTGTCACCGGGGCCTGCGCTGACGCGCTCGTCAAATCGGCCGCGGCGTGCGCGAGAGCGAGGACGCGCGTGTCGTTGCCTTGTTTTTCGGCTTCGTTGGCGGCGCGCTGAAGCCAGCGCGCTGCTTCCGCAGTATCGCCGCGCACTTCGAGCGCTTGAGCCGTTTCGAGGGCCAAGAGAACGCCATCCGAATCGGAAAGCGAGGGGCCAGGTGTGCGCAATGTAGGCGTAAATGTTCTGGGATTGAGCTGGGTCACGATCGGTATGTCTCCCGTCGGCTGCGCATTGAGCAACGACCGGACGATGAACCTGGCGCTCGGGGCGCGGAGCTCGAGCGACACGCGCGTCTCGGCGCGGCCTGCTGAAGACGTTCGAGCATGTCCCCCGGGAGCTCGTGGGTTGTTGGGTCGTAGAGCAAACTGAGGCCAGGGCTGTACAAATCGCGGACATTGATCAGCTCGAGGTTGCTCCACGTCATCGAATACGACACCGCTGCAATAAGCCTACCAAGCGCCGGACGGTCGAGGCGTGCGACCTGCTGGATCCGGCGATCGGCATCAGGCGCAGCTGCACACGACGAGACCTGGGATGGCACAATCATGGTCGCGTTCTTGCCGTTACCGACGCAGCGGCATGTGCGGCGGATCACCCGTCAGGGCAGCGGCTAGGCGTCTTTGATGCGCCGGTTCTTGATCTCGTCGGAGACCATAGCGACGAACGCGGAGAAGGGCATCGTCGTCTGCTCTTTCCGGCCGTAGCGCCGCACGGTCACGGTTTCGTCGGCCATCTCCTTGCCGCCGATGATGAGAAGAATGGGAATCTTGCGCGTCGACCCTTCCTGAATCTTCTTGCCCATCGTGCCCGCGCTCGAATCGAGCTCCACCCGCACGAGCTCGTTGAGGAGCACGGCTTCGATCTTCTTGCCGTAGTCGAGGAACTTGTCGCTCACCGGGACGATGCCGATTTGTACCGGTGCGAGCCAGGTGGGAAACGCCCCGCCGAAATGCTCGAGGAGGAACGCGACGAAGCGCTCATGCGTTCCGAGCGGCGCTCGGTGGATGCAGTAGGGGGTCTTCTCTTTGCCGTCGCGATCGGTGTACGTGAGCTCGAAGCGAGAAGGCACCGCGAAGTCGAGCTGGTTGGTCGAGGCGGTGAACTCGCGACCCGTAACGGTCACGAACTGAAAGTCGACTTTGGGCCCGTAGAACGCAGCCTCTCCGGGCGAGAGCGTGTAGTAGAGCCCCTGCTCGTCGAGGGCTTCTTGAACGAGCTTTTCGGTCACCGCCCAGGCCTCGGGATCCTCGACGTACTTGCTCTTGCGCTTGGGATCTTGCGGGTCCCACGTCGACAGGCGCAGGTAGTAGTTCTTGAAGCCGAACAAGTCGTAGTACCGCTTGTGCAGATCCATGACCGCCTTGAACTCCTCCTTGAGGAGCTCCGGCGTCGTGTAGATGTGCGCGTCGTTCATCGTCATGCCGCGAACACGCGTCAGCCCTTGGAGCTGGCCGGCGCGCTCGAAGCGGTAAACCGAACCGTATTCCGTATAGCGAAGGGGCAAGTCGCGATACGAATGCTTTTCCGACGCGTACACCATGTGGTGATGCGGGCAGTTCATCGGCCGCAGGTAGTACGCTTCCTTGATCCCCTTGCCCTCGGGACCCTCTTCGTCGAGCACCATCGGGGGAAACATCCCCTCTTCGTAGAGTGGGAGATGCCCGGACGTCTCGTAGAGGCCGCGCTTGGTGATGTGGGGTGTCGCAACCTTCTTGTATCCGGCGCGAAACTCCATCTCGTGCGCGAGCTTCTCGAGCTCGTGGCGCAAGGCGGCACCGTTCGGAAGCCAAAGCGGCAGCCCTTTGCCCACCTCGTCACGAATCGCGAAGATCGAGAGCTCCTGGCCGAGCTTTCGGTGATCGCGCTGCTTGGCCTGCTCGACCGCCGCGACATACTCGTCGAGCTCCGCCTTGGTGAGGAAGGCATAGCCATAGATGCGCGTCATCATCTGGTTGCGCTCGTCGCCGCGCCAGTACGCGCCGGCGATGCTGTGAAGCTTGAACGCGTCAGGCGGAAGCTCGCTCGTGTCGGCGACGTGCGGACCCTCGCACATATCGAGAAACGGCCCGTTCTTGTAGAAGCGCAGCTCCTTGAGACCCTGCTTGTTCGCCAGCTCGCTCGCGTACTCGGCCTTGAAGGGCTCGCCCATCTGATCGTTAATCGTGTGCATGGCGTCGGCGAGCGGCAAATCGGTCTGCGCGAAGCTCTGCCCCGAGGCGATGATCTCGCGCATCTTCGCCTCGACGCGCTGTAGATCGGAATCGCTCACCGGCTTCGAGAAGACGAAATCGTAATAGAACCCGTCGTCGATGGCCGGCCCGAAGCCGAGCTTCGTGCCCGCGAAAAGCGTTTGCACCGCTTGTGCCATCACGTGCGCCAGCGAATGGCGAATGCGAAACAGTTTTTCGTCGCGTACCTTTGCTTCGATGATGGGCATGTGTTCTCGCGATTCGGTTGACGCCTGAGCGGGGCGCAGATTAGCGTCTGAAAACACCACTGTCCAACGCTCGACCGGCGGGGCGAAGGCTCACGATTCGGCAACTTCCCGACAACTTGCGCGAGACCGATTCGCAAGCTCGATGTCCGAGAGACGGGTGCGTTCTACGATCTCGGGAAGTCCCGCTTTGCTTTGGCTCGACACCGGTCAGGGACGACTCGAATGGCGGCCGCCCCTACAGTGTCTCCTCGTTTCGTTGAGCCGCGATTTTCGTCCGGATGCACTAGATGAGGATGCACGCGGCATTCAGCGTTCTTTCGAGAAGATGGCTCCCCCGCCCTCCGTCCACCGACCGCATCGCAACCGCGAGCCCGGCCAGGTGGCGCGCATGGGACGGATTTAGGAGGCCACCGATGGTCGTCGCTCGGCTGGCGCTGCTTCTCGCGCTCCTCGGTGCCCATGGTTGCAGCGGGGAGGACGAACCACGGTTACGCCCCACCGGAGGTGAAGGGGGCTCGGGCGGAGATGGCAACGGCGGCGGCGCTGGCAACGTGGGGTCGGGAGGATCCGGCCCCATCATCTTTCCTGACGCGGGCCCTCGTGATCCCGACGCAGCCTGCCAGCAGGCGGAAGTGCGCTTCGTGCCCAAAGTGCCGACCGTCTTCGTGCTGGTGGATCGATCGGGAAGCATGTTCACGCCCGATCCTGCGACACAGATCGCCGCGTGGGAGCCTCTCAAGACGGGGGTCCTGCAGGTGATCCAGGCGCTCCAGCACGACATCCGTTTTGGCTTCGGTGCCTTCACCGGCGAGGTAAACAGCACGTGTCCCCTCTTCGATCGCGTCGACGCCAGCATCGACAATTACGACAAGATTGCGGCGCTGTATCAATCCTTACCGCGGCCGACCAAAGGCGAGACACCGACCATGCGCGTCCTTTCGCAGGTCAGGGACATCTTGGCCCGGGACACGACCGACGGAGAGAAGCAAATTCTCTTCGTCACCGACGGCGAGCCGGACTACTGCGCAGATGGAAACGTTCTCTGTCCTGTCGACAGCGTCATCGCCCAGCTGCAGCAGCTGGCCAAAGCAGGCTTCAAGACATTCGTGTTTGGATTGAAATCGGCACAGAGCGACATTTCCGAATCGACCTTGCAAGGGTTTGCCAACGCGGGCGCTGGCCAAGCGGTGGCCGTCCCCGTCAATTCGGTCGATGACATCTACAACCAGTGCTTCTACGGTGGCGATCCCAATGCCGTCGGTTGGAAACAGGAATTTTCGACGGCCAACGTTCCGGGGGCCAAATCGCTTGCCACCTACACATCACCCGGCGGCACGGCGCGTGTTTTCCGCCCCGATCTGTCAGACCCCCGCCGCACCGACGATCTCGTCAAGCAACTGAGTGATGTCATCTCGGGTGTGAAGGGCTGCATCTTCGACCTCGCGGGTAAGATCAAGGTCAACCTCGACGCTTTGGCCGACGCTCAAGTCCTCGTCCAAGACGCCCCAGTTCCTCTATCGAACGTCGACGGCTGGCGCATGAACAGCGCGACGCAGCTCGAGCTCGTGGGAGCTGCATGCGCCAACTGGAGACGACCGGAAAATACGGTCATCAAGTTCCTTTTCCCCTGCAAGTCCATCATCATTATCAACTGACCATCTCACTCGGCGCAGATCGAAGTCGAACCCGCCGCGCGCCGTGTTCGAACGCTCGGCGCCAGCATGGCCAGTCAAGACCTGGCGGGATCGGTCGCCGACGACTGGCCGGCACGCGGCGCAAGCAGACGCTGGTCGTCGTTCGCAAGGCCTTGAAAAAAGTGCGCGCACCCGCCGTCTTACGAGGGCTATTGAGAGCCCGAACATTGACTGGTAGGTAAAAAACCTACCCAGCGACGCAGCAGTCTTTTGGCGCGGAAATGACCCTTTTTTTCCACGCCCAATCGCTACGAGAGCGGGACTCAAGAGTTCCGAGCTACGAGCCCGCTGTACGGGGCTCGGTTGCCTGAGAGCTGACTCGTGAAACGACCTCATGATGAAAAGAACCTGCCCAGATTTTCGCGCGGCGGGCATTAACTAAGGTAGTGGCCCTATTGAGGAAGAAATCTCATCTCTCTGTATTTTTCCTGCTAGGCGCTGTCAGCTGCGTGGGGCAGATCGGCGACATTTCTGAGAACGCTGACCCTGACCCCGGCGGTGGCACTGGCACTGGCACTGGCACTGGCATTGGGCCTGGCGCGGGCCGCGGCCCTGGTCCGGGCGGAGTTACGCGACCCGGTGGCGGTGGCCCAGACAGCGGCACCGGTGGCGGTGGCCCAGACAGCGGCGACGGCATTGTTCCGCCGCCTTCCGCGTGCACCGGTCGGCCCGACCCGGGTTCGGCACCCATCCGGCGCATGACGCGCTTCGAATACGACAATACCGTTCGCGATCTGCTCGGCGACACCACGAGGCCTGCCGCCGGCTTCGGCGCCGAAGAAGAGGCGCTCGGCTTCAACAACAACGCGGCGAATTTGGTGACCTCCGCAACATTGGCCGAGAAATACATGCTGGCCGCCGAGGGCATTGCGGTGCGCGCCACCGATCCGATGTCCAGCAAGATCGGCTGCACGACCGCCGACGACGCGTGCGCTCGCCAGTTCATCGCGCAGTTCGGAAAGCGCGCCTTCCGCCGCCCGCTCACGACCCAAGAGTCGGACATGTTCTTCGGATGGTTCGCTACCGGTCGCCAGGCCGGCGATTTTCGCTCTGGCATCCAAATGGTGATCGAGACGGCGCTTCAATCCCCGCCGTTCTTGTATCGCGTGGAGTTCGGCGTGGCGCCCACACCGGGCGAGCAGGTCGTGCGCCTCGACGCGTGGGAAACGGCGTCACGCCTCTCGTATTTTCTCTGGGGCTCGATGCCAGACGACAAGCTCTTCGCGGCAGCCGAGGCAGGTCAGCTCGGCACCTCGACGGCCATTACCGCGGAGGCCAAGCGGATGCTCGACGATCCGAAGTCGAGGCAAGCGGTCGGCAATTTTCACGAGCAGTGGCTCGACTACAACCGCCTTGCCAGCGTAGGCAAGGACGCCGCGCTGTTTCCCGAGTGGTCCACGGCGGTCGGAGACTTGATGCAGGAGGAGACTGCGTCCTTCATTCAGGACGTCATCTTCGAGGGCACCGGCGACCTCACGAGCCTGCTCACGGCACCGTACACCTTCATGAACGCCGATCTGGCCAAGTTCTACGGCGTGCCCGGTCCCACCGGGCAAGCGTTCGTGAAGGTCCAGCTCGATCCCGCGCAGCGGGCGGGCATCATGACCCTCGGCAGCTTGCTCACCATCAACGCCCACTCCAACCAGACGTCTCCCGTGCATCGAGGCAAATTGGTCCGCGAGCTCTTCTTGTGCGACCAGATGCCGCCGCCTCCTCCCGATGTGATGATCACTCCTCCGGAGCCCGATCCGAAGTCGACGGCGCGCGAAAGGTTCGCGCAGCACTCTACCGTGGCAGCATGCAGGGGGTGTCACGCGATGATGGACCCCCTCGGCTTCGGCTTCGAGAACTACGATGCGATGGGCCGCTTCCGCACCGTGGAAAATGGCAAGACCATCGATGCATCGGGAACCATCACCGAGAGCGACATCGATGGAACGTTCGTCGGAGTGGTGGACCTGTCCAAGAAGCTTGCCGCCAGCAAGGACGTGCGAAGCTGCTACACCGCGCAGTGGTTCCGGTTCGCGTTCGGGCGTGGCGAGACCGAGCTGGACGCATGCACCCTTTCCTCCGTCGGCGCAGCGTTCGCGGCGAAGCAAGGCAACATCAAGGAGCTCCTCGTGGCTTTTACCCAGACGGATGCATTTCTGTATCGCAGGGCAGGAGGTGCGCCGTGAACCAGCCGCCGAAATTGGCCCGACGGGGTTTTCTTCAGGGTGCGGCGGGCGTCTCGCTGGCGCTGCCTCTGATGCAGAGCCTGGGTTGCTCGCGAGCGAGCTCGGACGTCGAGGGAATCGTCCGTGCCTCTCAGGCGGCCGCGGCGCCGTTCCCCAAGCGCTTCCTCGTCTTCTACATGCCGAACGGCAACATCGAGCTGCCGAAGACCATGGACTTCACCGGTTCGATCATGGAACCGCTCACGCCGTTCAAGAACAAGCTCATCTTTCTCAATGGTCTCGACCTTTCCGTACACAACCTGAAGCCGGGTGAACCGCACCAGCAGGGCATGGCGTTCCTCACGGGACGCTCGCTGAATCCAGGCAACCAGGTGGGTGGGGACGGGACGCTGGCGGGCTGGGGCAGTGGTATCTCCGTCGACCAAGAGATCGCCAAGACCGTCGGCAAAGACACCCCGCACAAGTCACTGC
Source organism: Polyangiaceae bacterium (assembly GCA_035318465.1). GTDB lineage: Bacteria > Myxococcota_A > Polyangia > Polyangiales > Polyangiaceae > DASWDH01. The sequence continues at coordinate 13,884 of DATHES010000065.1, forward strand.
ACTTTGGGGTGCAATCCACGGCTTACGGGGGGACGGAGGTCCGCACCGTCATCAGCTACGCCGGGTCCGACCAGCCCATCGCCAACGAAACCAGCCCGTACAGTATGTTCAACTTGGTCTTTTCCAAGCTGGGGGCGGATCCCTTCGGCCTCGAAAAGCTGCGCCTCCGCCGCCACTCGATTCTCGACGCGGTCGGCAAGCAGTACGCGGCGCTCGCTCCCCGTCTGAGCAAGGAAGATCAGCTGAAGCTCGATCAGCACCTCGCCGCCGTGCGCGACGTCGAAATGCGCCTCGACAACAAGAGCGGGACGATCGGCGGCTCGTGCCAGGTTCCCATGGTGGGCGCCGCCATCAACCTCAACGACCCCAAGAACTACCCCGCCATCGGTAAGCTGCAGACCGATCTTCTGGTGATGGCATTTCGCTGCGATCTCACCCGTATCGCCACGCTGCAATGGTCGGCGTCGACGAACAACAAACCGTATCCCTATTTGAAGTACGACGACGGGAGCGGCTCGGGGCTGCAGCCCATCGTCGGCGACGAGCACGTCATGGGGCACCAGCCCGACACCGACGTGCACGCGTGGGGCAAGTTGCGTGTGATCCGGCGTTGGTACATGGAGCAGTTCGCCTATCTCCTCGCTCAGCTCGACGCCGTCCCCGAGGGCGCCGGCACGTTGCTCGACAACACCGTCATCCTCCTCGGGAGCGAGGTTGCGCGCGGCAACACCCACAGCCACATGAACGCTCCGTTCATTTTGGCCGGGTCCGGCGGCGGGTACTTCAAGACGGGGCAGTATATCAACGTCACGGGAGACGTACCCCACAACAACTTGCTCGTCTCGATGCTCAATGCGATGGACGTCCCGGCGACCACGTTCGGCAATCCCGACTTCTGCACCGGCCCGCTCAGCGGGTTGACTGCCTAGACGATCCCGCCTGAGGTCGGCTTACAGGTTGCTGGCCGACCAGGGGCCGCCCATGCTCGGCGCGTAGGTCCCGAACATGTTGCACATCTCAGCCGTCTCGACGGCGTTTCCGAAGCGAAGCGCTACCGTGCCGGTATTGACGACCTCGCACTCCCACTCGATCCTGTCGCCGACGTCGAGGTTCAGGATACCGCTCGAAGCGCCAGCCTTGCGTGCATCCGGGTCCCAAGTCGGGTTCATTCGAATGCTGTCGAAGGTAAACAAGGTCGGCTCGTGCCAGTCGTAGTCTTCCAAGATCTGATTCCGCTGGCCGGCGATGACCGAAAACGCCGAAAAGCGCACGGTGTGGGAATGGTAGTGGCCCGTGCCCGAGATGAGCCGCATCGCTCGCGAGGCGATTGCTTGGCCGCGTGATACTTGCGTCTTTCCGGGCTGGATGTTGGCGGCGAGCCCCGCGAGAAAGAAGATGGGATCGACGAGGGTCTTGACCGTGCTCGCGTCGCGATAAATGACGTTCGCCCACGCCTCGCGCAAAATCGGCTGGGTCGACGTGTTCAGGTAATGGACTTGGATGACGGCCTGCGCGTGCGGTGCGAGCCGCTGGCCGGTCCCCTCATTTTCGGGCGCTACGTTCCGGGTGTTGTCGATGTCGACCGTCGGCGTCTGCGCGCCGAGGATCATGGCCGAGTCGGTTCCTTGATTGCAGCCTTCAGGGCCAACCGAATCGGCGATCGGAGAAGACCGGGTGAACACGAGCAGGTGGTGCGAACCCGGTCGCATGCGGCCGTGGTACTCCGCGTGGAAAACCTCGACGTCGTTCGGGGTCTTGACGAAGATGCAATCGGTCCTTTCGGCGCCCGGCATCAGGAGATACTTCGCGACCTCTTCGGGATCGTCGTAGTTCTTGGGGCCATAGTGGAGCTGAAGTCCCTTGCTCGGGTCGGGCGGAAGGATGCAGTACTCATCGCCTTCGTAACCCGAATGGATGTTGCAAGGCGTCGTCCCCGGGTTGACCCCCGTACCAGCGTCCGAGCTCGGCCCTGGGTTGCCGCTCGAGCCTGGGTCGCCGCTCTTCGTATCGGAGCCGCAACCCGGAAGGAACGCGAGCGCAAGAGCCAACCACGAGAAAATGCCGAGACTTCTCATGACCTTTCCTCCAAAAACGCAAGGCTATCCATCGTGCCCGTCGTGCTGCCTCAAATCCCTTGGAGTAGTGGTCGCCCAGCGCGAGAAGCGATCACGAAGCAACGGCGCGATCCGTCGATCATCCACCGCTGTCGCGAATAGCGATACAACATGGCGCAAATGGTTAATTCCGCTGGTGCAGGGCTTGCCATCGGTGTTGACTTGGCCGGCGTTTCCCCCAAAAGTCGCGGCTCCGTTGGCACCGGAGCGGTGGAGGACATCATGAAAGTCTACGACAAGATCTACATCGGCAGCGAATGGGTATCTTCGACCGGAAAAGACGCATCGGAGGTGACCAACGCGTCCACGGAAGAGGTCCTCGGTCGCATCCCGGCGGGGACGCCGAGCGACGTCGATCGTGCAGTCAAGGCGGCCAAATCGGCCTTCGAAGCTTGGTCAGCAACGAGCGCGCAGCAGCGCGCGGTCTACCTCCAGAAAATCCAGACCGGTCTCGTCGCACGGACGCAAGAGATTGCAGAGATCATCGCGCAAGAGGTCGGCATGCCGGTGGCCCTGTCCACCGCCATTCAGGTCGGTTTGCCGACGCTGACCTTCGGCATCAACGCGCAGCTTCTCTCGAGCTACAAGTTCGATGAAGAGGTCGGAAATTCGGTCGTCGTGCGCGAGCCGGTGGGCATCGTCGGCTGCATTACGCCCTGGAACTACCCGCTCCATCAGGTGGCCGCCAAAGTAGCTCCCGCCCTCGCGGCCGGGTGCACGGTCATCCTCAAGCCGAGCGAGGTCGCTCCGCTCAGCGCGTTCATGCTCGCTGAGATCATCCACGAGGCCAATCTGCCGCCCGGCGTGTTCAATCTCGTGAGCGGCACCGGCCCGATCGTGGGTGAAGCGATCGTGGCTCATCCGGGCGTCGACATGGTCAGCTTCACCGGTTCGACGCGCGCCGGCAAGCGTGTCGCCGAGCTCGCTTCGAAGACCGTCAAGCGCGTCGCGCTCGAACTCGGAGGCAAAAGCGCGAACGTCATTCTCGACGACGCGGATTTGTCGAAGGCCGTTCAGACCGGGGTGCAAAACTGCTATCTGAACTCGGGGCAGACTTGTTCGGCATGGACGCGCATGCTCGTGCCGAGATCGAGGCATGACGAGGCCGTGAAGATTGCCAAACAGGTGGCGGAGAGCTTCACCCTGGGAAATCCCCTCGACCCCAACACCAAACTCGGCCCGCTCGCTTCCGCGGCGCAGCGCGACCGCGTGCGCAACTACATCAAAAAGGGCATCGAAGAGGGCGCCACATTGGTCACCGGCGGTCCCGACGCGCCGGAGAAGCTTCCCAAGGGCTATTTCGTCCGGCCCACCGTCTTCGCCAACGTCCGCACCGAGATGACCATCGCGCAGGAAGAGATCTTCGGCCCCGTTCTATCCATCATTCCCTACGAAGGCGAAGAGGACGCGATCCGCATTGCCAATGACACCATCTACGGGCTCGCCGGCGGCGTCTGGTCGAAGGACTCCGAGCGAGCGCGACGCGTCGCGCGACGCCTGCGCGCCGGGCAAGTCGATATCAATGGAGCCAACTTCAACCCGCTGGCGCCGTTCGGCGGTTACAAGCAATCGGGCCATGGCCGCGAGCTAGGCAAATACGGATTGGAGGAATACCTCGAAACCAAGTCGCTGCAGCTCTGAGCCATCGCGACGCGTCGAGAGCAAGGCGCTGCCTTCGCGGCCAAGCGCTCACTTCGGCGGGGGGGGGCGGATCCGGGAGCCCGGGGCGAGCACAGCGGCGCACACACCTGGCCAGCATTGCGGGCAACGCAATTCGAAGCTTCTTGTTGCGTCAGTGACCTCAGGTCAGTGCGCGTCATTTAGGCGGACGCACATGGAACGGTTCGTGCTTATCGGCCGATCATGGTGGTCGGCAGTCCCGAAAGCGACACGAAATTGCTGCGCGGCGTGGTGACCGACAAGGTCGCCCTGCGCGCGGAGCAACCTGCCGCGGAATGGCGCGACCTCTTCTACCTATATGCCTTCCTCGACGTCTCGATCTCCCACCGCGGGATCGAGCGGCGTGAGCGCGTCTGGATTCGGCGTTTTCTGGCCCATCGCGGCAAGCGGAACCTTTTTGCCCGCATGGAAGAGATCATCTTACTCGGCGGGCCTGACCAGCTAGAGCTCAAGGCTCTTTTCGAAAGGGCAGCCAACGAGCTGTCGACGGGCGAGAAGCGGCGCTTCATGTACAACCTCGCGCAGCTATTCGAGTCGAAGAGCAAGCTCAGCGCTCCCGAGTACGAGAAGCTCCTCGACGTCGCCGAACGGATTGGCATCTCGGACATGGACGCCGATTCGATGATCCGATCGGTCTTCAGTGTCACCAACACGTTCGTGGCGATCATGGGCGTGCTCGCCATCGGCACCATTCTTTATTTGACCCGCTCGGTCATCATCCCCCTCGTCGTCGCTATTTTGATGACGATGATTATCAACAAGGTAGAAGGGCGGCTCAGGTCCGCCTTTCCGGCGCGCCGGCTGCGTTGGGTCACGAAGCTCGGCGCAACAATGGTAGTTCTCGCCGTATTTTTCGGCTTGGCGACGGCCGGGGTGGTCTCGGCGACGGATATCGTCAATCGATTTCCCGATTACCAGGTCCAATTCACCAAGATGATGGAGGCCTCGTCGGGGGTCCAGACCGCCGTGGGTTGGCTGCGCACCAAAGGTCTTCTCGGGCAGCTCCAGCAGCTTCCGATCGGTGAAATGGTCACGAGCTTTCTCGGCTCGCTGGTGGTGTTCACCGGCAATATCGTGCTGGTGGTCATTTTCACCGGTTTCATGGTCTTTTCCTCCTCGAGATTCACCGGGCTTCTCCAGGAGATGAACGACACCATCGGCGCTTATATGGTCGTGAAGACGCTGATGTGTCTGCTCACCGGCGCGATCTTCGTCGCGATGTGCTGGATGTTCGGCGTTGATTTCGCGCTTTTTTGGGGCCTTCTCGCGTTTCTTTTGAACTTCATCCCCACCGTGGGGTCGATCATCGCGACCCTGCCGCTCGTCCTCTTGGCCACCATCCAGCTCCAATCGTGGACGAGCGTCGCGTTCTTTGCCGCAATCTTGCTGGTGGTCCAGCAGTTCATCGGGCAAATCCTGGAGCCCAAGCTCATGGGACTGCGGCTTTCGCTCAAGCCGGTGGCAATCCTGCTCGGTCTGATCTTCTGGGGCTTGCTTTGGGGAATCCCAGGAATGTTTCTGGCCACGCCCCTCATGGTCCTGATCCGAATCGTGTCGTCTTACTTCAACGTCACGCGCGGATTCGAGCGCTTGCTCGCCTCCGAGACCACCTGAAGCCTTTCTTGTCGCGGCGCCTGCGGCTTCGACGCGCATCCAGCTGTGGGTGGCGTGCTCCAGCACGCGGAGCGGCGTCATCATGCTAAGAACCTTCCATGGCGCTGGTGAAGATCGTACGGCGCTGCACGGTTCAAGATCGATGCGAGATCGTGCTGCGCGCTGCGGCTTCGAACCTGCGCGCACACGTCACGGGCTATTGTGGCTATCGAGAAATTGCGTCGCGGCTGAATCGCCGAGTGAACGCTGCGTCTTCTACCGTCGGGTTGATCATCGGGTTCGGGGACCCTGTCGAGATCTCGTATCCGCGTTCTCCGGCGCCTGCCATCGCGGATCTCAGTGGTTCGGTCACTCGCATCACGTCGTTCGTGGCTGGACTCCACGACTCGTATGCGCTGACTGAGTCGACGGGATACCAGCACGGCATCCAGGTCGACTTGACGCCCCTTGGTGCATACATGCTGTTCGGCGTGTCCATGGTCGATCTCTCCCATCGGGTCGTGGATCTCGGAGCGATTGCACCCGGGCTTTGGTCGCGCCTGGACGAGGAGCTCCACGGAATGCCGAGTTGGCAAGCACGCTTCGATCGGCTCGACGCCTTCATCACCAGTCGTTTGTCCGTCGCGCGAAAGCCCTCCCGAGGAATCGGCTGGGCATGCCGACGGCTCCACGAGACATGCGGTCGAATGCCCATCGCCGCGCTGGCCGATGAGCTCGGATGGAGCCGCCCGCTCCTGGTCAAGAAATTCCGAGAGGAGGTCGGCGTGCCGCCCAAGACGTTGGCGAGGATCCTTCGTTTTCAGCGCGCCGTTGGCGTGCTCGATCGGCAAGGGCCGAAGTCTGGCGTGACCGCAGGGCCTGGCAAAAATGAACGGCGCCTGACCGATGTGGCGCTCGACTGCGGGTATTACGACCAGGCCCACTTCAACCGAGACTTCCGGGAGTTCACCGGCTACACGCCCACCGAGTTCCTCGCCAGCCGCCATTGGGACGGTTCCGGCGTCCTTCCGGATGGGCGGTGACATTCGTCCAAGCGGGCGCGAATTCCGAGCCGTATTCTTGTGGAGAGTCGAGCCCAAAGAGGAGATCGTCATGGCCCAAAATCCGCAAGCAGGTGCCCCCAACATTTTTCCGGAGATCGTCTACGATGACGCCCCGGCAGCTCTCGAATGGCTCGCCCGAGCTTTCGGCTTCGTCAAAGGAGAGGTCATCGAGGGCCCCCACGGAACGATCGCTCACGCCGAGATGCACCTTGGCCCGGGGACGATCATGCCGAAGTCTCCCATGAACGAGGCCGAGTTCAGAATGAAGAGCCCGCGCGCGCTGGGAGGTATCCACCAATGCCTCTACGTCGCCGTCGACGATCCTGATGCACATTACGAGCGCGCCAAAACCGCCGGAGCCGAGATAGTCATGGCACCGACGGACATGAACTACGGTGCCAGGAACTATTGCGCTCGGGACCTCGAAGGGCACCTGTGGACCTTTGGAAATTACTGGCCACGCAGGGGCAAAGATTGACTCGCCACTCTACTTCACAATTTTCAGCCCATCCTTGACGGCAACTTCGCTCGGCACCAGCATTTTGTTAGCGTTGGGCGAGAAGTAGCCTGGAATATCGAAGAATCGGAAATATCCCAAGCCGAACGTGGGGCCCCCGATCTTCCAGACACTGCCATCCGTTCCGGGCGCGACGGCCACCGCAACATAGTCGCCATCGACCGCGACTTCCTTCACCACTTTGCCGGTCGGATCGGTGATTTGATGTGCCCCGCCAAACTGCCAGTCCGCGCGCTTGTAGTAATAGTTGATTTCTTTACTTCCTTTCGGAACATAGAAATACATGTCGCTGACACGCGCCATCGCACGGAAGTGTCGTTCGCCCATCGGCAAACTCACGATTTGATCAGCGCTCCAGTACACCTGGCCGTAGGCGCCGTGGTCGTGGTACTGGAACGAATAGACGCCCGGAGCGGGAGCGGCATAATCGAATTCGACCTTTTCGCCGGGTTTCGGCAGGCCGCTCATGAGAACCTTACCCGTGGCATCCATCAGGTCGTAGGTCTGCCTCAAGCCGCCATAGGCGGTGCCTGCCTCGATCTTGATATGGATAGGCTCCCCGTTTGAGTAAACCCAGTAGATGGAGCCTTCCTGATAGAGCTGCGAGCTGGCCACGCCGCTTCCGCCGAAATCGACCGGAACTACATCCTTGGAGAACTTGATTTCGGTGGGAATGCGTAGCTCAGGATAAAATTGGATGGCGGCGTCGAGCCAGCCCTCGATCTCCTGGCGCGTGATCGGCTCTGCCGAACGCCACGGCGCATTGGGGTCTGCGTTGTTGCCCAGCGCATCGTTGATGATGGCTGCCCAGTGGTTCATGTACCGGTAGCGTGCGCGATAGGCCACTTTCCACCGCTCGATCGTGTTGGCGTCACCGCCGCGATAAGCCATGTCGTAGTAGCGCAGATAGGTGCACAAGTCGTCCAGGCGCTTCATCACCGCTTCATCGCCCTTTGCTGCGTCGCGTGCCTCCCGCATCGTGCGAAACAGGACGCCCACCACGCCCGGCGAAATCGGCGGCGAGGAATCCTGATAGCCGTAGTACTTCTTCATTGGCGCGGCAGCCGGGCCGAACGCCTTCTGATAAAAGTCATCCAGCAATGCGTCGGCGTCGAGGCCGGGATTCCACATCAGCTTGTTGGCGAGGTAGTAGCCGCGCCCGTTCACGCCCCAGTTGTTTGAGCTTTCAGCCGAAATGCTCGTCGCGTAAGCGCCGCTACGCCCGTTCGTTTCCTGGAAACGACGGACCATGTCGATGGGGTAACTCTTGTTCGCGACGCGTCCGCCCGGCCACATGTCGAAGTCCCAGCGCCATGTGGAGTAGTAGTCGTAGAAACCGAGATTCTTCACCTTCTTCGGCCACTCTTCGAAAAGCTGATCGAGTGTCAAGAGTCCGCCATTGAAAGCCATCGTGAGCTGGATGTAGACATTCGGCTCCAATGCAAACAGCGGCGGATCGGAGTGCCAGTTATAGGCATACAAGCCGACCATCTTATTCTGGCCGGGATAGGCGTTTTGCAGCGCGACGGCGACCTCGTTCGCCAGCTTGAAGGCGCTGTCGCTGGCGTTGCCATATGCCCTGGCCTCGTCGCTTTGCGAGACACCAGCGCCATCGGCGGGATCGACCGAAACCATGTCGGCAGTCGGGTTCTTCTTGAAATAGTCGACGGCCCAGTCGATGACGAGCTTGCGTAAGCCGGCATTGCCCAGCTCGAACTGCGGGCCGGTACGCTTGCCGTCGACCAACGCCCAGTATTCCGGGTGGGCTACGAACTCAGCGGCATTCTCGCGCGCAATCGTTTCGTAGGCGTGACCGGTGTTGGTGACAAAGGATCCGGCCATGTGGTTGCGGCGCGCCCAATCGGCATAGTCGCTTGCGGCGCTGCGTGCGTTCACGGGAGTACTCGCAGGATGTCCACCATCCTGAAACAGGCCCCAGGCATACCAGATGCGCCGCTCCAAAAATACGGGTCGGTCGGTGAGGTCTTTGTTGAATTTCAAATCCGAAATGGAAGGAATGACTTCCCAGTTGCCCGTCGGGTTCGGGAAGAACCAGCGACACCCGAGCTCTTCCAAGAAGCGATAGACTGCGTGGCTCACAGCCAAATCCGTGGCACCCAGCAAGAGCAGTCGCTTCTCCTGCGTGCGGATCGCGTAGGCCTCCTTGCCGTCAATCGAGTTGACGATCTCCAAAGGTTTGGCCAACTCCGGAACCGGGAACTCGCTCATGGCCCCGACGACGAGTCCACTTTCGCCACTGCCAGTTTGCACTTGGAACACCGCGCCGGACATCTGCGAGAGATATGTTTTGAGTTCTTCTACGGCGATTTTGGTCTTCTCGCCGGCCCTGTCGGAGATCACGATGGGAGCGAGCGCTTTGCCGTCCTTCGCAAGTGGAAAGGTAGCTGGCACCGCCCCGCTATCGGGAGAGCTCCCATCTGCGGTGCCATCCGCCCCGCCGCTATCGGGAGAGCCCTCACTGCCATCGGGAGAGGCCCCGCCGCCTTCGGGAGAGGCCCCGCCGCCTTCGGGAAAGCCGCCGCCGCCTTCGGGAGAGCCCCCGCCGCCTTCGGGAGAGCGCCCACCGCCTTCGGTAGAGGCCCCGCCGGCGCCACCAGTAGCATCTCCGCCATTGCCCGAATCAGCGGCGCGACCGCCGCCGTCCTGATTGCCGCAACCTGCCGCGAGACCCAGGCATAAGAGACCGATGGATGCCCGCGTGAGATAACACATGTCACTTTTCCGGTGGGCCGAAACGCAAGCGACGCTGGACAGCGCCGCCAACGCGAACATGTCTCGGATGCGTGCCGTCATCGACTGCTGCTCTCGGATTCGAGGTATGACGTCCGCGCCTCGGCGACGGCCCGTTTTTCGAACATACACGTCGTTCGTGGACGAGATCAACACTGGCTGACCACCCGCCAGAAAGTACGCCCGCCGCACTGTAAGGATGCGATATTCGTGGCCATGAATGGCGAGGGGAAAGCGCTAAGGGCTTCGTCACGATGCTCTCGCAGTCGCCGCGTCATCTCGTTGATGAATTGGCCGCGAAGCTCCTTGCCTCGAATGACGACAAGAAAGGCCGAGCGAGGCGCTCTACCAAGGTGAAGGATTCGAGATGCGAGGGCCGTGGTTTCGGCGCCAGTCCCGGAGACGATCACCTGCACCTACTTGAGGTGTCGCGCTCAGGCCGTATCGTCAGATTGACCGACATTTCTTGCCACTTCTCCTCCGCCCGACTGGACTCAGGACGAGGTCCAACCCCACGTGCCCCTGAAGGAGGTGCTCGATGACCCTGCCTCCGCGAGGGCAATGATCGCGGCGGCTCGGCCGATTGTCACGAGTGGGGTGTCATGGTAGCGCCTTCGAAGACCGCGAGAAAAGACAGAACGGGGACTCTCATCCGACTCACGAACTGCGAAATTTCGCACAGGATCGCTCGGCCATGTCTATCGTGCGCACGCCAGCTCTCCTCACATCGAGCGCGGGGCTCATCGCTATCGCGACCGGGTGCAGCGCAACCCGGCCCTCGCCTCCCGCGCCGAATTCCGCAACGCCCCGCGCCGTCAGCGCGCCTCCCGCCCCAGCGGCGTGCGTGATCGACGGCATGGTCAAGGGCCCGGACGGGGCTCCTCTCGCGGGCGCGCTCGTCGCCGTCCACGCACCGTCCGCGCCCTCCGAAACGGCGATTGTGTACACGAAACAGGGCGGCACGTTCTGCGTCGAGGGCCTGCCGCCCGGCGACTACGCGCTCGCGATCACATCGCCCGGGGTGACATCCGGGTACGTCGATCTCTTTCGAACCACCGATGACAAGGCCCATGGGCTCGAAGTGCGGCTCGGCGGCGAGGGTTTTGCTTGGCGCGGCCACGTGGTCGGCGAAACGGGCAATCCGGCAGGCAAGACCAAACTGCGGTTCGAACGTTTCAACGACTTGATCGGCGACATCTTCGTGGTCCAAAGCGGCGAAGATGGCGCCTTCTCCGTGCAACTGCCGCCCGGGCCGTACCACGCCTACGCGGAAACGGAGCGCATTGCCGGCAAGCTAACTGGCATCAAGCTCGATCGCGACATCGTTGCGGATATCGTAGTCAAACCACGGAATCCACGCGACCTTCCGCCGCCCGAAGAGGTCTCGGTTTGGGTGAAGCAGAATGCAATACCTCTCGCGTCCTTCGAGCCCGGCCAGGGCTATGACGACATGGAACCGCTACGCGCGGTCGTCGGTCAAGCTCGCCTCGTTGCGTTTGGCGACGCAACGCATGGCACGCGCGAATTCGGGCAGATGCGTCAGCGGATGCTGGAATTCTTGGTGGAACGAATGGGCTTTCGCGCCGTCGTTGTCGAGGGGAGCTTCGTCGAAGAGCTCGCCAGCGACGAATACGTGCGAACAGGCAAGGGCGAGAACCTTTCCGGAAATGAAATGCTGCGCTGGATGCGACGATACAACGAGGACAGCGCGCACAAGGAGAAGGTGCGCTACTTCGGTAACGACCTGAGCCAGCCCGCGCGATACGTGAGCGTGCTGGCCGAAACGCTCGCTACGATGGACAAGAAACTGGGAGCCGAGGTCACCAAGGATCTGGAGCCGCTCGCCGACGACTGGAGCACCAATCAGGAGGCCCAATTCGGGGAGCCTCTCGCGCCGGGAAAGGAAGCAACGGAAGCAGCCGTGCGGAAAATCGCCGCACGGTTCGACGAGAAGCGTGACGCGGACGTGAAAAAGCTCGGTGCCGAGCGCTGGGCGTTCGGGCGCATTCACGCGCACGTGCTGGTTGACTACATCGAGCTAATGAAGAAGAAGAACTTCGACGAGCGCGATCGATCGATGGCCGAAACGACGCTCCGCCTCATGGAGTTTCTCGGGCCCAACGGCAAAACGATCCTCTTTGCGCACAACAACCACGTGCAGAAGACGGCGACGCCACAAGGCATGCAGGGCAAGCTCCTCGGGGAACGGCTGGGCAAAGATTACGTGGTCTTCGGCTCTGCGTTCGATCAAGGCTCGTTCAATGCAGCGGACAAAGGAGGGCTCGCGGTTTTCACCGTCGGGCCGGCACCGCCAGGCAGTTTCGACGGAATGCTGGCACGCGCTAAAATACCCCTCTTCGCGCTCGACCTCCGGTCGGCCACTGGAGTCGCGAGCGCATGGATTCGCACGTCGACCGTCGCGCGTTCGATCGGCGGTTTGTACGACCTCGCTCGCCCGGACGCGTTTTTCGACGGTTCGCCTCCGGCCCACCGAATCGACGCGGTCATCTTCGTTGCGAACAGCACGCCGGCGCACGCGGTCGCGACGAGGGAGCGCTCTGCTTCTGTCATGTCGGCTTTGTCCGCGCTCGCGAATGGCGATTTCGAAGACGGTGAAGCAGGAAAGCCGCCGCCTTCGTGGCGCGTATTCCAGAAGTCCCAGGGTCTCGTCTACCGTGCAACCTTAGCGAGCGACACTCCCGCTGGTGGCAAGTTGGCGCTCGTCATCGACCGCGAGCCTTCCTCTTCACCGGTTGGGCTTGGCAAGCTGGCTCAGAAGATCGACGCCAAACCTTTTCGCGGGCATCGCGTGCGCGTCGCGGCCAAGGTGCGGCTTTTGGCAAAGGCTCTCGGCGACAAGGCGTTCGTCTTCGCCTGGCTCGATAACAAGTACGCCTTTCAATTCTGGCCCGTTTCGCGACGGGCCATCGCGTCCAAGGATTGGCGAGAAACCGCGGTCGAGCTCGACGTACCGGAAAACGTCGAATCGCTCACGGTGGGCGTGATGGTGACCGGCGGCGCCACCGTTGGTGTCGACGACTTTACGATCGCCCCCGTCGAGCGTTGAACCCCGCGGGCTCCTCGACACCGGCCACTTTGCGCTCGAGGACAACGGCGATGAAATCGCCGCGCTGATGCTCGAGTTTCTCCGGCGGAGGCTGTAACAAAGGAGGGCCATCAGGATCGTCAATGCGTTCGCGGTCGGTTGCCCCGCAGCGTGCCGGCCGAAAGCACAGGTGCAGCCGCCTTCGATCGAGCTTGCCGTTTCGCACGGCTGGTAGCAAGAGCAGTCGTCAGTGACGACGCAGGTGCCGCCGGGGCATTCCGCGTCGGTTGAACATTGGCCTGCCAACCTGCCCGGCGGACGTCCATGCAGGCCGCAGCGCCCCTGCATGCATTGCCAGGCGGTCGGGCAATCCGAGTCGACTCGACAAGCCACGTCGCATTGGTTCGGAGCAGGCAAACGCGCCGGATCGCTCGACCGTTGAAGTCGCTCGACGCCAGGCATGACGAATCCTGAAAGCTCGAGGTCCAGGCGGGCATAGGTGGAGACCGCGGCGCAGCCCGGGTCGCCGTACGAGGCGACGCCGACCACCCTCTCGATCCCGGCAACGACGGCGAGCGCGGGGCCGCCAGAATCGCCGGCACAGCTGAGCGCCGGCTCGGGCTCCACGCGAAGGTGCTGAGAGGTCGTCTCGAGCACGCGCGCAGTTCCGAACCGCCGCGTGCCGGTCCGCCCATGTTCGTCGCGGCCATACCCCACCAGCGTGACGAGGTGGCCCGAGAGCCATGCCGCGTCGGTCGTTTCGGTCAGTACCGCCGGCGCAATGCCGGCGTCTTCGCCGATTTCCACCAGCCCGACATCGTGGAAGGGCGCGACCCACTCCGGGTGCGGCAAGCGCTGCACGATCTTGATGTGGCGTGCGGCAGTCGCATCGACGTTGCGGCCAACCACGACTTCGCCGCCGCCCGGTGGGAGGAGCGCGAGGCAATGCGCGGCGGTGAGCACCACACGCGGTGCGATGACCGTGCCGGTGCACACCGCCGCCGGAAGCGCGCCGCAAGCCAGCGGTAACGCGACGAGCGCCACCACCGCCTCATGATGAGCATCCTCGGCGCCGCCGACGATACCGGAGACGTCGCTGTCTGGATGGCTGACCTGCGGCGGGGCGAACACGATTCAAATACCGATGACGCAATTGGGGTTGGCGAACGCGTAGTCGTCCGCGGCAGCTGCCAAGCTTCCGACTCCGTAGTCGTGCCTTGCACAGTCGGCCGTGTACGCGCCCGTTCCCCACCGAAGGAGAACGAGACGGTCAGGACCGCATCCTTTCCCGCAGCGACCCGGGCAGTGCGGCGCCGCACTGGTGCCGCACGACTCGCCCTGGCCCATCCAGTTGAAGTAACCGAAAGCGTCCTGCCACCTGCATCCGCAGGACAGGCTAGCAATACGGTTCTCGGCCACGAACTTGAAGGTGGGCAGCTGCGTCGACGGAGGCACTTCGCTGAGAAAGTTGAGCGTGCGGCCCAGCGCGTCGGTGGCGACAGTGTCTTCGCTCGGGAGAGCGTCGGAAAGCGCGGTCATCAGCCGAGGCATCGCGCTGACCTGCCCTTCGTCCAGCTGTCCCGACTTCGCGTCGAACTCGCCTTCGCCCAACGCGAAGTCCAGATTGAACGCGATCTCCGCCTCCCCGGCGCGAACCGTTACGTTCGCCTTGCGCGGCGCGAGCTCGACGGATTGGAAGCGCAACGCCACGGTGCCATCGACAAAGGTCCCTTCGATGAGTGTCGGCGTCTGGTTCGTGATGACCAGCTGCGCTTCGCCGACGGGCGCGCCGACCGAACGATCGTCAGCCCCGCCGCTGCACGCACCTAGGCCGCATGCAACGAGCAACGATAGTGACGCAATGAGAGTGCGTTTCATGGGGATTCTCCTTTGGTTGGTATCGGTTGGTCTTGTGCTGCGATGCTCTTGTGCTGCGATGCACACACCGTCGCTGGACGGTCCACGAGGTCGATGACCTGCGGGCAGGACTCGACCTTCCTCCTTGGCTGGATTGCTGTTCCGCGGAGGCGCGCGCCCCCTTGGCACCGCCGACCACGAACTCTACCTACTGGATCCATGACCCCGTTTTTCGGGGAAGCGATTCGGCCGAGGCTCGTAAGAAAATAGTTTCGCCACGTCCTCGTCCGCGTCGGCTCGCACCCCGGCCGCGAGATCCTCGTCCAAAGGACCTGCTACCCTATCGCCATCGAGGAGCCGACAAGCCATGGTTTTGCGGATAGCAACCGTCGTCTCTCAGCTGGGTGCGATTTCGATCTCACTCGGGTTTCTCGCGAGTGGGTGCGGAAGCTCGCCCGATGGCCGTGGCAACGCCGATGCCGAGGCAGATGTAAGCGAGGGCGGCGCGCCGGCGGATGGACATCAGGACGACAGCCGGTTGGATGGCGTGGATCGCGCGGACTCGGGACCGTCGAATGCCGACGCCGGAGTGGATGGCGTGGATGGCGCGGACTCGGGCCCGTCGAACGCCGACGCCGGTCTGGACTCGGCGAGGGTGGATGCAGCGGGTCGGGACGGCGTAAGCGATGCCGGTTCGACCCCGCCGAGCGACGCGTCCACAGACGGGGGCGGCAACCTCTGCAGCACACTCGGCTGGTGCGAGATCACCAACACCAAACTGGAAAGCGTCTGCCCACGCCCGTCGCCCGGGGGTGCGACGGGATGCTCGAGCGTGATCGTCGCCTGGAGCGGCGCCGCGGCGGACGTCGACAATAACCAGCTCTACATCTGGGGCGGCGGTCACAACGACTACCACGGCAACGAGGTCTACGCCTTGGACCTCGTGGCACTGAGCATGAAGCGTCTCAACGAGCCTTCACCGGCGTCGGCAGTCCTCGATTGCAGCGATCAATACGCGGACGGTTTGCCGTCGTCTCGCCATACCTACGACGCACTCACCTTCCTACCCGGAGAAAAAGCCCTCTTTGCATTCGGAGGTTCGAAGGCAAAATGCGGCTTTTTGGCGAACGACACGTGGACCTTCTCGCCGGCGAACCTCACCTGGACACCGCGCAAACAGGGCGGACCTCCGTCGGGCAGCCCCGGTGTGATGGCCGACTTCGACGCCGCGTCGAATCGGGTTCTGCTCCACGACAGCGGCGGCGCCTTTTGGAGCTTCGACCCCGCCACGAACGCCTACCTGCGCCTGCGCGACAACATCACCGTCGACTACCACATGACCGGACGCATCGACCCGAAGCGACAGGTCTTCGTGATGATGGGGGGCGGGCAACTGCGCGCCATCTCCATCGCACCAGGCTCGAGCTACGACCTCATGAACTGGGACAACGCTACGACGGGGTGCGACGTTCTCCGGATGGCGCCTTCACCCGGCCTGACTTACGACCCGGCGCAGGATCGCTTGGTCGGTTGGGCCGGTGGCGACGATGTCTACCTTTTCGATGCCGACGCCAAGGCCTGTACAAAGGCTTCCTTCCCGGGCGGGCCTGGCCCCAAAGGACCGGCAACCAACCAGGGCACGTTCGGTCGCTTCCGCTATTTCCCCAAGCTGGGAGTGTTCGTCGTGGTGTCCGATTGGCAGTCCAACGCCTACTCCCTTCGGATGGTTCCCTGACCGCAGGCCCTCAATCGCCCTAGAGGGCGGGCGCTGTTACGGGCTTGAAAGGGGCCGGCGGCTGGAGGCGACCAACGCCGCGCCGAGACCGATGAGAAGATCGGCAAGAGGTTGTTGTTCAGGGCAGCAATGGGAGCCACCAAGGAGTAGGTTGCGAAAGGCTCCGACCGTCATGCTCGCTGCCGTGAACAGACCCCAATAGCCCGTCAAGCGCCAGAGCCGACACCGCGAACGATGGCGAGGCTCAAGGTCAGAAACCACAGCGACAAACTCACCTCGCCGATGAACTAGTCCGATAGTCATCGCGACAGCCGCCGTGATCGCGGCGAACCTGCCCAGGCGCGCGAGCCTTTCGTCCGCGCGGCGGAAGAGCGGGAAGGCAAGGATGGCCGACAGCGCAATACCGGCCAGCAAGATCGCATAGACGACCCAGACCGCGCGCATCGTTCCACCCCCAAGGATTCATGGCGCGCGGCGATCCAGGGCGACTTCGAGCATCAGCCTCCGCGCCGATGGATCGGCACCCGATGCTTTCGGTCCCTGTAGTGCCGGCGCGCGTTCCGACCACGAGCGACGAGCGTCGTCCGGGGTCCAGCGTGCAACGTCGTCGCACGCGTCGAGCAGAGCGAGCAGCGCCTTGGCGTCCTTGGGACGATTGGCGGGAGCTTTCTCGAGACAGGCGAGCACGATGGCTTCGAGCGAGGCGGGGATGGGCGTCCCCAGCCGTTCCGAGGGCGGTACCACGGCCGAATGAAGGTGCTGCGCGCAGACCTCGACCACGGTCTTTCCGGAGAAGACGGGAGCGCCCGTGAGCAAGTAATAAGAGACCGCTCCCACCAGATAGAGATCGCTGCGCCCGTCGAGGGACTCGCCGAGGATTTGCTCGGGGGACATGTAAAGCGGCGTGCCGGTGAGGTTACCTTCCTGCGTCAGCGTGCTGTCGCCGTGGTCGAAATCGCGCGCCAGGCCGAAGTCCAGCACCTTGACGAAGTCGGGAACCATGCCGCGTTCGCAGACGAAGATGTTCGAAGGCTTGACGTCCCGGTGAATGATGCCGTGGGCGTGCGCCTCGGCGAGTGCCCCGACCGCCTGGCGAATGAAGTGCCTGACACGGGCGGCGGGTTGCGGGCCACTTTGCTGCACCAGGTCTTCGAGGTCGATGCCCTCCAGGTATTCCATGGCGTAGTAGAAAACATTTTCGAGTGTCCGCCCGTAATCGTAAATCGCCACCGTGTTGGGATGGGTCAGCTGGCTGGTGATCTGCACCTCGCGCTCGAAGCGCGCCACGGCGGCCGCGGCTGCGCGCTCGGGGGGCAAGAGCTTGATCGCTGTCGGCCGCCGGAGCAGCGCGTGTCGACCGCGATAAACGACGCCCATGCCGCCCTCGCCGATCTTGTCCTCGAGGGTATATTGCCCGAGCTGACGCGCGCTCTGGACCGCTCGCTGCAGTCCATAAATCACGCTCGAGACAAAAGTCGACAGCGAGATGGAAAGACAAGCGTAGAGGAGGGACCAGAAAAAGAAGACCATCGGGGTCGACGTGTCCCCTGGGTAGAACTGCGCGACGGCGGTGCCGTGGGCGTAAGCGAATCGGTAGGCGACGAGGATGGCGGAGCAAATGGGTAGAGCGGTCAAAATGCCGATGAGAGCGGTGCGCGGCGTCGAGCTCGGCAACAAGGCCGCGCGCGCAACCAAGACATAGGTAAGCCCGAGAACGCCCACCATGTCCGGGCGATAGCGAATCAGTGGGATCATCCCGATCATCAGGACGGCCAGAAAGCAGCCTTGCAACAAGGCGGCGGCGAGATCGACGTTGATGAGCCACCGCGTGGAGCGCTCTTTGCGTCTCGCCGCCCACCACAGAGCGGTCATCGCGATCACCATGGACAGGTGGGCGGCTGTTCGCAATGCGTGGACGCGCCCGATGACGTCCTCCGGAATCGTCAACAACGTGAGCGAAGTGCTGAGCACCCACGCCGCACCCCAGATCGACGAGACGAGGCCGAGGTACATCGTCAGGCGGCGCTGAAAGTAGGCGCGCACCTCGCTGGGCGATCCAGGAACACTGCCCCATCGGAACAACGAGGCCAGCTTGGGACGAATGCTGCTAGGTGGCACGCCACACTCTACCCTTCTGCGAAGCGCGTTGCCGACTCATTCGGGCGAGGGTCCCTCCCTGCCGTGTTCGTAGCGGCTCGCAACGTCGCTCGTTTGGGGTACAATGCCGCTATGAGCGACCGCGATCTGGCTCGAGTGCAACGCGCCGAAGAGCGGCGCCGCACTTGGCGTGGTGGCGTCGTGCATTCGTTCGAGGAGATGGCGGACGTCGATCTCGACTTTTGGCTCTCCGTGACAGCGGAAGACAGGTTGCGCGCGATGTGGTCCGTGGTCGAAGACGAGCTCGCTCTGCAGGGAGAAAATGGACCTCCACCCCGACTTCAGAGATCTGTTGGCGGAATTCGCGCGAGAAAAGGTTAGCTACGCTGTTGTCGGCGGGTATGCCGTCGGCCATCACGCCAAACCGCGGGCAACGAAGGATCTCGATCTTCTCGTGTCGCCGTCGGGTGATAACCTCGAGAGGGTCGGGCGAGCGCTGGAGCAATTCGGAGCTCCGGCCAACGTGATCGCCGCTGTCAAACGACTGGCTCCGACGGAGATCGTCTACCTGGGTGTCCCTCCGGTGCGCGTCGACATCCTTCGAAGCGCCGACGGTATCGAAGACGTCGATGCTACCCTTGCCCGAGCGGTCCACGCGTCGCTCGACGATCTCACGGTACCCGTCATTGCGCTCGATGATCTCGTAGCCAACAAGCGAGCCGCAGGGCGTCCGCAGGATCTTGCGGACGTCGCGCTCCTCGAGAAAGTCCGCCGCAGAAAGTAGGCAACATCGCGCCGTCACGTGCGGCGTGAGCGTCGGTTTCTACTAAAGCCCCGCCTTGCCGATGTCGGCGTGGGTCAGCGTTTCCCAGACCATGTGATGGTCGACGGAGGTCGGGCGGATGAGTTGGATGACCTTCTGCGTCTCGGGTAGCGCTCTGCCGAGCCGCGTGGCGTAGGCGTTGTAGCCGATCTCCCACATCGGATCGGCGGTCGCTGCCGTGAGCGCACCGCCGCAGAGCGCGGCGGGGACGGCCGCACCGTTGATGAACTTGGCATGGAACTCGAGCGCCGCGGTGATGCGGTCGGCCTGCTCGGCGAAGAGATCGACGCCCTGGATCATGGCGGTTTCGGCGGCGTTGATCATGGCCGCGAGCCCGTATTGCACGTGACCGAGATCGCGACACGTCTCCTGGGAAAGCCCGTCCATCATCATGCTCTGGCCATACCAGAAGGTGATGAGCGCGGCTCCGGTCTTTGCGCCGCGCGGCGGTGGCACCGGCGTCGGCCCGTCGCTCGCGATGTAGACATAGGCCGGTACGCGCTCGCGCCACATCGTGACACCCTTGTCGAACGTCGCCCGATCGTCGGTGAAGACACCGATGTTGATGACGGCTTCGATCATGCTGAGCTCCCAGTTGCCGTTGGAGCTGCTGCCATCGATGAGCTTCGGCAGGTAC
>DATHES010000066.1:0-2688 GCA_035318465.1 Polyangiaceae bacterium
GCGCCTTCTGGTTGCGTTTGTCTTCTCGGGCGCGCTTTTCGAAGGTGCTCATGAGCACCCCCCCGTCCATGTTGCCCGCGGAATGTTCGGGATCGAATTTGTCTTGATCAGTTGTTCCTGCCTTTCGTGCGAGGGGGCAGATCGGCAAAGGCCGTCTGCAAAAGGCGGCAGTGTACTCGCGCTCCGGCTCCGGCGCCCGCCCTACGTGATTCTTCTCCGCAACAACCGCGAGACCGCAGGGTCGCGCAACCGCCGGGGACTCACGCGGCGCGAACCTTCATTGGTACTCGCCGGTCGGTGGCCGTGGCGGTGGCGGTGGCGGCGGCGGTAGCGGTGGCTGCCCGACCGGAGGGGGCGGAGGTGACGGAGGAGGAGGCGGCAGGGCCTTGGGCGGTGGCAGGGGGGGACCTGGCGGTGGCGGTGGACCCCCATGGGGCAGGCACGTCGCGCGGTCGAAGAGCATGAACTCGATGACCTTCTCTTGTGGCGTCAGCGCAGACGTTGAGCACTCCGCCGGGAAGGTGAACATGCCATTGTCCGCGGCACTGGCGACGTCGAAGTCGAAATAGGTGACCCTTCCGCAGAGCTTGTCCGGGTCCGCTAGTACCGGCGTCGCGACGTTGAACTGCTGCACGCGATTGGGACTGCTGGAAGTGATCCACGATTGTGCGCCTTGGCCCGCGGGGATGCCGTTCACGTCGTGCCGCGCATCGCTGATGGCAATCTGGGGCGGGCCAGGATTGCTGAGCGCGCCAACGATTTTGAGCCACGTCGCAAAATCCTGCCCTTTCGGAGTAGAAACGTCGATGTTGCCGGTCAGGGGATTGGATGGTTGTGGCTGGTCGACTTGCCACGCTGCGACGTTCGCCAAGGGGCCGTTGGTGAATAGCCAGGTGTAGCTGTAGTGCGTCGCGAATGCGCGCCCGCCTTGGTTCACGTAGTCGAGGAAACCGGCGAGGTTCGCCGTCTTGGAAACTGCGCTCCCTTGGCAGGGGAGAAAGACTTGATCGTACTTCGACCAGTCGATCGCCGACTCCGGAGGTGTATTGCCGTCGATGGAAGCTCCGTTTCCCTTATAAAACTGGATGCGGCCGGTTCCCCCCGAATTGGTGAACTCGGCGTCGGCGATACCCATCTTGCGCAAGACGCACTCCAGGGCGTCGGCGCTGCCCGTTGAAACGGCGGTGAGTGGTATGTTGCCTTCCGTTTGCGTGCGCGGGAGGCGCGCGGAGCCCATCGGCAGCACGTTGTTCGTGCAGCGCTGCACGTCGACCGTCGTCTCGTACCGCCACTTACCGACTTGCACGACGAGCGGTATCCCCTGCCCCACGGGGACGTTCCCCTGCAAGACGAAGGCACCGTCGGGGCTGGTGACGGTGCTCGCCAAAGCTTCGTCTTGTGTGATGACCGAACAGCGATCGCAACTCGGCCCGGCGGTGATGGGCCCGAGCTTCGTGCCGAGCGCGATGTTGGGAATATAGACGCTAGCGCCGTAGACGGGGTCGGGACTCACGGCGGCGCCGGTGACGACGGTGCCGCTGATCGTCGTGATGCCAGCGTCGGCGCAGGCTGGAACCATATTGCAAAGCGGGCATGGAGCGCTGCACACGCCGCGCACGCGTGCCCCGCAGACTTGTCCCGCCGGGCACGTCCCGCAGTGGAGCGTGTCGCCGCACCCATCCCCGATGTCGCCGCAGTACCAACCGCCGATCGGATTGCAGACGTTGGGCGCGCATACCCCCGAATCCGGTCTGGCGCCGCAGACGTTGGGCGATCCTGCTCCGCCGCAAGTAAAGCCGTTGAAACAACCACCGCAGTCCAATCGGCGACCGCACCCGTCGCCAACGACGCCGCACAGTTTTCCCGCCGCGCCAAAATCGCAACCCATGGGCGTGCACGTCTCTGCGTCGGACTCGGGGCCGCACACCGAGGGCACCCCTGCTCCCCCGCACGTCCATCCGCCGGGGCACGGCCCGCAGCTGAGTGATCCGCCGCAATTGTCCCCAATCGTGCCGCAGTAGTTGCCACCGAGGGGATCGCAGACGATAGGCGTGCAGGTGCCGCCGTCGAGTGGAGCGCCGCAGACGCGGTCATGGGTCGCGCCGCAAACCAGGCCGTTGGGACAGCCACCGCAATCGATACCACCACCGCACCCATTGCCAACCACGCCGCAGTATTTCCCCGCCTCCCCGTGGTTGCACTCCGTCGGAGTGCAAGCTCCCGAATCGGGCAAGGCGCCACAGACGTTGGGGGTCCCGTTGCCCCCGCAGGTGTAGCCGGGCACATCGCACGTGATCCCGCAATCGAGCGTTCCGCCGCACCCCGTGCCGATGCGACCGCAATATTGACCTCCCGCGGGCCGGCAGGTGGCAATGCAAGAAGCGTCTCCGATGTCTACGGTTGCGCGGTCCGAGCCGAGATTGGACGCGTCGGCCATCGTGCCGCCGGAGCCTCCCGTTCCAGCTCCGCCACCTGTGCCGGTGCTCGCGCCAGCGCCGCCCTGCGCCATCGGGTTCGAGGGCGGATCGCCGCTACAACCAACGACCAGGATGCACGCTGCCCAGAGCGAATGTTTCGAGGTGGACCAGGGCGCCATTGTTTCGCTCTCTTGGTTGGTGTCCGGTGGACATGACCGTGAGCATGAAGTTCTATCGGCAGTGGACGGCTTTGCCGAGTTGCCAAGCTCGA
>DATHES010000067.1:0-98444 GCA_035318465.1 Polyangiaceae bacterium
GGTTCGTTCGCGATCATCGTCGAAAGCACGATGCGCGGTGCGCCGAGGACGGTGAGCTCTTCGATGATGGCGTGGACGAGCTTGCGGCCGGCGCCGCCGCGGCGCGCTTCGGCGGCCACGAACACATCGTGAATCGCGCCGTGCTCATCGAGGAGCGCGTTCCAATCGCGACCCTCGCGCGTGCCGTACGCATAGCCGACGATCCGATCACCGATCGTCGCCACGATGATCACGGCGCCCGTGCGCGCGAGCTCGCGCTCCAGCCACCACGCGTAGCCTTCTTCCACCCGTTCCGGCAGAAGAAAGCGCGCCGGATCGACGGCGTGATGCATGCGAACGAGCTCGCCGGCCAGCGCGGCGACATGCGGCAGATCGGCCGATGTTGCAGCTCGAATGACAATGTCGTCCATTTCTTCTCCGACGGCGCGCGCGTCCTTGGGCACCTCCTTCTACCACGGCGTTTCGGTTGTTACGCCGTGATGGCCGTCGTTGCCGAGCGGCCGCAGCGCTCCCTGCCGCGGCCGCCCCTGTCCTGCGATCAGTCGCAACTCGCTGTGTCGAGCGCGCCCATGGCCGGGCCGCATGCTGCCTCCATGCACGCACCGCAGTCGGCTTGGTTGCCGCTGCTGCATACCGCTCCGCAGCTTCCGTTTTCGCTGGTCTCCGTGATCTGGCACTTCAGATGACCGGTCACTTGTTCGCCGATGTCCGGACAGCTGTCCTGCACGCAGCCGAAGAACTCGGCCGTGGTGTCTTCCTTGCCGCCGTATTTGTTGAGGCACTGCAGTGTCGCCTTGCCGTCGGCTGTGCCCGTGCCGATGAACGTGGCACCCCCACCTGCGGTGGAAATGCCGCAGTTCTCGACCTCGGCGTTGCGCGGGTAATAGTTGCCGAGGAACATGCACATTTCGTCCTTGGTGGTTCCGCCCTGCGCGACCTGACGATCCTCGGAGTTCTGGTAATGGCACGTGTAGTCGATGGCTTGTCCTTTGCGGAGGGGCATTCCCGGCGACCATTCGCTGATGGGGACGTCCTCCCAGTCGTGGCTCTCCTAGATCTGGGTGAGGCTTCCGTCCGATGGTTCGACGACGTTGGCCGTGTAGCCGACACCTCGGCGATGCATGTGCGACTGCGCGCTGATGAGCGTGATGTCGTCAGAGAGCGTGCATCTCATGCGCGACGACGCCGAGCTACGGGCGGGGACGCGAATGAACGGGTTGTAAAAGAAGAGAAACCCGCCCTCCTGAACGACGTCCTTTTCCGGAAGTGTGTAGAGGTTGAGCCTCGCTTCGGCGATGAGTGGGTTGCCCGACGCATTCAGGTAGTGTGTGTTGATGATGAGCACGGTGCCGGGGTCGAGCTTGGCCGCGACCCCGGGCGGAAACGTCGCGGCATTTTTGGCCTTGGCCGACTGTGCACCGGCGACCACACCCGTGACATCCCAATCCGCTGCCGCGCCTTCGGCGCAGTCGAACACGCCGTTTTCATCGACCGCGAGCGGTGTGCCGCTCCTCACTACGGTGGGAATCGACTTCATGCTCGTGCGGTAGAGCAGAACGTGGTGGCTGCCCGGTACATAACGTACGACCGCGCTGTTCACGTTGAGCCCCTCGGCCGGTACCTGAAAGAATTTGCAGCGCTCGATTTCCTGCCCGGGCAGGATGGTCGACACCATCTTCAATTGGAGACCCTGGCCGGCAGCCGGCGGCTCCAAGAGTGTGTCGTTGTCTCCACCGCCCGGCGGCGGCGATTGCGGATCGGCCGAAGAACATCCCATGAGCAGCCAAACGCCCGCAACGGAACCAACATGATAAAGTCGCATCTTACGTCCTCCTCTTGAATGGCGAGCGAGGTTCTCCCGCCGGACAGCCCCCTCGAGTTTCCAGCCGCCGCCAAATGCACACTCTGTTCCCGAACCGGTGGTGAGTGTTTGACGTAACACCGTCTTTTTTTTTCAAATGGCTCGTGAGGCCATCCTGATGGTGCACGCCGCACGTAGAGAACGCGGGGAACTTTGGCAACGTCACCGGGTTGACGGAAAGGCTTTCCGCGCTCAGAATCGCCGACCATGACGTCCGTCGGCTGAAAGACCCCACGCTGGCCGCTGAGTTCGGATGGCCGGCCGTGGGGATGAAGCGCCCTTGCCGCCCGCATTCTCGCGAATGCGGCGTGTCGCGTTTCCACTAGCCGCCGAGGTGGGTCATGAGTCTCTCGTGTTGGGGATATTCTGCGTTCTTCCATGATGCGTTGGAAGCGCTGGGCGAGCCGTCGCTCGTTCCGGCGCGGGTACTGCGGGGCGAGCCGGCTCCGATTCGTGTGCAGGTCGCCGCGGGCGATGCCTTGGCGTCCTTGGCCGGTCGCCTCCGTGAAAGCGAACCGGCAGCGACCATCGTGGCCGGTGACTGGGTCGCCTTCGACGAGCGACATCATGTCGTGCGTCACACGTTGCCGCGGCGAACGGCCTTCGTTCGACGAGCAGCGGGGGGCGCTTCGCGCCCGCAGGTGGTCGCGGCCAATTTCGACATCGCGTTCGTCGTGATGGGGCTCGATCACGATTTCAATCTGCACCGCTTGGAGCGTTACCTGGCGCTGACGCACGCGAGCGGCGCCACGCCGGTCGTGCTGCTCACCAAGGCGGCCGTGGCGACGGCGCGCGACCGGCTGGTGCGCGAGGCAGAAGCGGTTGCGCGGTCGATCCCCGTCTACGCCATCGACGTCATCGCCGGCATGTCGACGGATGTTCCCCGGCAATATCTTGGCGAAGGCGTCACCGCCGTGCTGCTCGGCTCGTCGGGCGTCGGCAAATCCACGCTGCTCAATCATCTTCTGGGTCACGAGCTGGCGCGTACGGCGCCGACGCGCGCCGGCGACGACAAAGGGCGCCACACCACCACCCGCCGCGAGCTTTTTCAAGTGCCGGGCGGCGGATGCATCATCGACACACCGGGAATGCGGGAGCTCGGCTTGTGGTGCGATGGAGACGCGCTCCGCGCGGCGTTCGACGACGTGGCGAGCTTCGCCGCCCAGTGCCATTTTCGCGATTGCAGTCATCGAGACGAACCCGGCTGCGCCGTGCGACACGCCGTCGACGGAGGGTTACTCGATCGCAGCCGCGCGGAGAGCTTCCACCGGCTCGATCAGGAGATGGAACGGGCACGCGCGCAACGTCAAAAATGGGAACGCCGCGCCAAGGAGCGCGTCGGCAGCCGAATGGTGCGCGAAGCCAAACGTCACAAGTACGGTCGCGACGGGTAGTGGCGCGCCGCTCCGTGCGTCGTACGCGTTGTACGCCACGAAGTTGTCACCGATTGTCCATCTTGCTGGATCCGCTCGCGGGCACGATGCCCGAGCGCGTGGTCGCCGCTCGCACGGCGAAGGAGAACGCGCGTCCATTTTCAGCCAAGGAGATGCCGATGAAGCGAAATAGCACGGACCTCGGGTTCAGCCGGCGCGCATTTGCAAAAGGAGGAGCGGCGGCAGCAGCGGCGTGGGCGTTCACGCGACCGTTCGACGCACTCGCGCAGGGCGCAGGCACGCGCGTCGGACCTTCACCCGATTACGGGGAGCTCGTGGAGGCCATCGATCAACGGACCGGGCTTCCTCTTTTGAAGCTGCCCCGAGGCTTTCGCTACACGTCGCTCAGCTGGACGGGCGACTTGATGACGGACGGGAAGCCCACGCCCGGCGGTCACGACGGAGGTGCGGTCCTTTTCGGCGGCCTCGATCGGATCGTCTACGTGCGCAACCACGAATTGTCGTACTCGGCCACGGCCGTCCACCAGAGCTCCTTCACCACGAGCGATCTCACGTACGACGCCGGGCACGCGCCGGGTGGAACGACCAACGTCGAATTCGACTTGCGCCGCGGGCGCCACATCCGAACGACACCTTCGTTGAGCGGCACCATTCGCAACTGCGCGGGGGGCCATACGCCCTGGAACAGCTGGCTCACCTGCGAAGAGAACTTGGACTTTCCCGGCAGCGGCGCGGCTATCCTTCAGCAGACCCATGGCTGGGTGTTCGACGTGCCGGCCTACGGCAATGCCAGCCCGGTTCCCATCGTCGGAATGGGTCGTTTCAACCACGAAGCGGCCACCGTCGATCCGCTGACCGGCGCCGTCTACCTGACGGAGGACACCGGGACGTCCGGCCTTTACCGCTATGCAGCACGTCGTTACGGACGACTGCATGGCGAAGGAAAGTTGCAGATGCTGCGGGTCGTCGGTCAGCCCGGACTCGACACGAGCACCGGTCTCGTGCCGTTTCAAGATCTCGACGTGGATTGGGTCGACATCGCCGACCCCGCCCGTCGCGACGACGTCGCGGGCGACGGGATCGGCGTTTTCATGCAGGGATTCTCGCAAGGCGGCGCAAGTTTCCGTCGCGGCGAGGGCATCTTCTATCGGCACGGTAGAATCTACTTCACGTGCACGAGCGGAGGCGCCGCTAGCAAGGGTCAAGTTTTCGAGCTCGATCCTTATCGCTACAAGCTTCGACTCATTTTCGAATCGCCAGGATCCGACGTGCTGGACATGCCCGACAACCTGGCCGTCAGCCCGCGCGGCGGCATCCTGCTCTGCGAAGACGGAAGCCTCGTCGGGCAATACATGCGAGGCCTCACGCGCGGCGGCCAGATCTTCGACTTCGCTCAGAACAACGTGGTCCTGAACGGCGAGGTCAACGGCATCATCGGCGACTTCCGCGGCTCGGAATGGGCCGGAGCCGATTGGACGGCGGACGGTGACTACCTCTTCGCCAACATCCAGACGCCCGGCATCACCTTCGCCATCACCGGCCCCTGGCACCGCGGCGCCCTCTGAAGAGAGCGCCGTTACGCGCCGCCGTCTGCGGACGATGAAACGACCGGCTCCGTGGTCGTAGAGGGCCCCGCCGCGCTCGGCATCACGGCGGTCGCGGGAGGCACGACGGGTGGCGGGTTGCAATGCACGACCATGGTGGACTCGACCGGCGCTTCGGGACTGAGGTGCAGCGGCTCGATGACGGCGTAACTCCCGCAGACTTCCTCGGCTCTCTTGGTGCATTTGTGCGGCGTTTGCGTTCGACAGTGGATGCGCGTGTCCATCCGTCCCCCGCGACCCACCGTTGGACGGTGGCGTGTCGGCGCACACGCGGCGAGCGCGGCGCAAAAGGCCGCTGTCGTGATTAACCCAATTGCCGTCCTCGACATGGATCCTCCGTCTTTCTTGGCGCCATGATTCGCGCGGTGCAATCACCGTGCCCGTGAGAGCTGGCCAGCGAAGCGTCGGGGGGCACGGTCGATTGTGTATCGATGGAATCGTTCATTCACCCAAGCGGTGCAAAGATTGTCGACTTCACGTCGAGTCGCTCCGAGGCGGACGAGCACTTCGATGACCTTGCCGAGCATGGGCGCCGAAGGAAGCCTCCGACCCGTTTCCCAATAGGAAACCGAAGCGGTGGTGCAGTGCAGTCCCGAGGAGATGACCACTTGCTTGCCGGCCCTCCGCAGACGCAGAAGCTTGAACTGCTCGCTGAAGGACGAACAGGCCACCGACACCTCCACTGGCGGGCCCGCAAATGAATCGATTGCCATGGGGCAATGATAAGGAATGCCGTCTTACAAAAATCCTACGCCGCGACGCTGGATGGCTTGGCGATGCTCAGGCCGGAGAGTCCATCGAAATGCGCGCCCGAAGCTCCGTCATCTCCGGTCCAGGCTCTACCGTCATGGTCTGCGAAAGGCGGACCTGGTAGGCGTCGTACCAGCGCAGAGCATCGGCGCGGTGACCGATGCCGACGGCGCAACGCATGAGTCCGGCGTAAACCGTCTCCACATGGTGATCGACCTCGAGGGAGCGCTTGTAGAGGTTGGTCGCCTCGGAGTAGCTTCCCGCGTCCTCCAAGGCGCGACCCAGCTCTTCGGACACGTGCAGGAACTTCAGGGCGAAACGTTGTCGTGGGCCCGAGATCCAAGCTTCGGCCCTACTATCGTGCTCGAAAAGCGGACCACGGTAGATTGTCAGCAGGCGGCGGGCATGCTCCTGCAGGACGACCGTCGCCGCGCCGCGCGCCAGATCGCCTTCGACTTCGGCCAGGGTCGCCTCGAAGGCGGCCACGTCCGTCCAGCAGATTCGATCATCGAGCGACACCTTTCCGGCGCTCAGGCGCACGACGCCGTCGTGGCCGAGCTGCTTGCGCAGGCGATGCAGCGTCGTGTCGAACACCCGTCGGGCTGCGTCGCCCTCTGCGTCGGGCCAAAGCGCATCCATGAGCTCGCCGTCGGAAATGCCACGCCCGCCGCGGGCAACGATGCGCTGCAACAGTCGCGAAGGCAAGCCGCGCAATTCGACCTTCTGCCGGCCGCGACCTCCCGCGCGCCCGGGAGGCGCGACCTTCCCGTCATCGCGAAAGACTTCCAAGCCTCCGAACGCCCGTATGCAAAATCGCCATGGCCACGCTTCGATTCTCACTGGCACGACATCGGGCACGAGGCTGTGCTTCGCGATGAGCACGCGCACGTGTTCCGGTTCGATCGCGTGCTCGAGCGCCCGCAGGGCAAAGCGACCCATCTGCGCCTTGCGCAACCAAAATGTATCGAAATACCCGCGCTCGCGCGCGAGGGTAAGACCTCTCTCCAGGCACGACAGGGCACGGGGGCGATCTTCCTCCCACGCCACGTCGGCCTCGACGAGATCACAGCAGCGCATCAGAATCGCGCTCCCGATCTCCTGCGCCCGCTCACGGGCCAAATCCAGATGCGCCTGCGCCTGCGGGGCACGCCCCGACTGCCAGTGAACCTGCGCCAGAGCCAGATTGGTGATCGAGCACGCGAACGGATATCTCAACTCTTCGGCACTGTCGCGTGAGAGCTCGGCCGAATGAAGTGCCCGCGCTCGATCGCCGCGAAGGAGTGCTTCCCAGCCGGCGTAAAAGTGATAGTTTCCAAAGGCGAACCGCGAGCCGCGCTGGGCAGTTCCTGCCATCAACTCCAAGAATTCTCGAGCAGCGTCGAGATCTTCCGCTCCGAGAGCTGCCGCGGTACCGGACGCGCACAAATAGTCGCTCCAAACGACCACACCGGCCCGCGTGGCCAGCGCCAGCCCTTCGCGGACCATTTCGATGCACCCTCTGTTGTCACCGCGAATGAGGATGTACATCGCCTCGGCTTGCAGCAGCGTGAGCCGACAGAGGGCCGACGCGTCATCGGCGCGCGCGGTTGCCCGCAACATCTCCAAGATCGCGGCTGCCGCGCCGAGTTGATCGTGAAATGTATAGTACTGGGCAAGCAAGCCACCCGTCATCACCCGGTGACCGACGTCCTCCGACGCCAAGGCGAGGCGTCGTGCGCGCTCGGCCCACTGTCGGCACTCGCTGGATCCCGGCCGCCGAAAGAGCAGGGCCATGAACATACCTGTGGCGACCATCGGTTCCAGGGCGGGAGGGCAAAGGCGACCCGACGATTGCAGCTGGTCGAATCGCTGTATGAAACCATCGAGTCGGCCGTAGTCGACGCCTTCGTGGACAATGGCCTGCATGGCAGAGGCAGAGGCGCAGTACATTCCGGCATCGTTCTGCTCCTGCGCGAAGCAATCGACGGCGCGCTCGAGCAACTCACGACTACGAGATGGCGAGTGACCCAGACAGCAAACGCCTTGCCAATAGAGCAACCAGCCATCACGTTCCACATAAGCAACTGGGAATCGTGCGATCCAGCTCTCGATGGTGTGCGCGCGCCCCTTCGCGATGTAGGAAGGCGCGATCAAGGCGAGAAGCTTGGCGCGTACGGAAACCTCCCCTGCCTTCTCGAATTGCTCCATGGCATCGTCGATCTGCTCCGCTTCGACCAGCGCCGCGGCAGCGGTTCGATGCAGTTCTTGGAGACGAGCCCGACCGAGCTCCGATTCAGCCCGCCGCTCCAGGAATCCGCGCAAGAGAGGATGGTATCGGTAGGCGCCCGAGCTCCCGAGGCGATGCGTGAGAAGACTACCCCGCGCGAGTTCGCCGAGGATTCGACCGGCACCCGGTGAGCCGATCAGCGTCTCGGCGAGCTTCACGCTGAAGCTGGGAAGGATGGACGTCTTCAACAGAAAGTCGCGCTGCAAGGGCGTAGCCTTGTCCAGAATCTCTTGCGCGAAATAGTCGAAGAGCCGATCCGAGAATTGCTCGATGTGGTGGGCCTCCATCTCCTCGAGATGGTTGTTTTGCAGAAGCAACACGAGCGCTGCCGCCCAACCGTTGGCAAGCTGCATCAACCGCGGAAGGACGAGCTTGATCCGCGAAAGACGAAAGTCGGGGCGGTACATCCGAACCAGACCGCCGACCTCCGCCGCCGTCAAGCGAAGGTCCGTCATACCCAAGGTCGCCATATCGCCCGAAGCCATGCGGCGCGCCAAAGCCGGAGGCGGCTCGAGGCGGCTGATGAAGATGACCGAGACTCCCTTCGGCACCACGGAGACCGCTTCCCGGATCACGCCGTCCCACGAACCCGACTGTGCCTCGTGGTAGTCATCGAATACGATGAAGGAGGGGGCCGGACGTTGTCGGCACAGTGCTTCGAAAAAATTCTGCGCGAACGCCCCGACGTCACCTCGGTTCTCTGCTTGGAACTGCGGGAGGCGGAGTCTGCGCCGCGGTGTCGCGAATTGAGCAGCCAGCGCCAGGTAGTGAAAGAGATTGGCGACGTCGGCGTCTCGCGCGTCGACGTTGTACCAGAGCGTCGGAAGCCGGCATTTCTGAATGTACGCCGTCACTGCGGAAGTCTTGCCCGTGCCAGCGGGAGCGGCGACCCAGGTGATGGGTTTACGTCGGGCAACGTCGAGTGCGCGAAGAAGCCGTTCGCGGGGATACATCGCCATGGGCCGGGGCATGGAGATCTTGGCGGGGGCGACGACGGACTTCTTGAGTGCCCTTTTCTTCCTCATCCTTCAACGGGTTACTATGTTCACGTTGGAGGGCAACCGAGAACGCCGCGCTGCATCACGCCCCGCCCGAGGACGTTCGCTTGTGCTCGGTCGCACTCGTCGCGGCGTGCGTCGGCGGAGCCGCGGCTGGCGATGCCGAGCGCGCTACTCGTGCCCGTGTTCGTCGAGCCAGTTGAGAATCTGCCGCACGCTGCCGGTGGCGAGCGCAATGTTGGTATCCGCCGCGCCGTAGTAAAGGTGGAGCGTGTCGCCGTCGGTCCCCAGCGTGTATCCGCAAGGAAACGTGACATTGGGAACATCACCTTCGCGCTCGTACGGGGTCTCGGGCCCGAAGATCCACGAGTTGCCGCGCAGAAGACAGTGGTCCAGCCGGTCCAGCGCGAACAGCGCAACGCCGATCCGGTAGAGACTCCCCGACGCTGTATGCCTCACGCCGTGGTAAATCATCAACCAGCCGCGCGACGTTTCGATGAGAGGCGGCGAAAGCCCCACCTTGTTGGCGTCCCACCATGCGCCGCGGCGCGCGGGAAGAGCGAGCTTGTGGCCGCCCCAATTGCGTAGATCGGGCGAGAACGAGACCCAGATGTGCGCCCCGTACTCCGCTATCGGTCGGTGGATCAGCGCGAAGTTGCCGTCGATGCGCCGCGGCAAGAGGGCCGCGTCCTTGTCGTCGGGCTGCATGATGAGGCCCATGCGTTCGAAGGTACGAAAGTCGTGGGTGAGCGCCAGCGCGACGCCAGGCCCCCCCTTGCCGAAGGCGGTGTAAGCGACGGCATACTTGCCCAATTCTTCCAAGAAGGTGATGCGGGGGTCTTCGATTCCCCAGAGCTCCTCGGGATACTGCTTGGGCTCGGCGCGGAGCGTCGGCTCCCCGTCCACGACCCAACCATCGATCCCGTTTTTCGAACGCGCGGCGCACAGATGCGAGTGCCCGCGCCGATCTTCTACGCGACAGAGCAGCAGGGTCGTACCATCGGCCAGCCGCGTCGCCGCCGGATTGAAGACACTGTGCGCTGGATAGGGCCAGTCGGCGGCTGTCAGGATCGGGTTCGTCTCATGGCGATGAAACAGTATTTCGTAGCCGCGCTTCACGATGGTCGACCGCCCTTCCCTCTACCGATTTTTCGATATCGAGGCGATCGGCAGACCGCATTTCACATAGTGCCAACAGGAATGAGAGGGTCGACTCCGCGCCTTGGTTCTCGTTCACGCGATCGGCGTGGAGCCCGTCACGGCAGCCGCCGGTGGTCGGATCGTAAAGCCATTGCTGCAGCTGATTCTCGCCCAAAAACCAGCTGAACGCGCGCCGCGCCTGCTCGGCCCAGCGCTGGTCGCCGGTCACGCGGCGCGACTCGAGACAGGCCGACACCATGGCGTGCGCCTCCACCGGCTGCTGGTCGAACGCTGCTCGGTGTCCACCCCGTTCGTAGAAACCATTCGAACCGATGGGCGCGAAATACCCTTCGGCCGAGGACTGGACGGACGCCAGCCATTCGAGCGATCGCAGGCCAACCGCCGTCATCTCTTCGTGGCCCATTTCCGATCCCGTGATCACGAGGGCCTGCGACAGGCGGGCGTTGCAATAAGTGAGACGGTCCTCGAACCATGGCCAATCACGACGCTGGGTGCGCCGGAAAATGTCGAGGAGCTTGTCGGCGAGGACCGCGCGCATCGTGATGGCCTCGGCATCCCCTTTGAAACCGTGCAGGTACTCGTCGATGCCGAGCAACGCGAACGCCCAAGCGCGAGGGCTCGTAAACGTCGGTAGAGCGGGGAGCCCTCGCTGAAAGAGCAATCCGCCCAGGTTTCGTCGCCCCGGATCTTGCGATCGACCGAGCACGGTGCCGAGCGCCCACACGGCCCGGCCGTGACTGTCCTCCGACCCCGCATCCTCGGTCCAGCGACGCGAGTAGCTCATGAAATTGCGGAAGCGCCGCCGCGCGGGATTGAACGCGTGATGAACGAAGGCAAGGTAGCGCGACGCAAGCGCGCGCACGGCGCTGCGGTCCTCGGTGCCAGCGTCCTCGATGAGGGCCATCAAGAGCAACGCTCGCGCGTTGTCGTCGATACAATATCCACTCTCGCAAGAGGGAACGGTGAAGACGGCGTGCTGCAGGATGCCGGTGTCGTCGGTCATGGTTCGGAGATGCCCGAGATTGATTTCGGGCAGTTCCGTCGGCCGCACGGCCAGCGTCTTGGCCTGCACGGCCGCGCGCAGGCGCGTCGCGTGATCGACACGTGCTCGCTCGAAGGACGTGAAGTAGCTCGCTGCCACGGCAGGCCACTTCATACCGCTACCGTGCGCCGCGGCGCGACGGCTCAGTTCGAGACGCTTCGCGTCGTTGCCGAGAAGGTCGTTGGTTTCTCGCGCAATCGCCACCGGATCTTTCCACGGTACGAGGATGCCGCGGCCTTCCGCCAGAAGCTCGCTCGCGTACCAGTAAGGCGTGGAGATGACCGCCTTGCCCGAGCCAACCGCGTAGGCCAGCGTGCCGGAGATGATCTGCTCCGGTTTCATGTAGGGAGTGATGTAGATGTCGGCAGCGGCGAGAAACTCGGTGAGCTCGGCTTGGCTGACGAAGCGGTTGTGGAAGATGACGTGAGAATCGACGCCGAGCTTCTTGGCGCGGCTCTCGAGCATCAAGCGATACACTTCGCCGTGACGCTCCTTGACGTGGGGGTGGGTCGCGCCGAGGACGAGGTACACGGCGTTCGGAAAGCGGGCGACGATGGACGGGAGCGCGTCGATGACGTGCTCGATACCCTTGTCGGGCGACAAAAGGCCGAAGGTGAGGATGACCGATTTCCCGCCGACGCCGAGCTGGTTCTTACTCAGCTTCGCCGATGCGACGTTGGGAATGCCGTGCGGGATGAAATCGATTTTCTCGCTGGGGACGCCGTGCACGTCGTGCAAAAGAGTTGCGCCGAGCTTGCTCATGACGACGATCCGCTCTGAAAGGCGTGTGATCTCGTCCATCGCTGCGCGTTGGAGCGGGTTCGGCTCCGCCAGAATCGTGTGTAGCGTGGTGACGATGGGCATGCGCAGCTCTCGGAGGAGCGGAAGAACGAGGCTTCCGGCTTTGCCGCCGAAAATCCCGTACTCGTGTTGCAGGCACACGACGTCGGCCGTGCTGGCGTTGATGAAATCGGCTGCATCCCGATAGGACGCGACGTCGTTTTCGGCAATGGCCAGGCGAACGCGGGGCGGGTACGTATGGCGTTTACCCGCGTCGTTCATGGCGACCACGAAACACTCGACACTGGAGAACTCGCGCGTGAGCGCGTCGCTCAGATCGGTGGTGAATGTCGCGATGCCACATTGCCGGGGAACGTGATTCCCCAGCATCGCAATCTTGCAAATCGTTCCGGTGTCGATGGTTCCTCCAGGCGAGCGCGCTTGTCGAGAATCGGCGCGCAGGAGCCGCCACGCTCGACGGGACCGTTACACGGACGCAAAGTATGCGCGCGCGATCCGGCTGACGCAATGAGCCATTTGGCGTCCAGGAATGGGAGGGCCCTATTCCCTATTGCAGATGCCGCATTCCTAATGCAGCAGTCTCACGGCCGAGAAATCAGGATTGGACGTAGACTCTCCACGCAACCGAGGCGCGCTCTTGGATGATGACCGCCAACGCTTCGACGAGCTGCGGCCTTCCCAGCGTTCCCGCTAGTCTCCGGGCTTCCGCGATCTTCCCCGGCCACGGAGGCTCCGGTGTCTTTCGAGCAGGCGACATTCGACGAAGGACGCGCCTCGCCCAAGCTTCACCACGGAAACCTGCGAGCATTTCCAGATTCATTTCTCGATCTTTCGGGCATTCGTAAAAATGCCTGCCTGCTGGGCCACCGCGATGGCGCGGTGACGATCCCAGCCCATTTGTTTGACAGTCGACGCGAGAACGACGTCGTCGAACTGAATATCCATCGATTGCTTGTGGCCCCACGGCCGGATCCGAAACGATCCGGGCTCACGGTCGGCCGGTTCTCCGACGCTGCCGAAGATGACCTGCATATCGCGCAAATGAATGCGCACTTCACGCGCAAAGTCGACCACGCTCCGAATCATCGATTCGTGTCCGTCGCGCTTGCGCGCACCCTGATAGAGATCGGTCATCGTGAACCTAGCGCGAGTGAAGTGGCGATGGCCGGGTGGATCGAAGATGATCCGCACCGACTGTTCGCCGGGCGCGTCGCCGGACCGAAGCCCAGCACGACGCGCAAGCTCGTTCGGTAGGCGATTTGCAAAAGAGGCGCGCTGCCGAGCGAAGGTACATCAGGCCGTTACGCGCGCGTCACTATGGCACGTCCACCTACTTACGCAAGGAGTCATTTCATCAGGTCAACCGATGATTCATCAGGTCAGGCGATGATCTCGGCATAGCCGTGGTAGAGCGCTTGCTCGACCGAGAGGGCGAGACGGCGACCGACGATCATCTTCGTGCCGTTGAACCAGTGGCCGACGATGTATCCGTCCGCGAGGTGGAGCTTCACGAGCTCACCGCCATCGCGCGAATTGAACGAATAATGACCATACAGGCGGTAAACCAGGACCTCGGGATTCGTCGCCTGCTCAACCATAGCGAGCACGCGCACCCGCGGCGCCCGCCGCGTTCAAGTAGCGCATTCGCTGGTCCTCCGTCACCCGACCACAAACGGAGCACTTCAGCAGATAATGCAGATAAAGAACCGCTTCGTCCCCTTCGCCCCAATGCTCGGTTCGCGCAGACTGTACGTTCTGGCCCCCGCAAGTACAGGACGGCGCGTCTGATACGCTCATGATCGTTCGCCCTTCCGTGTGCCCGACCGCGCTGCTCCGCCGCCGACCGGCGCCGGACAACGACGCGACGGGCGACGCCCTCTCTCCGAGCGAGCGGGACATCACACGACCGATGCGCGAGTGGCGCGCAGCGATCAATGAACTCACACTATGACATCTTTTCGGCCAGATAGCCAACCAACGCAAGGCGTGACGACGCCGACCAAAGGAGGTGAAGCCTCGGAACGAGGCGGATCGCCTTCCTGCAAATAGGCGATGCTGGAGTCGAGGACGCCTTGCGGGCTGGATCTTGAATTCAGGGGATGGGCTCGCAACTTGCTGTCGCGCGTTTCGCGACGCAGTGCTCTCCGGGCGGACAGAGTACCGTGGCACAGGGATTGGGATCGGGCACGCATGCGCACACAGCGGGCGACGAATCCCACTTCGTACCGGCAGGGCATGGCGTCTGTCCTTTGCAGACACAAATGCCGCTGCAGTCGGACCCGCCCTGCGTCGGATCGCAGGTGTCGCTCGGATCATCGATACAGACGGCGGGTTTCGGACAGGGGACGCTCCCTAGACCGCCGCAGACGAGGCGCGGGCCGCATTCGCCTTGGTGCACGATGTTCACGCCGTGGCTGGCGGCTACGCACGCGTTCGGATACGTACGGTCATCGCATCCGCAGACGGGCGCGAAGATGCGCGTACAGGCGGTGGGACGCGTCGCGCAGGTTCCTTCTCCTTTCCACGCCGCCCTTTCGAGCGGGAGGCCGTCGACGGGATCTCTCCCTCGAACTCATTGCGAACAGCGCGTCGTAACAGCAACGTGCATGCCACCTCTTGATTCACGACTGCGCCTCACCGCAGCGAGTCAGCGCGGGCTCCCATCCACCTGCAGAAGCCAATCATTCATTCACGACGGAGCGACCACGCCTGCGCCGGGCCCCGTGCCCGGCCCCGTGCCCGGGCACGAACGCCGAGCGACTTCGAATGTCCGCGGCGCGCCGACGTCGGACGGTCGTGCTCGATCGCGACTACCTGCGCCCGCCGAAAGACTGGGCCAGCAAATGCGCCATGAGATCGACACCGCTGGCGGACGACACGGTGAAGGCCTCCGCGGCAGCGCCCCCCGTGCGAACGACACGGCTCGGCGCTCCCCGAGGATGCAAGAGACGCTCGTCATAGACGGCGTCCTTCGCCATTTTCCGTAGACGCGCGATGAACGCGAGAAAGTTCTGCGCGCTCGAAGGGCCCGCCTCATCACCGAGCCCTGCGTACTGAGTACCTCGCTCGCGCAAGATCCAAGGTGTTTCGCCGTTCACGCGGAAAATGTAGAGCAAATATTCCCGTTCGTTGGCAACGGTCTTCTCCTCGCGCGTGACGTTCTTTCGCATCACGAGGCCGCCGCTCAAGATGGCGCGACCGGCGCTGAATTGTTTGCTCTTGGTTTCGGTTCGCGTCTCGGTGCGGGACTGGTGCGACGCGCGAATGAGCGCCAGGACGTCGTGATAGGGGAGCCGGCCCGGTGGATCGAGTGACGTCAACGCGTCCGGCTCGAACGCAAACCGGCGCAGCGCGAACATGGCGTCGTTGGGGATGACCGCTGCACTGTCACACACGCGAGCCTCGTGACCCCGCGCCGCAATCTTCGCCGCGAGATCGTGCGCCGCTCCCGCGTCGGCCGATGTAAGAAGGATGGCTGGCAGACCGGCGGCGAGTTTGAGCCGCTCTTCGTAGACCGTAGTGCCGAGATCGCGAGCCAGGTTGGCAGCTTCGGCTTCGACCGGGCCGCGGAGTTCGATGAGAGCGACGACGTGCACCGGACGATCTTACCCTCTTGCACCGAAAACGAATATACTCGTCGCGCGTCAAGAGAATTCGGGTGTGAAGGGTGTTCCTTACTGACCAGCCCGGAGGGCGATCGGGTCGCGGCGGGGTCGACGCGACTTGTGGTCGGTCGTGTAACATGTTCTAGTTCTTTATGATGTTGGGGTGAAGCCGTCCCGAAATCGTGACTCGCGTGCTCCCGACGACTGCGCCGATTTCCTTCTGCATTGATCGGGGTCGATATGGGCAATGTCAGGGTTCGTTCGGGCATCGAGCCCGCGCTCAGAAGAGACCGGACGGCCGCGAAGGTGCAACCCGCTCGTTGGCAATCGGTGCTCGCGCTCGGAATCGCGCCGCTCTTGACGGCACCGATGATCGCCTGCTCCGTTTATGAGGAAGATCCTTGGAGCGGCAACCAAGGTGACGTCAGCAACCGCCCGGTCGATGCCGGCCGCGATGGGGGGCGCGGGCCGGCGGACGCATTCCTCGACGAACGGCGCGCCGACGGCGACGACACGAGTCAACGAGACGGGCCGGGGATCTCCGATGCAAGCCGACGGGACACGGACGCGGGTGGCACCGGGGGAAGTGGCGCCGGCGGCGCGAGCGGGACCGGGGGAGCGGGCGGCACCGGTGGGGGAAGCGGAACCGGCGGCGCAAGTGGCTCTGCAGGAAGCAGCGGCGCGGGCGGTTCCGGCGGCACCGCGGCCGGCGCCGCGGGCGCAGGTGGGATCGACGCGGGTGTCGCCGACATGGGCGCGGACCTCGGGAGCGGAACACCGGACGGCGCCGCGGACCGGAGCGGCGGAGACGGCGGCTGCACCGGGGCCACCGCTCCCCACGACGAAGACGGCGACGGCATAGACGATGCGTGTGACAACTGCCCTTCGATAGCCAACTCGAATCAAGCGGACCAAGGAGAAATCGGCGCTGGTCTCGTCGCCGATGGCGTCGGTGATGCTTGCGATCCGCGACCGAGTCTGGCGGGAGAGTCAATCCTTCTCTTCGATCCGCTCACCTCCGGTCAGCTCGGCGCAATGTGGTCGGTTTACGCCGGCACCTGGGTGCCGGCGGCGGACACCGTGGCCGAGACAGCCGTCGGCATGTCGCAAGAAATCGATCGGACCGATCTCACCACGCAAGCCAATTACCTCGCCGAAACGCGATTCCGATTCGACAGCCTTCCCGATCAAGACAGCCGGATGACGCTCCCTTTTCGAATGGACACGACCACGCACAATGGTTGGGGTTGTGCAGTCACCAACCGCTCGCTGCTCGCCCTGTCGACCATCGTCAATGGGGCCGCCGGCGAGACCGCCCCCCCCACGACGCCGATCCCCGCGGCCCAGCTGGGAACCCGCTACCGGGTGTCGGCTGGCGCGTACGGTTCCAACCTCTATTGCTTCCTGCCTGACACGGGCCAGCGGATCACCCGTTCCAACACCGCTTCTCCGCTGGGAACACCCGGCCTCCGCACGCACCTCGCCGGGGCCACGTTCGAATACATTCTCGTCTACCGCTTGGGCGGCGCGCTGCCCTGAGACGGCGCGTCGCCATCATCCTCTCGGTTGGCTCGGAGAGCTGGGAGCCTCATGGAGATACGGCGATCGCGCGTCCGACGCGGCCCTCGCCGGTCTTGACGCGCACTTCGGTGGACGTCGTCGTCGGGGGACTGGCCGCAACGTACGGCAACCACGCCGTGCCGTTCTTGTACTCGATGGGGAGGCCCGGCAGCGACACGTTGGCGCGCAGCACGCCAGCATCGATGGTGGCACCGGGGATCTCCACCCGGTATTCGACGCCCATTTTTGCGAGCTTGGCCAGCTCCTTCTGCCCGAGAACATTGGCAAACCGTTCCCAGTCGGCCTTCAGCAGAGCGGCGTCGATGGGAACGGCTTTGCCCCAATCGGTGCCGCTCACGTCGGCCGGCTCCCACGCCGCGCGGTGCCACGCGCGCTCGGCCAGCGCCAAAAGGCGCGGAAAGATCATGCTCTCCAGCATTTCGGTCGTGCGCATCGTTTCTCCCCATTGCGCGCCCTCCATGCCGATGATGTTGTCCGCCGCCGCGGAGTTCAAGTTCACCGGTGGCGTGGGATCGGCCATCGTCGGATCGAAAGCGGCCTGGTAGTCGCTTCCCATCCGATCCTTGGTGAGCTTGGAATTGGCCGGCAGGTTCCCCGGGATGTAGGCGAAGAGCTTGCGAACATCGGTGTAGCGCGTCGCCCAGTAGTAGCCTCGTTCCTTCGGGTCCGCTTCGGAGGGATGATCGAAATAGAGGAAGTCCGGTGACGTGAGGATGACCTTGTAGCCCTTGTTGGCAATGGTGTACGCCGAGTTGTGGTGGTCCCACCAAAAGAGCGTCCCCCACCAGTTGACACTGACGGGATTGTTGTCGAGATCGGTGACGGGATCGAGAAATTGCTTCTCGCTTGCGCCGCCATCGCCGAGTGAAACGCTCTTGCGAAGACCATCGGACCAGCCCTGGATGGCGAAGCCACGCGCTTTGGCGAGCGCGTTCACGCGGCGGACGAAGTACGCGTGCAGGTCGTCGGCGCTCTTCACTCCTCCGTCGGCCGCGAAACGCAATTTGCAAATCGGTGACCCGGTCCAGGTGCCCGGCGGGACTTCGTCGAGACCGACATGCCAGGTCTTGAGCGTAACGCCCGCATCCGTGTACATCGCCTTGACTTCATCCATCACCTTTTCGACGAATGCGTACGAGGAATCAAGGCAAGCGTTGATGGCGTTGTCTTTATAGAACTGGGCCGACTCGTACGTCGAGGTATCCATCGGATCGCTCAGCAGGTGGGCGGCGTCGCCCCTTGCTTGCATCGACTTGATGGCGGCGCGGGCGTGCCCCGGCATGTCGAACTCCGGAATGACCTCGATGTAACGAGCTGCGGCAAACTTCAGGACGTCGACGAACTCCGCGCGCGTGAGGTTGCCCGATCCCGAGGTCGTCGAGTCGGGTCCGGAGCCGAGCTGCGGCAGGAGGCACGTCTTTTCGGTGAGGTCGTGACAACGCTTTCCACCTACGGCGGTGAGCTCCGGAAGTCCTGGGATCTCGAGACGCCAGCCTTCGTCCTCGCTCAGGTGCAGGTGCAGCACGTTGAGTTTGTAGGCCGCGATCTGTTCGATGATTTTTTTGACCTCGGCGGCGCCGTAAAAATTGCGGGCGAGATCGAGCTGGACGCCGCGGTAGCCATAGCGGGGCGCGTCGTAGTCGACCTTCAACTGGGGAATCGACTTGTTCGCCGGAAAGTCCGCCGGCAAGAGGCCGACCAATGTCTGAAGGCCGTAGAACGCGCCGGCGGAATCGCGCCCGACGATGGTGACCCCGGTCGAATCGACCCCCAATCGATAAGCTTCGGCGCTCGGCTTTCCCATGAACGCCGCATCGGCGGCGTCGACCGACAGACGCACCGCTACCCCACCCGTGTCGTTGACGCTGACGCCGAGTGTCGTGAGCCGCGCTTTCACCGACGAAAGCCCTTCCGCGGTGACGTCGGTGGGCATGTTCGTCGTGATCGTCACTCCCGCGGACAGATCGAGCGAACCCGTTCCCTTCGTCACGGCCTTGGGCACGGGTATGACCTCGGAGGCTACGGCGCTCGTTTCCCAGTCCGCAATCCCGGCGTTCTCCGTGAAGCGCGTGGCCGCCGTTTCGATGACGGTCTGATCGATGGGATGGCGCTGGGTCTGCTTGCGATCCGTGAACGGCGTGACGAAGCTGGACAGGTTCTCGGTGTTGGTGCTGGCGAGAACGACTGGCACGAGCCCGGCGGCCGCGGCGTACCAGCGCGGCATGATGTCGGTCTCCGCAATCGTCCAGAAGAGCGTCTTCAGTGGGAGCTCTTTGGCCTCGGCCGCCGCGAACCCGCGGAAGCTCGCGGTGGGTTCGATTTTGTGGAGATCACCGTTGATATGCGTGATCGTAAACTCCGCGTTCGAGCTCGCCACGACCTTGCGGATGCTGCTGTAGTAAATCGCCCACCCCGTCGCGTTCCAAGCCGCGCCCGTGTTTTTCAGGGAAATCGTCACGTTCGCGCAGAGGCCGCCGGCGCTGGCGGGGCAGTCCGCCGTCATTCCCCCGTCGGCGGCGATCATGGGAATGTTCTCCACCACGGTGTAGGTCACTTGTGTGGACGCGCCGATGGCGTCGAGCACGGTTTGCGTGAGCAGCACGGGACCGCCATCACCCGCATCGCGTCCATCGCTCGTATCGAGACTGCTATCGCCTTTGGCGACGCCGTCGCTCGCGTCGGGACCGGCCTCACCCAGGATGCCTCCATCGCCGCTGGTGCCACCCCTGCCGCCGCCGTCCGCGCCGCTGCTGCCGGCGTTGCCTCCGCTTCCTCCGTTTCCAGATGTCGTTCCACTCGAGCTGTCGTCCCCTCCGCACCCGAGGAAAATCACCGTCGAAATCAGCGCCCACGTTCGAAGTTTGCGTTTCATGTTTTCTCCCTAGCGGACTGCGGAAAATTGCCGTCAGTAAAACCACCACTCGGCGCGCGCGCCCAGGAAGTGGGCATAGCGGGTCGGCCCGACCGTTTGCAGATAAGGCGACATGAGCTGCGTCATGGCGGCTTCGTTGTAATAGCCAAACGTGTAGATCAGCCGGAAGTGCGGGCGCGCCCACACACTGGCCTCGCCCTCCTTGCCGCCCGGAACGATGGTGGGCACGATGGACAGCTTCGTCGCCGTGCCCAGCTCGCGGCCCTGGTCTTTGCGGGCCTGGTAGGTCGCCTCGGCCATCAGGTGAAACTGGGGATGGAGATAGGCGACCGGGCGTATTCCGACGGTGTAGTCGAGCCTGGTATCGGGAGGCTCGTCGGGCGTGAGCGGCGCATGGCCTCTCGCTCCCCTGTCGTAGTGGAGCGTGCCATAGCCGTTCAGGGCCAGGACTTGGCCGAATTGCACGCCGAAGTGCTCCACGAATTCCACGCCCGCCGCGCCCTTGTACGTTCCGTCGAGTGCCGGCAGGCCGAAGGTGTCGTAGGTCGAGCGGCCGCTCGCTGCGCCGTTGGCGATGCGGGTGCCATACCGGATCGAAGTCGAGTTGAAATTCTCGCCTCCCAAATCGAGATGCAACTTGGCGCCGGCGACCCAGCCGTAGTCGGAGGGATTGACGTTGGGCGGTGCGTCGATCTCTCCCTTGGCGGACTTGGGCACGACGTGCACCTCCCCGAGGGGCTGCACGAAACTCGTCCGCAATCCGATAGGCAAAGCGTATTGCGCAACGAACATCGTGCGCAGGCGCCGGGCCATGTCGGGCGTGCTCGGCGCCGGCCGTCCGGCGTTCATGTCGACTTGGTAGAACGGGGAGGCACCGGTGGTGACGAGGATGGCGGTGTCGAGACCCTTGTACATGGCGCCGAGGCCCTGGCTCGGCAAACTATTGAAATAGAAATAGTCGGCGATGTGGACGTCCTGTTTTCGATAGAGGCGAGCGCCGATCCAGATGTCGAGATCGGGGACGAGCACGTTGTGCGCCTGCACGTACGCCTGCAGGGGGAAGATCTTGAGCTCGTCGAGAGCGCCGCTGGCGAGGTCGGAAAGTATGGCGCCGTCCATGGACCACATCTCCACGTCCATGACCAGATCGGCCATGGTGTCCGT
This sequence comes from Polyangiaceae bacterium, assembly GCA_035318465.1. Classification (GTDB taxonomy): domain Bacteria; phylum Myxococcota_A; class Polyangia; order Polyangiales; family Polyangiaceae; genus DASWDH01. The sequence continues at coordinate 21,100 of DATHES010000067.1, forward strand.
CTCCTTCGTCCCTTGAAGCATGTGGTACCGCAGCCCGGGCTCCAGATAATCGCCTTCCTCGAGGCGTCCCCCAATCGCCTTGCGGTCACCGAGGTTCATGTAGCGTCCCGCGATCACTTGGCCGCTGGGAGTCCAGCCGGTGCCCATGCGTCCGTACATGAAGAAGTCGACACGGTCCGTCGTGAGTTTGAACTTGGGGTCGGAGCCCTCCGCCATGGCCGCGCGGGGCGCGACGGCGCCGACGAGCGTCGCTACCGATAAGAGAGTGAACGCTCTGCGAATCGAGCGGCCCCACGGGTAAGGGGGCCGGTCTTTGGTGTTCCTGGTGCCACAGACGGTAGACGCGGTCATCGAGACTCCTCCGTTTCTGATCGCTCCGGACAAGCGGGTGCTGAGCGGCACCCGCTTGCGGGTCCGCGGACGGACGTCGGCCACCCGGCGCCTTCGACGTCGCCGGTGTCCCTCCCCTGTTCGGCCCGCATGGGGGGCCGTGATCACTCGACACGAACGGTGCGGCTGCTTCTTCTAACTCTCCTTCTTCTTTTCAATCGAGCGATGCGCCGTTGCCAATGGATGGCTAGCCGGCGGCGGTGATGTCGCGTGCGCCGCCCGCCGGCCCTCGCATGGCTTGCTGGACCTCGGCGGCGATTTGATCAGCTTCCGGTCCGATGATCACTTGCACGCTGCCCGAGGCAGGTCGCACGATTCCGCGAATCCCCAGCGCCTTCAGCGCCTGTTCATCGACGTTCCCTCCATCGGCGATGGAAACGCGCAGCCGCGTGGTGCAAGCGTCGATGGCGAGCACATTGGCAGTGCCGCCCAGAGCCTTGAGGTAGGCGTGCCCGCGCAGCGCCACCGGCACCGGCGCGCCGACGTCGAGCAAAGCGTCGCCCGTGCCGGCGTCCTCCTCGCGACCGATGGTCTTGAGATCGAATTTGGCAATGAAGAACCGGAAAAGGCCGTAGTACGTCATAAAATAGACGGCACCTACCGGCAGGAGGATGAGCGGCCGGGTCGCCTTTCCATAGTTGAGGACGTAGTCGAACACCCCGGCCGAGAAGCTGAAACCGAGCTTGACGTGAAGAGCATCCATGACCACCAGCGAAAGACCGGTGAGACAGGCGTGGATCGCGTACAGCGATGGGGCCAGAAACATGAACGCAAACTCGATCGGTTCGGTAACGCCCGTCAGAAGAGACGTCAGCGCCATCGAGAGGAGGAGGCCGCCGGCCTTCGTACGCCTGTCGCTGGGCGCCGCGCGGTACATGGCGAGGCAAGCCGCGGGCAAGCCGAACATCATGACGGGAAAGAAGCCGGTCATGAAGGCACCTGCGCTGGGATCTCCGGCAAAGAAGCGCTTCAGGTCTCCGGTCGCGCCGTTGTACTCGCCGAGAATGAACCAGGCGATGTTGTTCACGATGTGATGCAAACCGGTGACGAGCAGAAGCCGATTGAGCACACCATAAATGAAGAGACCGGCGGCGCCCGCGGCGAACACCGAGCGGCTCGCTGCATCCAGTGCCGCTTCCAGGAGTGGCCAGGCAAAGCCGAAGACCAGCGCCTGTCCGAGGCATGCCACCCCCGTAATGATGGGCACGAAGCGACGACCGCCGAAGAAGGCCAGGTACTCGGGCAGCTTGATGTCCTTGAAGCGGTTGTACATCGTGCCGGCGATGACGCCGGAAAGGATCCCCACCGGCACGCTCAGCTTGCCGGCGAGGCGCGTCTTGTAAGCCGACAACGCCAAGTCCTTGGCGGCGCCCGCCAGCCCCTCGGTGACGAAGGGGGGCGGCGTGATGAGCGTCTCGGCCGCCTTGATGGTGATGAAGAAGCCGAGCGCGCCGGCCAATCCGGCGGCACCATGGTTCTCCCTGGCAAAGCCAACCCCGACCCCCACCGCGAACAGCAGCCCGAGGTTCGAGAACACCGCATCACCGGCAGCGGCCAAAAAGGCAATGTTCAGCAAGTCGGGTTGACCGAGACGAAGCAGCAGTCCCGCGATGGGCAGAACGGCGATGGGCAGCATCAGCGCCCGACCTAGCTTCTGCACTCCGTTGAATTCGAGTTTGAACACGGGATTCCTCCGTCGGTGGGGCCGGGCTCAGATCACCGGCCAGGTACGGTTCAAGAGCGCACGCACTTCGTCGGCGCTCGAGAGGTCGAGCGTCTTCCTGGCAACCTCGGTGCAGACAGGCAAAGTCAGGGTGGCGATGAAAGCCTTGAGGTCGGGGATAACGAGAGAGGCGGCCGAAATTTCGGTCACGCCGAGGCCGATGAGCAACGCGACCGATCGCGGATCGGAAGCGATGCCGCCGCACACCGCCACCGGGCGCTTCTGCAGGCGTGCGCCCGCCACGGCTTGAGCGACGAGACGCAGGACGCCCGGATGAAGACTGTCGAGGAACGGGGCCACCCGGGGATTGCCTCGATCGGCGGCGGCTCCGTATTGGGTGAGATCGTTGGTCCCAATGGAGATAAAATCGACCTCTCTTGCCAATACATCGGTGCTGACGGCGGCGATGGGCACCTCGATCATGGCGCCGAGCGCCACCCGCTGGCCGCTTCCGAGAGCGCGACGCTCGGTTTCCACGAGGGCACGAACGACCCGCAGCTCGGCCGAGCAGGACACCATCGGGAGCAGGATTCGGACCGGCGCGGCGGCCTTGATCTGCAGGATGGCGCGTACCTGGGTGCGGAGCAGGTCCGGGTGGCGCAGCGCAAACCGAATCCCACGCAGGCCGAGGGCGGGATTCTCATCGGTTGGCGTCGGCAGATAGGCGAGCGCCTTGTCGCCACCTATGTCGAGCGTTCGGATGACGAGCGGCCGGCCCGCGAGCGTATCGGCGATCTCTTGATACTGCGCGGCCTGCTCGTCGGCGCTCGGCGCGCTGGAGCGATGGAGGAAGAGAAACTCCGTTCGCAGAAGGCCGCAACCTTCGGCACCATGGGCGATCGCGTCGGCCGCATCGCCCGGTCGCGCGAGATTCGCCAGCACCTCGATGCGCACGCCGTCTTTCGTCCGGCCCCCCCGGTGTCGCAGGGCGAGGTTTGCCTCGCGGCGCGCCGCGCGACGGAATGTCTCGTCGACCGTGGCTCGGCGGGCGCCCTCACCGGGGAATACGCGGACCTCGCCGCGATCGCCATCGACGATGACGGGCGCGCCGTCAGGCACGCGCAAAACAGCATCCCCCAGCGCAACCACGGCTGGGATCCCCATGCTCGCGGCCAGGATCGCACCGTGCGAAGTCGGACCTCCCCGCGCCGCACAGACGGCGACCCATCGACCAGCTGCGCCCGCGACCAGATCGGAAGGTCGGAGCTCGTCGGCAATCAAGATGGCGCTGGGGGGCAGCGTGGTAGAAACCTGCGACGCGCTGGTCCTGGTGAGAAAAGCGACGACCCGGCTCTCGATATCGCGCAGGTCGGCCGCCCTCTCCGCCAGGAGAGGGTCGTCGAGACCGCTGAGGATCCCGGCGTACCGTTGCACGGCTGCCTGCCAAGCCCATGCCGCGCTACGGCCACGCTCGATAGCGCCTCTGGCAGCGTCCATGATCTCGGGATCCGCAAGCAGCGAAAGATGAACTCTCAGAATGGCTGCCTCTGCGCCATCGTGTGGCAACGCATCGAGCACGGCCTCGAGATCGCGGCGAACGCCGACGATGGCGCCGGCCAGACACTGGCTCTCCTCGGCGACGCCCGCGCCATCTCGCGGAATCGCCGACTGCGTGCGAATCGCACGCACGGCGTACCCCTCGACCAGTCCCGGTACTGCGGTGGTCCCGCGAAAGACCACCTCCTTGTCGGGCAGGAAGGGCGGCGCCTCCACCGGTGCCAGCCCAGCGTCGTCAGCCAGCGCGGGCGACGCGACGACAGGTTCACCGCCGTCTCTTGTCCCACCCATGACGAGGTCAGCCAGTTCTTGGGCGACGCGCGCGGCCTGGCCACCTTGCACCGTGATGGTGAGTGCATCTCCGTTTCGCGCGCCGAGCGTCATCAGCGACACGACGCTCTTGCCGTTGGCGGAGCGGTCCTGGCGGGCAATCCTCACCAGCCCTGCGTGTTGCCGGGCGCGATCGGCAAGCACGGCGGCGGGACGGGCATGCAGACCATGGGCCATGCGGACGATGGCCGTACGTTCCACTGTCTCGCCGACGATCTCGCTCGGCACCGCGGCCGCGATCCCGGTCAGCGCTAGGAGCGGTTCGCCCACGGCGACCGCGCGACCCTGCACCCGCTGGGCAATGACATAGGCATCGGCGTTCACCACGATCATCAGCGTGAAGAGGCCGCGCGCCTTGCGAGCCAAGAGATCCATGTCGAAGGCAATCAGTGGATCGCCGGTACGAACCGACTGCCCGGCGCGGGTCAAGGGCGCGAAGCCTTCGCCGCGTAGGCCGACGGTATCGATACCGATGTGAAGGAGAACTTCGACGCCTTGGTCACAGCGCACGATGCAGGCGTGGTGAGCCTCATGCAGAGAAACGACCACGCCGTCGCAAGGCGCTCGCAGCTCGGACGAGGTCGGATCGATGGCGATACCGTCACCGACCATCTTGTGGGCAAACACCGGATCGGGGACTTCCTCGAGCGGCGTTGCCCAACCCGAGACCGGAGCGGCCAGCGAGAGGCTCGTCATGACTCCGCCCTCCGCCGTAACGACACCTGCGCCAGCGCGACGCGCATGTTTCCTCCGGCATGGGCGAGCGCGCACTCTGCTTCCACCTGGGAGAGTCCCGCCAATCCGAGCACGGCGTGTTTGATGTCGCCGTGTCGCGCCAGAGCATCGGCGGCCGCCTTTTCATCCACCCCGGCAATGCTGGCCACGATGCGAACCCCACGGCGGGCGCCCTTGGCGTTCTCCGGCCGGAGATTGACCATGAAGTTGTCGAACACGAATCCGAGACGCACCATCAGGGCCGTCGAGAACATGCTGGTCAGCGCCTTCTGTGCGGTTCCGGCGCCGAGCCGCGTGGATCCGGCGACGACCTCCGGGCCCGTCGCCGCAACGACGAGATGCTCGACGGCGCGCGCCAGGGCCGAATCGGCGAGCCCCGCGAATCCCACGGTCAGGGCTCCTACGCGTTGCGCCTCCTGCATCACGCCAACGGTGAAGGCACTGGCGCCGCTGGCCGACACCCCGAGCACCACGTCCGTCGGAACCAATCGAAGCTCGCGCGCACGCGCGCACCCCGACGAGCCATCGTCCTCGGCCCGGGCCCCGATGCCGCGGCTGAGGTCGAGGCCTCCCGCCAGGAGGATCGCGGTGCGGGTCCGCGGCCAGTCGAACGTGGCCTCGAGCTCGAGGGCATCCAGCGCCGCGATGAGCCCGGAGGTTCCGGCGCCCGCGTAGACCAAGCGTCCTTCGCTCGCAGCGAGGCGGCGCGTCGCGTCCTCTGTCGCTCGCGCCAAGGCAGGCAGGGCCGCGAGGCAAGCAGCGACGGCACGCGATTGCCCGCCCCAGAGGGCTTCGAGGAGCTCGGTGATATTCCAGGTATCGAGCCCCTTGAATCTCAGCGCGACGCCTTCGGTGTCCTCTTCCATGTCGTTCGTCCCATTCATCCCGCAGTGCAGTGGTATCTGATTGGCTACATCTGCAACGTCCGTGCCCCATCCAACCACCTCACCGCGAAGTGGTCTGCACCATAAACAAGGCGATTCTGACCTTTGAGGATCCATATTGGTACTATATTGGATCTATAGACATGGCCATTGGCGAAAGGCAACTGCTAAATTCCACTCTTCAACGCCCGCTAGATGGCGGCTCTTGCACCCTGGTACCTGACTGGTATCTTAGGCACCCCATGTCCCACCGCGGTGCAGACGATATTTTCGCCAAGAGCGAGCTCTCCAACGACTTGCCGCTGCCGCTTTACCTGCAGCTCGCGCGGCACCTTCGCAGCCTGGTTTCCGAAGGAAAGCTCGGCCAAGGGGACGCTCTTCCCGGTGAACGAGAGCTGGCCGAACGACTGGGGGTTTCCCGCATCACGGTCCGCAAGGCGGTCCGCGAGCTGTCCGCCGAAGGTCTGCTGTTGCAGCGGCAGGGGGCCGGCACTTTCGTCAACCGGGGTCCCCATGTGGAACAGCGTCTGCGGACGCTCACCAGCTTTTCCGAAGACGTCGCGTCGCGAGGGATGAAGGCGGGATCCGTCTGGCTCCACCGCAAAGTCGCGGTGGCGACGCCCGAAGAGACCCTCGCGCTCTGCCTCAGTCCCGGCAGCACGGTCAGTCGGCTGCACCGCCTGCGGACGGCCAACGGAACCCCCATGGCGGTGGAGATGGCTGTCGTACCGACCCGTTTTCTTCCCGATCCGGACGAAGTGAAAGGCTCGCTCTACGACACCTTGCGCCGCCGCGGATTTACGCCTTTCCGAGCGCTGCAACGGCTGACGGCCGTTCGCCTGACGCCCGAGCTCGCCAAGCAACTCGATGTGCCCGAAGGTGCGGCCGCCTTCTCCATCGAGCGGCGGACCATGCTGGAAGACGACACGCTCCTCGAGCTCGTCCATTCCCACTACCGAGGCGACGCTTACGATTTCGTCGTGGAGCTCAGCTTGTCGGCCACCGGGCGATCCCACGAGCCGAATCGATGAATCCAAACGTGACGCCGATGACGACGATGGCGCGCGAGGCGGCGCAAACCGCCGATGTCGCGCGCGATCAGATCGACCGCTGCGGGGACGCCTTTGCCGAGCTCGGTGAACACTTGCGCCGGCGGCCTCCGCGGCTCGTGGTGACCTGCGCGCGCGGCAGCTCCGATCACGCGGCCACCTACGGCAAGTACCTGATCGAGACGACCGTCGGTCACGTGGTGGCGTCGGTGGGGCCGAGCGTGGTGTCCATCTATGACACCCGCCATTTGGACCTGAAAGACGCTCTTTTCATCGCGATCTCGCAATCGGGCCGCAGTCCGGATCTGCTGCGGCTCACCGAAGCGGCGCGGAACGCGGGCGCCTTCGTCGTCGGCTTCGTCAATGAGGAAGCGTCACCTCTTACCGCGTTGTGCCACCGCAGCTTGCCGCTCTGTGCGGGGCGCGAACAGAGCATCGCCGCCACCAAATCGCACGTCCTTGCTGCGCTCGCATTTCTTCAGCTGGTCGCCCATTGGTCGGCGCGCGAGCCGCTGCGCGAGGCCGTCACTCGGCTTCCCGACGCGCTCGCGCAAGCACGCTCCGTCGACTGGTGGCCCGCCCTCGCGCCCCTTACCGACGCCACCAGTATGCTCGTGCTCGGGCGCGGCATCGGCTTCGGCGCAGCGCTGGAGATGGCGCTCAAGCTGAAGGAGACCTGTCGCTTGCACGCCGAAGGATTGAGCAGCGCCGAGGCCATCCATGGCCCTTTCGCCCTGGTGCGAAAGGGCTTCCCGGTCCTCGTCCTCGGACAGGACGACGCTTCGGCGGAAAGTACGCGGCATGCGGTCCGCCTCCTCATCGAACTGGGCGCCGCCGTGCGCTCCGTATTGCCGGTTGCTGGCGCGCAGACACTGCCCGTCGTCGCGGGTCTGCCCCCCGCGATCAGCCCCCTTTGCCAGATGCAGAGCTTCTACATGGCCGTGCCCCGATTGGCGGCCGCGCGAGGCCTCGATCCGGACGCGCCGGCCCACCTGAGCAAGGTCACCGAGACGGTGTGACGACCCGCGCACCGACGCGACGAACGCGCCTCGGGAGGGTCGGAGCAGGAATTTCAGCTGGTACTATATAGGTACCAGTGGATCCATTGGATCGCGCCGGATCCATTCGATCCAGAAAGAGGCACCCGCGGATCCTCGGGACGTGCCCGCGGCCTGCCCGATCGAACGCATGGCTACAGCCCCAAAATTTGCTTGGCATTGCTCGCAAACGTGAAGTTCTTGGACCCGTCCCAGTTGATGGACCAGGTCATCAGCCCTTTGATACCACTGACCTGGCCGACCGCCGTGCTCACATCGGCCGTGGTCATGTGCCCGCCGCCCGCGCCCGGTTGTGCCGGCAAGCCAGGCACCTGTTTCGAATACGGCAACGCGAACGTACCGCCGCCCGCCACGTTGAAGCCTCTGTTGACGCACTCGGTCTGTTGGACGAAGCCCTCCACCGTCCCCGCGTTGATGCCGACGCCCGGCGGATCGCAGCCGTACATGCTTCCGTTGTAGTACTGCATGTTCAGCCACCATAGCCGCCCGTTGTCGCGGTACTTCGCGAGGATGGGCAGGTACGCTCCCCAGGGGCCCCCCGACGCGATCTGGCCGCCGGTCACGTAGGCCGTCTCCGGTGCCATGGTCAGCCCGAAGTTGGCCGGCATCTGCGCGAGGACGCCGTCGATGAGGCGGATCAAATTCGTTTGCGACGTCGAAAGCGACGTCATCGAAGTACCCGCGGTAAGGCCGGCCTCGAGATCGATGTCGATGCCGTCGAAGTTGTGGCTCTTCAGGATGGGGACGATGGTGGCGATGAAGCGGTCCACCGTCGCGGTCTGGCCGAGATCGACGGCGGCTGTCGCGCCGCCAATGGACATCAGGATCGTCCGACCTTGGGTCTTGGCTTCGCACATCTCGGCGGGCGTCGGTACGTCGACATCCACGTCCATCCCGTCGAACCACTGCGCCGTTCCATCGGGCAGGATGACGGGAAACGCCGCGTTGATGACGTTGTACGCAGCGGGAATGGTGGAGGAGGTGATCGGGACATGACCGTACGGCGGATGCACGCCGTTCTTCGCGCCGTCCCACGCTTCCCAATAGCCCTGCAGAACCTTCCCCGGGGGCATTCCTTTGAGTGCGCACGTGGCATTGCCGCTATCGGCCGTACCGCCGCCGGCGTCGGCACCCGCATCCGCACCGGGACCGCCCGCTTTTCCGGCGTTTCCACCAGCGCCCGAGCCACCTCCGGTCCCCGTGCCCCCGCTGCCTGCGCCGGCGTCCGTTCCTGTCCCTCCCGTGCCGGCGCCGCCCGTGCCGCCCGCGCCCGCCCCGCCGCCTGTACCCGCGCTTCCTGCCTTGCCCGCGCTTCCCGCTGTACCGGAGCTTCCGCCGGAACCCGTGGTTGCTCCCGTGCCCGCGTTTCCCCCGCTGCCGGTGCTTCCCCCGCTACCACTGACGCCGCCCGCGCCGCTGCTCCCTCCCGTGCCGGTGCTTCCTCCCGTGCCGGTGCTCCCGCCGGTATTGCTGCCGCCTGTTCCCGTTCCTCCTGGCCCTGCGCTGTCGCCCGCACCGCCGCGCCCAGCGGTTCCATCGTGACCGTTCTTGCCGTCTTGGCCGCCGTCCGGACCTTGGATGCCGGTGTCGTAGACCGTGCAGTTCGCGGTCCCCAGCGAAGTGGCGAGCAGCCCGACGAAGGGCCAAGCGAGACTCTTTCTTCTCTTCATGGACTTCTCCTGTCGCAGCGAACTCCACGCTCCGACGGAACGCGGCCGACTCTCTCCGAAAGCGCGCAATCAAGATGCGCGCCAGATACGTCCTTTCACATCGGCGGCGAAGCGATCGATGTACTGCTCGACGAAGCTCGCCGGGTCTTTCGTTGCGTCATGGACGAGGGGGGTGAGATCGATGCCCCAGATGAGAGCCTGGCTGCCGTCGACGAGATGGCTCTCGAAGAACGTGGCATGGGCGAGGCGTCGGCCCCGCGCGGCGAGGTCATAGCGTTTGCCACCGCAAATCTGCGAATCGAAAACGCCCACCAGAGCGTCGGCGAGGTTGGGGCGATGGTCGACCGGCATCATCACCTTGTCCGTGTCGCACAGCCAGTCGAGATCGCGCCAGACTTCGCAGCCGATGACGCGGCGAGGTCGCTCGGTGGGCGGTAGCCGGCGCAGCGCGGCCACGACGCGCAAGGCCACGGCGACGTGGCTGTCGTGCTTGTCCGCGAGGTTGTGGGTATAGACGACTTCGGGGCGTGCGGCGGAAAAGACGCGATCGAGATCGGTGCCGACATCGGCATTCTCGGCGTCTTTCACCGAGGCGCTCGGGTGGTTCAAGAGCACCACCGCCGAATATTCGCCCGTGCAAGCGGCCTTCCTTTGTTCGAGCTTTCTGACTTCGATCATCTCGGCGTCGGTGCGGTCTTTGTAATCGGGGCCACGCGCGCTGCCGCTACCGTTCGTCATGGTGACGCCGGTAAACCACCGATCGTTTTGCTGAAAGCACTCGAGGATGCCGTGGTAGGCCATGATCTCGAGGTCGTCGGGGTGAGCGCCGACGCCGAGATGGGTGGTCCGCCCGAGTGCGCTCGCGGCCGGTACGCCGTCGGGAACGAACACTTCGGACCCTGGGACGCAGAAAGGAACAAAGGCCACTTCGAGCTCGGCTTCGATCATCGCCTTGGCGGGGCCTTTCGAGCGAGATACTCGCCCCCTTTCGACGCACTGCACGGTCTGGTCCATCCTGGCGGGATCGCGACCGATCGCGAAAACATCATCGCGGGGCGGCAACGAGGCCGCTCACTGGCGGCGCGCGCGCAGCATGGCGAGCGCCGATCGCGCAAGCTGGATCGGCCAGAAGCCTTGCTGGATCTCGGAGATCCACGGGCGGCTTCCCAACGCGCCGTTCGGGACGCCGAGAGCACCGACGCGCGCCGATCGGACGCGCCGCGCGCAACCGGCGAACGGGAACGCTTTTTGCGAAGTGCGAGTGAAGTGCGAAGAACGAGGCGGCGGCGCGGGGATCCGCATCGAATCATGAAGATACCTCTTGGGCTCCTTGTCTGTATGGCAGTTCCACTTGCATGCACGTCGGACGACAGCGTAAGCGGGCACGATGGAGCCGACGCTTGCCGCGACGTCTGCATCGATGCCGCGAACGGCGCCGGCGATACGAACGACAGCGTCGATCTCGGTGACACGAGCGGCGGCGCCACGGATTCGAAGGACGCGCACGGCATGGACTTGCATGTCGATCGGGTCGACGACCGGATCGACGATTCGCGGGACGCCACGGCTATGCTGGATGCTGCCGATGCGGAGCAGCGCCGCGACGCTCCTCAACCGCCGCCCGATGTGTCGGTCGACACGGGGGACCCGCGCGATGTGTGGGACGCGCGCGCAGATGAATCGCCCGATACAGGAACGGGCACGCGCGACGCCGCATGTACCGGAAATGGCCCTGCGCCTCCGCCGGGCGGCAAGACCGGGCCTCGTCTGGTGGCCTATGTCAACACGCTGTGCGGCTTCGGCATCGGTCCCGACAATGGCACTTGTCTCGACGATCCCGACCCCTACCAAAATCACGTTCTCGCCTGGGAATGCGCGCGGACGAGCCCCATCACGCATTACGTCCTCTCGTTCCTATCGTTCAAAGGTGCAGAAATTCAGACTGACCCGGGCCCGATTTGGGCGAACGGTGGAGGCTCGAGCACGGACTTTGCGCTGCACCCGAACTTGCGCGACGCGATGCAAGCTGCAAGAGCGGCCGGATCGAGGATCATGCTTTCCCTCGGCGGGGAAGTGGGTTCGAGCGGATTTCTTTCGTGGTGGACCGCGCAGGGGGCAAACAGCGCCGCGCGCGTCACCATGATGCGCTCGCGGATCGCCACCGTGGTCAGCGCGTTCGCTTCGCAGAACGCGCTGATGGCCGACGGCATCGACGTCGACATCGAGCTCGGTGGCGCGTACCCGCCGACGTCCGACAAGTACATCGCGACCCGCGATCTCATCAACGCGGTCCCGGACGATTTGCTGGTCGCGTTCGTGCCCCAAGTCGGCAACGGGTTGTGCGCCGCCCCGGTCGTCGGCGATCCGCTGTCACCAACGGTCGCGCTGGGTGGGCAATGTTCGCAACCGATGAACGGTGACGACACACCCTGGTCGCTCGCGCGACTCGACCAAGACTGCCAGCGGCCGAACGGCACGCCTCGTCTCGATTACCTCGGAATCCAGTACTACAATGCGGGCGCGGCGGAATGCTGCGGCGGCGGAGGTGATGCGACCACGATGGTTCGCAGCACCGCGCAACACTACAAGAACTTCGCCAACGGCTGGCCGGCATCCGGTGATCTGGCCGATGCGAGCAACCCCTGGCATGCCTACCAGTGGTACCCGGGCCCGTGGGCGGCGTTCGCAGGAACGAGCGCGCAGCGGCTGGTGCTCGGAAAGCCCGGCTGCCGAGGATGCGCCGGGAGCAACTATCTGGACCTCGCGGCCATGAAAGATCTGCTCACGAACCTCGACGGCAAACTGACCGGACCCATGGGCGGCATTCTTTTCTGGGACCTCAGCCGCATCTTCAGCAAGGGCGGTCCTCTCTGCGTTTCCGGAACGTGCCAGCCGAGTTGGGGCGGCACCAATCCCCTGCAAAGCCTGACCGAGCTCGTCGCGCAAATGCGCGCGCTGCCCCGCACTCCGGCATTGAGATCCGACCTGGGACCGAGTCGCCGGCGCAGATCGTATTCAAATCCGACGGTCGTCCGATTGGCGTGCTTGCGTACGTGCACAACGTGTAGTGCCGGCTGAGGCATCAACCATCACCTGGGAGGTCTTCATGAATCGCATGGCTATGAGCTCGGTCGTCCTTCTTCTCCTTGGCGCTGCAGGATGCGGCGGCAGCGAGTCGCCCCCGAAAACTCCGGAGCCGCCGCCGGCCTCTACGTCGACCAATGCGTCGGCGTCTGGGTCCACGACAGGCCAGAACACGACCAAGCAGGAGGGCTCGTCGCTTGCGTCGTCCAACACGGACACGAGTATGGGCACGAGCGGCTCCCCGCCATCGAGCGCGCAGTCATCGGGCACGCCCAACGACGGTCGCGGAACCACGAGCGCGAGTACCGCGGGCACCACCGCGGGCTCGAGCACCGCCAGCGCGCCCATGACCCTCACCGATGACCAGATTCTCTACGTGCTGCATGCCGCCAACCTCGCGGAGATGGACCAGGCCCGCGTAGCGGAAAAGAAAGCCAAGAACCCGCGCGTGAAGCGATTTGCGTCGATGATGCTCAAGGACCACGGCGAAGCCGACGCCAAGGGAAACGAAGTGGCCAAAAAGGTGCGCGCATCGCTGGCGCCGAGCGAAGTGAGTAATCGTTTGGAAAGCGACGCCAAGCAAATGACCGCCAGCATCACGACGGACACAGCGAAGGACTTCGACCGCACTTACATCGATGCGCAGGCCAAGGAGCATCGGGCGGTGCTCGATGCCATCGATCGGGAGCTTTTGCCGGCTGCCAAGACGACGGAAGTGAAGGAGATCCTCCAGACCGTCCGGCCGAAGATCGAGGGGCACCTGCGCGAAGCGGAGGACATTCAGAAGGGTCTCGGCAGCAAATAGCGGTATGCATGCGCCGAACGGGGTCTGCGTATTCGCTCATTCTCGCGTTCGTGTCGTTCGGTTGTTCTCGTGACTGTTCGCTCAGCGCCGGCAAGACGAAACACGAACCTCCCCTGCTACTGGCAGGGGCCGGCAAGGGGCGACCGGAAGACGGCAAACTTCTGCCGGTCGCTCCCGCGGAGACCACGCCTGCCATCGAACAACGAGCGAGGGAATCCTGGAGACCCATCCGGATGCGCCTTGGGAAGCCGAGTTGCCCTTCGAGATCGAAGGCATGCCTACATTGCGCGCATCGAAGAGCACTACCACGAGCCCGGTGGGACGCTTCGTCCGTGGGGGCGGCACCGGGGCGTGACCGTGTACCACGCTCGGTAACGGGACGTAATTGATCGCGCGATCGTTTTATAGGCTATCATCGGTCGCCATGGACCTCACCCCCGCCCAGGGCAGCGCGATCGACACGAGATTGCGCAATCGTAACGACATCCGTCCACCGCCGGTCGTTCGCGAGGGACTTCCTTTGATTGGCCCCGCGGCGGCATTCAACCGCGATCCCCTCGGGTTTCTGACGCGATGCCGGGATCGCTACGGCGACGTCTTCACCATCAACCTGCTCCTCTACAAGGCTACGTTCGTGCTGGGAGCGGCTGCGCAGCAACGGTTCTTCGCTGCCCCCAAGGAGGTTCTCGATCTCGACGCCGCCATTCGGCACGTCCTGCGGTCGGTGGTCGGCGATCCCGAGGAGCTCACGCGGCTCTATTCCCATTCCGAGTTCATGACCGGCGTCATTCGTCGGGGACTGACGAAGCCGGAATACCTCGAACGCTATGTCGAGCAAGCGACGCTCGAGGCCCGGCGCACTTTCGAACGGTGGGCGGAGCAAGGCGAGATCGATCTTTTTCGCGAGTGTTCGCGCCTCGTCAACTTCGTCAACATTCGCGCCCTGCTCGGCCAAGACGTCGTCGCCGAACACGGTGACGCCATCGCCGATGCCTACATGGAAATCGAGAGAAACGCACTTTCGCTCGAATGCCTCGTCTTGCCGAAGGGGCCGCTCCCCAAACAGCGTCGAACGGCGCACGCGCGCGCCGAGCTTCTGCGAATTCTGCGGAGCATCGTCGCCCGGCGCCGGGGCGAAAAGGACGGCAACGACTACTTGAGCCTGCTCTTGCAGCAGACGATGCCCGACGGCCGACCCATCGGCGTCGATTCGGTGGCCGTCCATCTCATTTTGATCTTCTTCGCTGCTCACACGAACACCACCGGCACCCTCGGCTGGCTTCTGACGTTCGTGCTCCAAAGGCCGGAGATCCGGACGCGGCTCGTGCAAGAGCAGGAGCGCTACCGTGCCGCGCACGGCGAAGCGTTCGCCTACGAAGATTTGAAGGATCTGGAACTACTCGACAGTTGCATGCGGGAAGCCGTGCGCATGCGGTTTTGCGTGATGCTCATCCGGCAGGCGGCCGCGCCTTATCCGGAGAGCGGCTATGTGATTCCAGAGGGAGCGACGGTCTGTGTCTCGCCGATCTTGACCCATCTCGATCCGTCGATTTACCCGCGGCCTGACCATTTCGATCCCGATCGCTTTGCCGACGCGCAACGACGGCGCCAGCTTCAGCGCGATTGCGCCTATGTTCAGTTCGGCTTCGGTTTGCATCGTTGCCTCGGGGAGATGTTTGCCAACGCCGTGCTCAAGCCGTCGTGGAGCCTTTTGCTACGTCACTATGAGATCACGCTCGTCGACGAAAGCCTTCCCCCGCCCGATTGGAGCAAGAGCCTCGGCACGCCGTTTCCCGTGACGCCCGTCAAGGTGCGCGTCAAACGGCGCTGACGGCGACGGCTGGCCCTCGCGCTAGCGCCGCCGCCATCACGAAGCCTAGGCAGGGGGCTCCACCCGCCATCGACGGCGAGGCGTGCTACCTTTCGTCGTGCTGCGCGAGCGTCGCTGGCCTCGGACTTCATGCGCATGATTCTTTTTGCACGTCGCCTCGCGCTTTTCGTCGCTGCCGCGGTTCCTTTCGTACTCTTGCCGGTGGGCGCGGCGTGGAGCATCGGGCCGCTGGCTCGCGTGGGGGCACGATGGTGCAGCTTTTTGGCTACCGATTTTTCCGGCCGTGCCGATCCTTACCCGGTGCCGGCGCCTTCGGAGGAGAATGCTGGCGTCGCGTCAGCCGAACCACGGACCGACAAGCCGACACTGCTCGGCAAGGAAGCGCATGCTCCTTCTGCGCCCGTCGTTCGCGCGCGAAATGAACGGCCGGACCTTCGGATCTCCCGATCGATGGTGCAAAATCGAGCGACCACGGTCGAGCGCGCGCGGCCTCACGTGTTCGTGGGGTCCGATTCGATTCAGCGCGCGATCCCGGTGACCGGCCGTCCCACTTCTTCTTGGACGAACCGGACGCCGGAACATCCGGCGGGACTTCTCATCCAATCGCCCGGTGTTCTCAGAGGCGTGATCGAGCCCGGCGACATCTTGGTCGAAGCGGAGGGTCAACCGCTCGCTAGTTTCGAGCAGCTCATCGTCACCGTGCGGCAGGCTTACGAGCGGCGTGTTACGCGACTCTCGGGGCGGCTGTTTCGCAAGGGAGATCTCTTGCCGGTCACGGTGGAACCGGGTTGGTGACATCCGCGAAGGTGTGCGCCGCGACGAGGGTGCGGCGCTCGCTCATGGTTTGAACGCGTAGACCTGCGTGCCCGATGAGGCGAAGAGACGACCCCCGGTGAAGATCGGCGTCTGGAAAGGTGCAACCGCCGCCATGGTGTCGGTCGTCGCTCCGCCGTTGAAAATCACCACGCCCGTGTCGCCGTCAAAGCCGCGAAGCTTGTTGTCGTTGCCGATCTGCCACACGATCGCGTTGGCGCCCGAAGCGTCGGTCATGGTAACGGCGGGTGACTTGTTCGACGTAGGGCCGCCGCACCACACGACGGTCGCCGCGGGCGGAGACGCCGCCGTGATCCGCAGCGCCGTCATCGCCGTCCCGCTCCCACCGGCCGGGCACCCAGAACCGGCGCCGCGGAACACGACGTACGTGCCCATGGCGGTGCGGTAAGTGACGGGCGAATTGATGATGACGTTACCCGATACGACCGGAGCCGCGAGCGGAGGGCTCTGGCCTCCCATGGTGTCGCGATCGATGAGGTACGCTTTCCCATCCTTGCCGAGTTGAACGATGAGCTTCGATGGCGTTGCGCCAGGTACGTCGACGAGCAAGGGGCCCGTGCCGCCGATGTCGGCATCCAGGTCGTCCATCATCGACCAGTTGGTCGGCACGAAGAATTCCGCGTTGGTGTTGGCCCTCGTGAGGTCGGGCGGGAGCTTGAAAACAGACTCGCCGTCGCCGTACGTCACGGGATGCGACCGGGGGTTGCTCACCATTCCCATCGTGTTGCCGGTCGCAAAGAACACCGACGTACCGTCGCTGGCGATACCGTTCGGTGCCCAGATGCCACCCCCGAGGGCCCGCGTGGTAAACGACGTGAGTTGTGTGGGATCGGTTGCGGAAATGCTGACGACCCAACCGCGGTAGTCACCACAATCACCAACGTGTCCGCCGAACGGCACGAGGACCCGACCGCCGACCAGCGCCAGCGCGCCGCGCTGATTTTGCAGCGGCGTAGAGAAGTTGTAGGTGCCCGCCTTCGCTCTAGCGTTGAGATCCACCGGCCAACCGGTCTTCGGCATGCCGGTGTTGGCGTCGATGGCGTAGACCAAATGCTGCGGGCTACCGCTCATGTTGGTCATCGAGTTGAGATAAAGCGTACGCGTCGCTTCGTCGATGACCGGCGTGCCCACGATGCCGACCGGATTGATGTTCCCTATGCAGGCGAGACTCGAGTTCGGAACCGGTGTGCCGAGCGCCTGGTCCCAGACCTTGGCGCCTGTCGCGGCGTTGAATCCAATCACGTGGTTTTGGGTGGTGCCGACGATCACGAGATCCGGAACGGAGCCAGCACCGACCAAGTAAAGCGGCTGGCCGTGTACGTTCGACGCGTAGGTCGCCATCGCGAACGTCGTGTCGACATGCATCGTCGCGGCGGCGGCTTTGGTGATGACTGGATCGACGTACACGCCGTCGTGGTTCGGGTGGTTGTGGAACATGAGCACGGAAACCGCGGAGGTGGTTCCGCCATCGACTCCCCCCGTGCCGCCCGCTCCCGCTGCACCACCTGCACCGGCGGTGCCCGCAGCGCCAGCAGCGCCAGCAGTGCCCGCGGTGCCGCCGCTTCCAGCCGTGCCGCCAGTGCCCGCGGTGCCGCCGCTTCCAGCCGTACCGCCAGTGCCACTGCTTCCTGCGGTTCCGCCTTTACCGGCAGTGCCGCTGCCGGCAGCGCCGCCGCTGCCCGCCGCGCCACCGGTGCCCGCCGCGCCACCGGTGCCGCCTCCCGCCGAGCCCCCTTTGCCTGCTGTTCCACCCCCCGCAGTGCCACCGGTGCTCACGTCACCACCAGCGTCGGGCGCACCGCCTGATCCGCCCGCGCCGCCTGTGGAGCCGCCCGTTCCTCCGGTCCCACCGGGATCTCCGGTCGTCGTGTCATCGCCACCGCAGGCAGCTCCCAGGATCAGACCGACGGGCAGAAAGATGGACCAAGCTCGCATGGGAGACCTCGCAGCGCGGAGCGCCATTTGAAGGACCCAGAAAGCTCAGCTCGGGATCGGCAGAGAGTCAAGCGACCTTTGGCGGCCAAGACCGACCTGGCTGGAGAAGTTCAGCAACGCTGTCGATGCGAGCGCTCGAGAGAGCCCGCGGGCGGCGCAGGGCTTAGACACATGGTGGTGCCTCGTGAGAACCTTCGCTCAATATCCGCCGGGAGCGAGGCTCAAATAAAACATGTCGGCGTAGAAGCCGGAGGTGGGGTTGGCGTTAGGGGGGTAAATCATGCAGAAGGCGCGGGCGCTCAGATTCGCGTCGGCGTTGAACGTTCCGAACATGAACTCCGACCAAACGCCGCCCAGCCAGGTATCGGTCAGGCGCTCCGTCCGACTACCCCCACAGTTTGCGTCCGTATAAGTGTAATAGCCGCAGGAACTCGGAGGATTGGCGCCCTTCCACGCTTGGCGCATGCCCCAGTTGTAGTCGCGAAACTGCTGAATCGGTACGCAGGGCCCTTGGTAATAGCAGTCCTCCCGATCGTTAGTGGTACATTGGAGGTTGATCGAACCGGAGTATGGGCATGCCTGCGCGTCACCGGTGGCCTCGGCGTCACTGAAGGACCCGGGCAGCCAGCTCACCGTCGCAAAAGAACCGATGGCGCTCCAATCCGCGGCGCCCGTGTCGAAGCCGGCGTTCGGCTGAAGGTTCTGCGCCGAGGGCTGCGTACAAGAGCACGACGTGCCTGCCGCACAGCATCGCCCTCCGCAGTTGCCACTGGCGCAGTCCGCGGCCGACGCGCACAGGTGCCCGTCGGGCCAAAGGCACTGCGTGCCGCTGCAAATCTTGCCGCCTGTGCACGCGTTGCCGCAGACGCCGCAATTCTCATTGCTGTTGAGGGTGACGCATCTGTTGGAGCAGCATGTTTGGTTCGCCGAGCAGCAAGCTGCGTTGCACGCCAGTTGCCCGCCGCAATCGAGACAGGCATTGCCGCTACACGCGCCGCTCGAGCAGTTGGTGACCGGCGGCGCCGGGCATTGGCCGCTCGCGTTGCAGACGTCGGCCGCCGTGATCCGGCCGCCCGAACAGGTTTGTCCGGCGCCGCACGCTGTACCGGGCGGCTTGTTGGTCGTATCGGTGCATACCTGCTGTCCGGTCGAACACACGTACGCCGCGTTCTTGCACGGGCTGGTCGTCGAAGTGCAGGGGTCCCCTTGCCTGCAGAGTCCGCACATCCCGTTGTAGCAAACGGAGCTCGTTCCGCAGTTGGATCCGTTGTCCTGCGGCAGGCCGCTGTCGACGCAAACTCCCGTCCCCGTCGCGCAGGAGAGCGTCCCCTTGTGGCATACGTTGGAGGAGGGCGTGCAGGGCCCGCCGTTGTTGCAGACATCGCACACGCCCGCGCTCGTGCAGACCTTGCCGGGCTCGCACTCCGCGCCCGGCGCCTTGTTGCCATTGGCCACGCACACCTGCGAGCCGGTGGCGCAGGAGTATGTCCCGGTCTTGCAGGTATCGGTCGGCTGACAGCCGTCGCCCGCCTTGCACGTGACGCAGTTCCCGCCGCGGCACACCAGGTCCGGGCCGCAACCGACGCCGTCCATCAAGGACATGCCGGTGTCGTTGCATACCGGTGTTCCCGTGGTGCAGCTGAGCGTCCCGGCGTGGCAAGGATAGTTCGGCGGGGGGCACGGGTCGCCGGTGTTGCATACGTCGCAAACGCCTTTGGAGCAGACCTGCTTCATGCCGCAGACGTAGCCGTCCTTCTGATCGCCGCTTTCGATGCATTGCGATATGCCGGTCGCGCACGACGTCTTCCCCGTTTTGCACGGGTTCATCGTGGGGCAATCTTTACCGCTCACACACGGCGAGCACATGCCGCCACTGCAAACCATGTCCGGAGCGCAGTCGGCGCCGTCCATCAGGTTCATGCCGGTGTCGGTGCAGCTCACGGCGGGAGAACAGACGGTCTTTCCGGCGTGACAGGGGTTGGCGGGTACGCACGAGAGACCAGGGGAACAAGCGACGCACGTTCCTCCGCTGCAGACTTTGTCCATGCCGCACGACGTGCCATCGGTCGTGTTGCCCGATTCGATACAAACGGGCGCGCCGGTGCTACAGGCGATCGTTCCCGAGCGGCAGGCGTTGGTCGCCACCGTGCACATGGCCCCCGCGACGCAGGCGACGCACGTTCCCGCGGGGTTGCAGACCTTGTCCGGTCCACACGATGCGCCGGGAGGAACGCCCATGCCCGTGTCATTGCAAGTCGGCGCTGATGCCGAGCAGTCGAGTTTGCCGGCGTGGCATGCGTTGGTGGGCGTACACGTTTCACCCGTGACGCACGCCTTGCATGCGCCTTCCTGGCAGACGAGTCCCGATCCGCAGGTGGCGCCGTTCGCCTTGTTGTCAGTCTCCGTACAAACAGGAGCACCGGTGGAGCAGACGATGGTCCCGACGCGGCACGGCTTGTTGGCGACATCGCACATCGTGCCCGCGGCGCACGCCTGGCACATGCCGTCGAGACAAACGCCTTTGTCGCAGGGGGTCCCGTTGGTCTGAAGGCGCGACGTGTCGCGACAGGTCGTCCCTCCTCCGTCACGGCATTCCGATTCGCCCTGGTGACAGGGATTGGCAGGGAGGCAGGTGCCACCCGGGATGCAGACCGTCGGCGCATCGGGCCTGGCGTCGATCGTCACGATCGGCCCGTCCCGCACGACGCCGTCCGGGCCGGGAGCGTCGACCACGCTGACATCGATACCATCCGCTGCGCGGAGATCGACGGGCGCGTCACCCAGCGAGACGTCACCGCGGACGGCGTCGCCCCGCGAAGCGTCGCCGGAAGAAACGTCCTCAACGTTGGCCGGGCCCGCGTCGGCGAGTGTGGGCGGGCGATCAGGCAGCGTGCAGCCCGCAACCCACGTGAACAGCAACGACGCGACGATCGGCGCATGCCGACGAATGACGATCCACATTTCGCAATGACTCCAACCCAAGAGGAATGTCAGTAAGAAGACTCCGAAGAGTCCGCACAACTAAGAGGCGGCGCGAAAGAACGGTGACATCAAAGACGGGGACGACCTGAATCGAGAAGTGATGCGCTTTGGTCAGAAGGTGCCGTCGACGACGGCCCCCACTGTGCTCTGACCCATCGCTGGTGCTACGCGCCATCCGGTCGCCATCGCCTTCGGTGCCGTCAGGAGAAGAATCACGCCGGTCAATGCTGCGGCGCCGCCCACGCCGAACCCAATGAACGCGTTGGTGCGAGCGCTGCGGGCGTCGCTCTTGGTTTTTTCGAACGCGGCCGCGCCCTCCGACGAGCAGGGGGTCAGGTCCGTGCACATCGTACTTGCTTCGGTTTTCTTGCTGAGCATCCGGGCACCGAAATAGGCGCCCCCGCCGAGGCCAAGGGCGCCGACGCCCAGCGTGATGAATCCGAGTGTTCGCTGAGCGCTGGAGCCCGACTCGGCGCGATCGGTGGTCGGGCCGTCGATCTTGAAGGCGGCGCCCGGCGCGCGCGATGTCTCTTTCTTCGACGAAGGGCTCTGGCCGGCGGAGGGTTTGTCGGCAGCGGCCACGACGGGCTTGGGGATCGCTTTGCCGCCGATAGGGGTGACTTCGATGTTCTTCGTTTCGCTCTCGGCGAGCGCCAGCTCGAACTGGCGCTCGAACCCGCCGCCTCGCGCGACGATGACGTGCCGCCCAACGTCGATCGGCAAGGGCGTGTGGAGCGACACCTTGCCGACCTCGACGCCGTCTCTCGTCACGACCGTGTCCGGGGGTGCATCCTTGGCGACGTCGATCGCGAGCTTGGGCATTCGCTTTTCGATGTCCTGCAGGCGCTTTTCGCCAATGTTCTTGAGCGCGTCGATGCCCTGTTGGCGCGCGAGATCGCGCGCTTCGAGAAAATGAGCTTGTGCTGCAGCAAGTTGGCCGAGCGACTGTTCGCAGTCGCCCAAGTTGAGCAAGGTTTTCGGCTGTCGATCGAGACGCGCGCTTTCCTGGAGAAAGGGCACGGCTTCCTTGCATTTCCCTTGTTGTTTCAGCGCGTAGCCTTGCCGCAGCTGTGCACGGGCGGCCACGGGATCGCCGCCATCCGCCCAAGCGACGCTCCCGGCGAGCACGATCGCCGCCCCCCAAAGCGCAGCGTGGCTTCGCCTCACGAAGGGCCCTTCGCGCGATATCCGCGAATGCGGCGCACGAAACGGAGAACAGCTCCGTAAGGTATCGAGCGGCGAATCGTCATCCACAGACCACCTGAGCTAGCATCGTGCAAACACGACAAAACAAGCGGGGAAGTTTCCCGCGCGGGGCCACCTTGCCTCGGAGTATCCACCTTGGCAAGGGACCATCGCTTAACGTTCGCAGGATTCGTTTGGCAGGGAAGCGTCGGTTCATTAAAGAATCGAACGTTGCGGGAGCGTGCTCCCCGGGACTCGATCGACGTCCATGAATCTCGAAAGCATAGGTTCCCGATACCGCGTCATCCGTGAGCTCGGACGCGGCGGGATGGGGGTCGTGTACCTCGTCGAGCACCAGCACACCGGGGAGCGACTCGCCCTCAAGGTGCTTCACGGCGCGGCCGCCGCGGACCCGGGGGCGATTGCACGTTTCAAGCGCGAAGCGCGGGTGGGCGCGCAGCTTCGCAGCGATCACGTCGTTCGCATCACCGACGCCGACGTGGCCGCCGAGCTGGGAGGAGCGCCATTCTTCGTCATGGAGCTGCTCGACGGGCTCGACCTCGAAAAGCTGATCGAGAAGGTGGGCGCGCTCGCGCCCGACGTCGTCGACGCCGTTCTTTCCCAGATCGCCGGCCCTCTCGACAAGGCGCACGCCAGCGGGATCGTTCATCGCGATCTCAAGCCGGAGAACATTTTTTTGCATCGCCGTGACGACGGCACGATCATCGCCAAGATTCTCGATTTCGGCATTTCCAAGTTCCTGTCGCCCGACCCGGCGAACGCGGCGGCGTTGGGCACAACCGCCGACGGCACGCTGATGGGAACGCCGCATTACATGGCGCCGGAACAAGCGCGTGGCCTGGTCGACACCATCGGTCCCGCCACCGACGTTTGGGCGATGGGGCTCATTGCACAGCGCATTCTGACCGGGGGCACGTACTGGACAGCGGAAACGCAGGCCGACCTGATGGTCGAGATCCTCGTGGCGCAAATGCCGGCGCCGTCGGTGAGGTGGCCATTCGTCGGCGACAAGTTCGACGCTTGGTTCTTTCGTTCTTGTCACCGCGACGCCGCCCAGAGGTGGCGAACCATCTCCGAGCAGATCGCGGCGCTGGCGGACGCGCTCCGTGATCTGAGCGCTGGCGCGCCCGCCGTACGGGGCGCCTCGATAGCCACCGTCGACCAGGCATTGCACCAGAGCTCTGGAGCGGGCTTCACTCCCGGTGTGATCCCGGCCTTCGGTTCGCCGACCCCCGGGAGCAAGACGGCGTCGATCGCGCGAACACCGCTTCGCGGCGAACTGGCGCCGCCGTCTCGCTCCTACCCGCCGGCGATGGGCAGCGGCACGATGTCTCCCGCGACGGGAAGCTTCGATCATACCGACATCGACGCGCTTCGTCCGCGTTCACGCAAGGTGGGCATCGCGCTGGGCATCGGTGTGGTCGCAGGGCTGGCGCTGGCGTACACGCTCGTGCAACCGAGTGCGGCGCCGCCGATCCCGGCGGCGTCAAGCGCGGCCGCCGCCACGGACCCGCCGCGCGCCCCCGCCGCCGCTGCGCCGCAGCCAGAGACGCCCCTCGTCGATCGGGTCGTCGCAACCGTCGATGCCGACGCGGGCCGCGTGGACGTCGACCGTTTGGACAATTCGCTGACGAAGGGCCGCAACAATCTGCCCGCGGGTCGAAGCCATCTGCCCGCGCTGGGATCGCCTCCGCCGCCGACCGTGCGAAAGCCGCAGCAAACCGCGCCAGCGCCACGCGCTCCGACACCAACCGCTTCCCCGCAAGACGACCCGCTCGCGCCGTAGCCCCTCGACCCCCCTGCGCTCGCTCTCCCACGGCGCAACGCCGTCGTGCCAATCGGAGGGCGGCAGCGCCGATCTTGTGTAGGCTGAGATGCCGGCTCCGATGATCGATCTGGCAGCGAGAATCTGACAGAGTAGCGCCAGGAGCCTCTCGACGAATGGTACTCGACCGCGATCAGCTGAGGTGGAATGGCTGGGGGTGGAAGCACGAATCCTTCGAGCTGAGCGATGTGCGCAGGCAGGCACTGGTGCGTGCGCTGGCGGCGCGGTTCGGGGTCAGCTTGACGCCGCCGGCCGCGGCGGTACCCGTCGAAGCGGTCGTGCTTCCTCCTTCGCGGCTCGGAGACGCTGCCCGCAGTGCGCTCGAGGTCGCGCTCGGCAAAGAACAGGTGCTCCTCGACCGAGCGGAGCGCGCCTACCACGCCGCGGGAAAGAGCTTGGCCGATCTCTTGCGGATTCGGAGTGGCAACCTCGAACGCGCCCCGGATGCCGTCGTTTATCCGGCGAGCGCCGCGGAGGTGGCGCGCGTGCTCGCTGCCGCGCGCGAGCACGATCTCGCGGTCGTGCCCTTCGGCGGAGGCACGAGCGTCGTCGGTGGGGTCGAGCCGATCCTGCCCCCCAGCAAGCGCGCCGTCATCGCGCTCGATACCACGCGACTCGACAAGCTGCTCGAGCTCGACGACCGTAGCCTCACCGCCACCTTCCAGGCCGGAATCGACGGACCGAGCCTGGAGGCCGAGCTCGGCGATCGCGGTTATACGCTCGGGCACTTTCCGCAGTCTTTCGAGCACTCGACCCTGGGCGGATGGATCGCGGCGCGCTCGTCGGGTCAGCAATCCGACGGGTACGGCGGCATCGACACGCTCCTCGTGAGCGTGAAGGTCGTCACACCGAGCGGCGAGCTCACGACGCTCACCGTTCCACGTCACGCGGCGGGGCCAGACTTGAACCAAGTCGTCCTCGGCTCGGAGGGGACGCTCGGCGTCATCGTGGAGGCGACGCTACGCATCCGCGAGAAGATGGCCGTGCAAGACGTGCGCGGCATGCTCTTTCGCGACTTCGCATCGGGCATTCGCACGATACGCGCCTGGGTCGCAGCGGGTCTACCGATGATGATGATGCGGTTATCCGATGCCCAGGAAACGGAGGTATCGCTGCTGCTGCGCCACGACCCCGACAAACGCTTCGACGCCGGGGCGACGCTGCTCGACGCGACCAAGAGCGTCGGTTACGGCGACGATCGCGCCATCATGCTGTTCGGCATCGAAGGGGACGACCGCACGCGGCTCTCGGCGCACATGCTGCGCGCGCAGGCCATCGGCGTTTTGAACGGCGGGCTGCCGCTCGGCAAGGGGCCGGGAACATCGTGGAAGAAAGAGCGTTTTCGGACGCCGTACTTGCGCGATTTCCTGCTCGACCAAGGAATCGCGATCGACACCATGGAGACGGCCTTCGAGTGGTCGAAGCTCGAGCAAGGTCATGCGCGCGTGCTCGCCCAGATGCGCGCCGCGACCCAGCGTCACGCCGGGGGCGGCCTCGCCATGGGGCACGTATCGCACAGCTATCCCGACGGGGCATGCGTGTATTTCATCGTCGTCTACCCGGTGAGCGCGAGCGACGCGATCGAACAGTGGCGCGAGATCAAGCGCGCTACTACTGACGCCATCGTCGATGCCGGTGGAACCATCTCCCATCACCACGGCATCGGCACCGACCACGCGCCCTGGCTCACCCGCGAAAAGGGGGTACTCGGCGTGAAAGCCATGAAGGCCTTGAAGCAAACGTTCGACCCGGAAGGGATGATGAACCCGGGGAAGCTCTTTTGAGGTCGAGCTGGACGCTCGCCGAACGAACCGGGGCACTCGAACGCGCATGCGTGGAAAAGCCGGAGCTCGTCATCATCGGCGGTGGCATCACCGGCGCGGGCGTCTTGCGCGATGCTTCGCTGCGGGGCATCCGGAGCCTCTTGCTCGAGCGCGGCGATTTTGCGGGCGGCACCTCGAGCAGCACCTCCAAGATGATCCACGGCGGACTGCGCTACATCGCCGAGGGGCAGCTGGGAGTGACCCGCGAATCCTGCGTGGAGCGCGACTTGATGGCGCGTCTCAATCCGAACCTCGTGGCGCCTCTTCCCTTCATGTTCTGTTCCTTCGATGACGGTGTCGCGCCGTGGAAAATGATCGCCGGTCTCTCCATCTACAGCGCCGTGTCCGGGTTCCGGCGCGGTTCGTTCAAGCTGCTGAGGCGCGGTGAGATCGAAGCGCTGAGTCGCGACGTGCGCAAAGAGGGGCTCCGCGCAGCGGGGTTTTATTACGATCAACAGGTCGACGACGCGCGCCTGGTCCTGGAGACGATCAAGGACGCTCGGCGCGCGGGCGCCGAAGCGATCTCCTATGCCGAGGCCGTCGGGTTCGAGAAAATCGATGGGGAAATTCGCGGCGTACGGGTGCGGGACGTCCTGCACGATCGACCGCACCTCATCGGCGCCGACGTGGTGGTGAATGCCGCCGGACCGTCGGTGGATCGCGTGCGCGATCTGGATGCGGCGCTCAATGTGCACGAGCTGCGTCCCGCCAAAGGAGTGCACGTGGTCATCGACCGCGCCCGGGTCCATGCCGAAGCCGCCGTCACCTTTCAAGCGGCGGATGGACGGCACATGTTCTTGTGCCCGTGGCGCGACGTGCATTTGATCGGCACGACCGACACCTTCACCGACGAGATCGACGAACCGCGCGTCACCGCCACCGACCTGCAATACGTGCTCGACGCGGCGAACCACGCCTTTCCGGGCGCCAAGCTCGGTGCGACCGACGTGATGAGCGTCTACGCCGGAGTGCGCCCGCTGCTGGCCGACGGACAAGCGGACGTGCCCCCCTCCAGCGTCTCCCGCGAACATCGCATCACCGAGGACGATTCGGGCATGATTTCTGCGGCGGGGGGCAAGCTCACCACGTATCGGCGCATCGCCGAACAGATCGTCGACCGCGTGGTGGCGAGACTCCCCGAGCCGCGGCGAAGACAGCTCGTTCCCTGCGCCACCAAGGAGCGATCGCTGCGCGATGACGGCTTCGATCGCGCCGCGCTCCGGCGCGAGATGGCGGGACGTTTCCACCTCGACGAGCGGACGGCGGATCGCCTGATTGCGACTTGGGGCGCGGCCGCGGTCGACATGATGGAGGCGTCCCCCGCCGAGGAGCGCGTTTGCATCGGCCGCTCGCGTTTCCTGGTGGCCGAGGTATCGTGGTCCTTCGCCGAGGAATGCGCAGCGACCTTGGCTGACGTCCTCGAGCGCAGGGTGCGCGTGGCGGTGTTCGCGGCCGGTCAGGGTCTCGACGCGCTCGACGCGCTGGCGGGCGCGGCGGCACGCGCCACGGGCTGGAACGATGCGCGAACGGCGGAAGAAGTGGAGCGCTATCGTGCGATCGTGCACCGCCGCTACCAGGTAAAATCGTGAGCACCTTCGTCTTGGTCAATCCGTCGAGCCGATCGGGCGCTACCGGGCGACGCGTCGCCGAGCTCGAAACCCTCTTGCGCAAGTACGTCGGGGACTATCAGCTCCTGGCGACGGAATGCGAGGGGGACGGCGAGCGCTTGGCCTGTCTCGCCGCCGAGCAAGGAGCGACGCGTCTCGTCATCGCCGGCGGGGACGGCACCGTGAGCGAAGCCTTGAGTGGTCTCTTGCAATGTGGACGCGCTGACAGCGTCGAGATCGGTTTGCTCCCGCTCGGCACCGGGCGCGATTTCGCGCGTCTGCTCGGGCTCGGCACCGATCTCGAAGTGTCGGTGGCGCGCCTCTCGACCGGACAGCGACGGCAGGTCGACGCGGGGCGCATCCGTTGCCAAGCCAGCGACGGCGGCGAGCGCGTACGCTGTTTTCTGAACATCGCCAGCGTCGGGTTGTCGGCGGAATCGGCGCGCTGGCTCGCAAAGCGGGGCAAGCAGGGACGGCGCGGGCCACTCTCTTACATGGTGAGCGGCGTCGTCGGCCTTGCCCGCTATTCAATGCCGCTCGTGACCATTCGCGTCGACGATCGCGTCGTGCACGAAGGGCGCCTTTCGCTGGCGGCCGCCAGCAACGGTCAATACTTCGCGGGCGGCATGCGGGTCGCCCCTGATGCATCGATTGACGATGGGCTGCTCGACGTGGTCGTCGTCGAGGGGATGTCGGTCGGCGCTTCGCTCCTCAGGTTTCCCGCTCTCGTGCGCGGCCGGCACATCGAGGATCGCCGCGTCAGCGTCCATCGCGGAGCGGTGGTCCGTGCGGAAAGTGCAGTCGAGGTGTGGGTCGAGGCTGACGGCGAGCCAGTGGGCACCTTACCAGGCACGATCGAAATACTTCCCGGCGTGGTGAAGCTTTGCGGACTGCCCTGAACCCAGTGCGCGCGGTCCTCGTGTCCGTCACGGCGGCGCTGGCGCTCGGCGCGCCCGGTCACGCCCGCGCCGACGCCGCGACACCTCCGTCGGCGCGAGAAACACCGGGGGAGGACGATTGCGCAGTCGAACCGCCGCAAAAGGAATTCGCGTCGTCGGCCTGGGGCACGGCGGCGGTGTTTCTACCGGGCGCTTTGGTGCACGGTAGCGGTCACCTCGTGGTCGGCGATTCCAAGACCGGCCTTCGCTTGCTCGCCCTCGAGGGCGCCGGCCTCGGCATGCTGGCGACCGGATTCGTACCAATTGTCCTCAGTGGCGCCTCCCGCCGTTTGGTCGGACCCGCGGCGGCCCTCAGCGCCGCTGGCGTAGGTCTCTTCGCGATTTCCTTTCTCGCCGACCTCTATGGCATCGTCGCTCCGGCGGGTGGCGTGGGAGCGCCCTCCGGCGTCGCGCCCGCGCTGCAGACGGCGCTGGGTTACCGTTACGTCTACAATCCAGTGTTCTCTTATCGGCAATTCATGGTCCAGGAGATCGATTATCGAACCGGACGCTGGCGCTTGCACCCCTCCGCTTGGTTCGCGCTCGACGACACGAACTCGCGCCTCCGTTCGCATTTCGCCTACCGCTTGACGGGCCCTCTGCCAGGACCAGAACGAGCCGCGCGCGACGGATCGTTCCTCGACCTCGAAGCAGCGGTCACACGGCACGCCTTTACCAGCCAAAGGTTCACGACGACGACCGGTGAGCTCGCCGTCGCGGGTCGCCTCGACATGGCGCACCTCGGCCCGTCGCTGCGAGGATCGTTCGCGGAAATGTCCGTGGGCTGGGCGCTGCAAGCCTATTCGTACGGCGTTCGCGGGACCACGGCCGACGTGGGCGAGCTCTTGCTCTTCCGCTTCGGCTACGGGATGTACATCGGCTGGCCCGGGTCGCCGCGCGGCGAGATCGCGCTTTACTACGATCATCGTCACGACGGCTTTGCCGCCGGGCTCAAGATGCCGGGACTCGGGAGCGGCGTCATCGGGCACTTCGGCGCCGAGACGCGGTTTTTCCTCAGCAACCATTGGGGCGTCGCGGCGGAAGCGGCCCTTGGCTCGGCCTATGTCACCGGCCTGTCGGTCCTTTTTCGCCACGGGGAACCGCTATGAAAGCATTGCCGCAACCAAGGCCCGTGCTGCGCACGATCCTCGTCATCGCTCTCTATGGCGCAACGGGGCTCGGATGCGTCGACGTTGCCGAGGAGCGCGCCCGCCGCGACGAGACCATCGGCAAGGGCGCCTCGGCCGAAACGACCTTCGAGATCGTCGACGGACTGGGCGCCATCCGGCGACTCGAACCTGGCGTCGTATCGCTGTGGGCGAAGGCGCCGTCGATCCAGATCAAAGTCACGCGAGGCGAGAGTGCTCCCGCCACGTGGCTCTTGACGGTCTCCAATACGCTCCCCGACGCGGTTCTCGAAGCAAGCACCGAATCAGGAGCAACGGCACTCGCGCCGGAGTCGCTTTCCAGTGCCATTGCCACGGAAAAGCGATGGGGGCTCACGATTCCCGGCGGCACGAGCGCGCTGTTCCTTCACTCCCGGCGCGGCGAGCCTGTCGCACCCTGGCGCTTCGCGGTGCTAAGCGACATTCAGGAGGCGATCGACCGCGTACAGGACATCTACGCGCGCATGAACGCGGACCCGCGCATCACCTTCGTCGTCTCGGCCGGCGATCTCACGACGCAGGGAAAAGTCGAGCAGCTGGAGCGTTTTCAGCACGAGCTCGAATCCCTGCGCGTGCCCTTTTTTCCGACCCTCGGCAACCATGAGCTCGGCACCGAAGGGGGCGCCGTCTATCAACGGCGCTTCGGGCGCGCGAGCTTTCGCTTCGTCTACGGAGGAATGCAATTCACGTTCCTCGATTCTGCCAGCGCAACCGTCGACCCGCTCGTTTACGGTTGGCTCGACGCGTGGCTCGCCGAAGGCCGCTCGCGCACCCACGCCGTGTTGATGCACATTCCGCCCATCGACCCGGTCGGTGTCCGCAATGGGTCGTTCGCCGATCGCAACGAAGCCAACAAGCTTCTCGCCAAGCTGGCCGAGGGGGGCGTCGACATCACCCTCTACGGGCATATTCACTCGTATTACCCATTTTCGAACGCCGGCATTCCCGCCTACATCTCGGGAGGGGGCGGCTCCATCCCCGAGCGCTTCGACGGCATCGGTCGCCACTACCTCACCGTCGACGTCGACCCCGAGCGTGGCATCACCCAGACGGGCGTCGTGCGCGTCGACCGTGATTGATGGCCCACCTACCCTAAATAGGGGCCCGCCACGACCGGCACGCCTTGGCAACAGTGGTCCTGCACGGCAAACTTGCCGCGCTTGGCCGACCGACGTAGCCACTATTCCGTGTTGTGGAAGAGAGAGGTCGGCCTTTTCTTGGGGCTCGCTTTGGCCTGGGGTTGCAAATCGCGTTCGTCGTCCGGGCCGACGTCCGGGGCCGATGGCGCCGTCGCGCCGACCGCCGTGGAGGCTCCGGTCGCTGCGCAGATCGACGTCGATGCCGGGGAAACCGGGGTCATGATCACTGCCACGCGCTACGAGACGCTCATTCTGAATCGCCCGGAGCTGAAGCGCGATGTGCTCGTCGACGGCAAGGAAGTCGTCAGGCTCGGCATCCTGCGCAAGGGGCAGAAGGTGCTGGCCAAGTCGACGACCGCCAAGGCGGGGCACTGCACCGACGGATGGTTCCAGCTGATTCCGAGCGGCGGTTGGGTGTGCGCCCGTCACGTGACGACCGATCCCGAAAGCAAAGACCTGAAAGACGCGCCGCACGCGCCGTTCACCGACAAGCCGCTCCCTTACGACTACGGCCTCAACCTCACCCACGGCACGCCGCAGTACCGCCGTCCGCCGCTTCGCAAAGAACGTGCAACCTACGAGAAGGGGCTTCTCGTTGGCAAAAGCGCGCGCGCAGAGACGGCCGCCGAAGACCGTGCCACCGCCGCCAAGCAAATCGCCGCTGAGAAGGGCGAGACCCCTTGGTACCTCTCCGACGATCCGCGCAGCGCCGTCGCCTTGGACAGCCTCAAAGGAGAATCGCAGCTCGTCGAGCGGCGCATGGTGCGCGGATTTTACGTCGCACTCGACCAGATCATCTATCCTTTCGCCGGAAAAATGTGGCGCAGCACGCGCGGCAGCTACGTCCCCTTCGACCACCTGCTCGCGCACCAGTCGGTCACCGATTTCGAAGGCGTGTGGGTGGGGCACGACGATGAGCCGCGCAAGCTTCCGCTCGCGTTCGTGCTGCGCGGCTCCAACCGCTATTCGTTTCCCGAGGGCAAGGGGCCGACGCGCGGCGATGCCGTCGGCCGCTTCTCGATCATCCCTCTTACCGGCAAGGGGCCGGCCCCCGAGCAAAGGGGGTTCAGCGAGACCACCGAAGGATACTTCCTTCGCGACGAGCACATGACGGTGACGAGACCGGGCCCTCCGCCGCCCGGACTCAAACCGGGCGAGAAGTGGATCGACGTCAGCCTCTCGACCCAGAGCCTCGTCGCGTTCGAAGGAGACAAAGCGGTGTTCGCCACCATCGTCTCCACCGGTCGGCACGACGACAATGATCCGGCCAAGGACCACCGCACGCCGAGCGGGAGCTTTCGTATCCGCGAAAAGCACGTCTCCAACACCATGGACGACGACACCGCGACCGACGGCCCCTATTCCATCGAAGACGTGCCCTGGGTCATGTACTTCGAAAAGGGGTACGCGCTGCACGGCGCCTTTTGGCACTCGGCCTTCGGCAAAGAGCACAGCCACGGCTGCATCAACATGCAGCCCGCTGACGCCCGCCTGCTCTTTCGCTGGGTAGGACCGACGCTCCCCGAAAGCTGGCACGCCGTCCGCGCCACGCCGGACAACGATGGGACACGCGTCGTCGTCCACGAGTGAGCGACGTGATTCGGCTGGCCGGACCGCGCTGAACTCTACTTCGGCACGATGGTGCCGCAGTTCACGAAGTCCAAGTTCGTTTCGATGCGGAAGTTCGATTCATTGGTGTGACGCTCCGCCTGAAAAAGATCGAGCGGATAGGCCTTTCCAATCTCGATGCCGAACTCGGCGGAGCGCGCATCGAGGCTCACCTGGGCGTCCGCCGCGGAATGCACACCGCCGAGATCGATGGCGAGACGACCATTGATGAAGACCCAGACGTCGTCGTCGCCGGTGAAATGGAAGGTCTCGCCGCCGCGGTACTGAAAACGGGTGTGCAGCTCGGTGGTGAAATGGAAATTGTGCTCGCGGCTCTGGTTGCCCCAACCCTTACCATCGAGCGGAAAGAACGAAGAGCTGTGAAAAGTGTAGACGCCGTTGCCGGGGACGAAGAAGAAGTAGATGAGGTACGGCGAATTGATGCCATCGACATCGCGGTACCACTCTGCGAACTCGGCCGGGCCGCTCATGAGCTCCGACCCGTTGTTGGTACCGTTGGTCGGCCCCGTACCGGCGTACACCGGCTTTTGATCGGCCCCGAGCATGGGAGCTACGGCGCCGCGCGTGTCGCCGCAACAGAGACGTTCGAAATCGCGATGCGTATCTTTCATATCGCGCACCACGCCGATCAACGTCGAATTGCAGCGCGTCGTACCACCGCCGGGCGGGCCCGCGTCGACGGTGCCACTCGGCGGGATGGGGTCGCCGAGCTTGTAGCCCCCTTTGTCGGTCATGGTGAAACCGGGTGGCAGACCTCCGTCTCCGAAGGCGGGGCCTCCCGTGTCGGCGATCGGACCGCCGCTGTCCGGCGTGATGATGATCGACCCGCCGGAGCCGGTGATCGTTCCGCCGGTTCCCGTCGTGGCTCCCGCGCCCGTGCCGCCCGTGCCGCCCGATCCTCCCACGACGCCCGCGTCGTCGCGTGAGCCACCGTCCGAAGATCCGCAAGCAAACGAGAGAGCCGTCAGGGCCAGAACCACGTGTCGACGCATGCTCATCTCCTTCAATACCGCGACAGCCATCCGCGCGATCGATCGAACGCCGTTCGAAAACTGCCCGCCCTGACAATTTGGCTCAGATGCACGTTCAGGTCACGTAGGCGCGCCGCCTAAATTCCGGGCTATCCCAGGCGCGCGACGAAAGCACGTCGTCCAGGGCGGCGACGGCATCCCACACGTCGGCATACCGTACATAGAGCGGCGCGAACCCGAACCGCATCAGATCCGGCTCGCGAAAGTCGCCGATGACCCCGCGCGCGATCATGGCCTGTACCGCCGGATAAGCGTGTTCGAACGCGACGCTGACCTGACTGCCGCGCATCGTTTCCTCGCGCGGCGTCACCACGCGCACGCCGTGCCGCGCGCATCGTTCGTCGACGAGCCGGATGAAACGATCGGTGAGCGACAGCGACTTCGCACGCATGGCGCGAACGTCGACATCGTCGAAGGCGGCGAGCGCTGCCTTCAAGGCAACCAAGCTCAGGATCGGCGGGGTTCCTCCGAGCAGCCGGCGAATGCCCGGCGCTGGTTGCCATCGTGGCTCGAGCGCAAAAGGGGCCGCATG
The DNA here is from genome assembly GCA_035318465.1 of Polyangiaceae bacterium. Taxonomy (GTDB): domain Bacteria; phylum Myxococcota_A; class Polyangia; order Polyangiales; family Polyangiaceae; genus DASWDH01. The sequence goes on from DATHES010000067.1 coordinate 54,803, forward strand.
ACCGAGCCACCCGAAGAAAGGGGGCTTGGCAACGTCTTGCCAGCGCCTGTTCACGTAGAAATATGACGGCGCGCCGGGGCCTCCGTTCAAATATTTGTAGCCGCACCCCACGGCGAAATCGACGTCATCGGCGTGCAGCGCGAGCGGCACCACCCCCGCGCTGTGCGAAAGGTCCCAAAGCACGAGCGCGCCCTGCTCGTGGACGGCGCAGGTCACCGCCGACATGTCGAGCATGCGGCCGGTGCGAAAGTCCACGTGGCTCGCGAGCACGAGGGCGACGCTGTCGTCGACTTCCGACGCCAATCGCTCTCCATCGACTGCGCGTAGCTCCACCTTGTCTCCCAGTAACTCGGCCACCCCCTGGGCGACGTAGTTGTCCGCCGGGAAATTGTCCCTCTCGACGAGAATCACGCGCCGCTCCGATCGGATCGCGAGCGCGAGACAGACGAGCCGGAAGATGTTGACGGTGGTGGAGTCGGCAACCAGCACATCTTGCGGGACAGCGCCCAAAAGACGCGCGATGGAGGCGCCGACGGTGAGCGGAAGTTCGATCCAGCGGTGCGCGGTCCAGCTCCGGATGAGGTCCCGCGACCATTCCTCTTCGATCGTCCGGGTGACGGCAGCGAGGACACCCGCCGGCGCCGCGCCGAGGGAGTTGCCGTCGAGGTAGATGAGGCCCTCGGGCATCACGAACCGCTCTCGACACGAGGCAAGGTCGTCCTGCTGATCCAGACGGAGGAATTCTTCGCGCGACGATGGCGTTGGCATCGCCGGCAGAGTGCCAGCTTATCGGCAGACGGTCAGCTGGACTTCGGTGCCCGGCTTCACCTTTTCGCCCGCGATGGGCTTCTGGTTCAACACCACGTAGGTGGGCGTCTCCGCCATGGCGACCCATCGGATGGCCGCTTTGAGGCCGAGCTTCTCGATGTCCGTCTTGGCCTGGGTGAGACCGATGCCGATGAACTTCGGCAATTCGACGTCCCCCGGTCCGCTGGAGACACGGACGGTCACCGTTCCCCCTTTGACGTGGGCGGTTTCGGCCTTGGGCGTCTGATCGATGACGAGCCCCAGGCCGACGGTGTTGTCCGGCACGGTGGCCGTGAGCTGCAGCGTGTAACCCCGCTGCTCCAGACGGTGCGTCGCCTCGGGGACGGGGATGCCGGTGATGCTCGGCACGCGCGGGACCTCCTCGGCGAGCACGATGCTGACCGGATGATCGCGCGGCACGCGCTGACCAGCGTTGATCGATTGGCGGATGATCGTGCCCGCTTTGGCATCGGGGGTCGGCTCGCGCGCCGCCACCAGAATCCCGATATGCGCCACCGCCGCGTTGGCGCGCGCGTCGCTCTCCGTAATACCGTGCAGATCGGGCACCACCACTTCCGCCTGGGTGTTGCCGTGCGGGATGATGTTGTACTTCTCGACGACATAGACAGTGCCTGCTGCCGTCAACACCGAGGTAACGAATGCACTGAGGATGACCGAGGAGGCGTCCATATCATTGCCCCTTGCGGGTGGGTTACACCCCGCCTCATCCAGCCTATCTGCCTAGGCGGAGGGAGGGAAGTCCCGACGAAGCGATCCGCGACGGCTCGAGGCGCGCTAGAGTCGCGACCGATGAACTCGCAAGAATCCCCCGCGAAGCGGCCGATTTCGGCCGAAATCGAAGGGCGGCTCACCCTGGCGCTCTTGGTCGCTGCGGTGGCGGGCATTGCCTACTTGTTCCTACAGATCTCGATGTTCCGTTATGGTCGCGACCAAGGCATCTACGCCACGGTCGCCGAATCGATACTGCAGGGGGGGATGCCGTACCGCGACGCTTGGGACTTCAAGCCGCCGGGCATCTTCGCGGTGTACGCCTTGGTGCGAGCGATCTTCGGCCCATCCGAAACGAGCATCCGCGTATTCGAAATCATGGGGCTTACCTCGGTCGCAGTGGCGTTCGTCATCCTGAGCGCGCGGTTTTTCCGTGACTGGCGCATCGGCGTCATCGGCGCCGCCCTCGGCGTGCTGGTGCATGCCGAGCTCGAGTTCTGGCACACCGCGCAACCCGAATCGTTTGGCGGCATGTTGACGGCGTGGGCCCTCGTGCTCGCCACGTTCGAGCCCGAGTCAAACGACGCCGGCGCGCGACGCAGACAGCGCTGGGCCTGGGCCCTGGCCGGCGCCTGCTACGGCATGGCTTTTCTCATGAAGCCGCCTCTCGGCGGAGGAGCGCTGGTGTCGAGCGCGTTCGTCACCCTCCGCGTCTATCGAAAGTCGCGCACCTCGCCGACCGACCTGAGCTTCATCCATCTCGTCTGGCCCACCTTGACGATGGCTGCCGGAAGCTTCGTTCCGATCGCGCTCTGCGTCGCTTGGTACGCCGCGCGCGGCGCCTTCGGCGATCTCTACGACGCGATCTTCGTCTTCGCGCCGCACTACACCAAACTGAGCTGGGAAGGCGCGAGCGTCATGGGTGCGCTGTACCTCGCCTTCGAGGAGTGGTTCGTCGATCTGTCGGCTCCCACCGCGGCCGGCGTGCTGGCGGCGCTCCTTTTGCCGCCTGTTTCTGCGCGCGAGCGCGAGGGGATGCTTCACCTCTTGGCGGTGATCGCGGTCCAGCTCGTCGGCGTCGCCTGGCAAGGCAAGTTCTTCCCGTACCACTACGGCGCATCGCTCGTGCTGGGCTCGCTCGTGGCCGGACTCGGTGCTTACAAGGCCTGGCAGCACGCGCTCTCGCGCGGGTACGCCGCCGTCGCCCTGGTCGCCGTGACTTCTTACCTCGTCATCCAAGCGCGATCGGCAACCCGCGACACGCGCACCGATTTTCTCGATCGCTGCATCGCGCGCCATCGTCAGTTTCTGGGTCTTTCGGAGATGACGCGTGAGGAGCTCGATGCCAGCCTCTACTCGGTGGCCGACGTTTCTTACGGCGCGAACCGGCGCGTCGCAGAGTTCTTGCGGCGCGAGCTCGCTCCCACCGATTTCGCGTTCATTTGGGGCTTCGAGCCGATCATCTACGATATGTCGGAACGTCGCCCCGCGAGCCGTTACATCTACAATGTCCCCCAGCGCGTGGCTTGGGCCAAGGAAGCGACGCGCGCCATCTTGATCGCCGAGCTCGACGCGCGCCCGCCCAGAGCCATCGTCGTCGAGCACCGCGACGTTTTCCCAGTGGTCACCGGCGACGCTTTCGACAGCGCCGATACGTTGAAAAGGTTTCCCGCCCTCGCCGCGCGCATCAACGACGACTATGCGCTCACGACGACGATCGAGGATTTCGACCTCTACCTGCGTCGATAGCCTCTCGCCTCCGCCACCGTCGCCTCGACCCGGAGTCCAGCGTCATCGCTGCTACCATTTCCTTTCCTCCCAATTGCAACACGCATGCCTCTCCGTGCTCGGATCGTCTGACAGCTGTCGCCATCTCCGACGTTACGGACAAGGAAAAAGCTTTTCCAATGCCGCAGTCGCGGCGCTGACGTCGACCGTCGTCGGATCGGCCTTGGCGAGCTCGGCGCGCAGGAGGGTGGCCGTCGCCGCGTCGGCCGCCGTGGCCGCGCGATCCAGCACGCCGCCGAGGATTTTGACCGTCTCCCACGCCGGGCCGCAACCGAGGTTTTGCAGGCGGTGTCGCACGATGAGCGCGAGCGCGTGGTCCCCGGCACGATCGAGCTGCACCCCGACGCGGTTCATCAGCTCGGTGTTGGAACCCACGCCGGAAGGATTGTCGAGATCGCGCCAGCAGCGCATCGCAAGAACCGCGTCCCATCCTCGCTCGTAAGCTTCCGGCGAGAGCGACTTGATGTACCGCCCGAGCCCTCCCGTGGGCGCCGCCGTGCGATCCTGGTTGCCGCCCCAGTAGGCGCTCGTCGAATCACATTGATTCAGCTCGACCTGACAGCCGAGGCCCTCTTTGTAATACGAGACGAACATGAACCATATCAACGCAGCCTCGACACGCGCGGCCTGGATGACAGGGTCGACCCCTTTTTGGCCCTTGTCGAAAGCATCGTTGAGCATGGGGATGATCTTCGCCGGCCCCACGCACCTGTCCGGGTATTGCATCGCTTCTTCGGCGGTCATGTCGCGACAGAGCTTGGGCGCCTCGGGGTAGTGGATGTCTTCGCGACGCTGCACGCGCGAGTCGACCCCCTCCGGTTGCGTGTAAAGAAGCCTCGCCTGTACGAAGTCCGCCGGCGTTGCCACCTTGCTCCCGTTCCAGCCGAGCATCTGACCGATGCTCGCGATGGCAGCGAGGCGCGCATTGCTGGGCACGTCGGCTTGAAACGGGTGATAGGCGTTGTCGTCCGAGATGCAGGCAGCAAATCGCTTGCCCGCCGAGGTCGCGTCGCGCGGCGTGTACTCGGTGGGTCCGATCGCGCAAGCGGGGGGCGGCGCCAGCGCGGTCACGCCGTCGGGATCGCAAGCACGCGTGTCTCCGTCCCCTCCGGTTCCAGCGTCGTTCAGCGAGCCACCTGGCGACATCGGGTCGTCCGTTTCGCATCCCATCGCGGCGACCACGACCGCCGGGACAAACCATAGCGACGTCAACCTTTTCATAATCCAATTTCCAATCCTACGCTGATGCTACGAGCCGCTCCGTTCACTCCGGAGCCGTGCGTGCGGTACGGTCGATTCATGAGGTTTTCGAGCACGACATTGAGGATGATGCTTCGTCGAAGTCGGTAACCGGCGCGCACATCGAAGATGGCGAAACCGGGCGTGCCGCCGTTGGGAATGCGATAGTCGGCCCGGTCGGAAACGGAAAGCCGATTTTGTGCGAACGCCCAGCGAAGGGCCCACCCCGCGTAAAAGGAGCCGAGAAATGACCATCGCGTCTCGAGGGAGCCGTTCGTTGGCGCAATTCGTGAAATAGGGACGCGCGGGTTCGGGTCGGGGAATTGCCCCCAAGGGACTGCGCCCCCCAGGTTCGGTCCCTCCCCATGTGTCCAAGCAAATGTCGTTTGTATGCGAAAGAAGTCAGCGGGGCGGAAACGCAGGGCGGTCTCGACGCCGTGAATGAACGCTGGACCGGGCGCATTGACGACCTGAAAGCGCGACCAGGACGACGCGCAAGCTTCGGAAGAGGGGCCGGCTGGGCATTCGCCGATGCTGCGCGCCGCCCGCTCCAACCCGTCGTACAGCACGGAGCGAAAAGCCCACACTTCTGCGTGGATCTGCGGGAAATCGGCCACAACGCCGACTTCGGTCGTGACCTGCGTCTCCGGTCCCAAGGCCCGGTTGTCGATCTGAAAGCCGGGCCCCGTTTGCTGCCGTGACGTCAGATCGTCGAGGTTCGGCGCGCGGAACGACCGGTCGAATCCCCCGCTCAACGTCAGCCAGGGCAAGACACGGAAGGACGACCGCGCCTCACCGGCGGTGGTGAGCCACGTACGATCGAAGGCGGCTGCCGTGGTTTCGGGGTCGGTTGGCGCGATGGCCCTGGTGGCCCCGGTTCGGCCGCCGAGGGCGATGGTGATCCGGTCGCTGATGCGCAGCTCGCCGCGCGCAAAAGCGCCCCCCGTGAGGTACGACGAACCCTCCAGGTATTGACCTCGCTCGTAGGGAAAGAGGCGTCCCGTATCCGTAAAGCGCGTCCATGCCGCCGACCCGAGCGAATCGCGGTACACATCGCCCCCCCAGTGACCGCGCAAGTTCACGGCTCGGCCGAGGCTCGTCGCGTCGGTCTCGAACGACGCGGAGAGACCGATGGTGTCGACGTCGTCGCGACCCCCATTTTCGACGTAGGAAATCGGACGCGTCCGCACCCGCCGCTCGTGTTGCCGCTGAAACGAAAGCCGCACGCGTGAACGGCGAGCCCATGTGCCGAGATCGCCGTCCAGCCCCGCGTACACCAGCGTGCGAAACTGTTCTTCGATCATCGTGCAATCGTCGAGAAGGCCGAACGCGGGGGGGCACTGGTCGGTGCGGGGCGTATCGTACTGACGAAAGACGTTGGCGGCCGCCATCAAGGTCACGTTGGGGGCAAGCCAGTAGCGCGTCGCGATGTCGCCGGTGGCAATCGTGTACCCAGTGCCGAGCTGCGTGACGCCGTCCGCCGCGAACCGGGGCACCTCGGGCTTTGCGCCGTTCGCGGGATTTCGCACCGAGCCGGCGCTGCGCAAAAGCTCGGCGTTCGCATAGCCGCCGCCGACGATGGTCGAGAAGCGGTCGCCGACGGTGGCGGCGACCTGTCCGCGCAACGCCGTGCCTTCGTCGGCCTGATGGTATTGCGCCCGCATGCGCGGCTCCCAGGCAACGGTCGTCCCCGGCTCGGGCATTTCGGGAAGCAGCGAATTGGCGAGAATCGCGCCCCCGAGAGCGTCGGTGCCAAAGAGCGTCGACGCGCCGCCCCGAATGACCTCGATGGAGCGGATGGTCTGGGTGTCGAGGGTAAACAGATACTGGTTCGGTCCTTGTCGAAAGGTCGAATTGTTGAGGCGTACGCCGTCATAAACGATGAGGACGCGCGTCCCGTAGCGTCCGCGGATGAACGGCGAGCCTTGACCGTGCGACGTCTGCTGCACGAAAACGCCCGGCTCGAACTTGAGAGCATCCGGGGCCGAACGAGGGACGCGCTCGTCGATGTCGCTCCGCGTCACTTTGCTCCGCGCGCGGGTCTCGGTGCTGGCAGCGGGCGCTTCCCCGCGAATGACGACTTCGCTCTGCGCGCCGGCGATGGTCGTCGTGATGAGCATCACCACGACGGCGCTGGTCCCAACCACGCGACCCGCCATGGCGATCCGGCGTCACCGCTCGACGGCGTCGTTCACCCCAGCGGGGTCCGCCGTGCTCGCCCATTTGGCGCCTTGCCGCGTCACCGACATTCCAAGAGCGTCTTGCTACGACGAACGGACGCAGAAGTACATTCATTTTGCCGGCAATCCAAGCCTGCCGAGAGCTTCCGAGCTTCAGAGATCGAGCACGACTGTCACGGTCGCCGGCGCAGAAACATTGCCCGCTACAATCTCCCGCGCGCGGCCTCGTAACGGAGCTTCCACACGATGCCGATCGCTTCGCGGAAGATCTTCCCGTTCATCTTCGATTGTCCCAGCGTTCGATCGACGAAGACGATGGGCACTTCGACGACGCGCAGGTTGCGCTTGAGCGCGCGGAACGTCATCTCGATTTGAAACGAGTAACCGTTGGAACGAACGGTATCGAGATCGATGGTGAGAAGCGCCTCGCGGGTGAAGGCTTTGTACCCGGTGGTGAGATCGCGCACCCCGACGCCGAGGATGACGCGCGAATAGAGCGAGCCCCCTCTGGACAAGATCTGCCGTCCCGGCCCCCACCCTTCCACGGCGCCGCCCGGGATGTTGCGCGATCCCACCACCAAGTCGGCGCCGCCGTCGAGCGCGCGAAAAAAATCGGGGAGGTACTTTGGATTGTGCGAGAGATCCGCGTCCATCTCGAAGAAAAGGTCGTACCCTTCGGCGAGCCCTTGGCGGAACGCGTCGAGGTAGGCCGTTCCGAGCCCGAGCTTGCCGGCTCGATGCAGCACCCTCACCTTGCCGTCGCGGCGGGCGATGTCGTCGGCGATGTCGCCGGTGCCGTCGGGCGACGCGTCATCGACGATCAGCATGTCCGCGGCGGGCGCGAGCCTTCGCACCTCGGACACGAATCGCTCCAGGTTGGCGCGCTCGTTGTAGGTGGGCGTGACGATCAGCGCCCGTTTGCCGACCCCGTTTTTTACTTCCCGCGATTCGCCCACGCCGTGTTGAACTCTCGGATAGTCTCATCCGTCCGCGGGTTCCACAGCATTTTGCGCAGGATGGCGGGCGGCACGGTGAGAATGTGGGCCCCGCATTGAAGCGCTTCGTTGACGTCCATCATGTGCCGGACGGACCCGACGATGATTTTGCTCGCCAGCTTCTCACGGTCGAGGATGTTGCGCGTCTCTTGAATGACGGGCTTCACGTCATAACCCATGTCGCGCACGCGACCGGAGAAGAGGCTCACGTACGTCGCGCCAGCGAGCGATGCCAGGTACGCCTGGTTGAACGACATGAGACAGGTCACGTTGGTGTGCACGCCCTTTTGCACCAGCTTGTGAAGCACGTGCAGACCGACCTCGCTGAACGGCACCTTGATGCAGATGCGCTTCGGGTTCCAAGCGTGGTACTTGGCCGCCTCTTCCAGCATCGCCCCTTCGGTCTCCGTCGTGAGCTCGACGGAAACGTCGCCCTGCGAGACTTCGATGATCTCTTTGATGCGCTTTTCGAGATCGACGTTGCCGCCCTCTTTGGCGATGATGAGCGGGTTGGTGGTGATGCCCGAAAGCACCCCCCAGGCGCTGATGTCTTTGATTTCCTTGGGCTCCGAACTGTCCAGAAAGATCATAGCGGTGCTCCTTTACGACAAATTAAGTGTGATCGCTAGCGAGAATAGCACGGGCAAGCTCGGGGAGTTTGGCGGCATGGGCATCGGGGAGCACTTTGGGACCGCTTCTCAGTGGGCAGAGCTCGCATCGATTGTCGGCGAAGAGCAGCCCCACCCGCACGCCCGCGGCGCGCCCTGCCTCGACGTCGGCCATGGAGTCGCCGATCATCCACGTTCGGTCGGGTGAAACCGCCAGCGCCTGCATGAGCTCGATCAAAAGCCCCGGCTTCGGCTTTCGACATGCGCAAGGGCCGACCAAGCTCGGATCTCCGCCGGCACCGCCGTCGGGGTGATGCATACATGCTGCCACGCGTGCGATGGGGATGCCCAGCTGTCCGAGCTGCTCCACGAGCGCGGCGTTGGTGCTTTCGACCGCTGCGCGCGAAAAATGCCCCTTGGCTGGACCGGGCTGATTCGTCGCGATGGCGAGTCGGTAACCGGCATCGACCAGCACCCGAAGACCGTCGACCACGCCGTCGAGCAGCCGGATCTGACTCGGGTGAAAGGCGGTGGTCACCGTCCCCGTCTCTTCGTCGCGCACGACGTCGATGAGCGTTCCGTCACGATCGAGCAGCGCGAGCCGCGCCCCTGCGGAAGTCACCGAGCTACCTACTTTCCTCGATGGGTCGCGATCAAGATCGATGAAGGTTGGCGACGATACGCGCACCGTCGAATTCGAAACGGAACCTCAGCTGGCGCAACCCACGCTCGGCCATAGCCTCGATAACACGGCGCTTTTCGTGGGGACGCGTGTAGAACATGAAGAAACCGCCGCCGCCGGCCCCCATGAGCTTGCCTCCGATGGCGCCCGCTTTGCGCGCCGCCTCGTAGTGCTCGTCGATGGCCGCGTCGGTCATCTTCGACGCCAGCTTGCGCTTGTTGGTCCAGTGCTCGTGCAGGAGCTCGCCGTAAGCGTCGATGTTCCCGGACGTGAGGATGCGATGCACCTCGTGGCCGAGCGCCTTGATGCGATGCATGCGCTCGATGGTCCCCTGGTCGAGGCTGCGCATACGCTGCCCTTGCTCGGAAAGAACGACGCTCGCCGCGCGCTCGACCCCTGAATAAATGATGCAGAGGTTGTGCTGCAGATCGTCGAGCACCTCCGGGGCGATGGGAACCGGCTCGACGTGCACCTTGCCGTCTTTTTCGAAGGTGAAGGCCGTGATCCCGCCGAAGGCGGCGATGTACTGGTCCTGTTTGCCGATGGGTTCGCCGAGGCGTTCCATCTCCAGATGGCACGCCTGCTCGGCGAGCTCTTGGCTGCTGCAGAAGTGGCGCTTGTACGTATGCAGCGCATTGAGGAGCGCGACGGTGAACGTCGACGAGGAACCGAGCCCCGAGTTGGCGGGGACATCGGCGACGCTGGTCATCTCGATGCCCTTGGTGACACCCGTCATCTTGAGCGCTTCGCGAAAGATGGGGTGCTCGACCTTGTCGGCGTCGGCAACGTTCTCCGTTTTCGAATAAGAGAGGCGGATGTCGTTGTAAAACCGCTTGTTGGCCGAGACGTAGATGTATTTGTCGATGGCCGATGCAATGAGATAGCCACCGAACTGTTCGTAGTAAGCGGGGATGTCGGTCCCCCCGCCGCCCAAGGAAAAGCGCACTGGGGCGCGAGAGATGATCACGGATTTGCCTTCGGTGGCGAGGGCGGCACGGGTGGGTGCGCCCTCAGTTCCTGGTCAAGTTCGAGAAGGCCCGTTTCCGAGCCAATTTCGAAGAACCTCGCATGGGCGAGATAGGCACGCAAGCGCTTCCGCGCCGAAAGATCGGCTTGGATCCGGTCGAGTCCCCACGCTGTCCCTTCCGGCACCTCGAGGATCACTTCGCGCCGCAGCGCCGTGGCCCCGTAGTCGATGTGATCGAACGTTACGTCGGTGGAGTTTTTTTCGTAGCGCTCGACCCACCATCTCCCTTTTTCATCAACGCGAACGATGGTGTTGCTCTTGTCCCAGCGGCCTTCGTTCTTGTAGACGGCCATGGCGCCATCGGCGCCGGGCGAGCTCGCCAAGAGCCGCAGGGGCGCGGCATAGTCGAAAGGTAGGTAGCTGTCGCCGTAGGTCACGAGAAATCGCGGCTCGAGCAGGGGCGCCGCGCGGCGGATGGCACCCGCCGTACCGAGGAGGTTGGGGCCCTCGTCGGCGTAGACGACGTCGATACCGTAGGCGCTCCCGTCGCCAAGGATCGACCGGACCTGGTCGCCGAGGTAGGCAATGCAGAGCACGGCTTGCTCGTAGCCGTCGCTGGCCAGCTTTTCCAAGAGCCAGGCGCCGAAGGGGCGGCCGGCCACAGGCAAAAGCAGCTTGGGTGTGGTGAGCGTGCGAGGCCGCATTCGCGTGGCGAGCCCGCCGGCCAAGATGACGACCTGCATTCGCTCCATGGCGACGATGGCTTCTAACACGTTCCCTCGCCGTTTCGCTTTTCCGGGATGGTCGCGACTGCATTTTCAGGTGCTCGGTTGGGTGGCCCCGCGGCGGGCCGAGGAGCGCGCCTTGGCACGGTTTCTCACGCCGCCTTCGCCGCTCGGATCCGCGAAGATGCCGGAGTTTCAGGGCCTTGTGCTAGGCTTCGCCGCTCTGGCTTTCCGGGGCGTAGCGCGGCATCTCACCGCGGGCGAATCGCGGGATGCCCGATCGACAGACCATGGTCATCACGATGAACAAGGACGCGACGCGGGACCAGGTTCGCGCCGTCGCCGATCGCGTTCGAGAGCTCGGCTACGTCCCTCACGAGATGCCCGGCGCGCAGCGCACCGCCATCTGCATCACCGGCAACAAGGGACCCGTCGACCCTTCGCTCTTCACCCGTTTCGAAGGGGTCGCCGACGCCGTGCCCATCTCCCAGCCGTACAAGCTCGTGAGCCGCGAAATCAAACCGGATCCGACCATCGTCGAGGTGCGCGGCGTCAAGATTGGCGGCGGCCCTTTCTGCATCATGGCCGGCCCCTGCTCGGTCGAATCGCGTGAACAGGTCCTCGCCACCGCGGTGCACGTCCGCAAACATGGAGCGCATCTTCTGCGGGGGGGTGCCTTCAAGCCGCGCACGAGCCCCTACGATTTCCAGGGGCTCAAAGAGGAGGGGCTCAAGATCCTCGCCGAAGCTCGGGAAGTGACGAACATGCCCGTCATCACCGAGGTGAAGGATGCGGAGACGCTCCCCATGGTCGCCGAGTACGCCGATGTGCTGCAGGTCGGCGCGCGCAACATGCAGAACTTCTCGCTCCTCGAGCGCATCGGGGAGCTCGGCAAGCCGGTGATGCTGAAGCGCGGGCTCTCCTCGACCGTCAAAGAGTGGCTCATGGCCGCCGAGTACATCGTGGCGCGCGGCAACCGCAACGTCATCCTCTGCGAGCGCGGCATCCGCACCTTCGAGACGATGACGCGCAACACGCTCGACCTCGGCATCTTGCCGATCTTGCGCAGCATCACGCATCTTCCGATTATCGTCGATCCTTCGCACGGGACCGGCGTGGCCAAAGCGGTGGCGCCGCTGGCGCGTGCCGCAGCCGCCACCGGCGTCGACGGAATCATTGTCGAAGTGCATCCCGAACCGACCAAGGCGCTCTCCGACGGATTGCAGGCGCTCACCTTCTCCATGTTCGAGGAGATGATGCGCGACGTCACGCGCATCGTCGAAGTGATGGGACAGAAGATCGCCGCCCATGATGGCGATGAACTGAAGCAGTCGGGCTAGTGCGGCGTCGTTCCCCGGGCGTTCGACGGGCCAACGAGCTTTTCGGGGCCGACGTTCCCGCGGAGCTCGGCGTCGACCCGCAGTTTGCCATCGAGACGTTGGAACCGCTCGTCACCGAGCAGCGGCGGGCGCGGCTCTGCGAGGTCATCGCCCGCCGTGTCGACGCAGTGACCGTGCTCATGGATGCGCCGCACGATCCGCACAACGGCGGCGCCGTGGTGCGATCGTGCGACGCCTTCGGCGTGCAGCACCTTCACGTGATCGAGCGCTACGAGCCGTTCGTGGTGGCGACCACCGTGGCCAAGGGGTCGGAGAAATGGATCGATGTCCACCTGCATGCAACGGCCGATGACGGCGCCGCGGCGCTGGTCCGCCGAGGACACCAGTTCGTCGCCACCGACCCCGACGGGGATCTCATGCCGGAGGACCTTCGCGCCATCCCGCGACTTGCCCTCGTCATCGGCAACGAGCGCGACGGGATCGCCTCCGATTTGCGGCGGCTCTGTCCCCGGGCGGTGCGTGTGCCGATGCGCGGCTTCGTGGACAGTCTCAACTTGAGCGTCAGCACCGCCGTCTTGCTGGCGGCCGCGGTGGCCGGTCGTGATGGCGACCTGTCCGACGCCGAACGGCAGCGCCTCTACGCGCGCGGCCTCTTTCTGACCGTTCCCCGGGCGGCGGAAGTACTCTTCAAAAAGCGCAGCGCGGAGGCGTAACCGGCCCGTGTACCCCGTCGCGTCGCTCGCGAGATCACCGGAGCCCGTGACACTCCTCGGCATCTATACTACCGTGCGCCCCGCGCTGGAGGCAGGCGAGCATGGCAAGAACGAGCAGCACATCGCACGGAGAAACGGCGGTCCTCGGAAAGGGGACGAACCTCCGCGGCCGAATCGCCGGTGAGGGCGATCTGCGGGTCGAAGGGACCATCTCCGGCGACGTGGCCTTGAAGGGCCACCTGACGGTCGACGGGGGCGCGGAGATCACCGCCGACGTGCAGGCGCGATCGGTCGTCGTCGAAGGCGCCATCGAAGGTGACATCTCGGCGACGGAAGCGGTGGCCATTCGCGCCGGCGCGCGAGTGTCGGGTGCCATCCGCGGCGCCAGCATCTCCATCGAGGAAGGCGCGACCGTCAATGGCCGCATCGACGCGGATTTCGAGCTGCCGGCGGAGCTCGGCGGCAAGGGCGCCCGCTAAAGTCGCGGCCCAGAGGAAACGACCATGGCAAGCACAGTCATCTCCCACGGCTTCACCATCGAGGGCGAGCTCACGGCCGACGATGACGTCGTCATCGAAGGGACGCTTCGCGGAAAACTCGTCTCGAAAGACACCGTCAAAGTGGAGACGGGAGCCGTGGTCGAAGCCGACATCACGGCATCGTCCCTGTCGGTCGGGGGCCAGGTCACCGGCAATGTGACCGCCACGGACCGCGTCGATCTCATGCCGGGGGCACGGCTCATCGGGGACGTCAAGGCTTCGCGCCTCACGATCGCCGACGGAGCGTCGTTCAAAGGCAACGTCGACATGGACGTCTAGCCAGCACGGGAAAAGTTCGAGTCGCGAGGAAAGTTCGGTCGAGGAGGAAGCATGGCGGACGTCACGGTAATCGGACAGGGAATATTCCTTCGCGGCAGCATCAAGGGTGATGGCGACGTCGAGATCCGCGGGCGGGTCGAGGGGGACGTCGAGGTCGGAGGCGAAGTCACCATCGGCGAGGGCGCGCTCGTCAAAGCCGATGTCACGGCTCGCCGCATCACGGTGCGCGGTGCCGTCGCCGGCAACCTCACCGGAGAAGACGGCGTGCGCCTCGAGGAAGGTGCGCGGGTCGTGGGAGACTTGCGCGGCGCCGGCATCGGCATCGCGGAGGGCGCCCTTCTGCGGGGCAACGTACAAACGGGGACTGGCGGCGAAGGCCAGCGCACGCGCGCACGTCAACAGCCCGCACAAGCGCGTACCCCGGTCCGGGTCGAACCGCGCAAAGCGCCGGCGGTGGTCGTCGCCAAGGCGACTAGCCCCGGACGCAAGGCACAACCCGCCGAAGAGCGCGCCGCGCCTCCGCTCCCCGTCATTCCGGTGTTGAAAAAGGGTGCCCGCGCCGCCCTCCGCAAGCGTTCCCGATGACTGGATCGCGCGATCGCTTGATCGCGCTTTTGCGCCAGCGGTCATTCGAGAAAAAACGCGTCATCCTCGCCTCGGGTCGCGAGAGTGACTTTTTCATCGACTGCAAGCAGACCGTCCTCACAGCGGAAGGGCACGCCCTCGTCGGTGAGCTCATGTTCGACGCGCTCCGCGAGCTGCCGGGATGCGATGCCGTGGCGGGAGTCGAGCTCGGAGGATGCCCGCTAGCCAGCGCCGTGTCGCTCGTCAGCTTTCAGCGCGGGCGCCCACTCGACGCGCTCTACGTGCGAAAAGAGCAGAAGGATCACGGCTCGAAGCGCCTGGTCGAGGGCGATCGCGCCATCAAGCCCGGCATGCCGGTCGTGGTGCTCGAGGACGTGATTACGACCGGGGGATCGACGCTGAAGGCGGTCGACAAGCTGGGGCAAGCGGGGGTGAAGGTCGTCGGCGTCGTCGCGCTGGTCGATCGTTCGGAGGGAGGAGCGGAGGCGATTCGCGCCGCCGGGCTGCCCCTCGTGTGCATCGCCAACCGGCGTGATTTCATTCCGGATTAGAGCAATCTAGCCACACCGAGAAGCCCTCGTAGTAGCCTGACAGGATGGCAAGGATTGCGTCCTTGGCGGTGGGGTGCCTCGGGGTCGTCGTGCCGGTCGCAGCGTGGGGCGCCGATCCCAAGGAGCAGCCGCAATATGACCAAGCCGCGGTCGCCGCGGCCCTCGAAGAAGCACCGGGCGCCGCCGCGACCAAGCACGCCGAGAAAGCGGGAACGCCCCTCGACGTTCCTCCCCCTCCTCCGCAGAAGAAGGGGTTCGTGCTCGATGCGAGCCTCGGCGCCATGGGTTTCCTCGGCAAGCTGAAGAACGTGTCGCCGACGGCATCGATGCTCCACATGCAGCTCGGTTACGAGCCGCTGCGATGGCTCATGGCTTTCGTCGAAGCGGACATCGCCTTCACGAGCACGCGCTACATCGAACCGTCACGGGGCTATGCCATCTACGGGATGGGGGGCGGCGTGCGGTTCAGCGCACGATTCAGCGACCGCGTGGGGGGCTACGTGCAGGGCGATCTCGGCTTCATGGAGACCAGCAACGACGTCTTGCACACGTACGGGTTTCGCAAGGCGGAAGATTGGAACGTCTACTTCGGCGGCATGCTGGGGGTCGAGTGGTACCAGGTCGATCCCCATTACGCCCTCGCCTTGAACGGCGGCGCGCGCAAAACCCCCGGCTTCGAGCGGGCCGTGGGAAGCGACCCGGCGATTTCGTGGCTCGGCGGCGCTTCGATTCGCTACACGTTCTGAACCGGCCGAGGCTTGCACGACGACGTTGGCGTCGGTAGCGTGCCGGGCTCGGACATGCATCAGGACCTGCTTTTCGAAATCGGCGTCGAGGAACTGCCTTCATCCTTCGTGGCGGGCGCCCTTTTGGCGTTGCCTGGGCTCGCGACCAAGCGTCTGAAGGAGCTACGGCTCGAACACGGCGCGCTCGGCGTCTACGGAACGCCACGCCGGCTCACACTCGTCATCGAAGGTTTGGCCGATCGTCAAACCGATCTCTCCGAAGAGCTCACCGGTCCTCCGGCCACGGCCGCGTTCGACAAAGAGGGTAAGCCCACCAAGGCGGCGGAGGCTTTCGCCAAAAAGCTCGGATGCACCATCGACGCCCTTCGTCAGGTCGAGACGCCGAAGGGCAAGTACCTCGCCGGAACGCGGCGTTTGGTCGGTGAACCGACCGCGGCGCTGCTCGGGCCGGCGCTGGCGCAATGGGTGGGCGAGATCCCCTTTCGCAAGTCGATGCGCTGGGGGGCCGGCGACGCCACCTTCGGGCGCCCCATCCACTGGCTTGTCGCCGTGTATGGCGGCGAAGTGGTGCGCGTTTCGTTCGCCGGCGTGACGAGTGGCCGCGCTTCGCGGGGCCATCGTTTTCTCGCTCCGGGCACGATCGAGATGGCGACGGCATCGGCGCCGGAGTACCTGCGCCGCTTGCGCGACGCGCATGTTTTTGCCGATCCCCAAGAGCGGGCGAACATCATGAAGGAGCGTCTCCTCGCGGCGGCGCGCGCCGCGGGAGGCGAGCTCGTCGACGACGAATTCTTGATCGGCGAGAACTTGGGGCTCGTCGAAGAACCGCACGTCATCCTGGGGTCGTTCGACGCGAGCTACCTCTCGTTGCCGGAGACCGTGATCCTCGAAGTGATGCGTGGGCATCAGCGCTATTTCGGCGTACGCGGCAAAGACGGCACGCTCAGGCCCTCTTACCTCGCCGTCGTCAACACCGCCGAGAACATCGACAACGTGCGAAAAGGCAACGACCGCGTCATGCGCGCGCGGCTCGCCGATGCGCGTTTTTTCTACGACGAGGACCTGAAAATTCCGCTCGCCGCGCGGCGCGAAAAGCTGGCCGGCATCGTGTTCCAGAATCGGCTCGGGCACATGCTGGCCAAATCCGAGCGCATCGAGGGTCTTACCGAGAGGCTGGGAGCGCTCTTACGCTTTCCGCCCGAGCTCGTGGACACGGCGAAAAAGGGGGCTCGGCTCGCGAAATGCGATTTGGTTTCGCTCATGGTGGGGGAGTTTCCGGATCTGCAAGGGACCATGGGGCGCGAGTATGCGCTGGCACAGAAGGAGCCTGCGCAAGTTGCAGACGTGATTCGCGATCATTATGCGCCGCGCGGCGCGAAGGATTCCGTGGCCGCCCATCTGCCGGCAGCGCTCGTCGCGCTGGCGGATCGGTTCGACACGTTGGTCGGGTGCTTCGGCGTCGGTCTATCGCCGACCGGCGCTGCCGACCCGTTTGCGTTGCGCCGCGCCGCGCTCGGCGTGCTGCGCACCGTCGTGACGCACAAGTACGATCTTTCGATTTCCGGGGCGGTCGAAGAGGCGTACAGCGGGTTCGCTGGGGTCAAACTCGACCTCGCGCTCACCGAGCTCGCGCCGAAGCTCAGCGAATTTTTCCGCGAGCGGCTGCGGGGGCTCTTGGCCGGCGAGCTGCCAGCGGATGTCGTGGACGCCTGCTTGGCCGCCGAATCGGACCACCCCACCGACGTGCTGGGGCGCGTTCAAGCGCTGGCTGCGCTGGCGGCCGATGTGCGCGCACGCGCCGGCGAAGTCTTCAAACGCGCGACGAACATCGCCAAGGAGGCACCGAGCGGCGCTCCTTTGCCGCCCAACGAGGTCGCCGCCGACGCGCCGGCGACCGAAGTGGCGCTCTTCGCGGCTTTCGCCAACCTGGGCCAAGAGCTCGATCGCTCCCGCGAAGCCAAAGACTTCGGCAAGGCATTCGCGGCCATTGCCGCTTTCGCGCCCGCCTTGCACCAGTTCTTCGAAGCGGTTTTCGTCATGGTCGATGACGAGAAGCTTCGCGGAAACCGTTTGCGCCTGATGCGCGCCATCAGCGAGCGCTGCACCACCTTCGCGCATTTTCAGCTGCTTTCGTAGCGTAACGTGGCCCGGTCGGTGCCCCGATCGCGATCAGGCGCGAGACGACCAAGGTAAGAGACGCACCGGCGGCGCCGCGAGGTGCTAGGGTCGAGAGCGATGACGCGCTTGGCCGGGGGCCGAAGGCCGCCAACGTCTGGGTCGGGGCAATGACCACTTTGCTGAGAGTACAATCTCACAGGGCGGTCGCAGCTCGGCTGACCTTTGCGCCGCGTCCGCTTGTGGCTTACGCGGTTGGGTTGTAACCTTTCCTGGCGCACTCTATCTCAACAACTGGCTAGCGGAGGGACGTCGTATGTCCATCGCGATGGAGCCTCGAGCTCACCGGGGAAATCTGGGCGTCGAGGCAAGTGCCACGCCCGTCGTCAACGACCTCGTCGTGACGGTAGCAACCTCCAATGGGACGGGGAGCCAATCGGCGAACCTCATCTTGATGCGCGCGATCTTCGGTATGGGGATCCCGGTCAGCGGCAAGAATATGTTCCCCTCCAATATCCAGGGATTGCCCACCTGGTTCACCGTACGCGCCAACGCCAGCGGGTGGACGGCGCGACGGCGCGAGGCGGACGTGCTCGTGGCGATGAATGTCGAATCGATCGCCGAGGACATCGCCTCGCTGCGATCGGGCGCCATTCTCGTCATTACCAAGAGCCTGGCTTCCTACGTCACGCGCGGCGACCTGAAAGTCTTCGTCGTCCCCTTCGACGAGCTGGTCGTCCCCGTCTGCAAGGACGCGCGCTTGCGCAAGATGGTCGTCAACATCCTCTACGTCGGCGTGCTCGCCCACTTGCTCGATATCGAGATGGATGAGGTCAAAAACGCGATCGGCAGGCAGTTTGCCAAGAAGGGGTCGGCGGCCAAGCTGAACACCGACGCCGCCATCGCCGGCTTCGACTGGGCGCGCGAGCACCTTCCCAGACAGAACGAGTTCACGCTGCGCCGGGCCAATCTCACGGAAGGAAAGATCATCATCGAGGGCAACCAAGCCGCGGGGCTCGGCTTGATGTTCGGCGGCATCACCGTGCTCGCGTGGTATCCGATCACACCGAGCTCGAGCCTGTGCGAAGCCTGCATCGACTACCTCGAGGAATACCGGGCCGACCCCGAGACGGGGAAGGCCACGTACGCGGTCATTCAGGCCGAGGACGAGCTCGCCTCGATCGCCATGGTCATCGGGGCCGGGTGGGCGGGCGCGAGGGCGGCCACCGCGACGGCGGGGCCCGGCATTTCCCTGATGAGTGAGATCGCCGGCCTCGCCTACTTCGCGGAGATCCCCGCCGTCATCATCGACGTACAGCGCATGGGCCCGAGCACGGGGCTGCCCACCCGTACCTGCCAGGGCGATATCTGGAAGGCGTACCAGCTGTCTCACGGCGACTGCAAACACCCCATGCTCCTGCCCGGAAACATGGCGGAGTGCTTCGAATTCGCCGCCGAATCGCTGAATCTCGCCGAGCGTTTGCAAACGCTCGTCTTCGTGATGACCGATCTCGACCTCGGAATGAACAGCTGGATGAGCGCTCCCTTCGAACCTCTCACCAAGCCGATCGATCGCGGCAAGGTGCTGTCGGACGAGGATCTCGCTCGGGTCGGCGAGTTCGCTCGTTACAAGGACATCGACGGCGACGGCATCTGCTACCGGACGCTGCCCGGCAGCAGCCACCCGAACAGCGCCTACTTCACACGCGGCACGGGGCATACGGAGGCGGCTACCTATTCCGAGAAGCCCGCCGACTGGGCAGGAAACCTCGACCGCCTCACCCGGAAGTTCGACACCGCTCGAAAGCTGGTGCCGAAACCGGTCATCAAGATGACCGCGGGAGCGACCGTGGCCATCATCGCCTTTGGCTCGAGCGATCCGGCGGTGGAAGAGGCGCGCGCCATTCTCGCCGCGGAAGAGGGCACGAAGACCGACTATCTACGGTTGCGCGGGCTGCCCATCGGTTCGGAAGTGTTCGAATTCATCAACACGCACCAGATCGTCTACGTCGTCGAACAGAACCGCGACGCGCAATGCGCCTCGATCCTGAGGCTCGAGTGTCCCGATCGCGCTCCGCTCATCCGGAGCATCCTTCATTACAACGGCCTGCCCATCGACGCGCGCAGTATCGTCGAAGGGATCCTGGCGGGGGAGAAGAGGAGCAAACCATCATGACGAGCGCGACGATTCCGTCGGACGGCAGCGAGGCTCCGGCAATTGGGGCACGCAAGCCGGGGCTGAGCAACAGGCTCAATCTGGAGCTCAAAGCCTACAAGGGCGGCGAGTCGACGCTCTGCTCCGGCTGCGGGCACGATGCGATCACGAGCGCCATCATCAAGGCTTTTTTCGAGTACGGCATCGAGCCGCACCACGTGGCCAAGTTGAGCGGCATCGGCTGCTCGGCCAAAACGACGGCCTATTTCTTGAACCGTGCCCACGGGTTCAACGGCGTGCACGGACGCATGGCCGCCATGGCCGCGGGCTCGAAACTCGCCAATCGGAAGCTCGTCCACATCGGCGTGAGCGGCGACGGGGACACGGCATCCATCGGTCTCGGTAACTTCCTCCACATGGTCCGGCGCAACGTGCCGATCCTCTACCTCATCGAGAACAACGGCTGTTACGGCCTCACCAAGGGCCAGTTCTCGGCGACCGCCGACAGGGGGTCGGTCAAAAAAGGGGGCGGCACCGTCAACGAGATGACCCCCATCGACTGCTGCGCGCTGTCCATCGAGATGGGCTGCGGGTACGTGGCCCGTTCCTTCTCCGGCGATCCCAAGCAGGTCGTCGCGCTGCTCAAGGGCGCTCTCGCCCACGGGGGAACAGCCGTGATCGACATCGTTTCGCCCTGCGTCACCTTCAACAATCACGAAGGTTCGACCAAGAGCTACCCCTATGCCAAAGCGCACGAAGATCCGCTCCATGAGCTCGGTTTCGTGCCGTTCTTTGACGAGGTTCGCGTCGACTACGACCCCGGCACGACCACGGTCGTCAAGCTTCCCGACGGATCGCTCATTACCTTGAAGAAGCTCGGCCACGACTACGATCCGACCAATCGCTCCCAGGCGCTCGATCTGCTCAACAAGGCGTCCGTCGAGCAGCAATTTCTCACGGGTCTCGTCTACTTCGACCAGTCGACGCCCCCTTTCGATGAACAGATGGACCTCGTCCCCGAGCCGCTGGCGACGCTACCCGCGTCGCGGATCCGTCCTCCGGCGTCGGCTTTGCACGCCATCCTCGAACGATTCCGATAGCACCCGTCGTTCAGCCGCCGGGACCGTCCGCCGAGATGAATGCGATGAGATCCGCATTCTTCATGTCGAGCTCGTCGATGCGGTCGCGCAGCAGATCGCGTACCGACACCATCCCGAGCACGCGCTCGGAACGATCCACGAGGGGCAGATGTCGAAAGCGCCCCTCGTGCATGAGCTCCAGGGCTTCGCGCGCCGTCATGTCTTCTTTCACGGTCTTGACCGGCGCGGTCATGACCTCCGATACCAGCGTCGTTTGCGGATCGCGTCCGGGAGCGATGACGCGATTGACGATGTCCCGCTCGGAGATGATCCCCACCAGGCGGCCCTTGTCGACGACGGCGAGAGCTCCAACTTTCTCGTCGCGTAGCGACTGACATACTTCTCGAACGGTGGCCCCCAGACGCGTAGACGCGGCCGGACGTTTCGCGATTCGGGTGAGTTCCATCGTACCCTCCTTCGAACGCCGACTTCGATTAGCAGCAACTGTGCAAAGGATACCCCACAGGAAGGGCGCTGTCTCCTGACGTCGTTCGTGGTCGCGGGTCTTGATTGCCCTTATTTCGGCATCGAGCAGGTCGATGCCCCTGCCGCCGGCATGTAGCACTCGCGCGTGTAATCCATCACCATGCGGTCGGTATTGAACCGCCAGCCGAGCGTCTGGATGGCTCTTTTCATGCGGAAGATCCAGCCGCGCGGTACGTCGTGTTCGTCGCGCTCGTAATAGAGCGGTACGACCTCTCTCTCGAGCGTTCGGTAAAGCGCTTCGCCGTCGCGCCGATCTTGCTCTTCGGTTGCGACGTGGACGGTCGCATCACCGATGGCGAAACCATTGAGCCCGTCGTAAGCCTCCGCCCACCAGCCGTCGAGAATCGACAAATTGAGACCGCCGTTGAGCAACACCTTTTGTCCGCTGGTGCCGCTCGCTTCTTGCGGGCGGCGCGGGTTGTTGAGCCAGACGTCCACTCCTTGCACGAGGTGGCGCCCGACGTTGATGTCGTAGTCCTCGACGAACATGATCCGGCCTTGCAGCTCGGGAACCATCATCGCCTCGTGCACCTGGCGCAGCACGTCCTGCCCCGGCCTGTCCGCAGGGTGCGCCTTGCCCGCGAAGACCAGCTGCACCGGGCGTTCGCTGCTCGTGATGAGCCGCATGAGGCGCGGCATGTCGTGCAGGATCAAGCTCGCCCGCTTGTAGGTCGCGAACCGGCGCGCAAAGCCGATGGTGAGCGCGTCGGGGTTGAACCCAGTCTCTGCTTGGCGGACGATGTCCTCGGAGTACCCGGCGCGTCGCCGCTGCGCCGCCACCACCCTCCGAATGAAATGGACGAGATCGGCCTTGAGCGTGCGGTGCGTCTCCCAGAGCTCTGCGTCGGGCACGTTGTTGATTCGCGCCCACATGCCGGGATCGGTGAGCCGCTCGCGCCAATCTGGGCCGATCCGCCGCGTGTAGAGATCTTGCATCGCCGTTGCGAGCCAGGTGCGCACGTGGACGCCGTTGGTGATGTGACCAATGGGGACTTCGTCCTCGCGGTGGTGCGGCCAAAGAACCTGCCACGACTTGCGGGTGATGCGACCGTGCAAGGCGGAGACAGCGTTCGTGTAGCGCGACATCTTGAACGCCAGCACCGTCATGCAGAGCGCTTCGTTGTGGTCTTCGGGGCGGATTCGTCCGAGCCCCACGAACTCCTCGCGGGAGAGTCCGAGCGACTTGCGCAGCGGTTCGAGGTGCTCGTCGACCAGGCTGGGGGGAAAGCGATCGTGACCGGCATCGACCGGCGTGTGCGTGGTAAAGACCGTGCTCTGCGCGACCTCCTGGGCGCAGGTCTTGAAGTCGGCATGGGTGGCTTCCATGCGCAGGCGCGTGGCTTCGAGCGTGGCGAAAGCGCTGTGACCTTCGTTCAGGTGCAGAACGCCCCAATTGACGCCAGCAGCACGCAGCGCTCGGATCCCTCCGACGCCGAGCAAGAGCTCCTGGCGAATGCGTACCCGCTGGTCACCGAAGTAAAGGCGGGCCGCCAGCTGGCGGTTTTCTCCGGAATTTCCGTCGATATCCGTATCCAATAAGAGAAGGTGGTTGCGGCCGACGTGCACCTCCCACACCTGCGCGCGCAACGTCTCCGTGCCGGAAAGCTCGATCTCGATGATCACCGGGCGCCCATCGGCGGCCCGCACGGGGCTGGCGGGAAGTGTCTCGGCTGGAGAGCGAATGTATTCGGCGTGCTGGACACCGTCGCGATCGAGGCGCTGTCGGAAGTACGATTCACGATAGAAAAGACCCACCGCGACGAGCGGCAATCCGAGATCGGATGCGCTCTTCAGGTGATCGCCGGCGAGTACACCGAGACCACCGCTGTAGATCGGGAACGACTCGTGCAAGCCAAACTCCGCCGAGAGGTAAGCCACCGGACGAACGCGCAACGGCGCCGCATGCGTCAGGGCCCACGCGTTGGCAAAGGACAGGTAGTCGCGCAGCTCGCGGTGCGCACGGTCGACCCGAGCTCGGAGGAACGCGTCGACCGCCATCTCCGCCATCCGCTCCGAAGACAGCTGGCGGACGAGCGCGAACGCGTTGTGGTGGGTGCTCTGGAATAGTGGGGGGTCGAGGTCGCGAAAAAGCCGGATCGTTTCCGGATTCCACGACCACCAAAGATTGCGCGCCAACTCTTCCAGCTGAGATTGCAGCTTTTCTTGAGGGGAGATCGCCATTTTCGCAATTTTACCCTTCTCTTCGATCCGACCGCCACTGCAAAGGCGTTCGGCGTATTTCGGCGCGCACGCCGCACGGCAACTCCGTCCCCCCCGACACGCCTCGGAAACGAAGCTTCAGTAACGAGGGACGGAAGGATCGATAAGCTGAGACCAGAGATCGATGCCTCCCGCGAGGCTCGAGACGTTGCGAAAGCCGCGGTTCCGCAAGTAGACGGTGACGGAGAGGGAACGAACGCCGTGATGGCAGAGAACGACGGTCTCGGCGTCGGCGTCGAGCTCTTCCACGCGCTCTTCGATCTCCTCGATGGGGATGTGAATCGCATGGGGAAGAGCGGAAACCGCGACTTCGTCGGCGCGGCGAACGTCGAGCAACACGAAGCGCTCCCCGGCCTCCAATTTTTGCCGCAGCTGCTCGGGCCTTATCTCGTAGTCGGTGCGACTCATTCGGAGTCCGCCCGCGATCCGCGATCGCGTTTACGATCGCTCTGATGGCGCTTTTCCCGGAGTCGGGTTTCGGTGGCACCGCGCGAAGGCTTCGTCGGGCGCCGTCGCTTGGGGCGCCGGCCGGCGGCGACCAGGAGCTCGAGCAGCTTTTGCCGCGCGTCCTCGAGGTTGCGCTGCCGATCGCGCGTGGCCTGGCTCGCGATGAAGATCTGACCTTCGGCGTCGAGACGGCCGCGCGCCAGGACCCGAAGCCGTGTTTTCAGCTCGGCACCGACGACCTTCGATCGTTCGAAATCGAAGCGTAGCTCGACTTTCGAGGAGACCTTGTTGACGTTCTGCCCTCCCGGACCCGAAGCGCGCACGGACGTGAAGCGAAGCTCGTTGGCCGGCACCGTCAGGGCGGGGGAAACGAAAAGAGGGTCGCCCATGCGACACCAGTCTAGCCTGCCTCTCGCAGGCGCGCAGGAAGTCGCTCGGGGCGCGTGACGGAGACGCCCGCTAAGCCTTCACCTTGGCGAACGCGGTCGACGCTACGTCGAGGGTCTTGGCAATGTCGTCGGCGTCGTGTGCGGCGCTGACGAACGCGGCCTCGAACTGCGAGGGGGGCCAGTAGATGCCGCCAGCCAGCAGCGCCGAGTGCCACGCGGCAAACTGCTTGGTATCCGAAGCCGCAGCGTCCGACCACGAGCGCACCGGCTCACGGCGGAAAAAGACGGTCAACATCGATCCTACCCGCTGCACCCGCGCCGCGACGCCCCGGCTCTCCGCCGCGCGCACGAGCCCCACTTCGAGCGCCGCGCTCGTTGCTTCGAGCTTGGAGTAGAGTTCCGGTGTCAGCAGGGCAAGCGTCGCCAACCCTGCGCTCACCGCCACTGGATTTCCGCTCAAGGTGCCCGCCTGGTAGACGGGGCCGAGCGGCGCCACGACGTTCATGACGTCTTCGCGCCCGCCGTACACGGCGAGGGGCATCCCGCCGCCGATGATCTTGCCGAGGCACGTGAGATCAGGGCGAAGGTCGAACAGCTGCTGAGCACCGCCCGGCGCGAGGCGACACGCGGTCATCACCTCGTCCATGATGGAGAGGGCTCCGTGGCGGCGGCACTCGTCCAAGATGGCCGCCAGAAAGCCGGGCTCGGGCGGAACGCACCCCATGTTGCCCACCACGGGTTCGAAGATGACGGCGGCGATGTCCCGTCCCCGTGACGAAAAGAGAGCCGCGAGCGCCGCGCGATCGTTGAAAGGAAGCGTGAGCGTCCCCTCTGCGATGCGGGCTGGAACACCCGCCGAATCCGGCGCGCCGAACGTCGCCGCGCCGCTTCCGGCTTTCACCAAGAGATGATCGGCGTGCCCGTGGTAGGCCCCTTCGAACTTCACGATGAGATCGCGCCCGGTGAAGCCACGGGCCACGCGGATCGCGCTCATCGCGGCTTCGGTGCCGCTCGAAACGCAGCGAAGCTTCTTCATCGAAGGGTAGAGGCTCTGCACCCTTTCCGCGAAGCGCACTTCGAGCTCGGTCGGAGCGCCGAACGAGAGCCCATCCGCCGCGGCCCGCTGCACGGCGGCGACGACGGCGGGGTGGGCGTGCCCGAGGATCGCCGGACCCCACGAACCGACATAGTCGATGTAAGCGGCGCCATCGGCCCCAACCACCTTGGACCCTGCCGCTCTGGCAATGAAGATCGGGTTCCCACCTACGGCGCGAAACGCGCGCACGGGACTGTTCACACCCCCCGGGATGATCTTCTCGGCGCGCTCGAAAAGCGAGGTGGATACGCTGTCGCTCAAGTTGCCTCCGTCGTTTCGCTGGGTGCGCGCCTTCGTCAGGGAGCAGCCGACGCCGACGCCGCCGCCGCGAGGGCCAAAAAGTCCTGGTTATGAGCGAGGCCTGCCAGCGCGGGATCCTCGGCGAGCTTCTCGGGGTGGGGAATCTTGCGGTCGATGGCTTCGCGCAGCTTGGCGAGAGCCACGGCCGTATCCCCTTTGTGCAGCGCGACCAGCGCCAGTCCGTACGGGCACGAGGCGGAATTCGGTACGACCTCGCCGATATGCTGGAACGTTTTTTCGGCGTCAACGGTGCGCTCCGCCGCGAGGTAGACTTTGCCCAGCGTGAAAAGCACCTGCTCATCGTTGCCACGCGTGCGCGCTGCTTCTTCGGCGTGATGAACGGCCTCGTCGATCTTGCCGAGCTCGAGATCGACGCGCGCCAGATTGGCGTGGGACGTGCCGTCGGACGGGTTCAGCTCGAGCAGCTTCGAGAACTGCTCGCGCGCGTCGCCCCACTTTCGCTCTCGCGTGGCGATCACGGCGAGCCCGAGATGCGCGTCACCGAGGAACACGCCCCGCCGCTCGCGGCCGAACTCGACGGCGCGGGTGTAGGCGGCGCGCGCCTGCCCGAGATCCCCGAGCTCGAACGCGGTCTTTCCTTTGAGCACCCAGAGGCTGGCGTCCTCGCCCTTTTCCTCGAGACCGAGGTCGCATTCGACGAGCGCTTGGCGGTACTCCCCCATCTTGAAGAGGGCGTTGGCACGAATGCGATGCTCGGTGGACCGCTCCACGCATCCGGTCAGTAACGCTGTAGCTCCGAGTGTGCTTGCGAAGGCGAGCGCGAGGCAGAGAAATCGAGGAAAAAACATCCGCCCCCGATCTAGCACTACTTTGGTCAGAGTCTCGCCCGCAGATCGATCGTCGGAGCGTCCCATCGCCCAGGTAACCGGCTGACCGCACAGGCGAAACTCCCTTCGTCGCGAGCCAGCGCTGCCGTGCGGCCGCTCTCTCTTCACCGTTGCGCGGGCGACGGCCCCTGGACCCAACGTGGGCCCCGAGGTCGAACGGCCGCTCGCACGCCCGTCGTCAACCAGCCTCGGCCATCCCGTCGCCGCTCGGCAAATGCTACGGTCTCCTTGTGCGGACCCTGCCTCGCTTTCGCGCCGTAGTGCCCCTCTTGGCCTGTTCGTTGCTGGTTGGTTGTGCTCGGGGCGGCGCCAGGCCGAACGCCAAGACACCCGCCGGGCAGGGCGTCCAGGTCACGGCCGTCGCCGATGACGCGTTTGCGCGATCGCTCCACAAACTGCTGCGGGACGGCAAATCGAGCCCCGAGCGGCTCGGTCTTCTGGCGGGCGTCGTGTCGCGCCAGCTCTCGCACGCCAAAGAGCGTTTCGCCGCGGGGCAGCAAGAGCGCGGCTTGGCCAGCATCAACGGCGCGTTTTACCTGGTTCGCGCGGGCGAATTTCGCAACGAGATGCTCGCCGGAGCCGAGCCGGCGCTGGCGTCGGCCATCTCCGTCATCGCGCCGCGCGGCGACGAAGCGCGCGCCGTCGCGTTCTTGGCCATGCAAAACAGCCTGATCGCGCCAGGAAGCGCGGCGCGGCGCGACAACGACGAGCACATGGCCGCGCTGCGCACCTGGATGCACGACATCCGTCGCGAAAACGGTCTGGCTGCAGTGGGAGAAGAACAGCGCATGCAGGCCACGCGTTCGCTCGTGGAACCCACGGCCGAGTCGCTGCGCGCCGCCCGCGAACAGACGGTCCAATGGATCGACCGCGCCCTCAAGATGAACGACGAACGTCGCGCCGGTCCCGTACGGCCCCGGCGCGAAGACGCTCTCGAGGCGTTTCGCGTGTTTCGCTCGGGCGCCGAGTCACTGGCAGCGCTCTATTTGCGTCATGGCGACGCCACCGGTGCGCTCGCCGAGATCGAACGAACTTCCGCGCGCAAGATTACCCCTCCTTCGCTCTACGAGCGCCTCGACCGCGCCGCCAATGGGGGTGACGCGGGCGCCTGGCGCGATCTCTTGGCGTGGCTCTGGAATCCCGAGCGCAAGGACAGCCCGGGCCCCCGCAACGCGGAGAACGACCCGGAGCTCGCCGTCGAACCCGGCCTTCTGAAAGCCGCACTGTTCGGTACCGCGGTCGAGGCGTACCGCCTCGACCCCACGGCCTCCGACGTCGCGGTGGCATTGGCCACGCTGCTGGTGCAGCTCGGCCTCCCCGAAGGCGCGCCCCTCGTGCTCGCGGACTCGGTGCTGCCTCACCCCGAGCCCGCCCTCTTGAGCGGTGCTCTCGGTGTCGTCTACCAGACGATTTTGCGCGAGGACGATGCGGACGACAGCGCTGCCGCCCGGCGCGTCTACACCGCGTCGGATCCACTGCTTGCCCTCGCCTCGCGGCCGGAATGGAAAGATCGACTGGAGCCCGGCGCCGGGCGCGTGAAGCTCGCGATGGGAACCATCGAGACGCGAGCCGGAAACCTGGCGGCGGCCAAACCCCTGCTCGAAAGCTCGGTCGCCCTCGAGCCGACCGTCGACGCGCACCTTTCACTGGCGGCCATCGAGCGTCAGGCGGCGCGGCCCCAGGCCGCCCTCGAGCAGCTGACGCGCGCTCTCGCCACGTCGGAGGCCAAACAGCACCCGCGCTCCGCCGGTGAAGCGCACCTCAACATCTTCGAAGTGCTGAAGGATCTGGGGGCCTCCGACAAGGCCAATGCCGCGCTCGCCTCCGCCCTCACCTCCAGCCTCGACGCGCGAAGGCGCGCCAAGGACACGGTCGCCAAAGTCCACGCTGAACGGCTCCTGGCGCGCGTGCTCTTTCGCTTTTCGGACACGGCAGGCGCCACGCGCGCCACCGAGCGCGCTTTCGTCTATGCCGGCCAGGACAAGCGAGAGCTCGCCGCCACGGTGCTCGAAGCAGCCCAGCGCGCGTTCCTGAAGAAGGACATCGTGGCCGCCCGCACCGCCGTCACCCGCGGCCTCGCGGGCGAGCTCGCCGACGACGATCTCGTCTACGCCGCCCTTTGGCTCCTCTTCACGGAGAAGGAAACCAAGACCCGCAGCGACGGCACGGCGGGGCGCGCCCTGGCGAGCATCAAGGACGACGGTCGTTGGCCCGGCCGTCTCGCGGCGTGGGCCCTCGGCAAGCTCAAAGACGGCGACCTTCTCGCCGCCGCCCGCACCATGGGACAGAAAACCGAGGCCTCCTTTTACACCTCGCTCGGCCGCAAGATCGCCGGCGATGGCGCCGCCGCCAAGACGCTGGCCGAAGTCGCCAACAGCACCGCCATCGATCTCGTCGAAGTGCGTCTCGCGCGCGACCTGCTGGCCGGCCCCTCCCGCTTCTCCGACGCCCCCACGCCCGCCGGCGTGTCCATCCCGTAATTAGCCCTTGCGCCCGAGTAGCTTGGCCGAGAGGTGGTCGCCGAGCTGGTCGCGCATGAGCCCTTCCACGATGGACTCGGTCTCGGTGCGTTCTCGGTCCTCCGCGTATTGGAAACGTATCCCCATGCCCGACGGCGACTCGTCGTTGGCGCGATCGGGCGTCGTCGTCCAAACGACCCGGCCCCGTAAACGGAGCGGCTCGCTCAGGTGCGGAATGGCGAGCGCGAAGATGAACTCCGTCCCCACGTCGAGCGGTTTGTCGGTGCGGATGAAGGTACCCCCCTTGGAGATGTTCTTCGTATAGTCCGCAAAGAAGGTGTTGAGCCGGCGGTACTCGACGCGGAGCTCGATGGCGTGCCGGTCGGCAATGCGGCGATCGGAATCCGTCTTCGAGGTCGACATACTCTGACCAGCCTACCACCACCGTTTGGGGATTTCCCCCCATCGAGATGGAGGGCGCTCTCCCACCTACCCGAAGATCTCCTTGAGCTTCTGCACAAAGCCTTTTTCTTGCGGCTTCGATTCGTCACCGAGCTCGCTACCGAGCTGTTGCAAGAGCTCCCGCTGGCGCAGGGTGAGCGCCGTCGGCACTTCCACGGTGACCTCCACCAACTGGTCGCCGCGCCCGCTGCGCGAGCGTCGAACGATGCCCTTCCCTTTGATCCGCAGCATGCTCCCCGGCTGGGTGCCGGGGGGAATCTTCAGTTTCCCCTTGCCCTCCAAGGTCGGGACTTCGCACTCGCCGCCGAGCGCCGCTCGCACGAACGAGATGGGCACCGAGCAGAGGACGTCGTCGCCGGATCGCTTGAAAAAAGGGTGCGACGCCACGGTCACCACGAGCTCGAGATCGCCGGGGGTCCGATCGGGCCGCTGCGTGTTACCGGCGCGCTCGATGGTCCGCGTCGACCCGCTCTCGACGCCGGCGGGGATCGAGATTTCGATGGTTCGCGCGATGGAAAGAAGGCCCGTCCCCCCGCAGGTCGAACACGGGTGGGTGACGAGCTTGCCCGTACCAAAGCACTTCGAGCAGCTGCGCTCGAGGGACACCGGAAACAGTCCCTGCTGAAAACGCACGCGCCCGCGCCCTCCGCAGCCCGGACAGGTTTCCTTGGCGTGGCCCGGAGCCGACCCCGAGGCATGGCAATCCTTGCACCCCTCGGTTCGCTCGTAGGTGAGCTCTTTTTCTGCGCCGAACGCCGCCTCTTCGAATGTGACGAGGATCTCCTTCTTGATATCGCCCCGATCGCCCGTGCGAATGCCGAAGCCCCGCAGAAGGTCGCCGAAGATCCCATCCATGTTGATGTTGCCGAGATCGCTGATATCGAAGCCGACCCCGCCGCCCCCCGATCCGGTGTTGCCGAAACGATCGAACACGGCCCGTTTTTCCGGGTCGCTCAGGATCTGGTAGGCGGAGTTGATTTCTTTGAATTTCTGCTGGGCTGCGTCGTCCCCGGGGTTCCTGTCGGGGTGGAACCGCTGCGCGAGGCGGCGAAATGCCGATTTGACCTCTTCCGTCGAGGCGTCGCGTTCCACGCCGAGGACGTCATACGGATCCTGCACATGGCGGTGTTAGCACATGGTTGCGGCAAGGGGGGCCGGCGCGGGTCGTCGTTGTTTTGCTCGGGAAAGGTCGCCTATTTCGCGGGATTGAGTAGGATGCGCCTCATGGCCGGCCGTTTCATCGATGTTGTCAGCGACTCCACGGGGGAAACCGCGGAGAAGGTCGTCCGCGCGGCGCTCCTTCAATTCCCGCAGGCGGGCGCCGTCATTCGCCTCCATACCCGCGTGCGCACCAAGGAAATCGCGCGCACGATCCTCGAGCGATCGAGCAAGGAGGGAGCTCTCTTCGTCTTTACCGTGGTGAGCCCCGAGCTTCGGGAATACATCCACGCCTCCACCTCCGAGCTCAAGGTCGACGCGGTCGACGTCATCGGTTCGCTCATCGGCAAGCTCGGTCACTTCCTCGACCGCGAGCCCATCAACCTGCCGAGCAGCATGCTCCCTCTGTCCGAGGAGTATTTCCGGCGCATCGAGGCCGTCGAATTCGCCGTCAAGAGCGACGACGGCAAGGAACCGCGCAACTTCAAGAAGGCAGACCTCGTCCTGGTCGGAGTCTCGCGCACGTCGAAAACGCCGCTCTCCACCATTCTTGCCCAGCGCGGCCTGAAGGTCGCCAATCTCCCTCTCGTCCTCGGCGTGCCGCCCCCCCGCGAGCTCGAAGAAGCACCGCAGGATCGGATCGTCGGGCTCACCATTGGTCTCGATCAACTCTGCGAGATCCGCCAGGCGCGCCTGCGCCAGCTGGGGATGCCCGCCGAGACCAACTACGCGCTGCGCGAGCACGTGAAAGAGGAGCTCGCCTTCGCGGCACGGTTCTACGCCCAACATCCGTCTTGGCCGGTGATCGACGTGACGGGGCGCGCCATCGAAGAAACGGCGGTCATCATTCTCGAGAGCCTGAAAGAGCGCGATGACAAGGTGCGGGCAGCACAAGCAGGCCTCGGCTGACCCGAAACACTCCGGAAACGAGAGACCAAGATCATGTCGTCGCTTCCCGAGCAGACCCAGCTGGTGCGGGGGCTCCAGGCGGTGACCGAGGATGTTTTCTTCGCCGTGGCGGCGGCCGGTCGCGACGATGAAGACACGCTCACCGCCCTCGCGCGGCGAAGATCCGACGTCTATGAGCGCATCGTCAGCGGGGGCAGCGCCGTCGGCGTGACGGTGTACCGCGAATGGATGACGGGACTCGCCGCTGCCATCGCGCCGATTTGCCCGCCGGTCTGGATGCCGATGGCCGAGCTGGTGTCGGGCGGGCTGACGCTCGAAGGTGGGGTGCGCGGCGTTCGCGCGCTCTTCACCACCAAACCGAGCGAGAAAAAGGTGGAGCAGGTCCGCGAAGTCGGATCGTTCGCGGTGCGGGTTCTTTCCACGATTCTGTCCGCCGATGGCGAGCTCGACGCCGACGAATCCGATCTCATCGCGGCGCTCGTCGCGTCGCTCGGCCTTCCCAGAGAGGCCGAGACAACGCTGCTCAGCGAAGCCCCGGTAGCGCCGAGCGAGCTCGAGCCCCCGGTGGATCTCGACGTCAAGCTCGGTCGGACCCTCGTCGACGGCGCTTGGCGGGCGGCAGCCAATGACGGCATCGACCCGCGCGAAGACCGCGCCATGACCACCATCGCCGCCAGGCTCGGCGTCCGACCCGAGGACGTCGAGTCCTCGCGCGCAGAAGCACGCAAAGCAGTCGACGAGCAACGCGATGTCGGCGCCGCCGTCATCGACGCCATTCGATACCTGCTGGTCGACGAACCTGACCACGCACTCTTGCTCGGTAAAGTCGCTGCCCGTCTCTTCTTGCCACGGCGGCACCGCCTCGAACCGCTCTCCGCGCTCCACCAGCGGGGCACGATCACGCTCGCGAATCGCTACCGTCTGCCCCGTCCGGGACAGGAAGTGGTGCTGGCCGCCTCATGGCTCGCCGCCCTGCATACTGACCCTTCGACCGCGCGCCGCGTCCCGCTGCTCCTGCGACACGAGGACATCGCGCGGGACCTGCGATCAGACGGCACCGGCGCCGCGGTCCGGGAAAAACTCGATCGCATCGTAGAAAGTCAACTGCAGCTCGCAGTGCTGGCGGTCGGAGCGTCGACATGAAGGATAAAAAAATCGGTTTCGTCGGTGCCGGCAACATGGCCGGCGCGCTCATCAAGGGCCTCTTGCACTCGGGCACGGTGGGTCCCACGCAGATCCTGGCGAGCGACGTACGCGAAGAACGCCTCGCGGAGCTCGCCGGGCAGCATGGCATCGCCACCACCAATGACAACGCGAAGCTCGCCGCTTGGTCGGACGTCGTCGTCCTTGCCGTCAAACCTCAGATCATCGACAAGGTCATGGTCCCCATCGCTGGCGCGCTGAAGCCCCATGCGCTGGTGGTGTCCATCGCCGCCGGTGTCCCCATCGCGTTCATCGAATCGCGGCTGCCTCCGGACACGCGCGTCATCCGCACCATGCCGAATACGGCGGCCATTGCGCTGGCGGGAGCGACGGCTATCGCTCCGGGCACCCATGCTTCGGAAGACGATCTCGCGCTGGCGCGACAGCTTTTCGAAGCCACAGGACGCGTCGTGGTCCTCGACGAGTCGCTGCTCGACGCCGTCACGGGCCTCTCGGGCAGTGGCCCCGCCTATGTCATGCTCATGATCGAGGCGCTCGCCGACGGTGGCGTGAAGGTGGGCCTCCACCGCGAGACCGCCTTGCTCCTCGCTGCCCAGACGGTCTACGGCTCGGCCAAGTTGCTTCTCGAAACGGGCGAGCACCCAGGCCGCATCAAAGACATGGTGACGAGCCCGGGTGGAACGGCCATCGCCGGCCTTCATACGCTCGAAGCAGGCGGCCTACGAACGACGCTCATCAACGCGGTCGAGAGTGCCACCCGGCGCTCGATCGAACTCGGTGAGAAGATGGCCGAGAAGCTTCGCGGTCCAGCGGGCTCTTCACGCTGAACAAAAAAAGCCCGCGCAAAGGGGCCGGGGGGGGGACGGCCGCACTTCGCGCGGACACCCCCATTGTAAGCACGGAGCGTGCCTGACCATTTAAACGAAGAATCAAGCACTTATGGTGTGGCGCAGGGCGATGCCATTTCTTTGTTGAAGTATCGATATCGCAGCTGGAAGAGACAGCAACGTCCGCGGAGCAATTTTTAGCTACTTGCCACATTTGAGAAGCATCCGACGGCCCGACGACGAATCGGTTGCGGCGAGGGGAAGGTCGGGAAACGAGCCGTCGGGCGAAGGGGGAATTCGAGCGACGGCCGCGGGCTGCGCGAACACGACTGCTTCGGCACGCGCCGCCATGGCGTCGACGCAAACGGCGCCCGGGTCGAGGCGGAGGCGCAGCTCGATGGAGCTGACGTTCGCTTGTGCGGGAGAGACGATCTGGATGGCCGGCGCGAGGCTGAGGTCGGTGTTCACGACCCAGCCGTCGCGATCGGGCGCACATCGCTCCGGAATCTGACCTTCGAGATCACTGCCGAAGAGCCGAATCGGTTCATCGAGCTCCCCAGTGTCGGGGTCGACGGGGAGCACGTACCAATCGCGGATCACCTGATCGAATCCGGGCGCACCTTGCACCAAGATCCCGAGCCCCTGGCTTTGCGATCGACGCATGAGCCGGGGGGAGAACTCGCCGGCGGGAACAGGAATACGCGGTAAACGCGTCAGGCGTCGCACGACCCCGCCGTCGGCACGGTAGATGGTCGCGCCCCAGGTGGTCGGTGTCATCGTCGAGACGAGGAAAAACCAAGTCGAGCCGATGCGAACGACGCTGTTGGGCGGTGGCAGAGGCGCATGGTCGACGTCGCGAAGGGGCACGAGGGGCTGACCTTGCGCCGCGGCGTAGAGATCGGCTTTCGACGCGCCGCGCTGACCGACGATGAGCGCGGCTTGACCCGAGCCGTCGAGGAGCGCCGACCAGTTCACGCTCTGACCGGCGGTGAGTCCGAGCGCGTCGCCCGCGCGATCCTCGCCCGACCAAGGCGACGGCGATGTCGCGGTGGTGCGAATGCCAGCGCGCTCGAAGCGATCGTCGAACCGCGCCTGGACGTGCCCCTTGAGTGACCATTCCGCCCCTCGCGCGCCCCAGGCGTAGATCCGCGCCTGCATCATGACGGGGGGGTCGGTCCCCGCTTCGAGTCCGACGTCTCCCGATGCGAGCGCGGGAGCGGGATCTCCGCGGAATGCCGACCACGAGGTTGCGTTGGCCGGCGCGGTCGTCGAGCTCACGGGCCCGACCGCGGACCGGCTCGGCAAGGGGACGAAGATGGGCGGCATGCGCGGCTGCGAAATGCCAGGCGGGGGCCACCCTGGTTTGGCGGAAGATGCGGGGGCCGTTCCCGAGGCGGAGAGCTTGGTCGCGGCGCGCGTCCTGGCGGGGCTCGGCGCGGGCCGTTCAGCAGGCTTTGGAACGGGACCCGATACTTCACCGGTGGGATAGCAGCGCAGCGCGATGCCGCGTGGCGATGCCAGCGTCACGCGCGAGGGCTTCGGAGTAGGTGCGGGCACGAGATCGAGCGCCTCGGACCCGCCGCCCCAGCCGACGCGGAGCCATCCACCTTGGGCGCAACCGACGGCACCGCAAGCTGCCACCGTGCGCGACGGCGTCGGAAGGTCCGACGATGGCAGGTCGACGGGACGAAACGTCATGCCTCCATCGATCGTTTCGATACCGCGGCCCCCTCGTCCCCACTCGAGAGCGAAGCGGCCCGCCACGACGGTCCGCTCGACGTTGCTCGTGACGCGTCCAACATCGACTTTGCCGTCGAGACCGATGCGAACTCCGCGCAACTCGGCGCCGACGAGCACCCACGCACCGAGGACGCCGGGAGAGCGCTCTTCGACGCCGTCGAGCAGCGTGCCTCGCTTGAACACCGTTTGGTTCGGCTCGACGGTCAGTGGGATCGTGGCAAAGGCCTTTCCTTGCGCGACGAACAGCCTGCCCGGCGTATCGCCTTCCGGCGGTGCCACGAAAAGCGCACGGCCGTCGGCGAGGACGACGGGGTAGAGCGTGGCGTTCTCGCGTTTGACGGTGCTCGGTGCCTTCACCTCGCGTTCTTCACCGCTCGCGGTGAAGAAGCAGAACGCATCGCTGGAGGCGCTCGACGAAGCGCCATCGCGGGCGCAGCCACCGCGAACGACGAAGCCCCCATTGCCGCTCGCAATGAGCATCCGGGGTCGGGTAAAGCGCGCCACCACCCGCAGCTCGAAGGGTGGAACGAAGGCGTAAACGGCCGTCCCTCCGCCCTGCGCGCCGCAGACGAAGCCGAACCCTCTGCCCATGGCGACGGCATGACAAAGGCCGTCCTCCTCACGGAAGGCGCCCGAACGCGATGCGACGACCGACCCGGAGCGGAGCTCGACGCGGTGGAGCGCGCCGCCGTGGGCGACGATCGCCGTAGGGGCGCCATTGTGCTCCGAACCATCGGGCCAACCGTCCTCGATGGCCGCGCGCAGAGGGCGCCGCCCGAAGCCGGTGGCATCGCCTCCCCAACGACGCGCCAGCGACTCGAACGAGAGATTCGAGCCCGCACCGACCTCCCCGGAGCTCGAATTGGCCTCCCGGCCTCGCGGGGGAGGCTCGCGCACCTCTTCCCTTTCGAGCTCTCCGCGCGGTCCGAGAAGGACGCGCTGTCGCGCACCCTCGAGCACGAAGTCGCCGTTGCGAAGGGAGAGCTGGGTGACGCCTTGTTCGCCGATGGGCACCGGCCGCCATGTCATCCCTGCGTCGAACGTCGCCAAAGCTCCGCGAAAGTCGACGACGGCGACGGCACGCCACGCATCGGCAAACGCGAGCTGACCGATGCGCGTGGCGCGTGGCAGGGGGCCGAGCGATATCTGGCGCCCCGAAAGGGCGTCGACGGCCTTGATGTCGCCGCTCGTGAGGCGCGCGTAGAGCCGATCGAACCCGGGCACGATGTCGCCGACGGTGCCCCAGATTTCACCGAGTGGCTCGAGGCGGTCGAGCCATCCCTTGGCGCGCCAGAGCTGGGTACTGCCGCCGGCAGCGACGTAGATGAGCAAGCCTCCGCCGAGACGGCTCGGAACCGTCACCACGCGGGCCGGACCGCCGGGCAAGACTTCTCGGGCGCGCTCCATGGAACCGTTGGGGTGGTCGAGCACCCGAATGCCGGCAACGATGAGCTGGCGACTGCCATCGGCTTGCACCGCCACGACGCCCGATGAGACCGCGCCGACGTCGGGAAAGAGCCGCGCCGCGCCCACCGCGACCTTCCTGGCGAGACTCGGCCCGTCCGCGGGCGCCGCACCGCGCGCCGATGCGATGGGATCGGCACTCGCCGCGGGTGGCGGGGTCGACACTTCGGGGGCGCCGCGCAGACACGACAGGACCGACGCGACGCATCCCGCCGCGAGCCACGCCGCCGCACTGGTCCACCGGCCGCTTCGCATTCTCTTCAAAACAATAGCATCGCCGGCGAGGCGGATTACATTCCGAACATGAGCACGGCCCTACCGCTTCTCGGCGACCCTCCGCTGCCGCTCGACCTCGAAGACGAGATCGACCGTTTGAAGCGGGAAAGGAACGCGGTCCTTTTGGCCCACTACTACCAGGACGGGGACATCCAAGACGTGGCGGACTGTCTCGGCGATTCGCTGCAACTCGCGCAAGCCGCCAAGAAGACGCAAGCGGACGTGATCCTTTTCGCGGGAGTCCTTTTCATGGCCGAGACCGCCAAGATCTTGAATCCAGACAAGGTCGTCGTCGTCCCTGACATGCTGGCCGGCTGCTCGCTGGCCGACGGTTGTCCGGTCGACCAGTTTCGCGCCTGGCGAGCCAAGCACCCCGACGCGGTCGCGATCACCTACATCAACTGCTCGGCCGAGGTGAAAGCCGAGAGTGATTACATCTGCACCTCTTCGAACGCCGAACGGATCGTAAGGTCGATACCCGCCTCGCGAGAGATCCTGTTCGCCCCCGACAAGAACCTGGGCGCGTTTCTGGCCAAGAAGCTCGGCCGCCCCATGATCCTGTGGCAAGGCAGCTGCGTCGTGCACGAAACGTTCAGCGAGCGCAAGCTGGTGGGGCTTCTCGAACGTCATCCCCAGGCCGAGCTCATCGCGCACCCGGAATGCGAAGATCCGATTCTCCGGCGCGCGCATTTCATCGGGTCGACCACCGCGCTGCTCCAGTACGCCTCACGCTCGCCGGCGCGTGAGCTCATCGTCGCCACCGAGGCGGGCATCCTGCATCAGATGGCCAAAGCGGCACCGGACAAGGAGCTCATCCCTCTCCCGCCCGACGGCAACTGCGCGTGCAACGAATGTCCGCACATGAAGCGCAACTCGCTCGAGAAAGTGTACCTCGCGCTGCGCGACCTGACGCCGCGCATCGAGATGCCGGCGGAGTTGATCGAGCGGGCGAGGGCACCGATCGATCGCATGCTCGCGCTGAGTGCGTGACACCGGGCGCGGGCGCGATCCGCCTCGTTACTTCGCGGTGAGCGGGCCCGCAGGCTCAGCAGCGTTGCGCGGGAGGCCGCCGAGCACGCGCTGGGCGATGTCGGGCAAGTCGGCGCACGCGCGGGCACCGAGGTCGTGTCGCTCGAAGGGATCGGCGGCGACGTCCCAGCAGTGCCAATCGAAATCCCACTCCCGCGCTTCGAGCTTGCGCGATCCGCGCATGATCCCCCAGTTGCGAAACGCGCAGCCCCAGAGCTCGCTGCAGTTGGTGAGCGGCACCCACGCCTCGGCCGGAGCCTTCTGCAGGAGGCTCGTACCCATCATGGGTTCCTGAAATCGGCTGAGCTCGGGGGCCACACGGACGCGCATCAAATCGAGGAACGTCGGCGCGAGATCGGTGTGCCAGGTGGGACTCGCCGCACGCGCCGTGAGGTGAGCGAGTTCCTCGCTGGTGAGTGTCCCCGCGGGCGCATCGATCCACGCCGGCACGTGGATCTCCTCGTCGAAGACTGCCCCGGTATGACCGAGCTGACCGTGCTCGCGGAAAGCTTCGCCGTGGTCCGACGTGTAGAGAACGACCGTGCGGCGCCCGGCCTCGGTCGAGCGAAGGGCGCCAAGGAGATCGGCAATGGTGCGATCCTGCGCGTAGACCGCGTTCTGGTAGTAGTTGAAGAGCTCGGCATTGTCGTCGGGCGCTTTGCTCGAACTGGATGGCTGAAAGGGCTCGTCGCCCTCGACCACGCGGTAGGGGAAATGGGTGCTCGAGTAGTGGACCACGGCGAACCACGGCTCGCGCAGCAGAGGAAGCTCGCGGTTGGCACGCTCGGTAAGTAGATGGTCGCTGGCCCCCATGTCGATGTCGGCATCGGGGTCGAGGTCGGTGCCCCCGCAGCGTCGTGACACCGGAAGGTCGCGCACGAACTCTTCCGAATGCGCGAACATCATGTGCTGACTCGTCCAGTAAGCGGTGTCGTAGCCTGCGGCATGCGCGTAGTCGAAGAGGAGCGGCGCGTCGTGGATCGACGCGCGGGTCTCGGTGGGACCGAGGCCCGACAGCAAAACGCCGAAGGAGATGGCGGTGGTCGAGCTGTTGGAACGCATCTGCAGCAGCGGAAGGCGCTCGGGCGCGGCGCGGTTGGTGAATGGGGAACGCGGGCACTCCGGCTCGTAAGACGTGCACACCGCGTCGAAACGGACGCTCTCGGTGAGCACGAGAAGAACGTTGCGCGCCGGTCCCGCTGCGGGCGAAACCGCGGGCAGGTAGGGTGGACGGCGAATCCCCGGCTCGACATGCGCGGTTTTGCCCTGCGCGAGCTGGCGCACGACGCGGCCCATCGCATGGAGGAAAATCACGTCCGGGGGTGCCGCTTGCACGGTGCGAAACGAGCAGGGAAAGATGGCGATGGAAGCGATGCCGCCGACGAGCGCCCACTTGCCGAAGCGCAAAGAATGCCGAAGCGGCCGTATCCATCGACGCCCCGCTGCGGCCAAAGCTGCAAAATAGACGAACGGTACGGCGAGCGCCCCGATGAGCCCCGAGGCGTCGGCGGCGATCTGGCTGCGCAGGCTGGCCGGGAAAGCCGCTCCGAAGAGCGCGGCATC
Organism: Polyangiaceae bacterium; assembly: GCA_035318465.1. Lineage (GTDB taxonomy): Bacteria > Myxococcota_A > Polyangia > Polyangiales > Polyangiaceae > DASWDH01. The sequence continues at coordinate 94,522 of DATHES010000067.1, forward strand.
GGCGTTCAAATAGGTCTCGAACTGATCGTAAAAATAGCGCTCGCTGCCGAGAGCCAGCGCGCCGACGAGCACGAACGCGAGCCCCGCTATCCAGCGCAGGCCGCCGCGACGGCGTGACGCCAGTAGCAAGAGCCCTCCCCAAATGGCGGCGCTCTCGAGGATGGCGATGCTGTAGCGAAGGGCATCACCGGCTGTCCACGCGGGCAACCGCTGCCAGCGCCGCATCAGGTCGGATGAAAGGATGAGCACCGCCGGCAGCAGGAGAAGGGCGGGCGCGAGGCGGGCACGAAAACGGGCGAAGCGGCGCACCGAGGGGACCTTGTTGCCGAGACTTAGGCTGTCTGAGCCAGAATTGCCACATGGTTGTGGTTACGACCGCCTTGGGTCCCAGTGGTGCTGACAGCGGCGCGAGCCCGTCGCGCGTGTCCCAAGTGGTGCCGACGGCGGCGCGAGCTAGTCGCGCGTGAGCATCGCGGCGAGGATGTAGTTCGCGATCAGGATGGCCACTGCGCTCTGGACGACGGCGCGGGTCGTAGCGAGCCCCACCCCGCGGGCACCGCCGGAAGCGAAGTACCCCTGGCGACAGGAGATGGCCGAGATCAGAAAGCCGAACACGCACGCTTTGATCTCGCCCATGAAAAAGTCTCTGGGTAAGCAATATAGTTTGGCGCGAGCGACGAAAACGCCGGGGTCCACGTGCATCCACTGCACAGCCACGATCCACGCGCCGACCATGCCGACGCAGGTGTAGACGACGCAAAGCAGCGGTACCATCAACACCGACGCGACGAGGCGCGGTGAAAGAAGATACTGCACCGGGCTTACGCCCATCGTGGTGAGGGCGTCGATCTGCTCGGTGACGCGCATGTTGCCGAGCTCTGCGGCCCACGCGCTGCCCGCCCGCGCCGTCACCATGAGCCCCGTGAACACAGGGCTGATTTCGCGCGTCAGCGAGAGCGCCACCACGCCGCCAATGAGCCCCTCGGCCTGGAATTGTTTGAAGCTGTGCACCATCTGAAGTGCGAGCACCATGCCGCTGAACGTGCCGGTCAACGCAACGATGAAGATCGATTGCACGCCGATGAACTCCATGGCGAGGATGAGCTGTCCCACCCGAAAGGGACCGCGCACGCACCACAGCAGGGTCTCGAGCGTCAGAAGGACGGTGGTACCGAGCTCGTCGAGGACTCCAATGACGCCCGAGAGCCAACTCCGCCCGCGGCCGGCCGGTAAAGTGCCTTGGGCTGCCTCTTCCACTCGATGAGTCGTATCACTGGTTGCGGCCTTTGGGGTCGATTACCTCTCGGGGAGCGGGCCCTTCTGGGGGCCGCTCCAAGGCGGCGACCAGCTCCGCACCGCGCGCGCCGCGGGCACTCAACGTCACGCGCCGCGCGGAGGGGGACCGGGCGTGCTCGAAGGCGATGACGAGCGCGTCGCCGCCGAGCACGTCGACGTACGGCGTTCCCCATTCGAGTAAGAGGAGCGCACCCTCCGACCGTGCTTCGCGCAGGCCGAGGGCAAGGAGCTCCGCTTCGTCTTTGAGCCGATATGCGTCCGCATGGACGATGGGAAAACGCGCGGTGAGCTCGTGGACGAGCGTGAACGTCGGGCTCGTCACCTCGACCTCGGACGGCACACCGAGGGCCCGACAAAGCGCGCGCACGAAGAACGTTTTGCCGGTGCCGAGATCGCCGGACAGCACGACGAGGTCCGACGGGCCGAGGTGCGGAGCGAGGCGGCGCGCGAGCCTGATCGTCGAACGCCGGGTGGGCAGGGGCGTGCAAGTCACTTGACCTCGATGACGTGGACGTCGCGCTCGAGGGCAGAGCCACCCGCAAAGCCGCGAGCCGTCGTCGACCAAAGGTCGACCTCCACGCCGCGAAGCGACGCTTGGGCTCGTTGGTGGCGCCCAGCGACTTCACCGGCCTGCTCGGTCGCGTCGGTGGGGAGCGTTCGCAGCGCCGCACGCGCCAGCACGGCGGCGTCGTGGCCGATGGTGGAAAACCAACTGGGGGCTTGGCCGTGCCTTTCCTTGAAGCCGAAGAGAGGCGAACCTGCATTTCCCGGGGTGAGTGGAAACCGGCCCGCGGCAGCGACCGAGAGAAGCAGCGGACTCGGTTCGGACACGATCTCGGCCGCGTCGAGCCCGATGGCCGCGCGCACGCGCCCGAGCTTGCCCTCCGCCGCATCGCTGAGGGCGTCGGTCGTGCACGAGGCGTCGCCGAGCAACAGCAGCGCGTCGAGTCGTCCCTTGCGCCACGCCTCCACGGGAAAGCGCGACTCGCCGGATTGCACCTCGGCTGCGTCACACGAACCTTCCTCGAGCAGCGAAAATCCACGCTTCGTCGCCTCCGGCAGGTGCCCACCGATGGCGGCGATGGAGCGTGCGCCCTTGGCTCTCACGTGCTCCGCCAGCGCTTGCGCGACCCCTTCGCGGGAAGCTCCCACGAGAAATGCCGGAAACGGCGGCGTGGTTCCGTCGCTGAGCGGAGAGAGCAGGAGCACGGGGATGCGCGTGCGGACCGCGAAACGCGCGGCAACGTCGGCCTGCGCGGCGTCGAAGCCGGCGATGAGGATGGCGGCGCCGTGGCTCGCCAAAGACAAGAGGGCAAGCTCGGTGCGTTTGGTCTCGCGCTCGTCGCGCGTCGCGAGCCGAACGTGATCAGATGGCCCCCCGCCTCCCACGCGCAGCGCATCGACGACGCCGGTCAGCACTTGCGCCGCGCGCACTCCGAGCAGACTCTTACCGGTGGAGACGAGGAGGCCGATGGTGCGCCCCTCCACCGTGGGCGAGCCCCCGCTCGATGCGAGCTCTTCGAGCCCCTCGGCCGCCTCACCGAGCGACTGATCGTCGGTGGACTCGACCAGCCGCCGCGCGAGATCGGTATTTTGGTCGGCGAGCGCCACGTTGGCCAGCCGCGACACGACGGCTTTGCGGATCTCGGGCCCGTATCCGGTGCGGGGATTTTCACCTTGCATCGCTTTGAGCATGGTCTCGAGCGCGTCCGCGGGAATGGCTTCCAGACTGCGCCGGACTGCGCGACCGACGATCTCCGCTTCGTCTTCCTGGCCGTCGCGGAGCCAGAGATCCATGTACGCAACGGCTTCGTACCAGCGGTGGGCGCCGATCGCGGCCGTCACGATGCCCTCGTCGAGTAGCAGCCGCGCGTAGGGGTCGATGAGCTTGCCGACCATGGGCAAGAGGCGCTCGAATGCCTGCGCGGACTCGCCGCGCTGCAACAGAATCTTGCCTTCGACGAGCTCGGACAGATCGCGTGCGGTGCCGCTGGGACCCGTGCGCGCCTCGTCGACGAGCCTGCGCGCGCGGGTCATGTCCCCCTGATCGGCGGCGATGAGGGCAAGGTAGATCGTGGCCAGCGGCGTGCAGCCGTCCTTGGGATAAGCGTCGATGAACCACAGCAAGTTACGCGTGAGCTGCGCTCGTTGCGCAGTGTTCGACCCGATGAAGCGCTGCTTCAGGGGGCGAAAGATCTCCTGCGCTGATCGACTGCTTGCGAGCGCCGCCCGTGGGGAAGCCTCGCTCGTGGGGCCCGAGCGGCACCCTTCGGCAAACGCCGCGAGGCCGAGCGCGAGCCATCGAAGCCGCGAAAGCGCGTTTCGCCTGGATTTCGGACGGAAGCGGCGCGGCGTCATGCTCGAGAGAGGTGCACCGACAGAAGCGGTAACCCCTTCAGGTTACGTAGCATTTCGAGGGGCTCGGACTCGACGAATTCGGTTGGGGCGGCCAAGCGGGCCATGGCCGCTGCGATGATCGATCTGAAAGCGAGAATCTGAGAGAGTAGCGCTCGATGGAAGCCGACGCCCTGCGAGTTCGCGCACCTTCGCGGCGAAGCTTTCTCTTGCGCCGGCTGCACTCGCTGAGCGGCGTTTTCCCGGTCGGCGTGTTTCTGGTTTCGCACCTC